>DASXLR010000026.1:0-26909 GCA_036496075.1 Paenibacillus sp. | reverse complement strand
AAGACCCAAGGGTGCAATGATTGAGCATCAGGGACTGGCGAGCTTCGTGAAGGGATTCCGGGAGCGTCTTCCATTGGTGGAAGGTCAAGGTATGCTGGCTATGGCGACTGTATCGTTCGACATCTTTATTGTGGAGAGTCTGCTGCCGCTGACGCTGGGCATGCGGATCGTGCTGGCGAATGAAGAGGAGCGCAACGACGCGTATTTGTTGCAGGAGCTTATGGATAAGTACGAGGTAGATGTCCTCCAAATTACACCATCGCGGTTTAAGTGGTGGATGGCGCAGGTAGGGCAGACCGACAGTCTGAAATCGCTAAGCGTAGTCATGATTGGAGCAGAGCCGTTAACGACGGATCTTCTGGATCGACTGCGCGCAGTAACGCAGGCGCGAATCTTCAATCTGTATGGCCCAACGGAGACGACGGTGTGGACATCGGTGCGCGAAGTGACACATGGGGAAACGATAACGATTGGTACACCCATTGCTGGTGCAGGGATGGTTGTATTGAATGCCGAACTGCAACCGCAACCGATAGGCATTGTTGGCGAGCTGTACATCGGCGGGGCAGGGGTAGGACGCGGCTATCTCAGTCATCCCGAATGGAACGAGGGAGTTTTCATCCCGAATCCGTTCCGTGCGGGCGAGCGAATGTACCGGACAGGTGATCTGGGCCGGAGACTAGCGAATGGCGAATTTGTATATGCAGGCCGCCGGGATCATCAAGTGAAAATACGTGGACACCGAATTGAAATTGGCGAAGTGGAGCAACAGTTCCTGAGGCATGAGCAAGTGAAGGAAGTTGTCGTTATGGCGTTTAAAGAAGCGGATGGTGAGCATGCACTCTGCGCGTATGTCGTCATGGATGCGGAAGTAGGTGAGAGCGCAGCAGAGGGTTCATATTATTCTGTTCAAGCAGCGAGCGAACATGACGGAACTGAATCAAGTAATGAACATGGCGGAAGAAGTATGGCACAAGAAAGCAGCGCAGGACCATCGTCAAACGCAGCATCTACACTTCGTGGTTATTTAGGCGGCAGGCTACCCGCGTACATGATTCCAGCTTATGTAATGACGCTGGAATCCATCCCACTGACGCCGACAGGTAAGGTGGATCGTAAGGCGCTACCGAAGCCGCAACCAGCCGAGCGGAGCGAGCGCCAATATACGGCGCCAAGAACTGAGACAGAGCGCAGATTGGCCGTGCTATGGCAGGAGCTACTGCAAACAGACAATATTGGAGCGACGGACAGCTTCTTCGAGCTCGGGGGGCATTCGCTCAAGGCGGCGGCGCTGGTTAGTCATCTACAAGAGCAATTCGGCGTGAATGTACCGCTGAGAGCGCTGTTCTTGAATCCGACGCTGGAATCACTCGCAAGTGTTATAGATGGGGGGCGTGTACAGAAGCATCAGGCGATCCAGCGTCAAGAGGATCAGGAGCATTACCGAATGTCGCGTGCGCAGAGAAGGCAATATGTGCTTCAGCTCATCTCTGGCGAAGCAACGATGTATCATGTACCGTTTGCACTACAGATTCGAGGCAAGCTGGAAGTCGTAAGACTGGAGAGGGCGTTCGCCGCTTTAATTGCTAGACATGAAAGCTTGCGGACGACGTTTCACTATGTAGATGGTGAGTTCAGGCAACGCGTTCACCCTGCGGTGGCAATCCAGCAAGATGTTCACCCTACATCGGTGTTCAAGCTGGAAGGAAATGCTTGGGCGCGAATGACAGCTAAACGCTTGCTGCCCGAATCAGGGATGGATGAGATAATCACCCGATTAATGGCAAGGTTCATACGACCTTTTGATCTCGGAAGCGGTCCGTTGCTACGGGCAGGACTTGTTCCATTGGAGGAAGAGCATCACCTGCTGTTGCTGGATATGCATCATATCGTGACAGATGGTATATCTGTGAGCATGCTTCTGAAGGAGTTGACCGCACTATATAGTGGCCATGAGCTGCCAGAGCTGCGAGTGCAATATCGGGATTACAGTGTTTGGCAGGAGAAGCGTCTGAGCGGGGAAGCGTATGAGGCACATGAACGGTACTGGCTGGAGACATTCTCGGGCGAGCTGCCTGTGCTAGAGCTGTCGAATGATAAGTCGCGCCCAGTGATGCAGAGCTATGAGGGGCAAAGGTACGTGTTCAAGCTCGACGCGGAGCTTACGAAGCAAGCATATCGTTTAGCCAGAGAGCAAGGTACGACGCTCTATACCGTGCTACTGAGTGCCTATGCGGCGCTGCTCGGCAAGTACAGCGGGCAAGAGGACATTGTGATAGGCACGCCAGTTGCGGGACGAGGTCATGTGGATGTGGAAGGATTGATCGGCATGTTTATCAATACGGTGGCGATTCGCATCCGACCACAATCGGGACGTACGGTGGGTAGTTACATTAAAGAGCTGCACGGTGATGTGCTGCTTGCACTGGAACATCAGGAGTATCCATTCGAGGATCTAGTGGAGCATTTGGGGATTGAGCAAGATCAGAGCCGTAACCCGCTGTTCGATACGATGTTTATCTTGCAAAATATGGAGCGTTCAGTGCTTCAGTCAGGGGAGTTAACCTTCGAATCTCAGCCGTTTGAGCAAGGTGTCAGCAAGTTTGATTTGACCCTAGAGGCAGTGGAGAGCGGAGAAGAGATAGTGTTCAGTCTGGAGTACGCGACGGCGTTGTTCCATGAAGAAACAATTGCGAGAATGGCACATCATTACTGTGATATTGTTCGGGAGATGACAGCCACCGAAGGTACAGAACGTACGATTGGTGAGCTCAAGCTGGCAGAAGGGATGGCTTAAGAGGTGTAGAATTCCGATGGGACGGCGTATGTGTCGTCCCTCGGGAAATATTGCACTTATAAGGCAAGCCCCAATATAAGGAGGATTTAATCGGATGAAATTCACGCTGGAGAGAAAGCCATTTAATGAGTTTTGGATGAACTGTATGCTGAATCAAGCGTTCTCGATTGCTGCATCCGCACATCCAAGCTACCGATATGCCGCATATTTGAATATTTATCGCTATTTTCCTTGGACAGCAGCCACAGATGTCGAGTTTCGCTATCCGACCATTGATAGCTTATATTATTTGGATGATTGGACAAAGTTCCCGTTAACCGGAGTTATTCGGTTGATAGAGCCAGGACACTTTAGCAATAAGGAAACTTTTACGGACAACATAAAAGAGGTACTGCGCGGTGGGCGTAATTTGAGTCTGAATGTCGATTTATACTACTGGTTGCCTGACAGCATGGCGTGGAAAAAATTCCATTGGTATCATTATTCATTGTTCAATGGTTATGACGATGAGCGTTCGTCTTTCTATGTTATAGATGATACGCTTGCTGGCTACAGCGAACATGAGGTGCCGGAAGAACGGCTTAAGAAAGCATTTAATAACTCCGAATATAACGTGAACAAAAATTATACGGGTCCTGCATATTACATATATAATTTGCACCCAAGTATAGAGCCATATGAACTGAAGCTATCTGAGGTCGTGGAGAATGCTGAAAGGTTGGCACGAGAGCTGAAAGACTTCTCGATGGAAGGCATGTGGAACGTAGATACAAGGCCGGATAAATACAGTTCTCATATTACGTATGCGCTAATTGGCATCAATATTATTTGCAATCGGCATACAGCCAACGCGGCGCTTATTCGCACTATGCAAGAGCAAAAGCTTCTGGATGAGAAGCTATGCGAAGCTCTATCAGAACAAATAGAGGTTATCCGTGACGGATGGAACGAGGTAAAGCAAGCGTTTGTGACTCATAAATTCGATCGCAGCAGAGAGATTGGACTTGCCGAAGGGCTCTTGTCCAAGGAGAGAGTGTTCTGGAGAATGCTCGCCGATGGAGCATAATTATAATGAACAGCTACCTACGAAAGGTGCCAACAATGAATCGTATACCGTTGCTCTGTCTGCCCTATGCAGGAGGTTCAGCTCAAGTTTACAAAAAATGGTCTAAGGGAATACATTCATCCATTTCGTTAATCCCTGTTGAAATGGCTGGGAGAGGGAGCAGGATGAGCGAGCAGCTCTACGAGGATGTACGTGAAGCAGCCAAAGATTTGCTTCGTCAAGTCCGTGAATATACGTGTGAGCAGTACGCCATATTCGGTCATAGTATGGGGAGCTTACTTGCATATGAGCTTATCCATCTTATCCACGCAGAAGATCTTCCGCTCCCGTTTGCAGCTTTCATGTCTGGAAGGGCGGCGCCGCATTGTGTAGATGCCGACCGAACGACATTTCAATTGCCGGATGAAGCATTCATAGCGGAAGTGCAGAGTCTAGGAGGAACGCCACAGGAACTATTCCAGGACAAAGAACTGCGGAATTTATTTGTGCCGATATTACGGGCAGATTTCAAGCTGATTGGTACGTATGAACATAAGCCACAAGCGCCGCTTCCACTGAAGCTGATCGTTATGAACGGCATTGGGGATACAAGCTTATGCGGTGATGTTGCGGAATGGCAATCGCATACGACGCAGACCTGTGATATTGTACAATTCAAGGGAAGTCATTTCTTTATTCACGAACAGGAACATGAGGTTGTCTCTCTGATCAACGATACACTTCTGAGGATGTCGGCTGAGAATAGAATCTTGCAAAAACAATAGGAGGTTCGAGGGGAATGGATATGGTTATTGAGCCTACCGAGGAGACGATTCGGAGTATACAAGGCTTGTGGAATGAAGCACGAGGATTCCCTTCTGATCGTGGAGGTGGGAATGAGCATTATCGTATATTGGAGCATCAAATAAGGTTAGATGATGAGCTTACGGGTCATCTGCTTAGGCAAGCTGCCGGTTCGATTGATCGATTGTATATGACATTGCTGACTGCTGTAGTTATACTGCTCTATAAATATACGCAAGATGATACGTTGATTGTTGGTATTCCGAGTGTAGGCGAGGGCCGCTCTAACGGTCATGAATGGGTTCAACTGTGTGTAGCTGTAAGTGAAAATGATTCACTTCGATCTCTGCTGGAGCAAATGGAGAACAAAACGAACGAAGCGAAGCTGCATGATGTTTACAATTGTGAGCATTTGGAGGAAGGTGATGCGCTTGAATCTGACTATTCCGTTCCTCACTCAACAAGCGAATTTTGCTTAAGGCAGGCCACAGCGGTTGTACTGGAAAATATACATGGGCAGTCATATACGCATGATTTCGGATTGCTCTTTTTATTCCGGATCGTGGAGCATTCGGACTTAATGATTGAGCTTACCATCCAATATAATGAGGATGCCTATAGCACCAATATGGTGAAAAGTTTAGGGATTCAGGTTCAGAAAATGGCGAGCCTGCTAGTCCGAGAAGCGGACTTTCGGCTGCAGGATGTTGCACTTCTGGATACGGGTGAAGTTAAAGCGCTGCTCTTATCACATTGCGGCGTTGTAGACGGCTCACTGCAAGACGATTTGCTGACTTCGTCAACAAGTGCAGACTCTTCAGGGTCGATACCGAATTCGACAATGAACACAGAATCTTTGGAGTTAGTAACGAATGTATTAATGAACACTGATCCTTCAGGGATGGGTGGGACTCAGTATAGATCAAGGTGGACTTTGCATGGCAGGTTCGAGACTCAGGTAAAACAACATGCTGATGAGACGGTTCTTATATGCGGGCAGGAGTCCTTCACGTACCGTGAGCTAAACGAACGAGCGAATGTACTCGCCTCAAGGCTGCGGAGAAATGGCGTACACACGGGTGTGCTAGTTGGCTTAATGTCGGAGAGGACGATAGATCTTGTGGTCGGCATTATCGGCGTCTGGAAAGCGGGGGGCGCTTATGTACCGATTGATTTGGAATATCCATCGTCACGTATCGATTACATGCTGGAGGATACAGGAGCACAGGTGATGTTGACACAGCGTCATCTGCTGCCACGAATGTCCTCCTATACGGGTTCTATTATATGTATAGATGATGAGGATGAACAGGGAACGATAGTGGATACATTGGATTCAACTTATTTGGAAGAGATGAGTTCGCCTGGAGATCTGGCTTATATCATTTATACTTCCGGCTCGACGGGCAAGCCCAAGGGCGTAGTGATCGAGCATGAAAGTGCTATACGTTTCATAGAGGGAATGGCGGAACAGGTAAAATGTGTTCCAGGCAAAGCCATTGTAGCGTTAGCAAGCGTTGCCTTTGATGTGTCGATCCATGATTTGATTATGCCGTTGCTGTATGGAATGAAGGTTGTTTTGGCGACGCAATCCGAGCGCAGAGATCCGGAACTGCTGGATCGGCTAATCGTCAAGCATGACGTTCAGATGATGGTTTCGACTCCGCTTCGATTACAAATGTTGCTTTCCGGTAGAGAAGAGCGGTCCTGTATGCGTCATCTGACGGATCTAATGATTGGTGGAGAGCCGTTCATTCCAACCCTATGGGATCGACTGAAGCCGTATGCTCAGCTTCGTGTGTATAACGTATATGGGCCAACGGAAACGACGGTATGGTCGACAGTACAGCGAATTGAGGATGACCATCCTAGCATTGGCAAGCCTCTGGCTGGTGTGCGGACGTATATTCTGGATAAGAGCGGACGTCTTCAACCTCCTGGCGTTGCAGGAGAACTATGTATCGCCGGTACGAGGCTTGCCCAAGGTTATTGGGGCAAGCAGGAACTTACAGCAGAACAATTCGTTAAGGACCCTTTCTTTCCGGGGGGACGGATGTATAAGACGGGTGACCTTGCACGTTTCCTGGCGGACGGAAGCATCGAATTTCTAGGGCGGAGAGATTTTCAGGTGAAGATACGTGGTTATCGCGTCGAGTTGGAGGAAATTCAGTTGATACTCTCGCGTCATGAACAAGTATCCGAATCCGTAGCACTGCTGGAAGAGGATCAGAGAGGCGGTAAGTGGCTAAGCGCGTATTATGCGGCTGAGTATGAGCTGCCATCAATGGAGCTGCGTAGCTTCATGGCGAGCCGATTGCCGGAATACATGGTGCCGCAGCGATATGTATGGCTGGCGAGCATGCCGCTGAACGCTAACGGCAAGGTTGATCGAAAGGCATTGTCTCAGCCAAGGGATGAGGCTATTCTGACGGATAACTTCGAATCTGCTTTATCGTTTAGGCAGCTGGAATCAGAAACGGAACTTGAAGTAGCATGCTTCTGGCAAGAAGTACTCCAGAGGGAAGACTTGGATGCTAACGACAACTTCTTCGAGGTTGGAGGCAACTCTATTCTGCTAGTTGCCCTACACCATAGATTAGAAGAACGCTATCCTGATCGTGTATCGGTTGCTGATCTGTTCGGGAATGCAACCCTTCGTGGCATGGCGGCATTACTGGATGCCCCAGTCGGTGAAGAAGGTGAAATGGACGGATTAACGATGATAAAGGGTATGAAATTCTTGAGCAAAGCGAGCGATCTTGACGCAAGCTCGGACCGTACAACTGGTATCAATGAGATGAAGCTGGAGGAAACGACAACTCAGGAACTGACACGTATCGCGGAACGGCTTGACGTAGATTTTGTTGATATATTGCTAGCCCTCTATTTGTACGTGCTGTCTGATATTGCGATGACGGATGACGTCGCGGTATTCGTGAAAGGGGGCGAAGGGGATCGTATTGTGCCTGTGACGTTGAACATGTCCCATTACATGGAATTCGGCGAAATAATATCAGAAGTGAAGCGACAACGGATGGGAAGCGTTTATTATACTTTCTCTTCGCTCGCGACCGCTGCAGGATTCCGAGCTTCGGACAGCGGAATTATACCGTGGTTCTCAGCAACCGATATGGGATCAGCGAAAACATACATGTCGCTGATCGGCCTCGCGCTTCAGCTTGAGACAACTGAGCATGAGCTGACAATTTCGTGTATATACGACACTGATACATGGGACAAGACGGGTGCAGATGGTTTGCTATCCCTATATGGAGAATCACTCGAAATCATGATGAACGATCTTGGAGAAGGGTGTGAAGGATGATGGTTAAACGGGCTTTATTGTTTCCGGGCCAAGGTTCACAGTATGTCGGTATGGGCAAGGACTTATTCGTGAAATACCCACTCGCGAAAGAGACGTTCCAAGAGGCGAATGACGCGATGAATGTCGACCTCACGAAGCTGATGTTCGAGGGCAGCATGAAGGAGCTTACGAGAACGGAATATGCACAGCCGGCTTTATTAGCTGTCGGGATGGCTATGTTCAGGGTATATTCCGAAGTGATTGGCATAGATCTGAATTATATGGCCGGTCACAGTCTTGGAGAAATTACTGCATTGACCTGCGCAGGTAGTATCCCATTCGCAAGCGCAATTCGTATTGTTCACCGTCGGGGCGAGCTGATGCGGGAAGCTGCTGCTATTGGGGGTGGAGCGATGGCCGCTGTTAACGAGCTGGACGTAAGTGAGGTTGCAGCCATCTGTGCATCCGTCAGCTCGACTTATAAAGGTGGAACTGAGATTGTTGTTGTTTCCAACATCAATTCGGAGGATCAAATTGTAATTTCCGGGCATAAGGGGGCATTAAGCGAGGCGGCGGAGCGGTTGACGGAGCGGGGAGGAGTCGTTATCCCGCTTGAAGTGAGCGCTCCGTTCCATAGTCCGCTTATGGCGCCTGCAGCGGAGCAATTTGCGGAAGAACTAAGCAAGCATAAGTTTTCGCCACTTCAGTATCCCGTCATATCCAGTGTGACAGCCAAGCCGTATGTGAGCTCCGATGAAATTGCAAAGGTTCTGACTGAGCAGTTGACAGCTCCCGTACAATGGACTGCGGTACTCCGATATTTGCGGGAGAACGGAGTGTCGGAAGCTGTTGAGATGGGGCCGCGGGCGGTGTTGAAAAAGCTAGCGCGTAATACCGCGGACATGAAGGTATTCGCTTTCGACCATGGCCCGGATGTGGAGCAGTTGCTAAGTGAAAGCAATGTTACCGAACAAGACTATTCGCTTGATTTCATCATTCAATGCATTGCGATCGCCACATGCACACGTAATAGGAATTGGGACTCGGAGGCGTATGCGCAAGGCGTTGTTACGCCTTATCGCAACGTTCAGACGATGCTGTATCAGCTTCAGCAATCCGGCGGCCAAGTGGCATGGACGCATATAGAGCAGGCTTATACCATGCTGCTTTCCGTGCTGGAGACGAAGTTGGTGCCGGAGCATGAGCAGCTCAGTCGGCTGGAGCGATTGCTGGCGGATAATGGATTGCAGGAGAAGTTCGGCAAGGGATCACTGATAGAGGTTATTACGCACTTATAGGCGCGATGAATTCCTAACGGTTATGGAATATGTGCCAGTGATGCGAAGGGAGGGTGAACCGGTGATTGATACAATCCAAGATAGTCTGATATATGAATCACCCGAAAAAATATTGCAGCAATTAATTCGTTTCAACACAACTAACCCGCCAGGCAACGAAGCGGCTTGTGTGCAATATATTCAGGAGCTACTGCATCGGGCAGGAATCGAGACGACGATTGTTGCTGAAGTGGTGGACAGACCTAATCTGATCGCTCGTTTGAAAGGACGTGATGACGCGCCCCCTCTTCTCATGTATGGTCATGTTGATGTAGTTAGCGTAGAGAAGCAAACGTGGAGCCGCGACCCGTTCGGGGGTGAAATCCATGACGGTTGCGTATGGGGAAGAGGCAGTCTTGATATGAAAGGGGGCGTGGCGATGATGCTCGCAGCTTTTCTCCGCATTCATGCGGAGAAAGCTGAGCTGCAGGGTGACATTATATTGGCCATCGTATGTGATGAAGAGGCTGGTGGTGATCGGGGAGCTTCCTATTTGGCAGATCATTATGCACATTACTTCAAAGGGGTGCGATATGCCATTGGCGAGTTCGGGGGATTCTCATTGCAGGTAAGCGATCGGAAATTCTACCCCATTATGGTCGCCGAAAAACAAATCTGCTGGCTTAGAGCTACATTGAGAGGCGAAGGCGGGCATGGTTCACTTGGGCATAACGGAGGTTGTATGGCGCAGCTTGGCGATCTGCTTCAAGCACTGAATGCGGTCAAGCTACCTGTTCATGCAACCCCAGCGGCGACCTATATGATTGAATCAATGGCGGCGGCATTGCCGATGCTGCCGAGATTTTTACTGAGAGGACTGCTTCGACCACGTTTAAGCAATATAAGTCTTAAACTGATGGGTGATAAAGGCAGACTATTTCAGCCGCTGCTTCGCAATACGGTAAGTGCTACAGTTGTACGCGGCGGTGAGAAGATTAATGTACATCCCAGTGAAATTACGGTGGAATTGGATGGACGACTGCTACCCGGTTTTACGCCTACACAGCTCATAGACGAGCTTCACGAACGTTCCGTACATCGTAATGTAACGTTAGAGCTAATTCGGCATGATACTTGTCCGGCAAGCCCGGATATGGGGATGTTCGGACTGCTGTCGGACGTTCTTAGAGAAGCGGATCCCCATGCTGTGCCGGTTCCTATGCTTCTGCCGGGAGGGACGGATGCGAGACACTTCGCAAGATTAGGTATTCAAACGTACGGTTTCTTACCTATGCCACTGCCAGATGATATGAAATTTTCTGAATTGATCCATGCTGCTGATGAGCGTGTGCCTGTAGATGCCATTCATTTTGGAGCAAGAGCCATTTATCAAGTCATTAAGAAATACGGCAATCCGCAGCCGAACAAGAGATAAGCGACTGTATATCGTTTACATACAATGCGTAGGGTACCTTGATGACAGTTTAGGGTTCCATTAGATTCAGTGATCCTAAGCAAGACTCCAAAGTTGCAATTTAAGGTAAGAGAATGAAGATGAAATAATAATTAAATTTAAAATAAGTAAATATATAAATATGGCTTGTATGGTATAATATGCAAGTGTAACACGCCTTGAGTGGGGTGGCTCTCTCCGAAAGGAGGTGATGCCATGAACATTTCGTTGGGTGAGGTGATTGCGTTCGGTATTTTTGTACTGTCGCTTCTAACCTACATCGAAAAACGGAAATAACCCACTTATAGGCTAGCACCTGTGGGTTATTTACTGAGTCAAGCATTGTCTTGGAGGGAAATCCCACTCAAGTTGTTGCACGGGGATCGGTTGCTGCCGATCCCTTATTTATATTGTTATCTTAGCATAGTGGCGACTATACCTCAAGATTATGGAATTGTTAAATATAATTTACAACGGCTAACGTCCTCGGACGTTTTTTTCGTTTATGTGTAGACTACACTTGATTAGAACAGACTATTGGTCTGCCTTTTGACCTTATTGGTTAGACTCTTAATAAGTGTTATTTCAATTTAAAAGACAGACTATGAAATTATATAAGGAGAGGATCAACTTGCATATGGAATTACTAGAAGTCTCAGAATGGTTGAATGGACATATCAATGAATCCATTTGGATAGATAAGAGGGAGCAAGAAGATTTAGATCAAGTAAGAGTGCAATTAGAAGAGATCGGATTTAGAGAAGCTACTGAATCTCTTGATGGTTATACAGATGGCAGTGCGATCCTTTTGCATGGGGCAGGTCACGTCATTAAAGAGGAACAGGAAGTCCCTCTACCTCAGAATACATTTGAAATCCAAGTATCTGGGCTTGTTCAAGCTTATGTGAAGAATGATAAGGCTTATTTAGAAACAGAGCGTGCAAACTATTCGCTGAGAGCTGAATAACGTGGTATTATAGAGTTCCATTGTTTTTAGCAAGTCTTAACCTGTGAAGGGTTGGGACTTTTTGTACTGGCTTCTGTTAAATTTATTTCACGAGTGGCGGAACATTGGGTATAATGTATAGACAACAAAAAAATGAGGGATAAAAATATGATTACAATTAAAACCAAGGAACAGATTCAAAAGATGAAACAAGCAGGTGAAATATTAGCAGCATGTCATCGTGAGATTAGTAAGATGATTGCTCCTGGTATTACGACATTAGAGATTGATCGATTTGCTGAGAACTTTATGATTAAGAACGGTGCTACGCCAGAACAAAAAGGCTACAATGGGTATCCTTTTGCGACTTGCGCATCGGTTAACGACGTGATCTGCCACGGCTTTCCAAGCCATACGAAGCTTAAAGATGGTGATATTATCACTGTGGATATGGTTGTTAATTTGAACGGTTGGCTGGCTGACTCTGCATGGTCATATGCTGTAGGGAACGTCTCTGAACAGTCCCAGAAGCTGTTGGATGTAACTAAGAAATCCCTCTACTTGGGCATTGAGAAGGCTGTTATTGGGAATCGGATTGGTGATATCTCAAATGCTATTCAAGTCTATGCGGAAGCTGAAGGATTCTCAGTAGTACGTGAATTTATTGGTCACGGAATCGGGAAAGACATGCACGAAGCACCACAAGTGCCTCATTATGGTCCCCCTAACGTAGGTACGCGTCTGAAAGAAGGCATGGTACTTACAATTGAACCGATGCTTAATACAGGGACTTATCGTAGTAAGATTGATCAAGATGGTTGGACGGCAAGAACGATGGATGGCGGATTGTCTGCTCAGTACGAACATACTTTAGCGATTACCGCAGACGGTCCACTTATTCTGACTAATCAGCAACTGGATATCTAAAGGACGATTTCACAAAAAAAAGTAGGCAAGGGGGTATGATCCTTGACCTACTTTTTTTGTGTTTTTTGGTTGACTGCCGATTTCTTCATCAAGTTATGTATGAGCAAAAGCCGTATGAACTATACTAGTTACTTTAGAATGCTAAACATATGAGATAAATGTTATTAGGAGCGCAATGGAGCCGACGATAGCTACGACGTAAATCATTGTGAGTTTGGTGATGTTTTTGCTCGTACGTTGTTCGTAACCCGGATTACGCTTTTGATTCTCTGGTGAGAAACCGACCTTGAATGTGGCAAAGGCACCAACTAAGGCAACAATAACGACTAAGAAATACATCCACATGATATTCACCGTCCCTTTTTCAATTTGGATTAATCAATTTTTGCGCCATAAGATCGAGCTAGAGCAGCGGCTTGGATAATATCCATGCGAACACCTTTGACATCAAGTGATTTGAAGTCAATTCCATCAAGAATAGCTCCTCGAAGATCAGCACCTTGAATGTTAGCTTTTCCTAATTGAACTCGAGTTAAATCTGCATCTCTCAGATCAGCCTTTTCTAAGTTAGCTTGATACATGTCAGCCTCGTTAAAACGAACTTTACGTAAATTTTGTTTGCCCAAATTGACATGTCGAAGATTTGTATAAGACCAATCCCCCTCCTCAATCGTTATTCCATCCATTCTAGCTTCGGAGAAATCAGAGCCGATCATTTTGCAATTTACGAATTTAGACACAAATAAGTTACTTCCATAAAATCTGCAATTGGTGAATGCCGAACCACTGTGGTGAGAGGAATTAAGATTGGCATTCGAAAAGTCACAGTCAATGAATAGACAACTTGAAGTTAATACTTCTTCTAGCGGTGTGCCGCGGAAAATACACGCATTGAACGTACAGTTTCTCAGTTCTCCAAAGCGTAAATCAGCGTTGCTAAAGTCAATGTTACTATATTGCTTATCTACATGTTGAAACATCATGATCATCTCCTACAGTATATATTATATTATATATAACTTCATAATTAGAAGATAGAGCGGATAGAACGTATTCATAAAGTTGAATATCTATTACTTGTTTGTTATGTTTGTTACATAATATCAATTACGAAAGTGAGAAGTGATCCAATGAAATCAATAGCTTGGGTAACTGACAGTACCTGCACCATAGATCCTGAGTTCGCGAGAAATCATCATATTTATATTGCCCCATTACGCTTAGTTTTCGGAGATGAATGCTACAAGGAAACTATAGATATAACTAATGATGAAGTATACCAAAAACTTGCCTTACATGAGAAGGCGGGTAGCTCTCAACCTCCAATTGGAGAATTTGTAGAGTTATATGAGTCATTAAAGGGCAAATATGATGAAATTATTGCAATTCATTGTTCATCCAAGCTGAGTGGTACGTATGAGACCTCTATGCAAGCCGCAGAAATGGCTGAGACTAAGGTTATCGGCATTGATTCTAACGTTGGGGCATTTCCGCTTAGAGAAATGATATTAAAGGGTGTAGAATTGCAACAGAAGGGGCATTCGGCTCTTGAAATTAAACAAGAAATTCAGTATATGATTGATCATATGGAATTCTTCCTAATTCCTGCAAGTCTACAACAGTTACATCGGAGTGGCCGAGTATCAGGGACTCAATTAGTGATTAGTAATTTGTTGAGAATACATTTAATTATCCGATTTGATAAAGGGAAAATCATCGTTCAAGAAAAAATACGTACTTTCAAAAAAGCAAAACAGAAATTAATGGACTATATGAAAGTTGATTTAGAAAAAATGAAAAGCATCTGTATCATGCATGCTAATAATATATCTGAAGCGAAAGAAATTGAGAAAGAAATCGCGGTGCACAGTCCTCATCTAAAAGTAGAAATCATGACTTTTATTCCTGTAGTGGGAATTCTTGCAGGCGAAGGTACGATCGGACTATCTTGGATTAATAAATATACGAAATAGATATATAAGATAAGGTCATTATTTATAAATAAGAAGTGAATAGAGGGGGGCCGTCCCATAAGTCATTTGAAATGGCTAGGGATAGCCTCTTTTGTCTGTGTGAGTTTTTTACTAACCTTATGTAGTGCAAGTTAATGATCTTTTTTAGCTGTTTGTTCGGAATATATGGGTATTTACGAAGCTTGTGTTATTAAGAAAATTATAGTGTTGTATTTTGGAATAAGTCATTGTATAATAAAAAAGTAAGTAAATTACTTAAAGGAGGATACTAATTTTATGTCTAAAGATTTTTTTGCTGCAATTCAAGATAGACGTTCGATCTATCCAATTGGAAAAGATGTTAGTGTGTCCGATGAAAGAATTCAAGAAATCGTTAATGAGGCTGTAAAACATACACCTTCTTCTTTTAACTCACAAAGCGCAAGAGTGGTTGTTCTTCTTGGAGAACAACATGATAAACTGTGGAATATCACAGAGAACACACTTAAAGCGATCGTACCAGAAGAACAATTCACACCTACAGCTGAGAAAATGGCTATGTTCCGCAATGGATATGGTACCGTATTATTTTTCGAGGATCAAACCGTAATTGAAGGTCTTCAAACTACCTTTGCAGCTTACGCTGATAATTTCCCAGGATTTTCACTTCAATCAGCAGGTATGCTCCAATTTGTTATTTGGACAGGGCTTGGAATTGAAGGATTAGGTGCGACTTTGCAGCATTATAACCCACTCATTGATGATGAAGTGAAGAAAGAATGGAATATTCCAGCATCTTGGAAGCTTCTAGCCGAAATGCCATTTGGTAAACCGCTTGCTCCAGCTGGTGAGAAACAATTCGCACCATTGGAAGATCGCGTTAAAGTATATAAATAAGATTCTTTCTTTATAGATCATGATGGAATCGAATAGGCCAACATCTTATTTCTTCTGAAGAATTAAGATGTTGGTTTTTTATTTATTTTGAGAATGTTGTCTGGTTGGATTATAATGAAATATGCGTAATATTTAATAGTTTAAGACTGAAGTGTGAGGAGTAGAAGAGAAAATGCAGCTTATAGATCAGGCGAGTGTTCAGCTTGTCATAGATAAACTTAAGGAACAAGAGTTATATATTCATCTTGAGATGACTACGGGTGCCTATGCTTCACATTTGGATACAACTAAATTTACAGCTTCGACATTTATTAGTAATGGTCTTGTGAACTATTCACATGGCTCAATTGAGGGAACGGGTCCATATCGTGTGGGGCTTAAGATAGATCAGGGTTGGGTATATTCTCAAGGATTAACGCATTGGGAAGAGACGGAGACAGAGAGACTCATTCTAGCGGGTCATGATAGTGAAGGGAAATTGGTAGTATCTTTACAATTAAGCAGAGAACCATTCTGATCTTGGGAGAGAAGGAAATAACACATATGGAAAGACAAATTCTTGTAGTACTGCCACATCCAGATGATGAATCATTTGGTATTTCGGGAACATTAGCTAAGTCAATTAGTGAGGGTGTGCCTGTAACTTATGCATGCTTAACTTTAGGGGAAATGGCTAGAAGTATGGGGAATCCGCTGTTTGCTAATCGAGTGAGTCTCCCAGCCATTCGTAAGAAGGAGCTGGAGGAATCCTGCCAACATATTGGTATTCAAGATTTACGATTAATGGGGTTCCACGACAAAACGATTGAATTCGAACGACATGAGGACATTGATGCAGTCATAGGATCTCTTATTAATGATGTTAATCCCTCGTTGGTGATCACATTTCATCCCTTATATAGTGTACATCCAGATCATGATGCAACAGGGGCGGCGGTTATTCGTACGATTGCTAAGTTACCTAAGGAACAAAGACCGGTTGTTCATTGTATTGCATTCTCTCAAGGGTGTGAAGATATACTTGGGGCGCCTGATGTTATTCATGATGTCAGCAAGTTCCTTAAGAATAAGATTGGTTCGATTCAATCACATCGTTCTCAGTGGCAACTATCTGTTGACCCAACGATGGTGGAAAGTGACGCTATGAAACAAAGATTCGGTACAGAGCGGTTCTGGACATACCGGTTTGAATAAAATATAGACATACAAATACCCCTGATCAATATCAGGGGTATTTATATGCCTATTCCCCTTAGTGAATTTGAATTAAAAGTGAATAAACTATACAATTGGTAAATAATGATGGATGATTTTCACAAGACTAATCCCAAAGGAGCTCATATGCTATGACTATACCTGCTTTATTTAAACCATTCTCAGCAGGAAACCTTACTCTTCCCAATCGCATCGTCATGGCGCCAATGACACGTGGGTTTTCTCCAGATGGAATTCCGGGTCACAACGTGGTTGATTATTATCGCCGCCGTGCAGCCAATGGGGTAGGGCTCATTATTACGGAAGGCACAGGAATCAATCATCCAGCCGCAGTAAGTGGAGCGAGCATTCCTCTTTTTTATGGAGAAGAGGCATTGAACGGATGGTCTCAGGTTGTGAATGCGGTTCACGAAGCAGAAGGGAAGATCATGCCGCAATTATGGCATGTAGGTATGGCACGCCGAAAGGGTGATCTGCCGAACCTAGAAGCGCAACCGATCGGTCCTTCGGGGTACAATATTTCTGGAGAACAAGTGACTGAACCGATGACAGAAGGCGAGATTGAAGAAGTGATTAAAGCTTTTGGGCAAGCTGCAGCGGATGCCAAACGGATCGGTTTTGATGGGATTGAACTTCATGGAGCCCATGGTTATTTAATGGATCAATTCTTCTGGGAGAAAACCAACCATCGTACGGATCGTTACGGTGGGGATGTGGTTGGACGCACCCGTTTTGCCGTGGAGGTTATTGAAGCATGCCGTCGTGCCGTCGGCCCTGACTTTCCCATCATGCTTCGTTTCTCACAATGGAAGATGGGGAACTATGACGCCAAATTAGCAGAGACACCTGAACAACTTGGACGTTTTTTAGCTCCGTTGTCGGAAGCGGGTGTTGATATATTCCACTGCTCAACTCGACGCTTCTGGCTATCGGAATTTGAAGGTTCTGATCTTAATCTTGCAGGCTGGACCCAAAAATTGACCGGTAAACCGGCTATTTCTGTAGGATCGGTCGGTCTCGAGACGGAGTTTGTAAGCGCGATGCCAGAGAATAAGGGAATGGGTGACGCCAACCTCGATAAACTCGCTGAAAGGCTGGAAAATGAGGAATTTGATTTAATCGCTGTTGGACGAGTGCTTTTGGGTGATCCAGCATGGGCAGCCAAGATCAGAGACGATCGCACAGCTGAGATCGTACCTTTTACTTCGGAAACATTGAAAACCTTGTTTTAATGTTGAGTTGATTAATTTCATGAAATGAAATGAGGAGCACGCCCTGTGGCTCCTTTTTCGTATTTAATTTTGAAAAACTGCTTGTCTATGATATCGTATGCCTAACTTCGAATTCGATATGAATATAGGTAAAGTGAAGGGTCAAATATAACAGAAGTCTCCATAAAGAAAGGATGTATGATGACATGTTGAACAATAAACGGTCTAAGTTCTCAGTTACTAGCTTGTTGGTTATGCTGATGATATGTATTTTATTTATGACAAGTTGTTCTACCCAAGCTCAATCGCCGTCTTCAACACCTAATACGGGAAAAGCGGGGTCAACATCTCCCGATACTCTTGGGAACTCAGAGAACAATACTGACGGGGACACCTCAGAACCAGTGAAAGAGGAAGATCCGATTATTCTAAAAATGAACAAGATGACTATGGAAGAGAAGATTGGTCAAATGATCCTTACGGGAGTTGAAGGTACCGAACTCGATGCCAGAGCTAAACAGATGATTGCTGAAGAGAAGGTGGGCGGAATCATTCTGTTTTCCAAGAACATCTCGGACTTGAAAGGTACGGTAAAATTCATTAAAGATTTGAAGCAGGCTAATGCTGACAATCCTGTTCCTCTGTTCATGAGTGTTGATCAAGAAGGTGGTAGAGTCAGTCGTATGCCGAAGGAACTACTATCTATACCATCCAATGGCAGAGTCGGCAAGACGAATAATGCAGTTCTAGCGGAGACGATGGGCAAGCTTCTCGCTCGGGAGCTTCTTCTTACAGGGTTTAATGTGGACTTTGCGCCTGTACTGGATGTGAATAGTAATCCGAACAATCCCGTCATCGGAGATCGCTCCTTTGGTAACTCTGCCAGTCAGGTTACGAAGCTAGGCATTGCCGAGATGAAGGGATTAAGAAGTGAGGGTGTCATTCCGGTTGTTAAACATTTTCCCGGACACGGTGATACTGCGGTTGATTCCCATCTCGACATACCCGTTGTGAACAAGACATTGGAACAGCTTAAGAAGCTGGAATGGGTTCCATTCGAAGCTGCTTTAAAGGAAGATGTAGAAGCGGTGATGGTCGCTCATATTTTATTTCCTAAGCTTGACCCTGATAAGCCAGCTTCGTTATCTAATGTGATCATCGGTCAGCAGCTACGAGGAGAACTCAACTACAAGGGTGTTGTGATTACGGATGATCTAAGCATGGGGGCAATTATGAAGAACTTTGATCTCCATGATGTAACGATTGATACCGTCAAGGCAGGAAGTGATATATTGCTTGTCGCACACAGTTATGACAGAGCGAAGCTGATCTTTGACACCCTCATGCATAGTGTGAAGGATGGAACCATTTCGGAATCACGCATTGATGAAAGTGTGTATCGGATATTGTCATTGAAGAGTCGTTACCAGCTGGCGGACAATCTGAAACCAACAGGGAATATGAAGGATCTCAATAAAGACATCGAAGCTTGGCGAAAACAAGTTAATGCTCAATAGTAGAGGCGGTTAGATAGATGGCTCCTGAGGATTAGGAGTCGTCTATTTGTGTATCCAATGATCAGAATGCTCAAGAAGGTTGAGTGGATGTATAAATGATTTCAGTCTTCGACAATGTTAAACTGGAGAAGAGGCGTTTAGGACGACCCGATTGTTATGCAAATCACCAAGACAGATTAAGGAGCATAAAAAATGACTGAAAAAGAAAAAATGTTAAGTGGTAAGCTTTATAAGGCGTTTGGGGAAGAACTTTTTGGAGAACGACAATATGCTAAAGAATTGGTTTTTGATTACAATACGCTACGACCGAGTGAAGTTGAACAACGTCAAAACATTATGAAGAAGCTTTTAGGAGAGACAGGTAAAGAATTTTTTATTGAACCGCCTTTCCGTTGTGATTATGGCTACAATATTTACATAGGAGAAAATTTTTACTCCAATTATAATTGCGTTATTCTAGATTGTGCGAAAGTAACGATCGGGGATAATGTTATGTTTGCGCCGAATGTAAGCCTATTTGCAGCCGGTCATCCTGTAGATCATGAACTAAGAAATACCGGAGAAGAATATGCTTTTCCGATTACGATAGGCAATAACGTCTGGTTGGGCGGAGGGGTCATTGTCAACCCGGGCGTTACCATTGGAGATAATACCGTAATTGGTTCAGGAAGTGTTGTTACGAAGGATATTCCCGCCAATGTGATTGCTGCAGGGAATCCGTGCAGAATAATTCGGTCTATTAACGAAGAGGATAAAGTGAAATATTTCAAAAATCGAACTGTCGATTAAAATTTCTACTGCTTGAGAGAGTTACGAGTGTTCACTTAGAAGAGATGCTGGAGATGCGAGTTTATGCTATGCTATATGGATATTTAAGCAACAATATATTAAGTGATATGAAGGTAACACAATGGAATGAAGGAGGAAATACAATTGACAGTTAATAAACAATCGATGTTCGTTTTTGTAGGTTCTTATGCAGAAGCGGATCATAGTGGAGTGTACGTATATTCTTTTAACAAAGGTACGGGTGAATTATCTCTTGTGGACGAATTTACGGGGCTTAAGAACCCAACATTCTTGAATGTTGATCCTGAGCATCATATCCTGTATTCCATCTCAGAGACTCAATCTGCTGAAGGTGCCAAAATAGGAGAGGCAGCAACTTTTGCCATCGATCCAGCTACCGGAACCCTAAGCTTGCTGAATAGAAATGTTACATTGCAGTCAACCACCTGCCATATTCAGAGAGATCTTAACAATTCCTATCTTATTGTTTCGAGTTATCATGGGGGAACCGTAGGTCTGCTCTCCATTGAGAAAGACGGTCGTGTAGGAACTCTGCTCGATGTTAAGCAACATGAAGGACATGGAGCAGATCCTGAGCGCCAAGATCGACCGCACCCGCACTCCTCTTTCTTTAGTCCAGACGGAAAAGTTCTATTCGTACAGGACTTGGGGTTGGATATCATTCAGTCCTATAGAATTGATGCAGGTAAATTAGTAGAGGTGGGTAAAACCGAGCTACATCCGGGAGCTGGTCCAAGACATCTAGCCTTTCACCCTAATGGACGATATGCATTCGTTATTAATGAGGTCGATTCGACCATTACATCTTTCACTTACACTGCTGAAACGGGCCAATTAAATACGATAGAAACCGTTCCAACGTTGCCTGCGGAGTTTAAAGAAGAGAATACATGTGCAGAAATTACGGTTTCAAGTGATGGCAAATATGTATATGGTGCGAATCGTGGTCATGATAGTATTGTTGTCTATGCGTTTGATGAATCTACTGCCAAGCTCACATTAGTGGAGCATGTACATACAGAAGGTAAGCATCCTAGACATTTCTCATTAACACCAGAAGGTGATTACATGATTGTTGCTAACCGTGACACAGATAACATGGTCACTTTCCGTGTGGATCAAGAAAGCGGTAAGCTGACCTATACGGGGCATAGTGTTAAGGTATCTAAGCCTGTATGCGTTCAACCTTACTATTTGTAATTTCTTGCTAATCACATGTAGCCCTGACCCTCTGGTCAGGGTTTTTTTCGTGCTATAGGCTAGGATGAAGAATGTTTATCGACCCATGTTAGTATGTATAGATAGAGTATTTAATTCTGTAGAACTATTCTTACATTTCCATAAGGATCCATGGTATAGTTTAGTTGAATATAATGTAATAAATACAAGATAATTGATGAATGATTGGAGTATTGCATGACATTTGTCGAATGTTCCTCTTATTACGTTTGTTAGCGGTTCCAATACTATGTAAAAGGTGGTGAACTCAAATGGAACTTTGGGCAATATGGCTAATTGTTGGTATTATCCTCTTCGTTGTCGAAATGTTAACTCTAACGTTTTATTTACTTTGGCTTGGAATTGGAGCTTTTGTAGCTGTTGTTGTGGCCTTATTATTTCCTGATTTAATTATAATTCAGACAATCTCAGGATGTTTTGTTGCTATTCTCCTGACCATTTTCACCAAACCATTGACTCAGCAAATTCGTAATTCTAAAGGGTTCAAAGATGTTATTGATGAATTGGTTGGCAAACAGGGTGTTGTTATCGAAGAAATACCTGAGGGTAAGTACGGTATTGTAAGAATCGGTAATGAAACTTGGACGGCATCATCACATGAATATTTACCGCAGGGTCAGATGGTTATTGTTACACATCGAGGGAATACAATCATAGAAGTACAAAAATGGGGAGGCGTTTCTTAATGGGTTTCATAATTGCACTTATTATTCTAGTTATCGTTGTAGTGTTCGTGGCACTAACCGTTAAAATTGTACCGCAGCAAAGAGTTGGAGTTGTAGAACGACTGGGTAAATTCCACCGTCTACTCAAACCAGGATTAAATATTCTAATTCCGATTATCGACCATGTAAGAATTTTCCATGATTTACGGATTCAACAAGCGAATGTACCTCCGCAGACGGTTATTACTAAAGATAACGTACAGGTGCAGATTGATACGATTATTTTCTATCAAGTAGTTGGACCAGAAGAGGCTACTTATGGCATATCTGATTATGTTTATGGTGTTCGTAATATTTCTACGGCAACGATGCGTCAGATTATTGGTAAGATGGAGCTTGATGAAACCCTCTCTGGTCGTGAGAAAATATCGATAGATATTCGTCTAGCACTGGATGAAGCTACTGAGAAGTGGGGCGTTCGGATTGAGCGGGTAGAAGTTATTGACATTCAACCCCCAATTGATATTCAAGAAGCGATGGATAAGCAAATGAAGGCTGAGCGAAGTAAACGTGCCATCGTTCTTGAAGCTGAGGCTGCGAAGCAGGATATGATTCTGCGTGCAGAGGGCGATAAGCAGAGTAAGATTCTAAAGGCTGAAGGGGATAAGGAAGCTCGTATTCGCCAAGCAGAGGGATTAGGTCAGGCACAGGAACTTGAAGCACTGGGTGAGGCAAAAGCAATAGAAGCGGTCGCTGAAGCAGAGAAGAGACGGATTGAACTCTTGCGCGAGGCGGGTCTCGATGAGAACATACTGGCATATCGATCATTTGAAGCTTTGGGAGAGATCGCTAAAGGACCAGCTAACAAGGTATTCCTTCCAAGTAATGCGGTGGAGATGCTAGGTAGCTTGGGTGCAATCGGGGAGTTGTTCAAATCTAAGAACACGGATAATAAAGCTTAAGTAAATGACTACGATCTAGGAAAGCCATAATTATGATGACACCCCTCTAACTAGAATACTCAACCCCCCTTTTGTTTCATGAGGGAGTGAGTAAACTTAGAGGGGTATTTTTATGGAAAAAATCATTAACGAACATTACTCTTCGTATTCTAAGGATCGAATTTACGGTTTTAGAGGTGTTAAATATAATGTTGGAGACTTTTATTTTGAGGATATGAAGCCTCCTAAAGAATTTAGTGAATTTGAATCTCTATATGAAGATACAGTTTCGGAGTTATTTGATAATGAAGATGAACTGGGAGGATTCTCGCTTGCAAGTGATTTTATAAACACACTAGTAGAAGTTGTTAAGGAACTGCAAACCTCATTTAATTTACTGGATAGAACAGAAGACTTTGTTTCTTTTGTAGTAGATCATGATACTGATGAAGTTGAACATATGAAAAGGATGTATCGAAATGAATACGAGTGTAAAGGATGAACTAATCAAGTTAGGTCATCATTCACTTGCGGAAGCACCGGAGGACAGATCGCTCTAATGAGCGGTTTGTCTTTTTTTGTCTAAGTTTGTAGAAGTTGAACCCTATAATTGGAGGAGATTGGAATGATGAAAGCGAATGTATACTCATCAAGTCAATATGTCATATTGGATTGTGCAGAGAATGGTGATGTGATTGTAGAAACCCCTTATATCGAAAAATGGATTGAGGCGATTAGAAGTGTTCCCGGTCGGAAATGGGATGCTATGGAAAAAAGCTGGGTGATTTCAGGGCGAAAATCAACAATTCTGGTACTGTGTCATGTATTACAGGACGTGCCTGTAGAGGTGAAAAGCCCTCAATTGGTTGAGCGGTTTCCTGAGCTTCTACAACTTCAAACGGGTGATGAGAAGGCGGCTTTACAAAAGCTGAGGGACACTTTAAAGATGAAAGGGTATAGTGTCAAAACTCAAAAGGCCTATATCGGTCATGCTGAACGTTACTTGCGGATGTTGTCGATTCCGTTAAGGGACGCTGAATCTCAGCATACTCGTGCATACCTATTGAAATTGTCTGAAGAGTCGCGATCATCATCTTATGTGAATCAATTCGTCAGGGAAAGGGAGGGAAGGACCGATTCACTGTTCTCTCCAGTGCAGCTTATGCTATGCTACTGAATTATATGGAGACTCAACCTATAGTCAAGTACTTGTTCCCAGGAGGAAAAGGTCTTGATCATCATCTTACTGAGCGGTCTCTGCAACATGTTTTTGAGAGAGCTATACGTAAAGCAGGAATCTCTAAGCCAGCTACAGTACACACGATGCGGCACTCCTTTGCTACTCATCTATTAGAGAACGGCACGGATCTTCGATACATTCAAGAACTACTAGGACACGCAAGCTCGAAAACAACCGAAATCTATACCCATGTTAGCATCAAAGATATTCGCCGTATCCAGAGTCCTCTGGATCGGATGGGGACGGGAATGAACGAGGACGAATAGCTTCGCCTATCACCCTATAGAGAAGATTAAAGCGAACTCACCTATCCATCTGTATGATAGGGATATGTGAGTGCGCAGAGTAGGAGTTATCTGAAATGCGACTAAAGAATTATCAAAAACGTTAACCGAAAAGGTGGATACCAAATGAATATAACAATGCAATCACTTGTATGGTTATTCATGGTTGTCTTTATTCTCCATGATTTAGAAGAAATTATTTGGGTTGAAGCATGGATTAAGAAAAATAGAAATCAAGTTATCAATAATGTCCCTACAAGAATAAGGAATCAGTTAGATAAAATTTTTAATATCACAAGCGGTCAATTTGCCGTAGCTGTTTTACTTGAGTTTATTATTTTTATACCGTTTACTTTTATGGCAGCAGAGCAAGAAAAGTTCTTTATATTTTTATCTTTTAATGCCCTGTTTTTACTACATGTTTTTACACATTTAGGTCAAACATTGTACTTAAAGATGTACACACCAGGAGTAGTTAGTGCCGTAATCTTTGTACTCCCTTATACATTGTATCTGTTTTATAGATTGATTAGGGAGGAATTAGTAACATGGGGAGAGGTCTTATTTAGCATTCCAGTTGGATTGATGTTAGTACCAATTGTATTACTGGGTCATGAACTTGGTAGAAGATTGGTCAAATGAAATAATTTGGTAAGCATGTCGGAGAAGAGTCGCACATCAGATAACATCATGTTCACGCATTGGGGCATTCGCCCCTCGGTCCGCTCGAGGCATTTCGGAGAAGAGAAATCAGGCGGACACATCCGAACTGACTAAGCGCATCGCGCCCGGCGACTTCGTCGCCTTAAGTCGATGGGACGTCGTGAACACAAAAACGTTATGTGAAATTCAGCTTAAAGAAATAAAGAAAAATTAGGAGGGAATTATTTGTTGAAATTTAGAACAAGTAATACATTAATTAAATATCTAGGAGTAGGTTTCATTATTCTCGGATTTATAAGGATAATTGTACCATATAATTTTGATTCAAATTCATTATTAGCATTTACATTAACGGCTTTTCTTCTAATTCTCTCGGATTTAACACAGTTTATTTCTGAAAATTACGATAACCTAGAGAAAAGTCAAACGAAAAATCCCAAAAAGGATAAAATTATTATTTTTCTTATTTCGATAGTACATACATTACTTGTCGCATTATCAGCAATTTCATTAATTGTAATCCCTTATTTAGATTTATCTACAAGCTTCTCCACTAAAGAATTAACAGCAATAAATGATATGTTAACACTATCGAGTTTAGGTATTGCAATAAGTTTAATAGGTTTAAAGTCACAAAGAATGCAGGATAAAGAGATAAAAGAAATTATCGATGGAGTAGCAAATGAGATGTCAAAGGATCTTATTAATAGTTCAGAAATTCAAGATCTAATTCAAGATGTAGTTGATAGTGAAATAAAAAAAACAAATATTGAGGATGTTGTTAATAAAATTATTCGTAATATACATAAAGAAAGTCGATAAATTTAAGTTAGTTTTGGAAGAATTTCAGGATGGCTAAAAATCACATTACAATGTATCTAAGCATCGTGCTATAACGCCCTTGGTCTGCAGGAGGGATTTCAATTATACAGAGTCAGCAGACAACCCTGCGAGGATAAGCTCTTCGGACCCAGTCGCTTGCGCTCCTTTAAACCTCTCGTGTTCGTAGATACAAGAACGTTATGTGAAACTCAGCTTAATCGTCATAAAACCATTCGATACAACCAGAATTAGCAATAAAGGCGAGGATAAAAATGATAGAAAAATGGAAATCTATAAGCACACAAGAATACATAGATAGATTAATGATTGACTTTGGAGGGTTTCATGATGCGTGTTTAAAGGAACTGTATATGTGGACTGACCATTACGTGGATTCCAATCTGTCTATGGGAGTTAGCGATAAATTAGATCATAGAATAAGAGTGTTATTCCAAAGACAGTGGGAAAACCCATCAGCAATAGAAGTATTATTTGAAGAAGTAATTAAATTAAGTATTACACCGAGCTCTGAAAATTATGATTCAATTATCTATGGAGGAACATTGATTTATAAGAATGGAGTGTTTTACTGGGCGGATGATCGGAATTGGAGTCCAGAAGAAAAGAGAAATTATGAAGTGAACTGGATTGCAGCGAGGAAGGTAAGTTGGCGAGAAGTAAGTCATTGGATGGGCGAAGAACAAAGATACGGAATTACGAAATGACTTGATTTGTAACTCAAAGATGAGCTGAGCATCACATAAACCAGCTAATCAAAGTCAACTCTATCATGAATAACATTTTAATAGGAACTAGAAAGACGTACTTAAACAAACCTACCCACTAGAGTAAGTTTTATTGGAAGTTAATTTCCAATAACAGGTTTAACCACATTTAAAA
>DASXLR010000025.1:0-24912 GCA_036496075.1 Paenibacillus sp. | reverse complement strand
CGAGAATAGCTTTTTGCTCGATGACAATGATACGAAAAATCATGATGAATTATTGGTCAAGCTACAATCAGAAAGGTTAAAGTCAAACCCAGGCGAATCCTCGGTATATTGTAACGATGGTTTTCAACTGCTTGAAATCTTGATCGAACGAGTAAGCGGGTTAAGTTACAGCGAATTCATTGAAACCTTTATTAGCAAGCCTCTTCATTTAAGCTCTACTAAAACACCACGTGATTCATTTGATAGAGACAAGCTCGCAAAAACTTATTTTCCTGCGATAGATCAGGCTTTACCCGTTGAGAATGTCAATCTCATTGGGTCAGGAGGCCTCTACTCCACGGCCGAAGAATTAAGTAAGTTCGCTGAAGTATTAATCGGAAATCGAACGGATATTTTATCTGAGAAGTCAGCAAAGGCTATGCAAAGTCATGAGTATAGAAAGGGAGTGTGGGTTTCTGAAGAGACAAACAGCATTAATTATGGTCTTGGTTGGGATGCGGTTCGTTTAGAACCGTTTAGTGATTACGGAATAACCGCTTTATCCAAAGGTGGAGATACGCAACTGTATCACGCTGTTTTGACTACCCTACCCGAACATGATATTTCTATAGCTATACTTTCATCTGGAGGGAAATCTATCTACAATGGTATTTTTGCATCCAATGTTTTATTGGAATATATAAGAGTCAAAGGCATCATTAAAGAGCTCCTGCCTGAAAAAACATTTGAACCTCCATTGAAAGTGGATATGCCGTCGGATTTGCTTGCTTACTCTGGATTATACGGTAACGTAGGTAAAACGGTAAATCTGGAGTTCAAGAACGGAGAGATTGATTTACCCGCTCTAAGCGGATTAATACCGCCTCAAAAATATGTATATATAGGCAAAGGACAATTCAAAAACAACGATGGGAATGTAACCCTAAGCTTTGACCAACCGAAGAATGGAAAAACCTATTTAAAACTTAGCAATTATTTGAATTTTCCGGGATTAGGTCAAACGGTTATGGTAACGTATGAGTATCAAAAGTTAGATTCCAATCCTCTAAATCAGTCAACTCAAACGGTATGGGAACAAAGAAATGGAAAAAATTACTACGCTTTGGATGAAAAGATAACTTCATTCAAGTATATGATTAAGGCGTCTTTGGCCTTGAATTTATCCGTTGATGTCAACCATGGATACGCATCCGGCACTCAAATTGTTGATAAGAATAAAGCAGTAAATGTATTTGATATTCCTATTTTTAGCGGAAGAGATGCTTTTGATTTGAATTTCTATAACATGGACCATACAGAGCAATTAATGATCGATGGAGAATCCTATATAAGTGAAGATGCGATTCAACCCATTTATGCAGGGAATGATTTATTTTGCACCATACCAATGGGTGGTCAGGCTAAATGGTATAAAATTGATGAAAAATCAGCCAATCGAGTCATGAACGTTGAGACTCCGGTAAGTGGGGGATTTGCCGTTTATGACGCGAATGGAATGGTTGTGAACTTTTCAAAGGCAACGAGCAATCATTCGGTAGTACTACCTGAAGGTGGGATGATCGTTTTTGGTGGCAATGAGGGCGATATATTTAAAATTAATTTGAAGAATAAATAGACTACTTAAATTTAGCTGATATGCGAAAAAAGAGGAATTTACCGCTTGTTAGGACAGAATGGCGTTGGTAAAACAACAATTATGAAGATGATTACAAACTTACAATATTAATAGAGAAGAGGAATGCCTTATGAAAATACGTAGTCAAATTACATTTGCAAGTCTGGCCGTTTTAATAACTGGAAGTTCCCTGCTATACACATCGCCAACCTCAATTGTAAAAGCAGAACCCACTCAAAATGTATCTAGTTCGTTACAAACAAGCACTCAACGAAATCATAATTCCGTCAAGCAAGCAATGCGGGATACATTGCAACTTGGATTCCCGGGGATACTTGCTAAAACTTCTGAGGGTGGAAAAACGTGGGGTTATGCGGCTGGGGTAGCGAATCTGAGCACCAAGAAACCAATGGAAACAGATTTTCGCTTTCGCATTGGCAGCGTGACGAAAACATTCACCGCTACGGTTGTACTTCAATTAGCTGGAGAGAACCGCTTGAATCTAGACGACTCCATCGAAAAATGGTTGCCTGGTGTCATTCAAGGAAACGGATATAATGGTAAACAGATTACCATCCGGCAGATATTGAACCATACAAGTGGTATTGCTGAATACTCAAGATCCAAAGACGCTGATTTTATGGATACAAAAAAATCGTATACGGCTGAAGAAATAGTGAAGTTGGGGATTTCTCTGCCCCCAGACTTTGTTCCAGGAAAGGGCTGGTCTTATTCAAACACAGGATACGTATTACTGGGTATTCTTATTGAAAAAGTAACCGGAAACAGCTACGCGGAAGAGATTGAAAATCGGATTATTGAACCGCTTGAATTGTCGGATACATTCCTACCTGGCAATTCAAGCGTTATTCCAGGCACCAAGCATGCTCGGGGATATTCCCAACCAGACGAAGCAAGTGAGATAAAAGACGTTACTTATTATAACCCAAGTGCAGGTAGCTCGGCTGGAGATATGATTTCTACTGCTGACGACTTAAATAAATTCTTCTCTTCCTTGCTCGGTGGAAAATTACTGAAGGAACAGCAACTAAAACAAATGCTTACTACAGTTCCTACAGGAAGAGCAGGAATGGATGGATGGGGTCTTGGAATCTTTGAAACTAAGCTTCCAAACGGTGTCTCGATATGGGGACACACAGGTGGCATTCTAGGGTTTTCTACGATTGCTGGAGGTACACTTGGAGGCAAGCATACGTTGGTCGTCAGTTTGAACAGTTTGGGTAGAGATAACAGTCCTAATCCTTTTAAAAATATTTTACTTGCTGAATTTAGCAAGTAGGCAAAAAGGAAAAACGGAAAAATTTTGTCATAGTTTTTATAGTTAAAAATATACCTTTCTGGTTCAAAAGCCCCAACTTACTTCTAAAAATAAATTTGGTGCTTTTTGGAATTATAACTGCAACTTTTTAAACTTTGCCCCCCCTCAAAACGCGCCCGGAAAACCCGCGCAATACAAGGGGGGGTTGCACCCCTATTGCGTAACATTGCCCGCTGTTTCTGTTTGCGTTCGGCGGTTGTAGGTACTGAATTGTACGATATATATACAGGAGGTACAATACATGAATGTAGAAGATTGGAAATCACAAATTAAGCGAGGAACACTCGATTTTTGTATTCTATTGCTAATAAAGCAACGACCATATTATGGGTATGAAATCATAAGTAAGTTAGAGCAGTATCCTATTGTTGCTGCAAAAGAAAATACAATTTATCTACTGCTTAGAAGATTATTGAAAGAAGAATATATTTCTTCATCTTGGCAAGAAAGTACAGAGGGCTTGCCACCGAGAAAGTATTATACCCTTACAGAAAAAGGAATACTTAAACGCGATGTCTTTAGAATGGGATGATTTATTAACAGCTATATCAGAAATTAAAGGAGAGTTAAATTATGGATAAAATTATGAATGACTATCTTATAAAAATTGAAAAGTATTTGAAATCTATGTCCGATTCCGAGCGTATTGACATTGAAAAAGAAATCAAAAGTGTAATGTTTGAATTGCAAAATAATGGTGTATTTTCTGAGCAAATCATCGAACGGTTAGGAAACCCAAAAGAATTAGCGAAAGCATACTTAGGTGAAGCCATTTCAAAGAACAGTAAATTTAGTTGGCGTAAATTCGGCGCAATATTTGCATTTTGTAGCAGCTTTGCAGGCATCAACGGTATGTTACTTTTGCCGTTCATCAGTACTCTTTCCATTGCTTTAATGATTGGTGGAGTTATTACGCCGATAGGAGGAATTGTTAAATTTGTCGGGTATCTTATGGGATATGATATTGCCGGAGTAACAATCGAAATGGGAGCATTTACACCAAGCCCAATGCAGTTCTTGCCAATTTCTATTGTGATTGGTGTGTTAATGTTTTGGCTTGGGAAAGTCTTATGGAAGCTTACTATTAAATATATACATGCAATTAGTCAGAAAAAGAAAACAGTATAATAATATAAAGAACGGGGCGCGACGGTCATTCATAGACCTACCGTACCCAATTTTTACTATGGGTGTGTCACGCAGTAAAGCCCTTACCCCTCTCAAAACGAGAGCGGAAACTTGCGCTATACAGGGGGGCTTATGCACCCCTATCGCTGTAAAAGGACAAGAACTTATATCTATAGAGATCCGTGCACAGCGCGGTTTTATTATTTTATGGATGTAAGTTCTTGTCTTTTTCGCAAGAAAAGAACTTACATCCTTTACCGATAATGGACAAGAACATACATCATTTGCCACAGTGGAGTTCAACGCATAATATTTCACATTTAAGTAGTGTTATGAAACCACTCTAAATACTATTTAGGGATGTCATGCAAGGAATAAACAAAAAATATTTGTGCTAAGAACATATATCTTTTCCCGAATTATTGTACAAGAACAAGTATCTATTGCCGTAAATATAGACAAGAACATATATAATTAGCTAATTAATTTATATTTAGTAGGTGATCCCAAGCAAGATCTAAGAGGCATTGATGCTTTTAGAAAATTTATAGAAAAAAATAAAGAAGTAGTCGAATATAATGTAGAAAATCATAGAAGTCCTATAAGACATGTTAAATTCGCTAATGCATATATACCGGATATAGAAAGACAAATTCCTCAGAAAACAGAACTAGGTGTACTGGAGTATATATTAGAAAGCAAGGTTGATGTTAACGAGCTTATACACAATAATGCGTGGGATCATGTTTTCATTATTAATAAGACTGATCGATATATAACTAGTCTTAATAAAGATATAGATACTAAACATAATTTAAATTATGAATTGCGAGAATTAATAAGAAAGTCAAATAAGTATAATGAAAAAGAAATAGAATTTACGTTGTATGGTATAATGAAGGGTATTTCAAAGGATATTTATGATAGAGATAATATTCCGATTTTTCGTGAGCTAGAAAAAAACTCTCAATAAAAATGTCGAAACAAGAGATGGGTAAACTAAGTGCAGCATTAAACTATATTAGGTCTGAGAAAGAAGATGAAGGAATAGTAGTTAGTTCAATCGATAGTATAAAGGGACTAGAAGGTGATAATTGTTTGTTCATTATAACGACAAGCTTGGCGCCGTATTTATTTAAAGAGAAAATTGAACAAAATAAAATGTTGAATTACCTATATGTGGCTTTAACAAGGGCGAAGAATAAATTGACATTATTGATAACGAGTGATGTAGAAGAGATATATGGAACAGAATACATTGAAAATAAATTTATTGAGTTATTTTAAAGTTAATTGATTTGATCCAGCATACACTTTGTTTGAATAACCTAATAATTGTTATGATAATGTATTAAACTAAAATATTAATGATTATGCATTACATGCAACATCGAAATTCACTCCTGCATAAGCTTGCATATGATAAATATTTCTTTAAAATTACATTTGAGGGATTTCGCATTATTTAAGAGCCATTGAGATATATTTACGCATCATTCAGATTTGTTGTCAACTTTATTGAGACAGTTCTTAAATGAAATCAGGGTTTTTGTTCTTCAAATTAGCAGCTTTCATGATCCATCACACACAGCATCGCACGTGATGCGAGATCTAGGTCTCAACCAGCCAAAACATGGTTTCTACAAGTAGGGGGTGAACAGTTTTAGCGACGGGATGTGTTCCCAGGGACACGAACGTTCAACCTCGGCTACTATTTTAATACGCCACTTTAAAAAAAGAGGTCAACCAGTAAAAACTGGATAACCTCATAATACGACGGGGCACGATAGTTGTATAAAAAATATTGTTGAGCAGGCTACCGCAGTCTGCTCATTTTATTAAGTTAAAACAAAACTTTATCTTGAATCCCCCTCAAAACCACCATATTATTTATATTTTATTAAGGGGTGAAGGGGAATTGAATAATGTCTGTTTCATAGATTTCTTTCCTTAAGGCCCGTAACATCAGGTAGTCGAGTCGAGTACCATCTACACGATATTCTCCGTTCGCGCCATCTTTATTGCTTCTTCGCGGTTGTTGACGCCGAGCTTCGAGTAGAGAATCGAGCAGTAATTGCGGATCGTTCCCTCCGATAAAAATAACTTGGCAGCGATCGACTTGTAGCGAAGTCCGTCCGACAGATGACCCAGAATTTCCTTCTCGCGTTTCGTAAGCCCGTACGGATAGTTTTCCAGACTTGAGCCGATCTTTTCCAACTGCTCACGTTGACGCTTCATCTCTTCGAAAACTCGCGTCGCAACCGATTGGTCGATCCAGGTTCCTCCGTTATAAATAAGTTTTAAGGCTTCCTTCATCTCCCGCGGATGAGTCGACTTCAGCATGTATCCTTCCGCCCCGCACTCTAATGCAGTTGCTGCCTGCAAGGAATCCTCGAACGTTGTCATGAACACAACCTTCATTAGAGGCCATCGTTGTTTTACCTCGAGTAAAGTTTCAAGCCCGCCCATTCCTTGCATACGAATTTCCATTAGCACGATATCCGGTTGGGATCGCTCACAATGTTCTAATGCTTCTCGCCCGTCACCTGCCGTACCAACGACGATAAAATCAGCATGCTGATCCAAAATCTGCTTCAAGCTGTCGGCTATGATCACCTGATCATCAACGATCAGCAGGCGGATCGCGTCATGTACAGGTTCTGTCTGCAACGGAATATGACAGATGATAAATGTCCCTTGACCCGACCCGGAATGTATCGACAGTGTACCGCGAAATTGTTCAAGCCGTTCTTTCATCCCACCCAGCCCAAATCCGAATTGGATTTCTTCCATGCCGATGCCGTTATCTTCAATCTGTAACCGGAGTTGCTGACTATCGAAATGCAACTGAACAGATATCACGTTCGCTTGACCGTGCCGAACTGCGTTGGTTAGAGATTCTTGAAGGCAGCGATGTAGACAAAAGTTTATTTTTTGCGTCACGAGGGTCTCACTGCCGATCACACGGAATTTGACCGTTGTACCTGTTGACTTCATGAACTCTTCGCTTAACTGCTGTAACGACTCACTTAACGAATGGCTGAGCGGAGCATGAGAGAGCTGATGCAGATGTTTTCGGATATCAACCAGACTGTGCTGAGCGATACCGACAAGCGAATCAATCCTCTCGATCTGCGAATTCGGTACGGTCGATCGCAGCGATTCGACACCGATGATAAGCGAGGTAAGCGAATGGCCAATCGTGTCATGCAGCTCATGTGACAGTCGGCTGCGTTCCTCCAGCAGCGTAAGCTCCTCAATCCGCTTAATATGCTGCTCCAGTAACTGTTTCTGCTCTTGAATGATTCGGGCTTGCTGATGGGACTGAATTAAGATATTGAACGCAAAGCCGATGGCAAAACCTAGGCTACAGCTAACGATGGACTCAAACGGGAGACGATTAGCGATCCAAGCGTTCAATACCGGGAATACGATTCCGCAGAGGATCCCTGTCCACACATAAGTTGTTCGACTGCTCGCCAATCCGATCGTTATCACTAGCAAGACAAATGACCATAGCAGTTCTGGAGCTACGTAGGCTAAATAAAGATAAAAAAAGCCCGTTGCCATGACTTCAATAGGAAGATACCAAGCTTCTTTTCTATAGCGGACGATGAATGGAACGAGGTAAATGACGAGAGCAAAAGAAAGTACAAACCCAAGCGACCCAGTGATCAAGGACGGATCAACAAAACCAGCGCTTGCGATAATGACCAGCCAAATTGTTCGTATGGCTACAAGTATCCAATCATACCAGAACCATTTTTTCAGGATAGAGAACACGAATTATGCACACCTGCTTGTATTTATTTGATCATCGATTTCCGATGGATTCAGACCTATCATGCATCATTACATCTTGAGTCGTCAAGCGAAAGGGGGAGAACGGTTGGGAGCTTGGCTGCAGCAAGCACGTCACATGAGTCATTGACGATTTGTCATATAGCTGATGTGACAAGATTTAAGGGCGATGTCATCAAAAGTTTGGCGGTTTCATCAATAGCCGTTTTTACAAATTCGGGGGTAAGGTGAAGGAGTGAATCAATACAACATTCCAAAATAATAGGAGCGATGCATTATGAAATCATTCATCAAGCACAAAAGAGTTGCACTTACGTTAACAGCGATATTGGCGGTTGCACCGATATTCCCTGCTTATGGAACGCTGCACGCCGCGGGTCACACGGCAACCTATCAAGCGATCGATAAAGCTGCCAATAGCGACAATATTCCAGGCGTTGTCGTTACCGTGAAGAAAGGAGATGCGAGCTGGTCTTATGCTTCCGGTGAAGGGAATATCGAAAGAAACCATAAAGTGGACGCCGACTCCGCATTTCGGATCGGAAGTACAACGAAGACGTTTGTCGCTACGGTTGCCTTGCAGCTTGCCGGCGAGAAGAAGTTGTCCCTTGATGATACGGTAGAGAAATGGCTGCCGGGGCTCGTACAGGGCAATGGGTACGACGGTAATAAGATTAAGATTCGTCAATTGTTGAATCAAACAAGCGGACTTCCAGACTACTTGACGGCAGAGCTAAGAACGAAATTACTCACAAATCCAGGTGAAAATTATACAACCGAACAGTTAATCGCCATCGGTTTGGAGCAAAAGCCGATAACGGGGTGGGCATACTCGAACACAAACTACACGATTATGGGTCTCATTATCCAGAAAGTTACTGGGGAAACCTATGCGGAGCAGATTAAGAAACGAATTATTGAACCGCTTCAGCTGAAAGAAACGTTCCTCCCCGGCAACTCGATGGATATTCCGAAAAAAAATGCCCGCGGCTACTTGGACACGGGAAATAAATTAGTAGATATAACGCTGCTTAACCCATCGATTGCTAATTCCGGCGGGGAGATGATCTCGACAGGGGAAGACATGACGACGTTTTTCCGCGCCTTATTGGGCGGAAAGTTGTTGACGCCAGAGATGAAGAAGGAGATGTTGACCACAGTCGATTCCCCATTTGGACAGTATGGACTTGGCATACATCAAACAAAGTCGCCTGACGGCACCACTGTATGGGGACATGGCGGCGGTATTCCCGGGTTTACCAACTTTGCGGGCGGAACGGAAGACGGTCAACATGTCATCTCGATCAATATCAATGTACTGGGAGATGCGGTTAAACACATTGACAATATTATAGCATCGGAGTTCGCAAGCGAACCCAAAAAAGAACTCACGGAAAAGGAAAAGAAAAGCAAGCATCGGGAAGATGTCAAACGCGTCATCGATGAAGTGATAACAAGCAAACACGTCCCAAGTGTCGTGGCTGGCGGGCTGCAGGATGGGGAACGCTGGTCCTACGCTACAGGTACAGCCAGTTACGAAGTACCAAGCCGGGTAGAACCGGATTTTTCCTTCCGTATCGGAAGCATCACGAAGACGTTCACTGCTTCCGTTGTATTGCAGTTGGCTGAGGAGAAACAATTGAGTCTGGATGATTCGGTCGAAAAATGGCTGCCAGGGGTCATAAAGGGGAACGGGTATGACGGCAGCAACATTAAGATTCGTCAGTTATTGAACCATACAAGCGGGCTTGCGAGCTATACAGATGAGAATATGCGGGATATAATCTTGCCTCAAAATCCTTTCCGTTACTATTCCGTCGACGATCTTATCGGCTTGGCACTTGCAAAACCGCCTGTATATGCACCGGGGAAGGGATGGAACTATTCCAACGTCAATACGATACTTGCCGGCAAAATTATTCAGAAGGTAACCGGGGATACGTATGCGGAACAGATCAGGAAACGGTTCATCGAACCGCTCGGGCTGACGGAGACGTTCGTCATGGAGAATAGCTCCCATATTCCGGGTAAGCATGCCACGGGATATAATATGGATAGATCGGGTCATTTGTATGATTTGACTGAAATGAATCAATCCTGGGCAAATGCAGCCGGAGATATAGTATCAAACGTCAAAGATTTGACCACCTTCTTCAGTGCGCTGTTAGGCGGAAAGCTACTAAATCAAGAGATGATGGACCAGATGCTCACAACAGTAGATTCACCTATGGGTAAAGTCGGACTAGGGATTTTTGAAGGGAAAACACCGGACGGGCAATCCTATTGGGGGCATGCCGGCGGTACTTTCGGATTTGAGACGAGAGCCTTCGGACCTCTAGGTGGGAAGCATATTTTGGTAACGGCCATCAACTCGGTAGGACCGGACGCTACTGCGGCTCACATTAAATTACTCAACAAGGAGTTTGGCCGTTAAGTTTAAAGCCGACATCGCGCTCTTTATTTGAGGGCGGGTGTCGGTTTTCTTAAGTGAATCGTAGTTGTCGCAGGACAAGAACATATACGCTTATGAAGTCGCGGAAATCGCGGTTTTTTTGTTTTAATGATGTAGGTTCTTATCCCAGGGGATAATCGTTATCATATTGGCAAAGTCGTTAAGCCGGACGATACGTTCGCCTTGATGGGCGTATTTGTGGCAAATAGTGGTTTCTATATTTATGGAGATGGCGGCTATCGTGGCGGCGAGGCGATCTATCAGCATTTGAAGCTTCATCCACCGCTGAAACAGAAGCCGGAGATGATCGGAAAGAAATCGTCCGTTAAAGTCTCATTTGAAGTTGTTGGTGACTATGCGGGTGATTATATTTTCCTTGACCAAGGCGATATGATTTCGGAGGTGTGGGGAAGTCAAGAAGGGGTATGGAAATCGCTCGATGCCGTGAAAAATAACCGGGTGTTCAAGCTAGACTCCGATTTGTTCTGGGGCAATGATCCAATTTCTTTGAAACTGCAAATTAAGGAATTGACGAAAATGATTACAGAACGGGCCAAGCAATAACAAGAAAGCAGCATTTTGCAAACGTCGTAAACAAACTAGAAAACGGAAAGAATCGGATTGATTTGTGTAACATTTTACCTTTTTTCATGAACAGTTGATCCATCCGTCTATGTTACTGAGGGGTGGCTTTCACTCGCCCATAAAACTATTGAAGCAAGCCACAATGGACCAGAAATTCCAAATAGCAGGTCAAGGATAACCACCTTGACCTGCTATTTTAGTGCATCAGTCTCTCTTTTTCAGAAAATTAGGTGTCTCGTCAGAAGATTAATCTACTTTTGGGATAGGATACCCGGATTCTCCGTTTTAGGTCTATAGAATGGGGTACTTAACAGTAAAATTGATTTTTTTCTTGGTTATCATACTCATCAAGTAGAGAGAATCATTAAATTTAAATAATGGTAACCTTTCCCTCACTCTTACGTACTATCCCCTGTAGTGAACCATTTGTTCAGAAGGGGAGAGATATTATTGGGTTTCATGGATCAAGGTAATAATCAGAATGTAAATCAAAGCACGACGGGTCGGAAAATGCCTGAGTTAAAGCCTGGAACATATAAGAAAATAATGATTGGATTTGCAGCGGCAATCATTATTATCTTTGTGGGGTCATCATCGTTCTATACGGTGCAAGAGCAAGAGCGTGCTGCCGTACTTACATTCGGTAAGTATTCGAATGAGACCTCGGCAGGACTGCACTTCAAATGGCCTTACCCGATTCAACAGGTTGTAACGGTTCCAGCAGAGCTGACGCAACGGATTCACATCGGTTATCGCGATGAAGGTGATAAATCTGTTTTAGTTGAAGAAGAAGCGATGATGATAACGGGAGATGAGAATATCGTATCGGCGGACGCTGTTGTTCAGTGGAAAATAAGTAATATTCGCGATTATTTATACAATATTGATGATCCAGAGCAATTTTTGCGTAATGCGACAAGCTCCTCTATACGTGCGGTAATCGGTTCAGAGAAATTGGATTACGCGATTACAGATGGGAAGACCGTCATTCAAGATAAGGTTAGAGTGAAGCTGCTGGAGTTGCAGACTAAATACAAGACCGGCATCCAAATTATTGATATTAAATTCCAAGATATTGAACCGCCAGGTGGTCAGGTTACAGAAGCATTCCGTGAAGTAACGAATGCTCGAGAAGAGAAAAATACGAAAATTAATAATGCGGCGAAATATGAGAATGATCTCATTCCAAAGGCTCGAGGCGAGGCACAAGCCCTTATAGAGAACGCGGAGGGCGAGAAAAAGTCACGGATATTGAATGCCCAAGGTGATGTAGCCCAATTTAATGCAATATTCAAAGAGTATAAGAAAAATCCAAACGTTACGGAGAGTCGCTTGATACTAGAAACATTAGAGAAAATACTGCCTAATGCTCAAATTTTTATAACGAATTCTAACAGTGATACCGTTAATTACTTGCCATTGAATGAGCTGCTGCGTAGCGGTTCGAATAATTCATCTAGACCAACAAATACACCTGCAACAACTGCTCCACAAGGAGGCGATGTACAATGAAGAACAAATGGATAGCTCTTATATCGGTGGTACTTATACTTATTCTGGCATCGGGCTCTATGTATATCGTCAAAGAAGGAGAGTATAAGGTCGTTCTTAGATTTGGTGAAGCAATAAGAGCAGTATCAAGTCCAGGATTAAAGTTAAAAATTCCGTTTGTGGAGAATGTCTCAACTCTTCCCAAATATCAGATGACTTATGAAAGTACGCCTACGACCATACTAACGAAGGATCAGAAGCCAATTGTCGTTGATAATTACACGGTATGGCGTATTAATAACGCTTCGAAATTTTTAAGAACTGTTCAATCGGTTAGTGGTGGTGTTCAACGAATAGATGAAGCAGTATACAACGCTGTTCGTCGTAAGTTATCGGAAGTTAACTATGAGAATATCATTAGCGAGAATACAGAGCGCGGTAACATCAACGATGAAATAACGAAGGATGTTATTTCAGCTTTAACGAGAGACAATTATGGTATTGAGGTGATTGATGTACGCATCAAGCGTACCGATTTACCAGAGGAAAATAAGCAAAGTGTGTATAATCGAATGATTTCTGACCGTCAATCTATTGCTGCTCGTTATTTGTCTGAGGGTGACGAGGAATCACGAAAAATAACGTCTAAAGCGGATCGCACGTCTACGGAGCTTCTTGCCCAAGCGAAAGCCGATGCCAAGAAGATTATTTCGGAGGGCGAGGGAGAAGCTGCAAGGATTTATAACCTAGCATATGGTAGTGATCCAAAGTTTTATAGCTTCTATCGGACATTAGAGAGCTACGTGACGACGCTGAAGAATGAACCTGTGATCATGCTGCCCATTGATTCCCCTTATGCGAAAATTTTGCTGGGTAAGTAATAACAATAGAATATGTTTTATCCGATGTTTCGGAGAGGGAGCGGTTTTTGATTTAATGTTTGCGTAAACGGGTGAACTTCGTGGACATCACTAATAAATATGATTTGTAATATAAAAACACAAGCGACTGGAATGTCAGTACGCTTGTCTTTTTTCTTTGTATTAATATACTGGGATAAAGTCAATAGGTCCGAGGCTGCCATATGAGCCTTGAAATTCGCCTTTAATTACATAGGTTGATGCTGGGGACAGGTAACCAACGTCAAATACCACTGGACTCGGAATGGTTGGACCTATATTTACGGTAGTTGAGAACTTTTGGTCAAGTTGACCAAGGGGTCCTTTGGTATAAAGTGTTAATTGAACTGTTTCATTCGTAGCGCTCCAAAGGCCGACGCTCATTTTATGTTGAGCAAATTGGCCAACATGCAAATCATGTGATGTTGCAGTATATGCGGCAAATGCGTTAGTAGAGATGGAGAAGAAAGTTAATAGTACGATTAGGACTACTTTTTTCATTAATTTCACCTCCCTTCTCGATCTGGAGTGAACTCTAGATATGTAGTTATATCAAATTTTCATTAAAAGTAATATATTAACTAATATATCAGCTAAATGATAATATGGATATATATTATCAAAAAAAGACAAGCATACGGATATTCCAGTCACTTGTCCTCTTTCTAGTTATAAGGTTGGAGTTGCTGTTAGGAGATTTCTTGGGGATGATTTCTTCGGACGTTTCTTTGCAGGAGCCGAGAAGGGGGTATAACCTCCTGTAAACATCGACCCTATCTTGCAATCATGAGCGATGGAGAGTTGCATTGGACCCGAGTATTGTTCCTGTTCTAGTAGTTTCAATAGAATCGTAGCAGATGCACGAGCATCATCTAATGCATCATGATGGTTGAGCGGAATGTCATAATATTCAGCAATAACATTTAATTTATAGGAGGACATGCCTTGCAATATTTTTTTGCTTAGTAAATAAGTGCAGAAATATTGAAAAGTAGGGTAATCTATGAAAGATTTATCTAAACAGTAACGTAAAACGCTCATATCAAAAGAAGCATTGTGTGCAACAATCTGTTTTCCTAGTAGGAGAGGTTCGATTGTTGGCCACAGTTCATAGAACGTTGGCATTCCGCTGACCATATCTTCAGTAATCCCGTGGATCTGTATATTTCTATAGTCAAAATGCTGCTCTGGATCGATTAACCAGACTTGTTCTGATGTAATGACGCCTCCTTGTACTTCAACAAGGCCTAAGGCACAAGCGCTTGATCGGTTCGCGTTCGCTGTTTCAAAGTCAATTGCAACAAAATCCATATGTAAGAACTCCTTATTATTTGTGTTAGATATGAGTAGCTATATCGTTAGGGTCTCTATTAATACTATCGTGGCATACTAGAAAATACAATCATATTAAACGTTCCAGTCAAATATTAAGAATGACCCGTTGCTCTCATTTGAGTAGCTACGGGTCATTCTAATATCAAGCCATCGCTCTCTTGAACTCTTCCGTCAAGAGTGGAACGACGACGAATAAATCTCCGACGATACCGTAATCGGCCAATTTGAATATAGGCGCTTCAGGGTCCTTATTGATGGCGATGATAATGCGAGATTGACTCATACCGGCTAAGTGTTGGATGGCACCACTGATACCACAGGCGATGTAGATTTCAGGAGTGACCACTTTACCGGTCTGTCCGATCTGCATAGCATAATCACAATACCCCGCATCGCATGCTCCCCGGGAGGCACCAACAGCTCCGTTTAATACTTCAGCCAGCTCTTGGAGAGGCTTGAACCCATCTACACTCTTAACACCTCTACCACCGGATACGACAATTTTAGCTTCTGTCAGATCAATTTTGCCTGAGGTTTTGCGAATGACGTCTTTCACAATGGAACGAAGCGATGAAGGAGGAGAATAGGCGATTGTAACGATATCCGCTTGCGAGTCATTGGTGTCAGCGACAGTCATATTGTTGGGACGTATCGTAATGACTTGGGGACCGTCGGTGAATTTTTTTTGTTCAAAGGCTTTACCTGCGTAAAGAGGTCGAGTATATCGAACCTCTGTTTCAACCTTCTCCATGGAAATCACGTCCGAGAGCTGACCTGCCTGTAAATATGCTGCAATCATCGGGGCAAGGTCACGTCCTTCGGCGGTATGTCCTAAGAAAACGGCATGGGGGTTCAAGGTGTCCAATACATTCTGAATAGCAGAGAAGTAAGTTTCGGCATTGTATGTTTCCAAATCTGCATGGTCGATGACATGAATTTGTCCGCTAACGTACTGGGATAACTGCTCGGCAATAGCTGAAATCTGATGTCCTAATAAAATGGCCGCCACTAGATCTCCGTCCTCTTTGGCGATAGCAATAGCCTGAAGTGCTTCCAAAGTGACCTGCCGTAGCTTGCCGTCGCGTACTTCTGCGATGACAACGTATGATTTACTCATATGGACATCCCCTTTATTGGATTAAATGGATTTCACATCAGAATGTAGAAGAAGATGAACGAGCTGGGTAGCCTGTTGATTAAGCTCGCCTTGTAAAATATGACCTGACTTACGTTGTGGGGAAAGGCAGAGGGAGATTCGTTCTGTCTTGGCACGGATTTCGGTTGCTGTAACACCTAAATCATCTAGGGTGAGGTGGTGAAATGGTTTCTTCTTCGCCTTCATGATACCGGGCAGTGAGGGGTAACGTGGCTCATTCAGCCCCTGCTGTGCAGTGAATAAAGCAGGGACAGTCACCTCGATCGTTTCGGTATCCCCTTCGGAATCACGAAGGACATGGGCCTGATGCTCGCTAACGTCAATTTTGATGATGGAAGCAACATGCGGAATGTTCAGGAGTTGCGAGAGTCGAATGGCTACTTGACCGCCTCCGTTATCAATGGAGAAATGACCTCCGAGAATAAGATCGTAGGATTGTTTGTTGAAATACGCGGCCAATACGTTGGAGAGGGTGAACTCGTCGCCAACGATTCGATCGTCGGAAATGTGCACGGCTTCATCAGCTCCCATGGCAAGGGCGGTTCTTAACGCTTCGGCTATGCGGCTTGGTCCGATGGAAACGACGGTGATATTACCTCCGTGCTGTTCTTTTTGGCGCAAAGCTTCCTCGACTGCATATTCGTCATATGGATTAATGACATATTTAACACTGTCGTCGGAAATATTTCCATCTTGGATAACAATTTTCTCCTCCGTATCAAACGTTTGTTTGAGGATGACATAGATATTCATGTGACAAGCCCCTCTCTAAGGATTATTTCAAGCCTTTCAAGAAAAATTCCACTGTTTTGTCTACTTGGGCAGATAGCGAATATTTCCTACCAGAGATGAGCCAAGAGGTGACAATCTCATCCATTCCCCCAAACAATAACAAACGGGTTAACTTAATATCGAGGTCAGGTCGAAATAACTTCTCCTGTACCCCTTGCTCTAGAATGTTCTCGATCAGTTGGATATAGGGTTTCACGACATGACCAATGGCTTTACGCAACTCAAGTGAACTCTGGCGAAGCTCAATTTGTGTCACATAGGCGAGGTCTACGTTTTGTTCCAATTCTGTGAAATGGATCTCGCAAATTTTGCGCAGGGCATCATCTGCCGAGTTCGTTTCACGAACGCTGCTGTTGAACATGCTGACCAAATCACCTAATCGTTGTTGAAAGAGGGAAATGAGAATATCTTCTTTGTTCTTAAAATAAAGATAGACTGTGCCGTCTGCTATACCCGCCTCCTTAGCAATTTTGGATACCTGAGATCCATGAAAGCCATTCTTTGCAATGACTTTTAATGCAGCTTCCAAAATCAGTTCAAATTTCTCGTGTTTTCTACTTATCATGGAGACACCTCGGTGTTAGTGTTTAAAAAATGAATGAATCCTCATTCATTTTTTTATGATCATATGCATGAAGTCAATGAATTATCTATATAGATTGAATTAAAGGCGAACATGAGAGTGCAAAATTAAGTTCATTCTATCTATATGATTTTATGGAAAAGCAATTCTTCAATTGTTTCTTCTTGAGAGTCTTATTTTCGTAACTTCTTACAATCAAAGAAAGGATGAGGAGAGATGAGTTGGCAGACTGCGAATTTCCTTTTGTTTCTGGTGGTAACGGGCTACGGCATCTATTTATTTTATAAAGCAGTGTATCATCGCTATCTGTACCTGCGGCTCGGAGGAACGGCGGACTTTCGGCAACGTGGTAAGAGGAGATGGGCAGAGTTTCTGTCACAGGTGTTTGGACAGAAGAAGTTAATGAAGGATCCCAAAAGTGGATTGATGCACATCGTCATTTTTTACGGATTCATTATTTTACAATTCGGTGCTTTAGATCTGATCGTGAAAGGCTTAACAGGGGGTAAACATTTACCGATCCCGGGATATGAAGTGTTCGGGCTCATGCAGGAAGTGACTGTATTTCTAATCTTGGTCGCTATGGGCTACGCTGCTTATCGTCGATATGGGGAAAGACTTGCCCGGTTGAAGAAAGGTTGGAAACCAATCATCGTCATTTTCTTCATCTTCTTCTTAATGTTATCTGTTGTACTAAGTTTAAGTTTCGAACGTTTATGGTTGAATCTGGATTCATCCGGTTATTCTCCGATATCCTCCTTCCTCGCAATTGCTTTTAGTGGAATTTCAAGTGCTACGGCATATGGTTGGTTTATTGCGTTATGGTGGGTGCATTTGTTGATTCTCTTATCATTTTTGGTTTATGTGCCACAGTCGAAACATTTTCATATTATGACCGCCCCGATTAACATTTGGTTCCGTCGTAGTGAACCCGTAGGACGGCTCACAAAGTTAGATTTGGAAGATGAAGAAGCCGAATCTTTCGGTGTCGGCAAGATCGAGGACTTCTCACAGAAACAAATGCTCGATTTCTACGCCTGCGTAGAATGTGGACGTTGTACGGATGTATGTCCTGCGAGCAGTACCGGTAAAGTGCTATCACCAATGCACCTCATTACGAAGTTACGGGATCATATGGTGGAGAAGGGAACATCCATAACGGGGAAGTCACCTTGGGTGCCTCAATATATGTTTTCTTCGAGTGGGAGTCATGCACTAATTATTGAGGGGGAAAATGACATTGAATGGAATGCAAATGATAGCAGCATCACGAATATCGTGCCGACACTTGACTGGCATAAATCAACATGGATCGTACAGGATAAGAAACCTGAAGAATTGGAGCTTATCCGTGATGTCATAACGGAAGAGGAGATTTGGTCCTGCACAACCTGTCGTAATTGTGAAGATCAATGTCCAGTAAGTAACGAACACGTCGATAAAATTATAGATCTGCGCAGACATCTGGTCTTGATGCAAGGTAGTGTTCCTCACGAAGGGCAACGTGCGATGCAGAATATTGAGAGGCAGGGTAACCCGTGGGGATTGAACCGGAACGACCGCGCTATATGGACTGGAGATATCAGCGGGATTCAGGTGCCAACGGTGAAGGAGAACCCTGAATTTGAATACTTGTTCTTTGTAGGTTCAATGGGTTCCTATGATCTTCGAAGTCGCTCGATTTCCCGAGCCTTTGCTCGTTTATTGAATGAGTCAGGTGTTTCCTTTGCCATTCTTGGGAACGAGGAGAAGAACTCAGGTGATACACCACGCCGAATGGGTAATGAGATGTTGTTTCAACAGTTATGCACGGATAACGTTGTAATCTTTCAGAAATATGGTGTTCGGAAGATTGTAACCGCCTGTCCGCATACGTTCAATACATTGAAGAACGAGTATCCTGAATTCGGACTTGAGGGGGTGGAGGTCTACCATCACACACAGCTACTCGACCGGCTTATTCAAGAAGGGAAGTTGACTCCTCGTTATGAAGTGAAGGAGAGGATTACGTACCACGACTCCTGTTATCTGGGGCGTTACAACCATGTTTATGACGAACCACGCAATATCCTGAAAGCTATACCAGGCGTGGAAATGGCGGAGATGAAGCGGAATCGTGAGAATGGAATGTGTTGTGGTGCTGGTGGCGGCATGATGTGGTTAGAGGAGACGTCGGGTAAGCGGGTGAATCTGGCTCGGACCGAGCAGGCACTAGAAGTAAATCCAACGGTCATTAGCAGTGCTTGTCCTTACTGCCTGACAATGATGGAGGACGGTACCAAGATGAAGGAAGTTGAGGAACAGGTCAAAGCGAAGGATATCGCAGAAATCTTGGAGCAATCCGTATTCGGGGATCATCCCATCCGTTAAATAGAACTGATCTGAACTGGAGGAAAGTAGAAGATGAACAATACCATTCGCAAGGCGGCTGTCATCGGTTCGGGGATTATGGGTTCAGGCATTGCAGCTCATCTGGCTAACGTTGGAATTCCATGCCTATTGTTGGATAGGGTGCCGATAGAATTGACTGATGTGGAAGCACGACAAGGATATACCCTTGAACATCCTATCGTTAGAAATCGTTTGGCTATAGGGGCATTGGAGAAATTGAAAAAGAGTACGCCCTCTCCTCTTTATGACAATACGTTTGCAGAGCGGATCACCCCAGGTAATCTGGAGGACCATCTGTCACACATCTCAGAAGTGGACTGGGTGATTGAGGTTGTCGTCGAGAATCTTCAAGTCAAAAAGGATCTGTTGAGCAAGGTAGAACGTTATTGGAAGTCCGGAACCATTGTCAGCTCTAACACGTCAGGAATATCTATTCAAGAGATGGTGGCTGACTGTAGCGAACCCTTTCAGAAATGCTTCTTGGGAACTCATTTTTTTAATCCCCCCCGTTATATGAAGTTGTTAGAAATCATTCCCGGAACCAAGACAGACCCAGGGATTGTTCAACAGATGAAAATATTTGCTGAGAATGTTCTAGGTAAAGGTGTTGTGGTCGCCAAGGATACTCCGAATTTCATAGCTAACAGGATTGGTACGTATGGACTTCTGATTACATTGCAAGAGATGTTGAAGAAGGGCTTCACCGTAGAGGAAGTAGATGCGGTTACCGGGCCAGCGATGGGTCGTCCTAAAAGTGCCACTTTTCGAACGTTAGATTTGGTCGGCTTAGATACTTTCGTTCATGTGGCAAACAACGTGTGCGCTAATGTAGCAGATGAAATGGAGAAGGCAGCTTTTGCCGCCCCAGAGGCACTGAGTAAGATGATAGCAAGCGGGTGGCTTGGGGAGAAGTCTGGGCAAGGGTTTTATTTGAAGAAAAAGGCTGCTAACGGTAGCGAAATATGGTCGCTTGATCTATCGTCGATGGAATATTATCCACAGAAGAAGGTGACCTCTGCGTCGCTGGAAGCAGCCAAACTGGCAAAAGGGGCAAGCGCGAAGACTAAGGCGTTAATCGCTGGAGGTGATCGTTATTCTGAATTGGCGTGGAACATTCTAAAGCAGGTGCTGATTTACTCCGCTGAGAAAGTCGGCGAAATCGCTAATTCAATCCATGAAATCGATGAAGCGATGAAATGGGGGTTCAACTGGGAATTAGGTCCGTTTGAAACATGGGACGCTATTGGGTTGGTCAGATCTGTCGAACGCATGGAAAAGGAAGGCGTGAGTGTTCCTTCGTGGGTCAAGGAATGGATCGCACAGGGCAATCCATCATTTTATGAGAAGGAAAAAGGGACTTTATCTTATGTGTCTAAACAGAGCCTTAAGCGGGTTGAACAACGACCAGAAATCATTACACTGAGCAGCTTGAAGGAGCAGAACAAGATTGTGAAGGGAAACGATGGTGCGAGTCTGATTGATCTTGGAGACGGTGTAGCCTGCCTCGAATTTCATTCGCCTAATAATGCCATCGGTGCAGATATTCTGATGATGATTCAGCAAAGCTTGGAGGAAGTGCGTCATAACTTTGAAGGGATGATCATTGCTAATCAGGGCCGGAATTTCTGTGTGGGTGCCAATATTATGTTGCTGTTGATGGAAGCACAAGACGAAGAGTGGGATGAAATTGATGGCATCATCCGCATGTTCCAGAACACGATGTATAAAGTTAAAAGGTTCGAAAAGCCTGTTGTCGCTGCTCCGCATCGGATGACCTTGGGTGGAGGTGTCGAGGCTTGTATGCCTGCGGATCAAGTTATTGCTGGAGCTGAAACTTATTATGGTTTAGTTGAAGTGGGTGTTGGGTTAATCCCTGCAGGTGGAGGGTGCAAAGAGCTGACGATGCGGGTAAGTCAGCGTGTTGGACATCCCGAAGCAGATCTTCAGCCATATATCAATCAAATCTTTGAAACCGTTGGTATGGCTAAAGTCTCTACCAGCGGTCATGATGCTAAAAAATTAGGTTATCTTCGTTCAACGGATCGCATTATTGCCAATCAGGATCATTTAATATACGAAGCTAAACAGGCTGTGCTGCGGATGAGCAAAGCAGGATATGAGCCGATCCCAGAAGAGAAGATTCGGGTCGTCGGTTCTGAAGGTAAGGCAGTTCTGCAATTAGGGGCTATGGGGATGAGGGAAAGTGGCTATATCAGCGATCATGACCTGTTAATTGCAAAGAAACTGGCCCATGTACTGGCTGGGGGAGATATAGCAGCAGGTACGCTTGTGAGTGAACAGTATATGCTCGATCTGGAGCGGGAAGCCTTCCTGAGTTTGTGCGGGGAGATGAAGACCCAACAGCGTATGCAACATATGTTGTCGAAAGGTAAAGCGCTACGAAATTAACATTCCGAGGAGTGTGGGGATTCAATGAAAGAAGCAGTGATCGTATCCATGGCACGTACCGCGATCGGCAAATCCAATAAAGGAAGTCTAGTACAGACACGTGCGGATGAGTTGGGGAAAGTCGTTCTGGAAGCTGTAATAGATCGAGCACCGGGTCTCAAAAAGGAAGACGTAGAGGATATCATTATTGGCTGTGCGATGCCAGAAGGTGAACAGGGATTGAACTTTGCTCGCATTATGTCGCTGTATGCTGGGTTTCCGGTTACGGTTCCGGCAATGACCGTCAATCGTTTCTGCTCCTCGGGGTTACAGTCTATCGCCTTAGCGGCTGAACGGATTATGTTGGGGCATGCCGACGTCCTGATCGCTGGTGGGGTGGAAAGTATGAGTCACGTACCGATGACAGGCTTTAAGATTTCACCTAATCTGAGAATTGTTGAGGAAATGCCGGAAATATATATCGGAATGGGTCACACGGCTGAACGTGTCGCTGAAAGATTTAACGTTTCTCGTGAAGATCAGGATCGATTCGCTGCAAAGTCGCATGAGAAAGCAGCACGGGCGATATCTGAGGGGAAATTTAAGGATGAGATTGTGCCATTTCAAACGGAGATGAAGAATCTGGATGACGGTTGTGATGAAGTTACTATTAAATCTTTTATTTTCGATACCGATGAAGGAGTTCGGGCTGATACAACGGTTGAGACGTTGAGTAAACTGAAACCTGCTTTCAAATTAGGAGGGTCGGTTACGGCAGGGAATACTTCTCAGATGAGCGACGGAGCAGCTGTGGTCGTGATCATGAGTAGAGAGAAGGCAGACGAACTTGGGCTGAAACCGCTCGCCACCTTTCGATCTTTTGCATTAGCGGGTGTAGAGCCGGAAATGATGGGAGTGGGACCGGTCAAAGCGATTCCTAAAGCATTGCAAATGGCCGGAATCACGCTTGAAGACGTTAGTCTATTTGAAATTAATGAAGCTTTTGCATCCCAATGTGTACATGTGATCCGCGAACTCGGCATTGACGAGGAGAAAGTTAACGTGAATGGTGGAGCGATTGCACTCGGACATCCGCTTGGATGCACGGGCACAAAAGTGACGACCACGCTCATTCAAGAACTACGGCGCCGCGGAGGTGGTTATGGTGTTGTCTCCATGTGTATTGGAGGTGGAATGGGAGCAGCCGGTGTATTTGAAGTTCATCCGCAATGAAATTCACTCGTGAGGCAAAGGAGAGGAAAGCGATGAGCAAAGTGTTGGGCGGAAGTTTCATGATTGAGGATATTGATTACCGGCAAATCGTGACACCGGAGGACTTTACGGAAGAGCATCGTATGATTGCGGAGACAACGGAACAATTTGTGGCTGGTGAGATTATTCCAAGGGATGAGGAAATTGAAAAGCTGAACTACGAGTTGACGGTGGAATTGTTGCAAAAAGCTGGTGATATTGGTCTGCTCGGTGCTGAAGTTCCAGAGAACTATGGAGGCTTAGGACTGGATAAAGTGAGTTCTACGTTGATTAATGAGAAACTAACAAAGGCGTCATCTTTTGCCTTATCTTTTGGTGCACATGTAGGGATTGGTACACTTCCAATCGTTTATTTCGGTACGGAAGAGCAGAAGCAGAAGTATTTGCCGACGCTCGTCACGGGTGAACAAATTGCCGCTTATTGTCTAACGGAGCCATCTTCTGGATCGGATGCGCTTGGTGCCAAAACGACGGCTACGTTGACAGAGGACGGTCAGTATTACGTTCTGAATGGGAGTAAGCAATTCATTACGAATGCTGGTTTTGCTGATATTTTTATCGTGTATGCGAAAGTAAATGGTACGGCGTTTAGTACCTTTATTGTAGAACGTACGATGGATGGTGTGAGTATTGGTCCAGAGGAGAAGAAGATGGGAATCAAAGGTTCGTCTACGTGTCCGTTGATTCTGGAGGATGTCAAAGTTCCGGTTGATCACTTGTTGTGGGAAGTTGGCAAAGGACACTTGATTGCTTTTAATATACTAAATATTGGGCGCTTTAAATTGGCTGCAGGATGCGTCGGGGGTGCGAAAGATTCGATTGCGTACGCTGCTAAATATGCCAATGAGCGGACGCAATTTGATCGTAAAATTTCATCCTTTCCTCTAATCGGCAAGAAACTGGCGGAAATGAACATGCGAACTTATGTGTTAGAAAGCATGGTTTACCGAACAGCGGGTCTGTTTGATATTGGTTTAGCTGAAGTGGATTATGATAGTCCAAATGTGGGATATCAGTCGGCTAAGGCTATTGCGGAGTATCAGCTGGAATGTTCTATTAACAAAGTATTTGGTTCCGAAACGCTCGATTTCGTCGTGGATGAAGGCGTGCAGATTCATGGAGGATATGGATTCATACAAGAATATAGCATTGAACGCAATTATCGGGATTCGCGAATAAATCGTATTTTTGAAGGGACGAATGAAATTAATCGTTTACTCATTCCGAGTACGTTGATCAAGCGGGCGATGAAGGGCGAATTACCTTTAATGCAAAAAGCGTTAGCATTACAATCAGAATTATTAGGCCTAGTTCCGGGTCAATTATTCGAAGGTACGCTTGAGCAAGAAACCCATATGCTGTCCATGTCAAAGAAGATATTCCTAATGGTTGGTGCGCAGGCCGTGCAAAAGTATCAAATGAAGTTAGAGCAGGAACAGGAGATTCTAAGCCATCTAGCAGATATGATGATTACCGTGTTCGCCATGGAAAGTGCTTTACTACGTACCCTGAAGATGATGGATCAAGTTGGAGAAGCGAAAGCCATAAATGCGATTCATATGACAGTGGCCTTTATACATGAAGAATTTGATCGGATCGAATGTTGGGCCAAAGAAACACTTGCAGCCATGGAATCTGGAGACACACTTCGAACTGGGCTCTCCGTACTGAAAAAGATGACAAGA
>DASXLR010000024.1:0-9010 GCA_036496075.1 Paenibacillus sp. | reverse complement strand
TTTGTTGATTGATTCAATTATTGAAACAATGAGAGGTATCCAGTAGGCTCTAATGTCTTAGGCAACTGGTGTACCATTTTTAACAGGTTCATCTGGCTTTAAGAGCACCACATCACCCTCTCCCGGAATACCACCGATTACTAACACCTCAGATTTAAAACCTGCGACACGCCTAACTGGAAAGTTGATTACTGCGATAACTTGATGTCCAATAAGTTGTTCTGGTTCATATCTTTGTGTAATTTGAGCCGAAGAGCGTTTAATACCCATTTCACCAAAATCAATTTCTAATTTTATTGCGGGTTTTCGAGCTTCTGGAAAGGGTTCTGCTTTAATTACAGTACCAACACGCATATCTAATTTCAAAAAGTCCTCAATTGTCACCATAAATGTTTCCTCCATTTCCTACAGTTACTCTGATTTTAGGGTATAATCTTAGATTATAAATTTATATAAACAAGTCTCCCCGTTAGCTTAGTAAAAGGCTGCCGTGTAAAAAAACTGTTTCACCTTCAGTTTATCACAACCTTTTCAGTAACACTGCTCGTTAGTTTAATAACCTGCCTAGTCTATTTCCAGTACTCGTACTTATCCATAATATAAGTCCGTCACCGTGATCTAACAGCGATAATACATTGTACGGAATGTAACATCTCTGGTAGGATGTCGTCTTTTGATCAATACAGTCCTCCATCAAGGAGGTAGTTGTATCGGGGCGATGCTTATACAGACCGCCCTCGTTCTATTAATTCAAATATCGTGGCAATATCACCCTCGCCAACGCTACGGCACCACCTTATCATTTTCTGCCCTTCATCTGTTGTTTATACGATAAGAACGTACATGTCTGAAATTAGCTTATAGAGTGTCGTGTGGGCAAAATAAAAAGGACCGGTTAGGGTGCTTTAAGTTTATCCATTAAAACCTTTTCTGACAGCTTGGAGTATAACACTGTACGCTTCAGCAATTTGTTCAGCTGTCAATACAGTATTCACATAATTTATTGCTGCAGTGCGAGAAGAATCTGCTCCAGAAAGAACTACCCCTCTTGCTCTGATCAACTCTTGTGTGATCTCTCCTGCAACTTCATAATCAGACTTAGACATGTGCCTTCACCTCCCCCTCCCAACATCACAATTTCGACATTAGGAATGATTTATCTTTTTTACATAATTTTTCTTGTTACAAGCTATTTTGTTCCTGTCCAATCGCCCCATATGCATCGCTTGCACTTAGCCGGCTGCTTATACACCGGTGGGTCCTTAAACCTCTTTAACTTCTTCACCGCTATCACCTTCCTGGAATAAAAATGAACATTAAAAAAGCCGCCCCATGAGGAACGACTTCGTCTGAATATGTACGTTATTCAATGAATCAATTACGATAATCACCATTTTCCTCACTATCTCAACCTTATTCAGGTCAGGAAAAATTTCCTTACCGTTACATAGAAAAAGCGAGAAGAGTTACGCCCCGGTTAAGTGCCGCATTCATGCAGTCGTACGTGTCATTCTCGCCTGATTTCCACAATATAAATATAACAGCCTGAAAGTCTAACGACATGCGATTAAGCTGTTTTTTTAATCATTAATCGGTCACTTACTTAGTATTTGTTCTCTAATATATGAGGAGAAATGCATTTGTAAGAATGAGAAGACTGAGGTAATTGGGGTTTATATTCACTTTTCAACCTAGAGAAGATAGCAAGATCAACATATTTCCCTTTTTCGAACTCATGTTGCCTTAAGACACCTTCTTTGTGGAAGCCAAGCTTATACATCAATCGGATCGACGCCTCATTCTCCGGTTCCACTTTCGCTTCGATTTTATTTACCTTCATGGTCAAAAATCCAAAATGCATGATACATTTCACTACCTCTGTCATGATACCCTTTCCCCAAAAGTCAGGAGTTAAGTCATAACCAATTTCAATACGATTGTGTATCTTCTCGTAGTTCAAAAATCCGCATGTTCCAATCACTTTTTCGGACTCACTATCTTCAATCATCCACCGTAAACCAGATTGTTCCTTAAAAATTTCCTGATACCAATTCATTTCATTTATCGCATCCTCGACAGACATAAATGGTGTGAATGGCATATATTTAACAACGGATTCGTTTGAATAAAGCTCGAAAATATCATGGCAATCTTTCTCTTCTTCTTTCCGTAGTATGAAACGTTCTGTTTTTAACCGGGGGAAATCAATAAATGCGAACCCTGAATTCATGATAATTCTCCTTTTTTACCATCTAGTAACAACGATGTTAACTATTAAAATACCACATTTATACAGAATATAACACTATATAAAAGAACAAAAAATCAAATGAAGTATATTGAAGTAGACATTGGAGATCTCTATGCTGAAATACCCAAGGATAAGATAAAGATAGCACTTCAACGGTTAGATGAAGAGATGAGACTTGGTCTAAACTAAACGAATTTGGGTAGAGGAAACGTAATTTAGGCCGGAAAAGGTTCAACTACGTAACGGGCCAATACTGCAGCTCTGAAAGGCCCTGTTCGACAAGGAAATGTTTCTATGATATGGTATAAGGAAACCTAAAGGCATTCCACTCTTTCGAGTGGGGTGCCTTACTGTATATGTATAGGTTTTTTACATTAAATGTCTTATGGCTTAGATGAAAAGACGTGGAGGTAGTGATGCTATGTTTCTCTCTGTATCCCTGGTCGGGGAAAGATCCAGCGACTATTAATAGAGCGCAAAGATCATATATGAAGAGGGGCGAATAGATCATGACAACATTATTTCAAGCAGAGGAACGTACACATCTAAATACATCCGGGCTTCGGAATCTACGTAAAGGAGGACGTCTTCCTGGCGTTGTCTTCGGTAGAAATACGAAAAATGAGATGATTCATATTTCAACAATAGAATTTCAGAAATGGTTAAAACGTGGTGCAGTTGGTTTTATCGAGCTACAGCTTGAAGGAAAAGAATCATTATCCGTATTATTGGAGGAACTACAGCATGATCCATTAACACGGGATTTGTTGCATGTTGATTTCCAACAAGTACAACCTAACGAGATCGTACGCACAAAGCTAGCGTTAAAGATCATGGGCACACCAATTGGTACAAAGCAAGGCGGAGTCGTACAAATTCAGAGCGAATTCGTTGAAGTAGAGGCCTTGCCGAGACATTTGCCGAATGTGATAGAGTTTGATATCGGTGGTATGAACATCGGGGAATCATTGCTTGTAAGTGACTTGGATTTACCAGCAGAAGTGACGGTCATTTCCGGAGGGAATGAGCTTCTCCTATCCGTCGTAAAGCCTTAACACAACACATGTGAGCAATTATAAATGAATTTAGAATACGCTTAGAGGAATGCCATGGCTGCGACTAACTTGCAGCCATGGCATTTTTTGTTCAAATAAGGGGTTTTGGTTAGAGGGCCCGAATTTACTTTGTATCATCCCCGCTCGAACCTGAATTACTACCATCTGTATAAGCCTCAGCAAGCATATAAACCGCACATGATCCAATGGCACCAATGATGCCCGTGATTTGTACTGCGGTGTTATCCGATGCTCCACCAGTCGCCCATTTGCGACTATAAGTAGCCCAATTTATTTAGGTCAAGTGTCACTAATCATTCGTAGACATAGTATGAATTAACCAAAAGACGAAAGTAGAAAATCAATGAGTCAAGAAAACTATAGCGTTCAAGGATCTCAACAAAGGGATCCCGCTCCCCTATCCTATTCTCATCACGGCCATGAACATATGCATCATCCCTATCATACCTCGAGTCACCCACATGGTCAGCACATCGTCCATCATCACCATCATTATCACTATCACCACATGATGAGAGAGCAAAATACCCCTCAACGATAATACTAAAAAAGGATAACAAAATTTAAGGTGAGAATGGTTACGCCACGGTTCAACGCCGCATTCATGCAGCCGTGCGTATCATTCTCACTTTTTTCTATGCTTACAAATAGCACATTTTATATTTACTTTAGAAGTGCCACTCTCGAAGGAATGGCGAAGCAATTTATAAATTAATGACCTCGACAGGATTCGAACGTCATAATATATAAATCACGGTGATCTTACCCGCCAACCCCGCGCAGACCCTTGACGATCCACGTTTACGGTCATATGACGTACAGCATAGCCGAGCCCTGCCAAGGTAAGGGTTAGCAGGGACACCTGAGTAACGTTCTACCCCATGTCCCTACTGTAAGTCTGTAAAAGCCTTCAAATCATGGTCATAATGCCGTCATATTTTAGATGATTCCAGCAACCTTCTATAAAAATACCCCCCAGCGTATAATCCTGATGGGGTATTCACTATTTAGCGGCTATAAACTGAACCACTCCAACACCGATTAGACTATCATTTTATCACAAATCAGGCAAAGTGACCTGCAAAATATATCATACTACTCATTTTTTACGATCTTTATAGTGATAGAGTTAAACAAATAGAAGCTTCATAATATAGAATATCAAATTGGTCGTGATGTTGGAAAAAGAAGCTAGATTGAGACAAGGCTTGCTCTCCTCTTCTCTCTCCCATCCTTCAATAACTTGAATGGTACTCATTGAAGCTTTGTCTTCCCAAAAGATGCAACTCTAACTTTTCAATGTTATCAAGCTCCCCCATATGTCATTCCTATTCCTACCCGTTAGCCGTTCCAAATCGCCTATAGTCGGTATTACCTTATGTTGATTAGCTATGTGGGATCCTTACGAAGATATTGAAGATACATAACGAATTGTTCAGTTTACTACATTAATAGATACAAAAAAAGAGATCACATTGGCATTATCCCTCTGTGGTCTCTTCTTTGCACTATCGCGCTCTGTATAGTACAAGTTAAATTTTTAATACGTGGCTATGTTCTATTCGAATTCTATATAAGTTCATGATTCGAACTTGTTCCTCACTTAGCTCTTTATGATTCCAATACATATGCATCAAACTATATTCAAACAATTCTTTTAATTTCAAACAAAGTGGTATTATCCCAATCATATCAGGAGAGAGGTCATTCTCCTCTTTATAACCATCTATCAGAGCATCAGTAATTGACTGTCCATAATCTCTTATGTTCTCTCCTCCTGAAAACGAGAACTCCAGAGCAGAATAGATCGGGACAGCTAAATCAAATACAAAATAATGTTTTTCACAATCTTGGAAATCAATCATTGTAACTTTTGAGTTACTGTCTATAAGGATGTTTTCTAGCCATAAGTCACCGTGTATTAACCCATAAAGTGAATTATCTTTTGGCAGCTTTTTAATATTATTTAAAACATCTAGTGAAATTTCTCGTATTGTGGTTTCTTCTTTAGGAATGTATTTAAGAAAGTCATATTCTTCGTTTTCGTACCAATCTTTGATATGTACAGTAGACTCACGTTTCATATATTCTTTTGTTACTCGATGCATCCTACCCATTTGTTGCCCTAGATTTTTAAATACAGATTTATTCCATTTAGAGCGCGGTAAATGAATGCCTGATGCAGCTTGATATACAACTGCCAATTTTTCTTCTTCTAACATTAAATTTTCAATTAATGAATCATTAGAAGAGGATATAGCTTTAGAAACACCGATACCTTGATTAAATAAAAAGTTTGTCCAATTGACTTCTTCTAATTGCTCTTGATATGTTTTATAATTCGTTATTCGAGTAAAAAAAATTCCCTGCTTTGCGTGACAACGGTACATTTCATTTGTTACTGATTCTACCTTATGAAAATCAATCGGATATGTTTCTTTAAGGAGTTGTAATACTCTCTCTTCCATATTTACTCACCTCATCAATAATTCATCGTTCCCCTAATTCTATAGTTTAATTGTAACAGGGTGCCCTTGAAATGTTAAGAGTGATTATTGAACATTACTGCCCGCTAGTTTCTAGTTTAATGACGTACCAGTCTAATAGTTTATTCTTCCAGATCCTTCATGGTAATGATGGGAACAAAGAAAATCGACAATACTCCAGACCAATTCCATTCAATGAATCGTTCTAGGGGTATATGGGCTTACAATCTTTTTTTCGTATAAACCTTATCATACGTTGCCTCAGGGAATTGAGGTGATGGTCCGTCCAGCAGTGGCTGCTGTTCTCCCTTTAAATATTGATCGAAAAATGCTCTCACATATGATCTCGTAATATCAATATTGTGCACAGGGTCAATATCTTTAGCAAACATCGACGGTGATATAAGTGCGATATCCGTGAAGCATTGGTGGATAAATTTATCAATCGTTAAAAAGTAGGTTATATTCCCTCCAATTTCTTATATTGTAACCATTGATCACTTTGATCTAAAAACAACGCCTCTATGCTCTTCCTCATTGTGTTCTTGTGCTTTGTAAAATCAAGAAACTTTTTTTAACGGAAACGGTGTGCAACTTCATAGAGTAATAGTTGATAAATAAATTGTATGGTAATTTGGGCTCAACACCAAAATCAGTACTTGAAAAATGTATCGTGTTGATAACTGACCGCTACGCGGATGGATTGTCCTTCCGATCGCTGTTGCCCCCAAATTTTTTTTAATATGCCGCTGTTTGCGGTTAAAATTCAGAGGCAAAGGCGAACGCTACGCTTCTACAAGACAATTCCATCCTCTCCGCTACAATCAGCATAAAATTCTATTTTCAGCAAGTACTGATTATGAATTAGAACCGTAATTTGTATATATATTCTAATTATATAGGAGTTGTTCAAATGAATATCAAAACGTATACTAAATCCAACCGTGAAGCCTGGAATGAAGTTAACCCGATCCATCAGCAGCATAATCCGATCAACTTAAAGGAGGTCTTTCAAGCCAAAGGCTTCTCCACCCTCGACGAACACATCACTGACACATTTCGGCGGCTCGGGCTGCAAGGAAAACGCGTAGCTCAGCTTTGCTGCAACAACGGCAGGGAAGTGCTGTCCCTGGTCAACCTCGGCGCGCAAAGCGGCACCGGTTTCGACATTTCCGACCATGCCATCGAGGAAGCCAAAGAGCTTGCTGAAACTTCCGGATTGCCCTGCACGTTCGTCCGCACCGATGTTTACGACATTGACAGTGCCCATGTCAACCAATATGACCTGATGTACATCTCCATCGGAGCGCTCACCTGGCTGCCTGATTTGCACAAATTTTTCGGCATTGCCTCTACCTTGTTGAAAAAAGACGGTATGCTCGTTATTTATGAAATGCACCCGCTTCTGAACATGTTGGCTATGGAGGATGAGCCTGAATTTGAAGACCCGTTAAAAATCTCCTTTTCATATTTCAAAAGCGATCCCTGGATCGCCAATACCGGTATCGACTATGTCGGGAAAACGACCTATGAGTCTCAAACCAATTACAGCTTCAGCCACACTCTGGCTTCCATTTTCAATGCGGTCATTCAAAGTGGCATCCATATCACTGAGTATGAGGAGCACCCCCACGATATTTCCTGTATTTACAACCATGTGGAAAAAGAAGGAAATCTTCCTATGAGCTACACACTGATCGGAAGAAAAGCTTAACCGCCTGATGAACAGCAGTCACGGCGAGGAACGGCTACGTCAGCTGGACACAAAAGCTCATAAACTTACTGAAAAGGACCAGACACAAAGCTCTGGTCCTCCACCGTATAACTTGGCTGTTATTTACTTAGCAATTTCGTTGTAACCAACTCAACCGTTTTTTGATTGATGATTGGGAAGTCACGCAGCGTCCAGTACGGCATGATATAGACACGATTGTTCTTAACAGCGCTCATGTTTTTAAACAGGGAGCTTTCCTGCATCTCCGCGAATTTCTTCTCTGCATCCTTATCGCCACCCTTAACAGGCATGCCAATTTGTACGAAGATATAATCCGCATCAAATTCAGGTAGAACCTCTAGGGAGATCGACTGTTGCTTTTTGATCTCTTTTACTTTGTCGCTAGCGGTGAATCCTAGGTCTCCATAAATAATCGACCCTAGCTGTTGGTCATCTCCATAAATCCGATAGTCTTTAGGCGTAGCGCGGATAATGACCGCTGTTTTTCCTGCACCAACCTGAGCTACAACCTTCTTCTTGGCCTCTTCAGCCTCAACCGTATATTGCTTCAGCCATTTGTCAGCTTCTGCCGTACGATCTAGGATCTCGGCAAATTTACGTAAATCCGCTCGCCAATCGTCACTCTCTTCCAAGATGATCGTCGGAGCAATTTTAACCAGATCGTCATAAACCTTAGCATTGCCCTGCCGTGCGATAATGAAGTCTGGGTCTGCTTGCAGAACAGCTTCAAGATTGATGTCATCACCGAGATTGATAACCCCTGGCAGAGGCTTACCGTCCATATATTCCAGATCCGTCTCACCCAGATATGAAGTCATCGCATAAGGCTTCATGCCCAACGCCAGCATCGAGTCCGCAAGCCGGTAATCCAGAACAGCAATTTTGGCATCCTTGTTGGTAGAGATGATAGCCTCACCTTTTAGATGCTTTACGACCTTCGTTGTTGGTTCCGGCGCAGGGGTAGGTGTGGCCGATGTATTTTTGCTCTCAGTACCGCATCCGACCGCAAGCATAGTAATGATCAACAACGGAAGGAACACACGGTAAATAGGTTGCTTCAGCATGTAACAAACCACCTTCTCATGATGTTAGGTCCGCCATATTACTAACGATGACGCGACTATGTATATGATAATGATTATCAGTCTCAAATAATCTTATCGAATTATTTAGGTGATGTCAATAACTACTTATCGAGCTGCCGATGCTCAGTTCTCTAAATATTGGGAAATAAAGCTTGAAGGGAGATTATATTGAGGTTAGAAGTAGATCAAATCTATAGAAATCAAAGAAGACCACATTGTGCCTCTGTGCTCTTCTTTTTGTTGATTGATTCAATTATTGAAACAATGAGAGGTATCCAGTAGGCTCTAATGTCTTAGGCAACTGGTGTACCATTTTTAACAGGTTCATCTGGCTTTAAGAGCACCACATCACCCTCTCCCGGAATACCACCGATTAC
>DASXLR010000023.1:0-23993 GCA_036496075.1 Paenibacillus sp. | reverse complement strand
ATATTGGTGGTTCGGTTTTTGAAAGAATTCCTTCCGAACAAGCTCTGACACAAATTACGAAATCATTTAAACAATCCAATGACTTTCATTACGACGAATTGATAGCGAAAATTATTGAAGGTATAGGAAGTAAAGTAGATTATATAGAATTCATAAAAAGGTATATAAGTTTACACTATATGGATGACATCACGTTAAATGAAGTGTCAGCTATATTAAGCTTATCTCGCTCTTACTTAAGTACTTTGTTTAAGAAAGAAGTTGGTATTTCATTTACGCAGTATCTGATTCATTTCCGACTTCATCGTGCGATCGAAATATTACAAAAAGAAGATTTGCCCTTAAATAATGTTGCAGAAATGGTTGGTTACCCTAACTACGCTCAATTTAGTAAAATATTCAAAAGTCATAAAGGCATCTCACCTACGACGTATTTCAAAAATATAAAAATAACATAAAGACAAATATATAGAACATAAACACATTAACTTTAAGATAAGAAAACGTTATCATGTAATTAGATTCATGGTCCTGTTTTCTTTCATGTTTATTATTACAATAAACGAGGAGTGATTAATGTGAAGACGATTGCCTTAGCTGGAACATTAGATTCAAAAGGTGAAGAATATTTATTTGTAAAGGAACTGATTGAATCATTAGGTCTACAGACTTTTACGATCCACACAGGTGTATTTGACCCCGTATTTGAGCCTGACGTTTCCAATGCACAAGTCGTAGCTGCAGCCGGAGAAGATATTAGAGAAATTGCTGCAAAGAAAGATAGAGCGAATGCTACCGCAGTTCTATCTAAAGGTATGGAAATTATCTTACCTAAATTATATGAAGAGGGTAAGTTTGACGGAATATTATCATTTGGGGGTACAGGCGGTACATCAATTGTGACACCAGGAATGAGAGCTTTACCCATTGGTGTGCCTAAAGTGATGGTATCTACCGTTGCATCTGGAAATACTGAACCTTATATCGGCACAAGCGATATTATTATGATGCCATCGGTTGTAGACGTTGCAGGTTTAAATGTTATTTCTACTAAAATATTTACAAATGCAGTGTTTGCGATTGTTGGAATGGTTAAATTTGAACATACAGCGGTATTAGAGAACAAACCTTTAATTGCAGCAACCATGTTTGGATTAACCACACCTTGCGTGAATTATGCTAAAAAATATCTAGAAGATAGAGGATATGAGCTGCTCATTTTCCATGCTACTGGTGTAGGCGGCCGTACTATGGAACACCTTATTTCAACTGGATTTTTTGATGGTGTCCTTGATTTAACGACAACCGAGTGGGCTGATGAGACCGTCGGCGGTATTCTGGCAGCGGGTCCACATCGATTAGAAGCAGCAGCTAAGAAATCAATTCCACAAGTTGTATCCTTAGGAGCTTTAGATATGGTGAACTTTGGTCCATTTGCATCTGTTCCTACACAATTTGAAGGACGTAACTTCTATAAGCATAATCCCACGATCACCTTAATGCGCACAACGATTGAAGAAAATAAACAAATCGGTGAAATTATCGCCGACAAATTAAATATGTCACAAGGACCTACAACGTTAATACTTCCGTTAAAAGGATTATCCGGCATTGATCTTGAAGGCCAGCCCTTCCACGGTCCAGAAGAAGATAAGATGTTATTCGATACATTGAGAGAACATGTAGATCCAAGCAAAGTAGAAATCATAGAAATGGATACAGATATTAATAGTCAGGAATTTGCTGAAGCCGCAGCTGAAAGATTAGTTCAGATGTTAAGAAACAAATAAGGGGCGAATGATCATGCTATCAAGACAAGAAATTATAAAACGTTTCAAAGAAGAAATTGCTAAGGGAAATATATTGTTAGGTGTTGGCGCGGGTACAGGTATCACAGCAAAAAGTAGTGAAGCTGGTGGTGCAGACATGTTAATTGTCTACAATTCCGGTCGTTATAGAATGGCTGGTCGTGGTTCTTTAGCTGGGTTATTGCCCTATGGGGATGCCAACCAAATTGTCGTTGAAATGGGTAGTGAGGTATTACCCATTGTGAAGAACACCCCTGTACTAGCTGGTGTATGTGGAACAGATCCTTTTAGACTTATGCATGTTTTCTTGAAACAATTAAAAGAACAAGGTTTCAGTGGGGTTCAAAACTTCCCAACGGTTGGGTTAATTGATGGTGTTTTCCGTGCAAACCTAGAAGAAACAGGTATGGGCTATGATTTAGAAGTGGATATGATTAGACAAGCCCATGAATTAGATATGTTAACAACACCCTATGTATTCGATGAAGAACAAGCGAAGAAAATGGCTGAAGCCGGTGCAGATATATTAGTGGCTCATATGGGATTGACTACGAAAGGTACCATCGGAGCTCACACAGCTCTAACTTTAGATGATTGTGTTGAACGTATTCAGGGAATTATTGACGCTGGTAAATCTGTTAATCCTGATATTATGGTCATTTGTCATGGGGGTCCTATTGCAGAACCTGATGATGCCGCTTATGTCATTGAAAAAGTAGAGGGTATTGTAGGATTCTTTGGGGCTTCTAGTATTGAAAGATTTGCTGCTGAAAAAGGAATTAAAGAGACATCTGCAGCTTTCAAAAACATTAGAAAATAATTAAACTTCTATTCAAGCAAAGGGGCTGTTCCAAAAGTCATTTAAAATGGCTAGGGATAGCCTCTTGTTTTGTGTGAGAAGGTTAGTGTTTTGGGCGGTCACTCCGCGAACGGATCGTTTCTCCAATCGCTGTGGTCTCCAAATTTCTGAATTAAACTCGAACAGTGGTTGAAATTCGGAGACCAAGGCATATGCTTACGGAGTAGCTTTCCTTCGAAAAGCTTTCAGGCGACCGCTACCGCTTTTCCGAAATCGTTCCGTCCTCTCCGCTGCTTCCAGCAACCATGTTCAATCTTTTTTCTTCTCATAATAACGCAAAAAAACCGCTCTTTTTGGTAAAATGGAAGTACGACCAACCAAACCAAAAGGAGCCATTTCTTTGTACATTCAATATACCATGGATCAACTTTTCCTGCCTATTGATTTGGAGGAAGACATTCCACAAAATCATCTCGTTCGCCTCATTAACATCGCCGTAAATCGGCTGGACGACACTATATTTTCTGCAGCTTACCTCTGTGGTGGCCGCGATAGTTATCACCCCAAAATGCATACTAAAGTCATCATTTATGCATACACTCAACGCATCTACCCTTCTCGGCTCATCGCCAAAGCGGTTCGGGAACACATCCCCTTCATGTAGCTAGCCGGAAGGCAGCATCCGGACTTCAGGACGATTAACCGCTTTCTCTCCCAGCGGATGAAAGACGTACTTGAGACGGTATTCACCGCCGTGCTTGAGTTTCTTATCGAAGAGAATCAAGAAGATTAATCTACTTTTGGGACAGCCCCTTATTTATTTTATATTGATTCACTAGAACTAGAATCATCCTTTAATCGTTCGTCGGTATGAAGCTTTATTCGATACTCATGAGGAGATATCCCCTCTAGTTCTTTAAATACACGAGAGAATTGCTTGCTATTCTCGAACCCGACGGATTCCCCAATCACTGCAAGTTTAAGCGGACTATGCAACAACAATTCCTTGGCTTGTCGAATCCGTACCTTTTTTAAATACAGAACGAAATTCTCACCTGTATGAGCCTTAAATGCCTCACTAAAATAAGAGTAACTCAAAGACACATGATTGCTTACCATCGCCATGTTCAACGGACGAGCATAGTGCTCATCTATAAAAGCAACTGCTTCTTTCATATCACCATGCTCTGTATATGCCGATCGAACCTGTGTAACATAGTCATTCACACTCATAAGTAAGTGTTCTAACTTGCGATAATAATCATGAAAGCTCCTGAAGTTGGACATATTCCCCACCTTCTTGTACAGCTTGAGTACTTCTACTGAAGATTCTCCGTATACAAGAAACACCTCATCTAGTACCCGCTCATTCACAAGTCTACTGACTCGCTCCAAATACGCAATGTCGATGTGATGTAAATGTTCGATCTGAAATATGGAGCCTAGCAGCGCCATCATTTCTTTCTCACGGTCTGTACCGAGCATGTTAGCCAATTTACGGATATCCTCGTGGGGTAGTGAAAAGCTCTGACGTTCCTCTTTTACCGCTGCATAATCAATATAATTAGCTTGTGGATACACAAAGGTATATTTCAGCGCGCAAAGAGCCTCCTCATATTGCATTCTAATATCTAATACGCTATGAGCCTCAGTACTGCTAATACCCATACGCAATCCATGCCAACCTTTCACTTCAGCCTGTACCGATAACTCTTGGAACCAGTTCTTTGGACTTCCAACCAGTACTACTTTCCCTTCAAAGTCAGATGTCATGGCTTCGAGGTGCCCGTCCAATGAACCAGACAGTCGCTCTACTAAACTTTGTGTCTCACTTGGAGACATCCTAGACCCATCTTCATATTGAAAGTTCACAACGGCTACTCTATATGGCTTCTTAAACTTCCGAAATCCAATCTCGACAATGTATGGCTCCAACTCCTCGTCAGACAAATGCTTAGGTTGAAGCAACAATTGCTGTATACGACTGGAACGGAGTCCCTTGTAGTAAACTTCACATTGCTCTTCTCGTTGCCGATCGATTGCTTCCTGTTCTGTTAAGTCCTTCTCAATACGCATCAGCAGATCGAACAGTTCTTCACGGCGAATAGGCTTAAGCAAGTAATCCTTTACCTTATATTTGATCGCTGTCTTTGCATATTCGAAATCATCATATCCACTCAAAATGATAACGACGGGTCCTTTATCACCCGTCTCAATGGCTAATTCGCCAATAAGTCGGATGCCGTCCATTACAGGCATTCGTATATCCGTAATCACGATATCGGCACGTGTTTCCCTGTATTGATCCAATGCATTTTGTCCATTGCTCGCCATATGAATACCATATAAATCTGGGAACTCTCGCTCAATCATCGTCTTTAATCCATATCGAATATTTTTCTCATCATCTACGATCAGTAGCGTTCGCTTCATCCGTACTTCCTCCTGTCAATAGCACTCTAGGTAAAGTGATAAGTACTTTCGTATACACGCCTTCTACACTAGAAATCTCCAACCCATAACTCTCGCCATAAAAGCGTTGAATACGCTGATGTACATTATGTAATCCAATTCCTTCACTAGCCCTTACGTGGCCTTGTTTATCTTGATCTGACACGTTCTGAATATTGAATCCATCCTCTTGTATTCCTTTATTTAGTTCTATAAGCTGATCCCTTCCCATGCCATCTCCATTGTCCATAATGGAGATACAAATATCTTCTTTCACCGTCTCGATCACGATATGAATTCTCTTGTCAGCATCTTCAGCACTCGATTCTGACCACCCATGCTTCACACTGTTCTCTACGATGGGTTGGAGTGACATCTTCAGTACCTCTAGCTCCATATATTGAGGTGGAATATTCATAACCAACGAAATTGGCTCTTCAAACCGAATATTCATCACATCAATATAGTTTCGAATATGTCTAATTTCATCCTTTAATTTGACATACTCTCCCGACCATTTGAAATTATAACGCATCATTCCACCAAGCGATGTCAGAGCATCGGATATCGTGCGATTGTTGTCTATTTCCGCCAACATTTTAATATTTTCTAACGTATTGTAGAGGAAGTGTGAATCAATTTGATTATGTAACGTTCGTAATTCTGCTTCTTTGGTTAGTGCCTGCTTACGAACAGCTACGGCAACAAGTTCGTTGATTTTGTACATTAACTTATTGAAATGATGAGCCAGCTCACTAATCTCTCCGCCCCCACGAATCGTAATCCCTGAGTAGAGTTCACCTCGACGGACCTTCTTCATCGCTTCAGTGAGTTTCACTAAATTTTTCAGAATAAAAGCATTTAATACATAGGCGATCACCGTGAATAACACGATAAATAAAACATTGGCTCCAATTGTCTTGTTACGGATAACCGAAATATCCTTCAAAACATCCTTCATAGAGACGACATTTAGCAAGTAAGCGTCCATACGTTCAATTGGAGTCTGGATAAATAAGAATGATTTACCGTTCTCATGATACTGAGCCTCCCATACTCCTCCTTGTCGAAGAGAGACAAAACGATTAAGAATCTCCTTATTCATTTCTTTATTGTCCTGAAGAAAGGAATCATTCTTTCTTGTAAACATTTGTGAATCTCCATCTAATAGAAACAATTGCGATTGATCATCCTGCATATTCGAGAATGTCCTAGGTGAGAATTGAGATAGTAACATATCCACTTGAATAATGCCCGAATGCACACCGGTAGGGATACTGATCTCTCGGAGTAAAGAGAGTTTAGGTCTTTTCTCTGTTATTGAATTAGAATTTCTCTTCGTAAAATCATGATCATCTTCTTGGAAATACCACATCTGTTGATCCCCTAGACCCAATGTCTGGTTATACCATGGTTCTTGCTGAATCCTGTCCTCTCGGAAAATAATAGGCCAAATTTCATGTACAAACTCACTAGCCGAGAACAGACGCAAATGCTCAATATTAGGATTGTTGAACTGAATTCGTGTCAAATTAACAAATGCATTCATATTAAAATCAACAAGTTCCCCTAACTGTGGTTCAGTCTCGCTAGTTAAGTAATTCTCAACATCTGTATCCGATACAGCAAGCTGTGCCGACCGCTCCATCGACTCGATTTGATTCAGAATATGAAGTTTTTCCATTTCCAGTAAATTGCTATTCTTACTCATCGTATCTTTAATATAGGTTTCATTGATAGCATTGAAAGAATAGACAGAGACTATTAGACTGGGCACCAAAATAATAAAAATATATGCGAATATTAGGCGACTCTGTAACGATCTACGATCCCACCAATACATCAATGATTGTACATATTTGGGTGTCCATTTCATCATCTAGCACTCTCCATTCTCGTTGAAACAGCCCCGAACCCGTTCAATTACGGGTTCGGGGCTCTATTACCTATATCATTATTTGAGGAATTCTTCTAACTTCTTCACATTCTGCTCATATTTAGCTTGTTGGAATGCAGTCACTTTATCCAAACCGTCTTTCTTGCGCTTAGCTTGAAACTCATTCCAAAGAGTGTCGAACTCGGCATCCGATTGTGCCATAAGCAGCTTAGGAAGCGTTTTACCCAACAGCTGTCCAAGCTTCGTATTCATGATACCCTCTGGAGAATTCCCTATCGGATTCAATAGCTCGAACTCGGACGCACTTACTGTCTTCCCTCTCGTCCAATCTTCAATCGATTTGTACGGCTCTACCCTTTTCGGTGCCCATTGATCTGTCATGTTCGTATTCATCAGCATCCAGAAGGTGTGCGATGCCCCATACTCTTTATCAAACGCAGATCTGTCTGAATTTAGTAATGCTAATGCTTCTGGTTTAAACTGATCTTTTCCATCAATTGTATCATAAGTGAATCCTCCTTTTTCACCTAAGAATAAATCCTTATTCCCCTCTTCACTATTCAAATAACTTAGGAAACGAATAGCACGAGCTTTGTCTTTCACATTCTTGGAAATCAAGGTCACTGTCCAACCTGAAATACCAGGGCCATCCAGTGTAGGTGTATCTAGATTGTGGTTAGAAGGTCCATCCACAGCGATATACACTGAATTCGGATCATTAGTAAAAAGCGTATTTAATTGTGCTTCCATATCTTTACCTTGATAGATCAATGCAAAATAACGACCTTGTGCAAGTTTCTCTTCCATTTGCGGACGCTTATCAATGAAAATGTCTTTTGATAATAATCCATCTTGATTCGCTTGACGCAATGTTTTGAGCCATGTCACATATTCTGGATCCGTAGAGCGGTCATATAGTTGGCCGCCCTTCGCTTTCGGGATCGCAAGTAGATTCTGTATATAACCTTCTAGTGAATAGTTACCGTTCTCTGTAAACTCATGTAATCCAAGCGGAATTAAGGGTTGACCGTTTACAGTACCGAATTTATCCTTAGCCGATTGTAGCGCTTTCAAGAAACCATCTGGTGTACGCATATCCGGTTTACCAATGGCTTCGTACATGTCTTTACGTACAAGAAACACTTGGTTAGAGACATAAGTATCTCCATATTGAGCATAATCTTTCGGAGAAGACGATGCGTTTGGATAGGCATATACATTACCATCAGGTTGTGTATACCATGATAGCTTAGCTGCATCAGATGATGTGAAGAAGTATGGATCATATTCATCAGCTAGTTCATTTAGCGGGAGTACCAACTCACCGTCAATCATCTTCTGTATGGAAGCTTCTCCTTTATCTAACGTTATGAAGTCTGGGAGATTACCAGACGCGATTAACGTATTCAACTTCTCATTTTCATTACCTGCAGGAACGATAAAATTAATATCCACGCCCGTCTTTTTCGTAATGAATTTCGACGTCGGATCCACACCCCATTTATTTGCAAACCAAGAGAAATTCAGATACCAATCAAAAGTGATCGGAGTAATATCTTCTTTCCAACCCGGTTGATCTGCGGTCAGCTTGACGATGGGAGTGTCTCCCCCTTTGTTACTATTAGCAGCTTTCTCTTCACTTTTTCCCGAGGAACAGGCAGCTGTAGAAACTACCATGACCAAAGCTACCAGCAGAAACAAGCTACGCTTCAAATGATGCTTCATATTCATTTTCTTACCCCTTTTCATTTGTATCATTATTTATATTACAACTCTCACCTTCCGTAGCCGATAAGAGGAACTACTTTGAAATAATGGCTATCCTTTGATTGAGCCAATCATCATACCCTTCACAAAGTACTTCTGTAAGAAAGGATAGACGAACACAATAGGAAGTGTCGTGACGACCATGGTCGCCAATTTAATCGATTGGGATGTCACTGTCTTGGTTCCAGCACTTCCTTGCACCGCAGTCATCATTTGACTTGAACTCGATTGCGCAACGACTCGATATAAATAAGTCTGTATAGGCTGTAGATCCGTATTATTGATATAGATCATTCCCGTGAAATAATCATTCCATTGAAATACACCATGGAATAAGGCAATGGTCGCAATAACAGGCATGGATACAGGAAGAATCACTCTCAGAAAGATAGACCAATCGTTCGCACCGTCAATTCTAGCAGCCTCCTCCAACCCTTCTGGAATTTCTCGAAAGAACGTCATGAAGATGATGAGGTCGAAGAAACTAAACATAAAAGGAATGATATATACTAGGAAATTATCAAGTAAATGAAGATCTTTAATCATTAAGAATGACGGGATCAGTCCGCCTGCAAAGAATAGAGTAACCGTACCCATGATAATATAAATTTTACCTCCGATGAGTCCTTTTCGTGAGAAGGCGTAGGCCACCATCGCCGTAAAGAATACATGCGCTACAGTACCGATAAGCGTCTTAGCTACCGTAATTCCCATGGCAGTCATAATACCTGGACTCTCGAATACCGCCTCGAAGTTCTTAAGACTGAACATTCTCGGCCACCAGTAGATTCCCCCCCGCATAGCATCTGTGCCATTATTAAAGGCGTTGACCAAGACGTACCATATCGGGTACAGGGTGAGGAAACAGATAAGGAGCATACCGATCGTGTTCAGTAAATCGAAAAGGGCCTCACCTTTGGTTTTGCGTTGCAGAGTAAACATGTGTGTATGAGCCTCCTTGTTCTAAAACAGCGACGTATCGTTGATTTTTTTAGATATTTTATTCGCGACAAGTAGTAGAATTAGTGCAATCACTGACTTAATCAATCCGACAGCAGCTGAATACGAATACCGACCCGAGAGTAATCCCGTTTGATATACATAGTAATCAATAACATTACTAGCACTATCATTCAGTGAGTTACGTAAGACTAGAATCTGATCGAAGTTGGAGTTAAGCACGCCGCTAACGGCCAGAATGAATAGAATACTAATCGTAGATTTAATCGACGGTAATGTAATATACCACATTTTCTGAAAACGCCCTGCACCATCGATGGTCGCTGCTTCATACATTTCAGGAGATACACTCGAAATCGCAGCCAGATAGATAATCGCTGACCAGCCCAATTCTTTCCACAAATCCGAAGTGATAATGATCGTCCAGAAATAATTAGGTTCAGCCAGATATGTGATCGGTTGATCGATAATATGTAACGCAAGTAATATGTTGTTAATAATCCCTACATCGGCTAACCATGTTGCTAGAATCCCTCCCAGTACAACCCATGAGAGAAAGTGGGGCAGATACGAGATCGTCTGTACAAACTTCTTAAATCGAATAGATCGTACTTCATTAAGAAAGAGAGCGAATATGATGGGCAATGGGAACCCAACAATTAACTTAATAAAACTAATTCCCAACGTGTTTTTGATCACGTTCACTAAATTATCATCATCTAGAAAGTCTCTGAAATGCATCAACCCTACCCAAGGTGCCTCGGATATTGAACGTATGATGTCGAATTCTTTGAACGCAATGATTACACCGTACATTGGAATATAATTGAATATAATCATCCACGCGACTCCGAGTAGAGCCATCGTCTGAATATGCCTCTGGGCATACCATTTCCTCCACCATTTGCGTGTAGATGGAATCGGTTGGGTCGATAACTCTTTATTTATTGTGGGTTCCAAATCCATGATTTCTTACCTCCATGCTGTCTATGTTGTAAACACTTACATTACTCTTTTATAGTACTTACTTTCTCCCATAGACATAAGGCTTCATATTTCATATTTAGGGTCTCATATTTCAGGTATACCTCCTCACAAGAAAAGCCTGACGGAAAATTAACCGTCAGGCCCTTCTGTGCTATCTCTTCTTTTCTATTCCATGAAGATTTCTATCGCTGCTACTTCACCATTACGTATGGCTACTGCCTCTATTCCTTGTATGATAGCTCCATCGCATTCAACTATCGTACCGTCACGTTTAACCAGCTTCAAGAACCTTATGACTGCAGCATTGGCTCCGAATGTATCTACTCGGCGGGAATTGTGGTACGTCACTTGTGTGCTTCCAAGGAAAGTAAAGGATACCTTACCTGACTCATCAAATAACCAGCTTGGTAATGCTGGAGTAAGAGTAAGTGTTAACTCTCCCTCGCTCACTGTGAATACGTTCTTCCCTGCCATCATCCTTCTCCACATACTGAGAAACTCCGCTGTCGATCCGCTCAATCTGGCTACGAAACCTCTTCCATGAACTTCAGGATCTGGATTTCCACCCGTCGCAATAAATGATGAATTCTCTAAAGTGCTACGTCCATATACAACCGGATCTAAGAAAGGTACAAGCGCTGTCTTCAGTTCTCCGAAGTACTGATCATAGAGTCCTGCTTTCAATAGCTCGAATAAGTATTTATAAGACATATGAAGAAAATTCGATTCTCGCTCTAACCAGCCTGGTGTAAAGGCACGCATACGTCCAATTTCATGTGATTCTGAATCTAGACTAACGGAAGTCTGATACATTTGGGTCGTCTGATCGTACATCTCGGTCTTCTTAATCCGGTCATAAATATCCTTGACCTGGTGCGGATCGTTCAACGTCTTCATCCAGCGTGTAGGCCCTTCTAGGAAATGTGGTAATGCGTAAACTTGGAAGCTCTTCACTCTTGCTCTCTGAAGCCCACTACTACTCAAATCCGGTTTTCCGTTCACATCTACTAAACTTTCAAACTCCGTAGCTTCAAAACGGAAATAGGTAGGAACGATTCCGTCACCTAGCTCAATGGCTCTCGTAATTCCCTCGTCTAGTTTCACTAAGAAATCGGAGAAATCTTCCTCAATGACTGTTAAGGAAATTTCACGCTCTACTCCCGTAATTCCGTATCGAATACGCTCCCGATAAGCTTCACGGGCGCAGGCGACCACATCCCAGTAATGGAATGAATCTAGCTGTTCTTCTTGATAGCGTACAACGGCTTGATGAACAACATCGAGCAAATCAGCCATTTCTTCGGATAAGCGAATAAACTTATCGCCGTATTCCTTCACACTTTCTAACAAGAAGATTATCATACGTTTCAATTCAAAAGTCTCACTCATACCTGAGCCAAACAACGCAGGAAGTCCATTCATCGCATCATTCCACCCTGGCTTGTTGGCTTCCATTTCAAGACCCATGCCATAAGGATCTAAGGAAGTGAATTTATTCAAGGCTAAAGATACGATTTTGGTGAATAGATTCGTCTGATATATTGCTCCTGTACCCCCGTCTATTTGTAGCCAGTTCGTATCCTTCATTGTACGTCCAAGATATTTCAACTTATCCTCGTCCTCGATCAGCGCGTCATACTGCCGAACTTGGTTATGAACCACCACATATTTCTTTGACCGTGGCTGAACATAAGCAGCACTATCGTAAAAAGCATACGTCTCATCTGCAAACAAAAGCTCCTCTTTCTTGTCCGGAAATATATCCAGATAGCTGTCTACTAAGTCCATGTTGTAAGTCCAATGATCAGACCAGAATCCTTCACCGAAACCGGCTTCGATATTCTGCTGCGAAAGAGCCAGCACACCACTTAACAAACGTTCTTCGCTTACATGAAGCTGAACGGCATGATCTGCAAGGAAGTTAATCATTTGCCCTGGTGTGTATTTTCTGCTACACAGTGCGATTAGTTCTTCATGTTGATCTGCAGCAGCACTTCTGATCCATTTCTCAAGCTTACTTTCATTCTCTGACCTGACCTTAAAGCTACACCCCTGCACGTTAAGTGGATTATAGCCATCGGCCTGTATCAGACTAAAGAACATTTTAATATTAAACGTGCCTACCTTAGGGTTGAAGAACACATCATTACGACGATTCTGATTCATGTCCCGGAAATTTCCGTTACCTTGAGAGTAATATTCCGGAGCCAGCGAGAAGAAATTGTAATCTCGCTCTAAGTCCCCATGCTTACGGGAGTACAGATGTACAACATACCCTTCACCCTCATTGTCAAAGATAAACGGATACCCTCCACGGAGGAAATTATCCATATAGGACTGCCGTGCGTAAGCATCAAATAATTCAGAAGACGTATGTGTTGCAATGTCTGACGTCAAATCTTCAACTAAGCTACTCGCTTCTTCACGCTTACGAGAAATATAGTCTACAGAGCATAAGCGGTCTGCTTTGGCATTGATTCTCTCAATATCATTCACATGACCGATAATCGTGTTCACGGTTAGACGCTCTCCCGGAGCAAGGTTCTGTTCTACGCCGCTGAAGCCACAAGGCACTTTATTAACCGGATATTGTGGCTGTTGGACAAGTTCAGCAAGCGTAGCAGTAGCAAAGTTATCCGGATACATCAGTGAGGTATTGCCTCCAAACACGACTTCAAAATCAACAATAGGAGCAATCCGTTGTCCTTCACCTGTGAAAGATAAATAGAAATGTCCACTCGTCACTTCGCTGACACGTGCCTCATCCCCGGTACTCGAACGAACGTGAAAGAACGGGATTCCATGCTCTAGATTATAGACCTCCATCCAACTGCGTAACAGATTGCCAATCTCCTTAAACCCGCCATTCTCTACCCCGTATGGAAGAATTTCTGGCATCCCATCTAGCAGTTCTAATTGAATAGGTTCCTTCCCGATATTCACGATTTCAACCTGACGGACTAAAGCGGCGTAATCGTCATTCGGTAGGTTGAAATAATTCACCACCGTCTTCAATCCATGTCCTGCATGCGTCTCTTCGATCGTGAGTCCATTCGGAAAAATTCTCATCACACGAGAAGCCTGTGTATCAGGGCGGGCCGATTGAAACGGCTCATAGATACGATCTTGTCCTAGTACCTTAATAAACGTCCGGAATCCATTAACTGCAACGTTCTTATAAGTAATACTGGCGGGTGAGAATTCCATGATGGCTGAATTCTTGTCTCGAATTCCGAAGCTACATACCCCTTGCCCTCGATTGACGTAGAATGTCCACATGGGAATGCCCTTTAATCCTGCCATTCCCGGCAGGAAACTTGAGAACGGTTTAGCTTGATGAAATTGCTCAATAACAAACGTATTTTTCTCATAATAATACTTAGACATAATGATTCACTCCTATTTAGAAATGATATAAGTGATAATGGAATGCGGTTGTAGCTTTGCTTTTAATAACCCTTCTCCTAGACCGATCGTTGCCTTTTGCATCTCATCCGTCTCATTCATGACAACTAGCGCGATACTACCATCTGGATTCAAGAATGCTGTCGAGAGCAGTCTGTCGACTTTGGATATTTGTCCAATACGTACGGCACCTGGAGCGATATATTTACTGAAATGTCCAATGTAATAATAAGAGCTATTGTAGTGAATGGTATCTGTCTTCGTATCCGCTATAATCGGGGCATCGCAATAGTTACCGACATGGTTAGGTCCACCCATCTCATCTAGAACGATGTTCCAATCCAAGTACCCTTCGGTCCAGTTATTCAAATCTCCAATCATATTTCTACCGTATCTTTCGCCGGTGAACCATTCACCAAGCTTGACGCCACCTTCTTGACATCCTTCTGTAAACAACAGATGTTTGTCCGGGAACAAGTCATGTACCTTACCTACATTCTCAAATTCCTCACTTACGTACCAGTGTAATCCTGTACCCCACACATACTTCGCCGATTCTGGATCAGACAGCACAACCGATGCTCTTTCTACGATGATATCGCGGTTATGATCCCAGATCAGGATTTTAACGTCTTCGTGGCCCTCTTGGTGCATGATCGGACCCAAGTGATCTTTAATGAAATCACGCTCTTCTTCAGCACTGTAAATACAGGAATCCCATATTTGTACGGCAGCTGGCTCATTCTGTACCGTAATCCCCCAGATTGGAACGCCTTCCTTCCCATAAGCCTCAATGAATTTAGTGTAATAACGTGCCCAGACTTGCGCGTATTCCTCTTTCAATTGGCCACCATTATTCATTTCCCCGTTTGTTTTCATCCAAGCTGGTGGGCTCCAAGGAGAAGCAAGCATGGTGAATGCTCCACCCTTTACTTTCATCGCATCCTTAATCAGCGGTAACACCCATTGATGATCATGCGAGATATCGAAAGTCGACAGCTCAGTATCGTTATCTTCCACATACGTATAGTTGCCGAGGGCAAAATCACAACTGTGAATATGCACTCTCCCTATGGAATAACCCAATCCTTCAATCGGATCGAAATAGCTACGGATAACCTCCGCTCGCTTCTGTTCACTAACACGAGACAGGGTATACGCCGAAGCCTCCGTGAATGCACCTCCAAAACCAACGATATTCTGATACGTTATGCTCGGATCAAGCTCCACATCTGCCACTTCTTCAGAACCTCGATGTAGTAAAGAAATGCTCCCCATCTCACTTAAGCGTTCTTCCGAATCCTTTGCAGTTACGACCATTTTGACATTCTTCATTTTTGAACAACTCCTTATTTCATAAGTTACGACACCGGTTTCGAAAAATATTAAAAAAAAGAATTGCATAGGTTTTTTAATACATCTTACGTTGCGGTAATAACAAAGCTGCATGAATCCCTAACGACCAATTTTACAGGTATCACCAATGATTCTAGATCGAGTGTTGGGTCATCAATAGAGCGAATCAGCATGTCTGCGGCCTTACTTCCCATAAGCGCTGTATCTTGTGCAATGGTTGTTAAAGCAGGCGTAATATATTGAGATAGCTCAATATTATCAAATCCCACGATTGACAAATCGTCTGGAATGTTAAACCCTCGCTCCTTAACAGCCCTCATAGCCCCCAGTGCTAAATGATCCCCTGCTACAAATACGGCAGTCGGGCGATCTTCCAAATCCAAGAGCTCCATCATCGCAGCGTATCCGCTCTCAATGGAATAATAACCGCCGCTGTGGATAATATAAGACTCTTTCTTCTCAAGATTTAGACTTGTCATTGCCAATTCATATCCCTGCACGCGATTAGAGCCGGCGAATGTATCCAGCCCACCTGAAATATGAGCAATTCTGCGGTGTCCGAGTGAATGCAAATACTTCACTGCCAGAAGGCTACCTTCAAGGTTATCTGAATACACAGTATGAGCTTGAGAGGTATCATAATCCAGAATGACGCAGGGAATGTCACTATCCAGAAGTTCTTTGAAATAAGGATCTTCATAATCCGATAAAATGACGACTACTCCGTCCACACCTCGAATTTTGCAATTCTCCAAATACCCGCTCTGCTTTCCACCTACATCCTTAGAAATAAACATCAGCGCATATCCCTTAGATACCGCAACTTGCTTAAAACTCTCGATGACTGCACTAAAGAAGGGATGTTGCATCCCCATTCCGGAGGATTCAACAAATAATACACCAATGGTCCAAGATCTCTTGGTAGTCAATGTACGTGCATGAGCATTAGGCAGATAACCAAGCTCTTTGGCTGCCTGCAAAATAGCCTGACGAGTCTGTTCTCTTACATCTGTGTAATTATTGAATACTTTCGAGACTGTGGTGGGCGAATACCCTGTTTTCTTGGCAATATCATAAATCGTGGTCATTGTTGGAATTCACTCCTGTTGCAAATAGCCTATGGCGCGTTCTTTAATTGCATTCTAATCGTTTATATTGTGGACGTCAAACAAAAATAAACGCTTTCATCACTGATCAGATCCTGATTCGCAATTCGATTATAAATCCAAAAAAATTATATTAACGTAAGATTTAAGAGAGCATGTGTCTAGACTTAGGGGGTAATCCAGAAGGATCACTTGTATGGAGGAAATATGTAATCAATTCCGTTCTTGCAGAATTCTAGAATCAAATGCTACTGTGATATATCGGTAAATCAACTGTAAATACCGTACCCACACCAACTTCACTATCTACTGTGATATGACCATGATGATCTTCGATAATCTTTTGGCATAGCGACAATCCCAGACCCGTTCCATCTTCCTTAGTTGTATAAAACGGATCAAATATTTTGTTGATTTCACCTGTTGGTATTCCTTTTCCATTATCACGAATCTGGATTAGGGCCCTCTCTCCTTCTCTCCTGAGTACAAAATGTACATGACCTGCTTGTTTCATGGCCTGAATAGCGTTACGAATCAGATTGATTAATACCTGTATGATCTTATCGCGATCCATCAACACCATAATATTCTGATCTGATATGTCCATTTCAATGATATGTCCACACGATGTAGCCTCGGATTCACACAGGGAATACACTCTAGCCATACAGCTTGCCAATATGTCATTCTTCATATTAGTCTCATGTGGTTTTGAGAATTGCAGGAACTCAACGGTCAGTTCACTTACTCTTGCAATTTCTCCCATAATCACATCATACCAGGGCTGAATATTATATTCTTTTTTTTTCGATAACTGGATAAATCCTTGGATCGATGTTAACGGATTACGAATTTCGTGTGCCATGCCCGCTGCTAATTCCCCTAATGTCTTCATTTTATTTGAACGCAACAGTTCTTCCTCTCGTTTGAGCCGACACTCTCGCCTTAATTTATAGATTCGTTCCTCCCCTGTTAGGAGAAGTTTCTGAAAGGTTGTGCCTTCTTCCGGGAAGTGAGTGGTGCTAAACGTTACAGGGATACCTAATTTCTCTAATATTTGCAGTTCATCAATTCTCTCTGTGCGCGACAGAATAAGTGCAAATCGGCCTCCTGCATATCGACAAGCCGCTAGATGATTCGGGAAATGTTCCTGCAGGGTAAGTGAGCATTTGACTAAGATCTCTTCGAAATTTACGGACCTAAAATTATTAATATCAAATAAGACAAGCTTAAATCGCCTGTTCGTTTCGATAATCTGCTGAACTTTTGTGATATACCCATAGTAATTATATAACCCTGTCAGCGGATCATAGTTGATGAGATATTCATTTTGTTTCGCCAATTGTTTATTCTTGAATATAATCTTTACGAAGCCGCAAAGTAATAGAAGGATGACTATTGAAAAAACCATATAGATAATGAAAACTACCATAATGTAGTCCGAAATGTCATCTGTGGATCTAGTTTAGCATCTACCATCATTTTTCCTAAACCCCGATGCAGAAATGAAATGCTCCCATTATCACTTAAGCATTCTCCCAAATCCTTAACCGTTACGATCATTTGGACTTGTCTCATTTACGAACCACTCCTTATTTTATACGACACCGGTTTCGAGAAAAGGATGCTTATCCTTGAGGATTAGGCTAATTACCGAGCTCTTGAGCTTAATTAAATTCTAATCCTTTATATTGTGGACGTCAAACAAAATAAACCGTTTCCAATCTATAGTTGCCAATGATAAAAAAACTGCCGAGAACATCATCTCGGCAGTTTAAGGGGAAGAAATAAATTCTTATTGAATTGCTTTACCAATTTCGTTGACCATTTCTACCATCGATACAAGACCACCACCGGATAGATACCAGTAGTTAGGATCAAGGTAGACAATATGTCCTTCTTTGAATGCATTCGTATTCTTCACTAATTCGTTCTCAACAGTATCCTTAGCAGAAGGTATTTTTGCATCGGTCGTAGCTACAGCACTGTCTCTATCGATAACAAATAGATAGTCTGGATTCTTCTCTGCAACGTACTCAGAAGTAACACTTTGTCCGTGAGTGGATACTTCAATATTAGCATCTGCTGGTGTAAATCCGAGTACATCATGAATGATTCCGAATCTTGAACCCGCTCCATAAGCACTTAATTTACCTTCATTAGCAAGTACGATAAGTCCATTCTTGCCACTTGCTGTTGCTTTGTCATGAATGTCTTTAATCGATGCGTCAATCTTAGCTAATTCTTCGTCAATCTGTGGTTGTTTATCAAAGATTTGACCTAGTGTATTCATATTTTCTTTGAAAGACTCTACTAATTTTGAGTTGTCTACTCCTAAGAAAATAGTTGGAGCAATCTTTGTCAACTCTTCGTAAGCATCACTTTGTCTTCCTGAAATGATGATAAGATCAGGATCAAGTGCATTAATTTTTTCGAAATCTGGCTCTTTCAAACTACCTACGTTAGCATATTTTGAATCTTCGAATTTCGCAAGGTACGGAGGAATGCTGACTTGCGGTACGCCAGTTACTTCAACACCCAACTTATCTAGTGAATCCAATACTCCGAAGTCAAACACAACCACTTTCTTAGGGTTTGTCTGCACTTTGGTTTCGCCTAATTGATGCTTGATCGTCAATTCTTTACTCTCCGCTGAAGGAGTTGCTCCATTTGTACTTACTGCTGGTTCAGTCTTTGCTTCTTTGTTATTATTCGAGCCGCATGCAGCCACTACCACAGCCATCATTACAGTCATCATTACAGTCATTATGATCATGAGTACACTTTTTTTCAATTCAATCACTCCTAGCTTTTTTTGTAATACTATTAAAATCATTGATGCTGTTTACACCACACTGGCGCCTTTACATATGGCATACACAGATCATAATTTCCTAAATCAGAGTCAACCTTTAAGCAAAATAAACACATATTTTATTCTCATTTATTTCTTCAATATGAATATCCATTCCATACACATCCTGGAGAACTGTCGGATCGATGATGTCATGTGTAGCACCCTCTTTAACGATTCGTCCATCTTTGAGCGCAACGATATAATCGGAATAGACAGAGGCAAAATTAATATCATGAATAACAATAATAACCGTTTTACCCAGTTCGTCGACCATCCGTCTTAGCACTTTCATAATCTGTACGGAGTGCTTCATATCTAAGTTATTCAGTGGTTCATCTAACAAAATATAATCTGTGTCCTGTGCGATGACCATAGCGATATAAGCTCGTTGGTTCTGTCCCCCACTTAATTGATCTAAGTATTTATCTTGAATATCTTCAAGATTCATGTATTGAATCGCATCATTCACATACTTCCAATCTTCCGTGGTCAGCTTACCTTGCGAATATGGGAACCTCCCAAAGCATACTAGTTCCTTTATGGTCAACCGGATATTAATATGATTCGACTGTTTCAGAATGGAAATTTGCTTAGCCAGATCATTACTCTTAACCTTGCTGATTTCCTGTCCCTCAATGAAAATGTCCCCTTGATCCTTGCTTATGAGGCGACTGATCATCGATAAAAGCGTACTTTTCCCCGCACCGTTAGGTCCGATAAAAGAAGTAATAGTCCCCTTGGTAATCTGGAGGGAAACTTCATCAACGACACGTTTATCTGCATATTTTTTGGAAACATTTCTTACTTCTATCACGACTTATTCTCCTTTAACAGAAGATATATAAAGTACGCTCCCCCAATAAAGTTGATAATGACACTTAACGTGGTGGAGAATGTGAATACCTTCTCAACAATGAACTGTCCTCCGATTAGTGCAATGATGCTGATTAATATAGAACCAAAGATCAGGTACTTATGTTGATATGTTTTGAGAAATTGATGAGACACATTGACAACCAGAAGTCCTAAGAAAGTAATCGGACCGACTAATGCCGTTGCTATAGACATCAGAATGGCTACGACTACAAGCAATCTTTTGACAACATAATCGTAATTCACACCTAGATTGACAGCCTGATCTCGTCCTAACGAAATAACATCTAGATACTTAACAAATTGCAAGAAATACACAGTAACACCAATGACCGCAATAATCGATATAATTAATAAATCTGTATTAACGTTATTGAAGCTAGCGAACATTTTATCCTGCAGCATCATAAACTCATTAGGATCAATGAGCACCTCCATAAAGGAAGAGACACTTCCAAAGAATGTTCCGAGTATCATACCAATCAATAACAGAAAGTAAATGTTTCTGTGACCTTCTTTGCGGAATAGAATCTTATAGAATACACCTGAGAACCCGACCATTAACAAAACTGAAATCATAAAATTAATATTTCGGTCCGTTGATGTTAAATGAGAAGATCCAAAAGCATAAATGACAAAGGTCTGAAACAACATATATAACGAATCCAAACCTAGAATGCTAGGTGTCAATATACGATTGTTCGTAATCGTCTGAAACACAATAGTAGAGAAGGCAATGGCGCCACCTGTAAGAACCATAGCTAGAATCTTCTTACCTCTCCTTGGAAGAACATAATCCCAGTGACCACCCGTGTCATACAAAAGGAATAAAGCAATAAGTGCTATCACAATAACGAATAAAAAACTGAGCTTAACCTTCATTATGCATATGCCTTTCTTCTCATAAGTAAGTAAATAAAGATCCCGCTTCCTATAACACCAACAGTCAGACCAATGGATATTTCATAGGGATATATAATAAGTCGACCTAGGATGTCACAGAATAGAAGGAACACTGCTCCTAATAACGCGGTATGTGAGAGACTCTTTTTCAAATTGTCTCCTTGATAGATCGTTACAATATTCGGAACAATCAGCCCCAAGAAGGGAATCATGCCGACCGTTAGTATAACGATTGAGGACACAGCCGCTACAATGACAAGCCCTATATTTACGACTTGCTTATAATTTAAGCCTAAGTTCTTAGCAAAATCCTCACCCATACCGGCAATAGTGAACCGATTAGCAAATATGTAAGCAATAATGACGAGCGGAATACTGATATATAACATTTCATATCGGCCCTTCAAGATGACCGAGAAATCCCCCTGCAACCATGAAGCCATATTCTGAATGAGATCATTCTTATAGGCAAAAAATGTCGTGATCGAGCCAACTACATTCCCGAACATAATCCCTACCAACGGGATAAAGATAGCATCTTTATATTTCACCTTATCAAGAATCTTCATAAAGATAAATGTTCCTAGAAGTGCAAATACAAACGCAACTAACATTTTTTGGATCGATGTAGCATTAGAGAACACCATCATGGCAACTAGGATTCCGAACCTTGCCGAATCCATCGTTCCTGCTGTGGTTGGCGATACAAACTTATTGCGAGTCAATTGTTGCATAATTAATCCGACAATACTCATACTCATTCCAGCGATGATAATACTAATCAAGCGAGGAAATCGACTAATGACCAACGTTTGAATCTGTTCTTCTGATAAATGGAAGATTTCCATTGGAGAAATGTCTTTGACCCCGATGAAGATCGAAATAAATGAAAAAACAACAAGTGTAATGAGCAAATATCTCTTTTTCATAGTTCTTCCTTACTCTTCCTGAAGTGTAGTGTTAGGGTGTCTCAATCAATAACGATATTCATTATCAATAAAACAACAAATTTAATTATACTATTTAACTCAGGATTGTCAATTGTAAACCCTTAAAATGTTGAACATTTGTAGACCAATCACACCTTTTCATCTGATTTTAGTAATAAAAATCTACACAATTAGACACATTAACTTAAAAGCACCTTCAGATTGATGAGTAAATGGAGTAGCTCTTCATTCTTTATTCGAGGTTGCACTATAATAGTAATGGAGTGTTCGTACATGCTGAAGCCAACCCATCTAAGGAAATGTCCCCTAATAGTAGTTACTTGTATCATTCTGCTACTATGCATCTCTTGTAATAAGACTACTAAGAAACAAGACACCACGCCTTCTGCTAATGCCGCCGGAACGTTTACCGATCAAGTCCTATACACTGATTATTCAGGAAAGACTTGGATACCGTTACAGCATGCCGCTCAATCCCTCGGTCTTCGTATCAAGAATTCTGGGAACAGCGTACAGATGGGTTATACCGATCCCATGTATCAGGCCACCCTTGGACATAAAAAGGCCTCCTCATTAGGGACAAGCATCCAATTGAAAGAAGTACCTATCCGTTGGAAAGGACATTTATATGTTACACCCGAATCCCTCTCACAACTACTTCATACCGATGTTAAATGGAACCAAAGATATCACCAGATAGAAATTTCACCTCTTCATGATGTGACCTCACCAAGTACAATTCAACAGAAATCCTTAAAGAGTGCCAGCATATCAGGGAACACGAGTGAGCTTATTGCATATGCCAAAACATTCTTGGGAGTCCCCTATGAATTTGGAGCGGAACCATATGAACAATCCAAGACCTTTGATTGCTCCTCATTCACTCGACATGTATTCAAAAAATTCAATAAAGACTTACCTCGACTGGCTAGAGACCAAGGAAAAGAAGGGACTTCGATCACACGGGACAAACTGAACCCTGGGGATTTAATATTTTTCACCGTTCCTGGCCGCTTCGAAAATAACACCATTCCAGGTCATGTGGGAATTTATATGGGGGAAGGGAAGTTTATTCATACATGGGGAGAACCAGGTGTACAGATCAGTGATTTGGATTCTGGCCATTGGAATAAAGCAATTCTTTTTATGCGGCGTGTCACATAATGAATCCTAATATTTATGGCTGATGATCATTCAAGACTCATGAATTAGGCCATTGATGGAGATAGTATGAATAGTAAATATGAGGAGGCTAGAAGCAATGGATAGTACACATGAATTCGTAAAGAAATTACATGATAAGCAGGCTAAAGACGAACGTAACAAGGAACATCAAGGCAAAGGAACCCCAAGTGACAAATTATCAAACAAGAAGCACAGTACCAATAAATAGATCAACTATGCTATGACGGTATCGTTTCTTCTTATGGAGACGATGCCGTTGTTTTGTTTATGTTCATAACATCCCTATAAGCTCTTTCGTACGGCTTGGATTTGTCATTTTATCATTTTGATTATTATTTATATGTTCAATCTTTTCCTTTTGGAATTTCTTCATGTACATGTTTATAATTCGATCAAGTTGTACCGACTTTACCAATATTCGATGGTCTCTAACTCCATATATACTTGCTAGCGTATTTAATTCGCTTCGTTTACTCTCTATCAATTTGTATACAGCGATTGGGTTCAATAGTGTTCACTCCTTTTTTAATCTATATATTAATATAAGTTACCAAATTGTTATTTTTACGTTTATAGATTTTTTCTGATTATTATACCCATACCCCGCCATTCTTCCCTCTATAACCGCATAAAAAGAGCCATCGGAAGAATTCCGAACGGCTTGAAAAAAATATTATAGTAAAATAAAG
>DASXLR010000022.1:0-91803 GCA_036496075.1 Paenibacillus sp. | reverse complement strand
GGAATTGTGGTTTTATTGCTAGCCTTCATAGATTTAATAATAAGGGGCGTATACTTAGAAAGACCGTTTCTAGAATGGGCTACAGCTCTTGGCATAATTATCTGTTATACGGTATTCTTCTTTATTAGATCCATTTTAGCTGGTGTTTACGAGCCAGAAATCGATAACAAGGAAAAATTAAAACAAAAATTAAAAAATAAATTATCTTATACTCTTATTTTATCTTTTACTGGTGTAGCCTACACTACATATCATAATCAATTACCTCAAGACATTGTTGGATGGATGTTAGTATGTTTAAAGTTCATTTTACTTGTTACTATCTTGTTTGGTATTCAATATTTTATTACTAAATTAGCATGGAATAAATCCAATAAAATTCAATAAGTATAGAAAAAAGCTTATCTTTTAGCAATTAATGATAAGCTTTTTTATTGTTTTCTCCATCTCTTTTTCGTTTTAGGGGGTATTTTGTTTTGATAGCTTGATAGCGATGTGGCGGTACCCCTATTGGAAATTTTCTGCATACTCATGCAGAAAAACGTCTAGCGTGCGAGGCTCTCTACCGAGCAAGCGCTTTACAGTGTCCGTAGGCCTTTCCGGCACCACCGTAGACATGGTTTGAATTTCCACAACGTGGTTCGCGAGCCAAGGAGGCATGTGCCCGTGCTCGATTAGATTGCGGAGTAGTACTTGGGGGTCCATGTTGATGTAGCGTATCGGCCGAGCAAGCAGGGCGGATAGTTTACTCGCTATTTGGGGCATTAACTGTACTATAATTTTATTTGTCGCTATTAACAATGGAGAAACTGGTCGTTCTTCATACGGAAACCATCACTTTAGTACAAAAAAATTCCAGAACTCATTCATTATGGCATTTCACATGGATTATACCGAGATCTAATTCAGGACAACCTCTTGGATCAGTCTCTCTACAATGATTAATGTCAAAAAAACCAGTGTTCATATCCTCTATAGAGGTCTTGAACACCGGTTCATCTTCTGCTACGTTTGCTTAAACATCACGTAAGTTCTTAGTAACTGCTTTGGGACTGCTCCCCTTGCGCGATTGCCACTCCACCACTAGTCCCGATTCGGGTTGCACCCGCTTGAATCATCGCTTGCGCATCCTCTGCACTGCGTACTCCACCTGAAGCCTTAACACCTAGGTCTGGTCCAACAGTCTTACGCATTGATGCGATATCCTCAACGGTAGCGCCTCCAGTGGAGAATCCAGTAGATGTTTTGACATAATCAGCCCCAGCTTCAACAGCTAGTTTGCATGCACGTACTTTCTCTTCTTCAGATAGTAAGCAGGTCTCAATAATGACTTTAGTCAAAGCTTGTCCACGAGCAGCCTCAACAACCGCAGCAATATCCCGTTTCACAAGTACATCATCATGGTCCTTCAAAGCTCCGATATTAATAACCATATCTACTTCTGTTGCCCCATTAGCAATGGCATTCGTAACCTCAAATGCCTTGACTTCTGGCGTAGAAGCTCCAAGTGGAAATCCTATGACCGTACATACTTTCACTTCAGGTGTATCCTTCAATACGTCATGGGCCACTGCAACCCATGTTGGGTTCACACATACCGAGGCAAAGAGAAACGTTTTGGCTTCTTCAGCCAGCTTAATCACTTCTTCCCGACTAGCACTTGGCTTCAATAAGGTATGGTCGATCATTCTAGTAATTGATGCTTGGTTCATTATTTTGTTCCTCCTATACTCTTCTTAGAAATCTCAATTTATTCAATCAACAACTACTGCTATTATGGAATTATTTATCAATAAACATGCAAAGTCCCACCAATGCATTGTTTTTATTATGATTATTAAAAAAACTATCCGACTCAATAGATGATATCGGATAGCCCATACTTCGTAAGTTTACTTATTATTTAATGGAATCGAGATATTCTGTGATCTGAGTCGGTGTCTTGGCAAATTTACTATGCAAGTGGGCAATCTTCTCACCATTTCGATACACTAACAGACTCGGTATACCACGAACATCGTTCTGTTCTGAAATATCTGGGAATGATTCCACATCCATAGCATAGAAATGTTTGTCGGTATTATTGTCTATAATTCCATCCATAAATTTATCCAATGTCTTGCAATCAGGACACCATGTTGCATCATATTTAATAACGGTTAGCTCGTCACCTTGCGTCAACTGTTTATATTGTTCTTCTGTTTGAATTCTTTCCATGTCTTTATTCCTCCTATATGTGGCTATACCTTAAGTCTTATTCGCTGTGCAATGATAAAATTCACACTAGAATGACTTAATGTACATTTTAACCATTATTTTTTTTTTTGCAAATTCATGTTAAGCAGAAAAAAGCGTAGTCAGGCCAGATTGGGCCTAACTACGCTTCTTGTTAAATACTCTAGATCTTATTCAATGTTTCAGTCAACACAGGTACAATCTGAGATTTACGTGATACTACACCTTTTAGAATGGCTTTGTTATCATCTAGCTTCACATTGTAAGCTTGCTCTATGGCATGTGCCGAAGCTCCAAGTGCTAAGGCTACAGAATCATTATTCAGAATATCTGTCACCACAAATACGAACAGATCCAATTTTTTTGCTGCAATAACATCTGTGAGCGCCTTCTCCAATTCTGCTTGACGAGCCAGAACATCGTTCGTATCCACAGCATTGACTTGAGCGATCTCAACCTTAAAGTTCCCCATTTGGAACTCCTTAGCATCAAGGGAGATCAATTCACTGATACTTTTATCACTAAGGTCTGCTCCAGCTTTAAGCATTTCAAGACCATAGCTCTCCAAATTAACACCAGCGATTTCAGCTAGCTCCTTAGCTGCAGCTACATCTTCATCTGTGCAAGTTGGAGACTTCAATAATAGGGAATCTGAAATGATAGCCGATAGCATTAAGCCTGCGATTTCTTTACGAACAGCTACCCCTTTTTCCTTATATATTTTATTAAGTATAGTCGCTGTACAGCCTACAGGCTCTGCACGATAATACAACGGATGGCTCGTCTCAAAATTCGCAATACGATGGTGATCAATAACCTCGATAACACGAACCTGATCAAGATCACTTACACTTTGTTGACGTTCATTATGATCGACTAGAATAACTTCTTGCACTTCATTCGCTACCGTCTCCACTTGACGTGGTGCCGATACTTTGAAATGATCAAGTGCATATTGTGTCTCACCGTTAACACTACCTAGACGAACAGGCTCTGCATCTACACCCATTGCTTTCTTGAGTTCCGCATACGCAATGGCAGAGCATATGGTATCCGTGTCTGGATTTTTATGCCCAAAAATAAGAACTTTACTCATAATCATTATTCTCTCCTTCTCGTCTTCGATAATAAATACGCCAGAATGATTGTCCTATGTATAGATTATAACTTCAATGACGACTTATTCCAATCCCTTTACAGAGAATAATTCCAAAATAGACAAGGATGCACGACTTCGTTGTAATATTAAAGGGACGGCACAGCCGTCCTTTATTTAAAGACGCTATCCGCCCATTGCATCCAAAGACTCATTCCCTTGTCTAACCATGAGCATACATGCCAACGCCACGAGCAAACTCGCCGATGCACAATAGAACAATATGGTATACCCAAAGTTATCAATCATCTGACCCAGTAAAGGTGGAGACGATATTGCAGCTAATGAAGATACTAAGTAGTACAATCCTGTTCTTGTACCAATACTCTCTTCCTTACCTGTTGAAATAATAAAGGGGTAAGAGTTGATATTAATACATGCCCAGAACATCCCCCCTATGAGCAGTACAACACGAAGCATGAGTAAATCTTTCACGAAGATGACAAGAGTAAAGACTACAAACAAGCCACATATGCCTGTAATGATCATCTTTCTCTTTCCGAATCGTTTGCCCAACAATCCACTTGGAATCGCAAAGAGAACAAAGGCTACAGAGAAGAAGGTAAGTGAGAAGGCAGAGGCCTTCTCACTCAGCCCAAGATAGTTCTTACCATATAAAGTGAACAAAGTTTCAACACCTTGATAAGAGACGAACCAGAAAAAAATAGCGGCTAGTAAAAATAACGTCGTACGATCGAACTGACTTTTTAACGGAATACGGGGTATCCTTGTTTCTTCCGAGTTCACGCCATCTCTCTCTTCCTTAATCGATCGAGAGACAACCAGAAGACAAATAAGTGTTACGATTCCCGCAGCTATGAAAGGTGCCGACCGATGGAGATCATACATCATGGAGCCTACACCAAATGCAATGATAGATCCTACTCCGCCCATGAAATTAATAATTCCGTTTGCTTTCGTGCGTCCATTCTCTGGTGTAATATCTGGCATTAATGCAATGGTCGGGGATCGATATAAGCTCATAGATAGATTCATCAGGATCATGAATAATAGAAGGGTGAATAACCCCGTATGAAAGGGAATAATAGCTGTGAAGATCGCAGCAAATGGCATTCCTACTAGCAAATAGGGGATTCTTCGACCATATCGAGTTCTAGTACGGTCACTTCGATTCCCTATCCATGGTTGTAGAAACAGCGCAAAATAATTGTCTATTGTCATCAAAAAGCCCACAACGGCTATGCTTTGTACGTAATTTTCCAGAAAGAAAGGAATGAATGCATTATATAATGCCCATGTAATACTAATACTGAAAAATCCAAAGCCCAGCAACCATGTTCTTTTCACAGGCTCACGCTCCTCGATTCGCCAATAGTTCAGCTAATTTATCAGGATAATCAGTAATAATACCAGAAACTCCAGCTTCTATCAGTGCCTTCATTCGATCGGGCGCATTCACTGTGAAAGGGTGATAATCTTTACCATGCTCCACGGCTTCCGCAATAAACTCTGGACGTACAGCAAGGTGACTCGCATGAAGCGCATCAGCTCCTACAGATGAAGCATAGTCCCATGGGCGATACAATCCTTCCATATACAAGATTCCTGTCCGAATCTCAGGAGCAATCGATTTACAGTGGACTAAGGAGTAATGGTTAAAGCTAGAAAGCACGACTCGCTCAGCCATTCCATATTGCCTAACAAGGTTAATAACCTTTTCCTCCATCCCCGGATACATAAAGATACCATTCTTTAATTCAATATTTAGTATCGTATCCCGCACACGAAGAAGCTCTAATAGCTCTTCCAATGTAGGAATGTGCTCCCCCTTAAATGTCTCTCCAAACCAAGAACCGGCATCCTGCGCGGATATTTCCTCTGATATCATGTCTTTCACAAAGCCCTCTCCAGCGGTGGTTCGGTTGATGGCCTCATCATGAATTAAGACGAGTTGTCCATCCTTCGTCATCTGAACATCTGTTTCAATACCTGTTGCACCTAATTCAAGACTTTTGGTAAAAGACGCCATCGTGTTCTCAGGACATACCGCAGATGCGCCTCGATGTGCAAAATTAATGATCTTCTTCATCATGCATAATTCTCTCCTTTTGTCAGTTTCACTTTGTTTTATTATAGTTTTTATTGTTGTTAGATATATCATCTGAATGTAAAAATAGAAAATAAAGACCCCATCCTTGTAAGATTGGGGCCGTTAAAGAAATATAATGATAAGACACATCATCTTATAGGAAACTTCGTTACTCTTCTTTTACAACGGATGGCTCACGAAACAAGTACTTTAACAATGGTGGAGCCACTAATGTAGTTAGAATAACCATGATAATAACGGAAGTGAAATATTCAGGCTGTAGCAGGCCTGCTTCCAAACCTGTAGCGGCAATAATTAGAGCCACTTCTCCTCTTGAGATCATCCCGGCTCCAATAGCAATAGATGAATGATTGTTGAATCCGGTAAGCCGTGCTCCGAGTCCTCCACCGACCCACTTACTTACAATAGCAACAAGCGATAGTACAATTAGAAATCCTATTTGTTGCCCTACTCCATCAAACGATACATTCAATCCAATACTCACAAAGAAAACAGGAACAAAAATAGAGTAAGCAATCGGCTCCAACTTCTTCTCCACAGTATGCTTAAATGAAGTTTGCGAAATAGCGATGCCGGCTGCAAATGAACCTATAATACCAGCCATACCCATGATATCTGCAAAATAGGCAAATCCAAAACATATAATCAAAGCAGCACTCATCGTTGCTTCTGTTACTCTGAGTGGCGAAAATATTTTCATGAATCTTGGCACAATTAACCATCCCGCTATAATAATGACTGCGAAGAACAACACCTTTTTACCGATTAATAAACCTAATGAAACATCCGCCCCATTTCCAAGCAGACTCATCATCACTGCAAGTAGAATGACCACGAGTACATCATCGACAACAGCAGCACCCAGAATCGTTGTACCTTCGCGTGAATTCAACTTGTTCATATCCTTTAATACTTGAGCAGAAATACTGACCGAAGTAGCACTAAAAATAACACCCATGAAAAGAGCGTAGTTATGTGGAAATCCAAATACTTCTGCAACTGCGAATCCCCCAATGAAAGGTAGAATAATACCTCCAACAGCAACAGCCAGTGCGGACTTCCAATTTCTCCGAAGCTGATCCAAGTCCGTCTCAAGACCCGCTATAAACATGAGTAACAGCACACCAATTTCCGACATTTCATGAATAAAGCTGCTATCACTTGGAATCCATCCTAAGACGGCAGGACCTAGAATAACCCCAACAATTAGCTTACCCAGGACTGCTGGCTGCCCTAATCGAACAGCAAGATCACCTGCAACTTTAGTGAACACTAGAATAAGCACAAGATATAAAACAAAAGCCATAACTCCATCTCCCTCTTCTTCTATCTGTAGTAACTTTCCTCTTTTAACGATTATTTATGAAAAAGAACATACAAAAAGAGGGACCCACAGAACTGGTCCCTCAAAAAAACAGAAGGAGCCCTTGGTGACAGGCTCCTCCGAAAAAACAATACTGCATATAATTAACCGTTACTATAACTATATAGCTATTCTATAAATTTGTAAACCACGTCACAGCAGCCCAACCTCATTCTGTTCTAAATTTAGAAGCAGCTTCCTTAAGATCTTTACTCAAGTTATCAATCGTCTCAATCATGTCTGATAAGTTCTGAACCATAGCGGATTGCTCCTTAATGGTAGCTGTAACTTCCTCCACTGAGGCGGACACTTCTTCTCCAGAAGCAGACAAACTCTGAGCAGATTCCAATACATCATCCTTGCTTTGTTCCATATCTGAGATTTCACTCGCCATCGGTTTAATCTGATCTGTAATCTCAATAACATTCTTTAAGATCGTGTCAAATGCTTCCTCCGTTTGACCTACATATTGATTCTGCTTACTTGAGATCTCTCTGATTTCTTTCACACTGTCATTATTCTCCCCAACATATTGAAGCGTCTGTTGAATAATGACATTAATCTCACTCGATTGCTTCGAGCTTTGTTCTGCTAATTTACGGATTTCTGTCGCTACAACTGCAAATCCTCTACCATACTCTCCGGCTCTTGCTGCTTCTATAGAAGCATTTAGTGCAAGTAGGTTAGTTTGTGATGCAATCGCGGTAATAGCACTTGTGATCTCACTAATGCTATTTGAACTCTCTTCTAGTTTAGAAGTAATCCCAGAAATTTTACGCACTTCTTCTTCATTCTTATCATTAATTTCAATCAAGTTCTCAATAACTTCTTTATTAACATGAAATACCTCAATAATATTCTCAGCTCTTTCTTTTACAGACTGCGCTCTGTTATTAATATTATTAATTTTGTCGCCAACGTCATTAAATTTATCTACGATGTGTTCTGTATCATTCGATTGAGATTCCGTCGCTTTAGCAATTTCCATCGTCGTTGTTGCAGTCTCTTCAATGGAAGATGCTGTTTGCTTCGAGGATATTTCTAATTCTTGGGTACTATAATTGAGTATATGAATGGTGCTATTCATATTCGAGATTAAATCTTTATTTAACCCAATCATGACATTGAAGCTATCTGCCAAGTCCTTGAACTCACTGTTGTATCTACCGGTAGCAGCCACCGTTAAATCACCAGATGATAACTTTTTGAACAAATTCGTAAGTTTAATGACCGGCTTTGTAATCGTTCTGGATAATAGTACTCCAACCGCAATCGCGATGGTCAGAGCAATAATAGTTACGATAGAAATGTTGATCAACAACGTATCGAGTGGTCTTTTAATATCTCGATAGTTATCTTCAACGACAACTGTCCAATCTGCCTCAGGTATCTTCGAATACCTTATAAATTTATCTTGATGATCAATATTCCCTTGAATAATCTTGTCTACGGCTTTCTCTTTCAGAAGATTAGTCATATCAGTGGATTCTATTTTTTGCCCAATAAGCGTAGCATCCTGAGAGTGATATATAATCGACCCCTCTCGACTTAAAATATAGATCAATCCTTCTTCATTGATTCGGACATCCTCTAACTTATTAACGAACATGGAAGTATCTATGGTATTGATATAAACTCCAAGCACTGTACCATTATCATCTTTAATAGGCTGTGCGAAGGAAACAATTAACGAATTAGTAGATTTTGATATTAAGGCATCGCTTATATTGAATTTCCCTTTTACTGCTTCTTGAAAATACTCACGATCTGATCGATCGGCTTGAATCGAAACAGGATTACTACTTGAGATAACCTTCCCTTTAGTATCAATAACCATAAGGGTTTCAATTCCTTTTATTCCTTTAATGCTTTGAGTCAATATGTCATTTGATCTGGTAAACAATTGATTTTTAGTAGAAAAAAAGTCTTCATCAGACAGCTTATTCTCATTACGCAACTTTAATAAGTCTTTGAAGTCGCTGTGAATTGAGACCAAATAAGTCATTTCTTGTTCTAGTTGAACGGTTGATAATAAACTTTCCCCAATCCTGTCCGCATTTGCGTTCATTTCGTCCTTACTCTTATCAAGAAGTAAATTTGAACCAAACATATACATGAAAGCACTTGTTCCTATAAGTACAACAATGACAAGCATACTTATAAATAGAGGGAGTTTCACCCTCAAGGAGACATTTCTAATCGCATTATTCCACGCTGCCATTCTATTCTTCATTTGATTCTTCCCCCGATAAGATGGATTATTAACATTTGTCTATGACTTTGCATTACATCATATTTATGTTATCGGAGGGAATATATCTTTTGATGAATGGAAAAAATACACTCTCTATTATTTCATTAGAATCTCCCCAAAGACAGGTCCAATGTCATGATAAAGAGTGCACTGCGTAACGGTTAAATGGATATCAATTTAGTGAATTAGAAGAGGATCAACCTTTTGCCATAGTAATCTTCTTCCTTATTTGCAAAACCGACCTCCCTCTGATGTCCTAGAAGAAGGTCGGTTTCTTGTTACTTAGAAGTAAGCTCAACTACCTCACCTGGTTGTAGAACCTTACCCATCAATCCCTTACCCTTCAACTGTTGCACAAATGCTTGGGCATCCTGCTGAATGAGAGGGAATGTATTATAATGAACGGGCACAATCATCTTGGCGTTATACCACTCGGCTGCTTGAAGTGCATCTTCAATGCCCATCGTATACTTGTCTCCTATCGGAACGAAGGCAATATCAATGGAATAACGATCTCCGAACATTTTCATATCACCGAAGAGGCTCGTATCACCTGCATGAAGAATCGTTAGACCTTCTGCAGTAACGATATATCCTCCGGGCATACCTGCATACATAATCCTTTGTTCTTCTTCCAATACGATACCAGAGCTATGAAAGGCTTGAATCATTTTTGCTTTGGCAAATCCAAGATCAACGGTACCACCGATATTCATATCAATCGTTTTGACACCCTTCCATGACATATAAGTGGCAAGTTCCACATTGGCAACAACCGGAATATCATTGGCTTTAGCAATGGGTTCTGCATCTAAAATATGATCTATGTGTGCATGAGTTAAGAGAACAGCATCTGTCTTAATCTCTTCCGGTAATGTGATCGCGAGCTCATTGCCACGTAGGAATGGGTCTATAATGAGAGACTTTCCCCCTGTAAAAATTTGAATACATGAATGACCATGATACATAATTTCCATATATATTTTCCTCCTAGTTGAACTAATGGCACCTATCTATATCTAATTCTGCCCATTTCTTGTGGGGATAATTGCTAATCTCCACCGCCACCACAGCTAGAGCAACTAGACGAAGAGCAGCTTGATGTAGACCCACTATCTCCACCGCCTCCTCCACTATCTGAGCTACTATCATGACTTCCATTATCCGTACAATTCTCATCCCAGCCGTTGCAGCTGTATCCAGAAGAATCACCCGTACTTGCTGTATCTTTCTTCTCCTCTTCCTCTAAGGAATATTGCTGCATATGTTCTTCAAACCCGTTATCATTCTGGTAAGAATGAAACATCATCGCACCCGCCATATAGGGCATGAAATCGGCATTCCCCCTCGAAGGCCTAGCTTCATCGTAAGCTGTATTGTGCTCAGCTCCGCTAATTTGTCGTTTCGCCTTAGCTATCAAAAGATAAACCGTATTACGAATTTCCGGATATTGTTCAACTGTCCGTTGGTTAAACAGGCTTGTGACTAATGACTCTTCGCTCATTAGACGAAGTTCCTCAATGCGGGTTGTGTCAAGCGGATGACGAAAGAAAGTTCTCCAAATGGCTCCTGTATAAGGTGAGACCGTGAATAACTGACTATAGATCCACTCGAACCAAGCTCTTTCACCCGGATTAGGTAAAGAAGTTGTACTCGAATGAGGTGAATGATGAATAGAGGAGCCGATGAACGTTTCACCAAACTCTTGATACTCGCGCGTAAACATCAACATTTCATGCCAAATGTCATCCACCGAATCGCTGTACATAGGCACAGATCTCATGATGGCTGTCATCATGAAATAACGTTTCAGTTCAAAAAATTTCCAATCGAATTCAGCTTCCGACATGCGTGGGTATTTCTCTAGCATTCTCCCCCTCAGCTGTTTAACGAAATCTTGGGGTAATCCCGCTTTTAGGCGAGATTCAGCATCCCACAATATTACATCTTGCTGTAGGTTAAGCTCATGGGGAACAGAATGTTTCTTATAGTTAGGCTGACGGCGCCTATTTCGAAAGGTTTTACTTAAACTTCTGATCATAAAGAAGATAGCAACCACAATAATAACCGTAATCCATACCTGCATGTTCACCCTCCACTTCCATCAGTAATTTCACTATACCTTGATTATAAAAGCCAAAAAATCACGCAACATTTAGTAGAATAAGGTATAATATTGTTATCTTACACGATATATCGAGGAATTTAAATGACTGAAACTACACGTATTGATTGCATGAAATGTCAACATTTCTATGTTACATGGGACCCGAAGTACCCTAAGGGATGTAAAGCTTTTGAGTTTAAAACACATACCATGCCAAGTCTAACCGTATTAAGATCGTCCGGCAAGCCATGCATGAACTTTGAACCCAAGATACAAGCGAGACCCTGATTTGTTCCCCTCAGATACTAAAAACATGGATACAAACAAAAAAGAGGATAAGGTTAACTGCATTATAGCAGCTAATACCTTATCCTCTTCTCTGTCATTCTTAAATATTATACCTGTTGAATCTTAATCAAATTCGTTGTACCCGCACCTAAAGGTACTCCTGCAGAAATAACAACCGTATCTCCTACTTCAATATATCCTGTCTGTGCTGCGTTACGGATGGATGACTCGATCATCTCATCTGTCGTTGTCACCTTGTCCCCTTTGACAGGGATGACACCCGAAAGTAGACAAATCTTAGCCAACACATTCTCATGCTGTGTAATCGCGATAATCGGTGCTTTAGGACGATATTTTGACACCATACGTGCTGTAAAACCACTCTCTGTAGATGTAATGATCGCTTTGGCGTTCAGTTCAAGAGAGGATCTCACCACGTTCTGGCTAATCACTTCTGTAATGTTTGTATTCTGCTGTGATTTCTTCTTGTCAAACTCAGATTTGTAGTCGATCATCTCTTCCGCTTTTCTAGCAATAGCCGCCATCGTCTGAACCGATTGAACAGGATATTTACCTGCAGCTGATTCACCTGACAGCATAACTACATCCGCTCCTTGAAGCACCGCATTTGAGACGTCACTAACCTCGGCTCTTGTCGGACGTGGATTAACCTGCATGGATTCAAGCATATGAGTAGCAACAATAACAGGCTTACCTGCTAAGTTACATTTATCAATCATTTCTTTCTGCATTCTTGGTACGTCTTCAATTGGAACTTCTACGCCCAAGTCGCCACGTGCCACCATAATTCCATCGGAAGCTTCAATGATGGCATTTAGATTAATAACGCCTTCTTCATTCTCAATTTTAGAAATAATCTGTACATGCTCAGCTTTATGTTCTTTAAGAATGCTACGAATTTCCATAATATCTTCTGCTTTTCTTACGAATGAAGCAGCTATAATCTCGATGTCATGCTTTAACCCGAATCCAATATGAAGCACGTCACGTTCAGTCACACCAGGTAGGGTTGTTTGAATTCCAGGAAGATTGACCCCTTTTCTAGGCTTCAAGGTTCCACCACTAACGATACGACAGTGAATATCATGACCTTTAATAGCAAGAACAGTCAGGTCTACAAGTCCATCATCAATCAAAATCCGATCATTAGGCTTAATGACTTGTGTCATATCTGGATAATTGACAGAAATCCGACTAGCGTCACCAAGTACCTCTTCCGTCGTCAGAATAAGCTCATTACCAACGACTAACTCACATGATGCTTCTTTCAATTTTCCTATTCGAACCTCTGGCCCCTTAATATCCATCATAATGGGGATAAAGGTGTTCATCTCTTTTGCTGCTTGACGAACATTCGCGATTCTTTTCACGTGATCCTCAAGCTCTCCATGAGCCATATTTAATCTACCTACCGTCATCCCCGCTTGAATCATTTCTTTCAATACCGAAACGGAGTCACATGCAGGTCCCATAGTACATATAATTTTTGTTTTTAGCATTATTTATTCCTCCTCGTTTTTTTCAATTGTATCTTCTATTTAAGAACGGCACTATGAACTATAGTATAATAAGTACACTATAGTATGATTATCAGGAGCGATTATGATGTTAGTTATGACAGATGTCCATCAAGATAACGGAGTAGATTGGTACGAAGAACGAACATTAGATGAGGAGACTTGGCACTTAAGTCTGGTGACCTACGGGAAGTGCGTATACTGGGTGAATGAGAACAAGATCATCATGGAAAAGGGAGATATCCTGCTCATACCAAGCCATGTTCCGTATTATGGCAAGAGTATTCCCACAGTATTCCATACCAAGTATGTGATTAATTTCAACAAATCATACACAGATGTTACACTACCCATCCTTAATTCATATGGATTAATAAAACAGAAGCTAGGGTGTTATGAATTAATTTATGAACGTTTTAAGACAATACTGAATCAATGGCGGGAACAACCTTCATATTATGTAATGATGGCGGAGGCTTTGCTTACCGAAGCATTGATATATATGAACCAAGAATGGGATCGCGGCGCAATTCCTCCAGAAACACATCGACAGGTGGATAGTATGAAGGATTATATTCAGAAACATCACCGTGAAAAAGTGACTAAGCATGAACTAGGTGAAGTTATTAAGAAAACCCCCAATTATGCTGCAACTCTATTTCGTAGCGTTACTAACCAGACCATTAGTCAATATGTACACAACCAGAGAATCAAAACAGCCATGTATGTACTCACAGAATCGAAATTAACGATAGATGAGATATCTACATTTGTAGGCTATAATGACGTCTCCTATTTCTACCGTATATTTAAGCGAATTACAGGCAACTCTCCATCAGACTTTTTGCATGAGCGATCATCCATTTCATAATTAATTTCACACTAATTCATAAGAAGAACCCTTACATATCTGTGTAAGGGTTCTTCTTATGATGCCGGTATAGAGCTGATATTCATAAAAAGCATGAATAAGTTTACAATTGATCTCAAATTTGCATTTGCTATTTGTCACAGAATGTTCAATAATTATAAAAAGACACAAAACATTCACAAATTAAAAAAGGAGATGACTTCAAATGAACAGACAAGAGCATAAACGCGAAAGCCAGGTTTTTCTTGTTTTTGTAGCCATAGGTATGTTTTACGCGGTTTTCTATAGTGTATTTATCCTGATGTCTATTCATGGGTAATAACATTCAATGCAGGGTGAATGATGTTTCTTTTTCTATCTTCATTAAGTTACAATGAGCGATTCCTACTGGGAAATTCGAATGCAATAGACATTCGTTACCCTAATGAAAGGAAATCGCTCATTTTGTTAATTATCCTCAACAATCCTAATTATAGTTCCCATAGACTCCCCAACTCTCTAGAAGCGACAAAGCCCCTTCATGCTCAGGTTCCAAGGCTAAAGCTCGACGAGTGTAGTCCACTGCTGTTTCTTCAATACCAACTTCGTCGTAGCAAATCGCCATATTATACAGTACGTTGGCATCTGCCTTACTCATATTTCGTGATCGTTCAAAGAACAGCAACGCCTCCTCGAACAAATCCATTTCAAATAATACCATGGCACACTCTATAGCCAAGTCATGATTCTCATCCATTGGATAGTAACGTGACCACATCCATTGAATCCCATCATGAATGTCATTCATTTCTTCATCACTACTCATTGGAAGTAGGTTCTTCATACGATCCGCGCTCTGAAGAAACAATTGGGTATCGTGGCCACTTAATCGCCAAAAGGAATAAATTTGACGTAGCTCCATTTGATCCAAATGCTCATCAAACCATTCTTTCATACTAAAGAAGTCATCCGGTCCAAAACGATCTATAAACCGTCGATATGCTAGGCGAGTATTTACATGACTCGTGGGGTCTTGAAGCATAAGAATACAACCAACATTTAAGTTTTTGTAATGATGCGTAGTAAAGAAAGACTGTGCACCCTTTTGCTCAAAAAAGGTTTGAATGGCTTGGTAATTTGCAGTTAATGAAAAACTTCCATGATGAATTAGTCTTGGGGGCTCAGCAAATTCCCAGTTCTCTAATCGGTGGTCACCTTTATCTGCTGTAAGTAGAAGGAACCCCTCTTGCGACAACTGACGAAGTCGTTCTAGACAGGCCAATCCAATCTCCGGAAAGAGAATATGTGAATCCTCAAGCTTTTGTTGATACAAACCTATAACACCGTGATACGGGTACGACTCCTCTTCGTATTCGGGCGCTCTACGATAATGATACTCTGGGATGAGTTTACCCAACATATCTGACGTATTAAGATCCATTGTTCCTTCAGGAGACTGTATCGAAACATTGCATTCAAAAATCTTGCCTTCACCCACATAGATTAATTCTTGCGGGATACTATCAAAAAAATAATTAGCGATCACTAGCAACGGCTGCTGCAAGTCGGCAGGTCGTACGCTAAGCTTAGATTGCGTCAAATTAAGATCTGTATCATGCATAGCATCAAAATGTGCAAAATCTAAAACCCCCTGTTCGACAAAGGTTAAGAGACTAGGATGCTGCTGCCAGTAAGCTATATTTTTGAGAGGCAAATCACTCATGACATAACGAAAAGGAGGAAGTGGGATATTGGCAAAATCCCTTAACTCGCACAATTCCTTAAGAATATAAAACGCTAACCGACCTGAACCCGCTCCAAGCTCAAGAATTGTAACCGGTTCAGTTGTATAGCCTAAGCTAGCTCTATCTTGAAGAAACCCAAATATCATCTCCGCATAAGCCACTGCAATAAACGAATTATTCGTTATGTAATGCGGGACTTCTTCACTCTGCCAAGCTTTAACCCCCTGCTCTTCATAATAGGATCGCTGTAGCTCCCAAATGGGCGATTCGCTGAAACGATAGATCTGTTGTTCTTCATGAAGATCAGACAAGGATGTCACCTCTTCCATTCAGTTATAATGGTACGAATATGTTGTAGATACTCAGGGTTAATCGGCTTCAGAGGATCACCGTCTTGTCTTACGGCTGAACCAAAATGAACTCTACTTACGCCCGATCGCCTAAGAAAAGATTCAAGCCCTTGTTCGGTTAAGCCGGCACCTGCCAGAATTGAAATGGATTGACCACCCGTTAGACGAACAAGCTTCGCAAGCTGATCTGCGCCTTCCAGTGCAGTCTTACATCCTCCGGATGTTAGAATATCTGTAATCTCCGGATATCGTGAAAGAATATCTAGCGCTTCTGATTGATTCCGAATCTCATCAAATGCCCGGTGGAAAGTAACCTTTAGACCGTTTGCAGCATCCAAAAGAATCTTCAGATTCTCCTCATCTACAGTCCCATCATGCCGGAGCATCCCCATAACAAGGTCAAGCCCTCCTACCGAACCGATATGAACAATATCCCTTCTCATCGTCTCAATATCTTCTTCATCGTAATGGAATGATCTAGCATGAGGTCGCACCATAACCCTAACGGGGATGGATACTGCCTCCCGAACTTTCTCTATAAGAGCAAGACTCGGCGTCAAGCCGCCCTCACTTATGCCCGTGATCAATTCAATTCGATCCGCACCTCCGCGTTCAGCCATAATGGCATCCCCAACCGTAGTAGCAATAACTTCTAATAATATCATTTAAATCGCCTCCCTGATCACAATCATACGCCCTATCCTTGCATACTCCAAATCTCCCATTAAGGGCTGTTGCCATTTGTAGTAGAGGGCAATTATATATAGTCTTAAAAGACTACATACTGTAGAATATGGATTGGGTATTTATGTATAGTCTTCCCGAATTATACCTTCAAATCTAACAAACAGTAAGGAGTACAGTGAACACAATGTTAACTAAGAAAAATATTTTCCAAGGTCTCAAAAGACTGCTAATTACCTTACTCACCCTACAGTTACTCTTATCTAATTCACTCACAGTAACTGCACAACCGAAAGCACCTTCATCCGTTGCGCCAAGCCAGTATGATGTCATCGTGATCGGAAGTGAGATTCAAGGGGTATTGCTTGCCAGAGAAGCGCGCAATCTAGGGCTAAAAGTACTTATTCTTGATCCTCGCAGCAAGCCGGGTGGCGAGTTAATCCAGGGGCAAATGTATTCTCTCGACGACGTTAACGACAATAAAGGAAACAGCCTCGTTCAAGGTGAAATTAAAAATTTGTTTCATGGATATAACGCAGGCACCATCCGAAAAGCTGCGGATTTTGAGCACTACTATGACAAGGTTATTAAGGGAATCCCCATCAAAAATGGGATTGTAATCGATTCAATAAACACCATTTCTTCAAACAAGGACAAGTCCCTACAATCTCTCACTTATCATATCAAAGGTGGTTCCAAATATACGGTTCAGTCTAAATACTGGGTGGAAAATACGGATTTCAATGCCCTAAGTAGTAAACTCGCAGACAAACGAATTCCTGGGATGGAGACGCTCTATAACGGAAAACATCCAGATTATATGGCAGCTACCTATATGCTGAAATTCAAAAATGTGAATTGGAATAAGCTTCATCAAACAGTCCTTGAGAATTATCCATTGACGAACGTACGGAAAAAGTATGGTCCCAACACCTATGTAGACTGGCACTTCGCCACCGGATTTAGCAATATTACTGGGAAATATAAAGCCCATAACAGTCCACTGAAGCTACGCGGATTAAATGTGACCGATCAGAAGAACGGAGAGGTTATCATGAACGCTTTACTGATTTATGATGTCAATCCCTCCGATCCTAAATCGGTACAGTCGGCGATTACGAAGGGACGTGCCGAAGCGCCATACATTTTGACCTTTTTACGAAAAAATATACCTGGCTTTGCCAAGGCAGAGCTCAATGGCTTCCCCGAATATTTATATATCCGAGACTACAACCGATACGAGACGAAATATGTACTCAATTATCCAGACTTAAAGAATAACAAAATGTTCTGGGATAATGTCAGCATTGGTGGTTATTCGATAGATCTGCAAGGTACTAAGACCATTCCCACAGGAATCGGTTTTGGCAAACCTGACCGTTACGGCCTACCCCTACGCTCATTTCAGCTAAAGTCTTATGATAATGTCCTTGTTGTAGGTAAAAACGTAGGGGCTAGCATCAAAGCCTATGGCAGTGCCCGTATTATGCCAACTACCGCTCTAGCAGCGCAGACCATCGGCATTATTCTTGGACGCGAGAAGAACAAGCGGCTAGTCGATCTGAAAGAAACCGACTTCCAGAGAATACACAAATATCTGGAGAAAGATTACAAGATTAAAGTACAACGATAGGAACAGTAGGTAACTCAATTATTGAAAAAAACCGATACCCATCTAAAATACGACCCGAAAGACTCTCTCGGGTCGTATTTTAACTTGCATTGAAATCTATCCTAATCTATAATATCCTGCCAAATTTAACCTTAGGAACTTGCTGACCGCTTACGCAGAATTAAGGGTTCTGATGCTCTATGAAAAACAGAATAGCGACTCTTCCCTAACCTTTTGGCATGGTACATAGCACTATCTGCTTCTCCTAACAATTTGGAACTCGCAGCTTTGCTTCCTTCGCCTATACTAATACCAATGCTTCCTGATATCGTTAAACTCTGTCTCTTAATAACCACAGGCTGTCTGAATTTCTCTAAAATATGTGATGCCAAAAACTCTGCCTTGTCGAGATTAGCATTCGCCATAATGATGACAAATTCATCTCCACCTATTCGAAATACCTGTTCGTCATGACAAGTAGCCTGACGAAGACGCAAACCCACTTCTTTCAAGAGTTGATCGCCTGTCTGATGTCCGAACGTATCATTAATATATTTAAAATGGTCTAAATCAAGAAATAGAACTGCTAAATGCCCTTTTCCAGAACATTGGTTCCAGAAACGATCCATTCCATTGCGATTGATCAACCCCGTCACAACATCAAGATACGCTAGCCTTTTCAATTTGGCCCTTTCTATAAACATGATTAAAATAATAGTTAAACATATCAAAATCACTACTAACACCAAGAGTCCCATATCCTCATCCAACTCCAAATAGTCTTTCAACTAGCATACTATACCGTTCTATACATTTTCTAAACAGCGTCAATGGTATAAGACTTCGGTATTATAAAGGTAACCGTGGTTCCTTCATCCAGTACACTGCTGATTTGCAATCCTTTACCATAGGTTTGCTTCAAGCGCCGATCTGTGTTGCGCAGACCGATTCCTCTCTTTTCGAGCGGCGTACTAACGAATAGGCTTTCTAGCTTCTGCTCATCCATCCCTACCCCATCATCTATAATGGAAATTTCTACATAATGGTCATTCTCAGAGATGGTAATGGTTATGGTTCCTCCACGAGTCCGTGTTAAAACACCATGTCTGACAGCATTCTCTACAATGGGCTGAATAGAAAGCGGCGGAAGCCCTATAGTTATCCCTTTACGCACATTCCACACCACCTGTAATCTATCTCCAAATCGTTCTTGTTCAATGTATAAATAGGATTGAACTAATTCAAGCTCATGCACCAATGGAACAACGCGCTTCATATTTTTGTCATCAAAACTCGATTGTAGATAGTTTCCAAATTTCTCAAGTAAAATAACCATTCTTGTTGTATCAGTATCGCTAAGTGAAGCGATCGTATTCAATGTGTTGAATAAGAAATGAGGCTGAATTTGAGCTTGAAGCCATGCTGCTTCCATACGAAGACGCTCCGTTACAGACTGTTTCAAGTCAGTTAATGCCCGAACCCGTGTTTTCAATTCTAAAGCCCCTACCGGTTTTGTTACATAATCATTAGCACCTGACAGAAATCCAGTATAGAGATCTTCTGATTGACTTCTTGCGGTCAAGAGCAGGATTGGTAACTCTACAATCGAGAACTTCTCTCGTATGGTTCGCGATAATTCATATCCCGACATATGCGGCATCATCACATCCGTAATAATTAGATCCCACTCTTCTAGATCTAAACAGGCCAAAGCTTTCTTCCCACTGGTTACTCCTGTAATATCATAATGATCTGCTGAAAGAATATTTCTTAATATTCTCAAATTTATGGGATCATTATCTACAGCCAATACCTTAGGTCTTCGTACATCAGAAATAAGTTCAGACCCGTTCAAAGCACTGCTAGACGCAGCTGTTAAAGTGGATATTTTCACGTTATCAGTAAGTAAATTTGATTCTTCGACATCCGTTACTGGTCTTTGCACCGTGTTATTGTCAATTGGTAGTGTGAAGGTAAACACTGACCCTACATCGAGGGAGGACTTAACCCCCAGTGTTCCTCCATGAAGCTCGACTAACTGTTTGCATATGCTCAGACCAAGTCCCAGCCCCCCACTGATAGCCGTCATACTAGAATCTCCTTGCTCGTAAGGCTGAAAAATTCTCTGCTGCGTCTCTTCATCTATACCTATTCCGGAATCCTTAATATGAACATAGGCCATTCCATTCTGAATTTCACTATGGACGACTATCATTCCTTCGTTGGTATATTTAATAGCATTATGAAGCAGATTGAACAAAATTTGAACAAGACGATTTTCATCGGCAACAACGTTCGGAAAAACTTCTGGTATATCAAGCACCAATTCTATTTGCTTACCCTCTGCCATGAAACGAAGGGTCTCGAATACACCCGAAGCTACTCCTTGGAGAATCACACTTTGCTTGTTCAACCGAACCTCTTGTTCCTTCAATAGAGTAACATCCAGTAAGTCATTAAGTATAAGGGACATACGCCTTCCTAAAGTAGTTATCAGCTCCAAGTTACTCTTATTTCTCTCATCCAGTGAGTCCCTTCCTTCCACTAGAACCGTCTGGGCCATATTGATCATTCCGTGCAACGGATTACGCAATTCATGAGAGGTGTTCGCCAGAAATTCATCTTTAATCTTGTCAGCTTTCTTCAGCTTGTCGGCTAGCCTCTCCGCTCGCATAGCAGTCTGGGAAAAACGCGTAAACCAAAATGAAGCAAAGCCAAGAAAGGCGACCAAGAGATCAAACGGATAGTAAGGCAAATCTATCAAGTATCCGTTCTTCAAGAATCCTCCCAAAATAATATTGGTAGAGATGCCTGCTGCTGACAGCAACAAGAAAAAGGCCCCCTCTACTCCCATCATAACGGCTCTCAACACAAGGATTGGAACAAATATGGTAGCTAATAACAACACAATGTTTAGAATAGATCTTGCCTGCAAGAGATAATGTACCGGCAAACATATGATTACTAACGCACATAAAGCACACACGCTAGCAAACCAGTGATAATATTTTTCCCTTTGATCTTTAAACAGTAAACTCTTCACAAATAAAATCCAAAAAACAGCAGACACCATGTAGGATAAAATTCTGATTTTGCCCGTCCATTCCAGATTAATAGGTATCCACACTAGAAGCATTTTATCATCGTCGACCAGAGTTGATATCAACAAGCTAAAAACGAATACACCGAAATACAATAGTTCTTTTCTTCTAGAACCCAAGACATATAGAATACATGCATACAAACCGTGCAGCAACAAAGTAATACAGACTATCATCTGCATACTTTTAGAAACAAACTCTTCATTGGCTATTGCATCAGTTGTCCCAAATTTAATAGACTGTATAATGCCACCTGTACTCGGAAGTTGATGATTAGAGACATGGATTACAATGTCTAACTCTTGAGTATCCGTATGGAAAGTTGAAGAATAAGGGATGTTTCTAGCCTTATTCTCTTTTATCGTTTCTGTCGGATGTCCAATTTCTTTTTGTAATTGGCCATTTATGAATAATCTAGATGCGGTTTGAATATTGGGAATGCGAATACTGTATAACTGTTTATTCTCATTAATCAAAATACATAACCGATAGGTTCCAAATCCATATGCTGAATCTACACTCGTTGAGCCGCTCCAATTATCCGGAACTTGAATCCAGTTTTTGTGAAAGCTCGAATCAGAAGACTCCGTAGCCTCAGGCGTTACAAATTGATTAGGATAAAACTCCCATTCGCCATCTAATGTAATGGTCTCTTGATCACTGAAATTCCATTGTCGCAGGTCCAACACGCCGTGATTCGCTTGGGGATGATCTGGAGTCATATGAAAGCCCATCCATATCATTCGTAACGAAATAAGTACAAGCATGAACAAGACGGTAATCATCACAATTTTTCTTTTAGACATCAACTTTCTTGTTATCAATTTCATATCATTCCTCAATTTGAGAAAGAGATCGTTCCACCTCAACATGTAATCGTGTAACTTCTTTCTTCATCACTTCCGTGTACCTTGTAAAATCCAGTTCTTGTGTAGCTATAAAAAAACCCTCCAGTCAACAGTATGAGTTCATAAAATCATGAACTCTTACTTCACTGTCTACTGTAAGGGGGGATACTACCCTCTTGGTACTGATTGAGGGGTAGTTTTTTTATATGCACCTATTCTCTTTATTTATTCTGCAAATGTTTCCTTCTTAAGAGCAACAACATGGCACCTAGAATAATGAAGCTAAATCCAGTCAGTTGAAGCGGTAAATGACCTAGTTCTCCTGTTTTAGGAAGATTCCCTTCTGCTTTAGGGAGATTTTCTCCTGTTGTAGGATGTGGTGTTGTTGTTCCTGGTTTCTCAGGTATACCATCAGTTCCACCTATAGGTACATCCTCTACATCAACCTCAACCAGCACTTCCTCTTCATTTCCATCTTGATCTTTAACGATGATCGTAAATGAATCCTTACCAACGTATCCTTCTTTCGGCGTATATACCCAATTACCTTTCGGATCTACGGTAACTGTTCCGTTCTTAGGTTCTTTGCCAATCTTCGGTGTGTTATCTTTCGGAACTTCAATCTTACCTTCGACAGGCGTTTCTTTCGGTGTTACAACTTTATCAATAGGTGTTACTGGTTTCTCCGGCTTAGGATCTACCGGTGGGTTCGGATTCGGATTTGGATTCGGAACTACCGGTGGGTTCGGGTTTGGATTTGGAACTACCGGTGGGTTCGGAACTACCGGCGTGCCTGGTTCTCCTGGGTTACCCGGGTTACCTGGATTACCTGGTTCAGTAGGTACACTGGGATCTACTGGAGTTGGAATTCTGTTATTAGTTTTTTCAACTAGTACAGTTTCAGTTTGCTTCCCAGTAATCTCAAATGCTACTGGTGTATTGTCTAATAGATAACCAAAAGGTGCTTTAATTTCAACGAGCTGATATTTATTCGGTTCTAAATTTTCTAAGAGTAGTTCACCATTTGTATCCGTCGTTAGCTTAGATTCATCTATGCCTGCAACAACTTTATACACATATTTTCCATCTTTATCAAAAATCTCTGTTTCTACTCTTAATTCGAAGACAGCCCCTTGAAGCTTTTGACTTTTGATCGAATTATATTTCGTTAATTTGACTGAACGATCGTTTTCTTTGTTTTCAATCGTCAATGTTGTTTCAGGTTGTTTAATTGACACTTCAGTTTCAGCTTTTTCAATAACGTAACCGTCAGCTTTTGTCTCTACCAATGTATAAGAACCATAAGGTAAGTTAATAAACTCGATTACGCCGTTTGCATCAGTCGCTTTCTTGGCAATAACAGCATTCGTACTATCATGAAGTTCAAATTCTACTCCTTGTAGTAATACAGAATGGTCCTTAGCATTGACTTTTGTGACGACAAGCTTACCATCTGAGCCCAATACGTTCGTATTGGTTAATATTAATACTTCAGTTTGGTTAGTGACAATTCTAACAGGAATCGGTGTTGCATCTAACATATAATAATCCGGAGCGGTTATTTCAACTAATTGATAGTCTCCTGGAGCTAGGTCACCTTTGGCAATCTTCCCATCTATGCCCGTTGTTAGTGTGTCAATTAGCTTACCATTCAGTTTCAATTCAAAAACTGCGCCTATTAACTTCTTCGTTGGATCTACTGAATCAACTTTCGTTAATTCAAATCCTTGACGAAGTATTTTGTTCGTAATCTTAAAAGGTTCTTTAGGATCTATAAATTTGATTTCTTTTCCTGTTGCAGCTCCATACTCAGGGTCAATTAGATAACCAGTAGGTACAGATACTTCTTTTAGTTTGTAAGGCAGACCACTCTTATCTTTGTACCTGTAATTTCTAGAAGTTTCTACTTCCCCTTTTTCATCTGTTGTAAGTGTTTCTAGGAGAGTCGTTCCAGATGAATTATATAGTTCGAATTTGACTCCTTTTAGAGGGCGATCTAAATCATCTACTTTGATAATTTTAATTTTCCCCCTACCACTAGACGCGCCTCCACCTGCTCCTGCTAAAGAAATCTTTACGCCTTCCTCATTACCTTCACCTTTTACTGAAGAAGACTGCCCTGCAAATTCAACTTTATTAGTAATTCTGTCGCCACTATCAGCATTAATGAATGATTTATACTCCAAGATATAAGCGGTATTCAAAGATTTCTTAAAAGTTAGTGTAAATGTGTTCCCCGCTACCACTAATTCATAGTCATCTTTATCTACCAAACCACCTTTGATTGAAACATTACCGGAATTATTTCCAGGCAAATCTGTTTTATATAGCTTTAACGAGTCTTGTAATAAAATTTGATTGTCCGATAATGTATCTGTCAATATGGAATCGGCTAGCACATAAGATTGACTTGGGTTAATATTTACTGTCCAGGAAGCAATATCACTCTGACCTTCTTGTTTGCCTGATTTGTCAACATAGACCCCGCCGTGCTTAGGTGTTACATAAACCTCTTTTTTAAAAAGAAAACTTCCAGCTTCGCCATCTTGCATTGTCGCATGATTTGAGTACGTACCTTCGATTGGATAGTTGCCATCAAGGCTTGTCTTGTACGTAATACGATATGCAGCCTTCCCAATATTACCGAGTTTCAATACCAAACCTTTACCGTCTTGATTTAGTTGGAATTGTCCTTCTGTTAGCGTAACTTCGTCACCAATATCCGTAACGTTATTCGCATCTTTTAGTACTAACTTATTCACTTTCAAAGAAGAATCTACAAAGGTTTGATTCCCTGTATAAGAATCTTTGATTACCGCATCTTTGATGTCGTGAAGATTATAGTTCACATCAATCATCCAAGTGATTGTTTTGTCTTTGGCGTTATATTCCCCTATTTTATTACCATTGTTGATGGTGTATTCTTTCGGAGTAACAACAGCATCCTTTATAATTGGAGTCTGCGGTGTACCCGCCTCGTTCCATTCTAAGGTTGCTTTATTTCTGTACACTTTTTTTGCTACATTATCTGGATCTGTTGGATCTGCTGGCATACCTGCCGTAGGATCGAACGTTGTTGTGTACGTGATTTCGTATTTCGAATTAATGGTTACTCCAGATTTTAGTTTGATTACAAACCCTTTACTATATTCTGGGTCTCCAGCATTTTCTTCAAGCTTAAAATTTTGTGGATCTAGCCCAGTAATTTTCAAGCTATTTGGATCTAACTTCATATGTCTTCCCTCGTAATTATCTGTAATTACAATGTCAGTCATGTCCTTCAAATCCTGATTCAGAACAAGTTTCCACTCAATCGTCTTATTCTGGAAGTCTTCCTTGCTTACACTTTTAGCAAAGATAACTTCCTTGATGTCCTTTTGTCCTGTTTTTTTCGTGCCATCATAAATCTCCACAGTATTAGATACGATTTCGTTCTCATAGACACGGTTTATCGCTTGGGTTTGATACTCGATTTCATAAGCTATATTAATACCATCTTCATCTTTGAACTGTAACTTGAAGCCCGCATCCGGACCAGTAGCAACTTTTCCTATGGTGTATTGATTTGAATCAACTAGAGTACGATTTGTACCTTTACCACTACTATCGATATCCACCTGATACACTTTCACAGAATTATCGACCAACATTTGTTTAGTTGTATCAAATCTGTCCTCTATCCACGCCTTGTCTTGTGAAATGGATTGTTGATTGTAGTTGTATTGAACTTTCCAAGTGATCGTTTGCGTTATTGGATCGTAAGCACTGTCTTGTCCTGACTTCGATAGTGGCTCATTGAAACTTATCCATGCTTTGCCAATGTCACTATCACTTATATCTCCGCTATTACCAGTAAGTACAGCTGTATTAGCGAATTCCCTATTTGTAAAAGGCTCTGTAGTTGGTGCTTTAACACTTGTCGTATATGTCACTCTGTAAGCTTCATTGATAGTGCCTAAACTGACAGGAAATTTAGGTTCAGTTTTCGGAGTTCCTTTTACTTTTACTGAACCATCTAATTGAATCTCCAACATCTGAACTGTGATGTTTCCTTTAAGTTCCAATCCTTCTCCAAATGTATCATTAAGCACTGCATTCTCAATCAACTTTTCACCTTGGTTAAAGTCGACCGTCCATTTAATTTCATCTGAATTAAAATTGTTTTTATTGGCTTCCCCAGTTTTCTTGAGTTTATCCACGGCAGTATTAGCAAAATGAACATTAATAACACCCTGTCCAACTGAGCTAAAATCAATTTTGTGTTCTAAGCCTTCCCCAAGGTTAGATTGGTCGAATGCTACCCACACATAGAAATTACCCTCTAATTGTTCATTCTTAATTGCATCGTTGAATACGAATGTCACTTCTCCACTTGGAGTTACTACATACTCTCCAACTCCACCCGTTAATTGACCTTTTAATTCATTTGGAATATTAAACTCTTTAGGAAGACTAAATGTATAGGTTGAACCATCAACATACTGATGTGTATTATTTGGTAATGACCAATCAAAAATAATAGCCACTTCATCTTTGACTTTTGGTCGAACAGTTTGTATTTCCTTTCCCTGTGGAATAATGGTTCCATCATCCTCATTAATAATAGGCCTTGCATCGTACATCTTTACGCTTGTGATGATGTTCTCTGTGATCTTCTCTTGACCAACAGTATTCGGCGGAATTATCTCAGATATTTCTTCGGAAGCTTCATTTTCTTCAGAAGCTTTATTTTCATCAACAGTGATTTCATTTACACCTGAACCACTTTGAGTTTGTCCAGCCAAAATCGTTACGGTAATAACTCCGTCAACCGATACGCTATAAGAACCTATTGGCTTTCCGTCAATTTCTAAATCACCGGTTTGCGCAGTTTCTACTTTAGAATCGCTCGGAATTTGGAAAGTGTACTCTTTGTCTTTTTCTTCATTGCCAGCTGTAAATTCCCATTCTATTTTTGCTTGTCCGGCTTCATCTACGGTAACTATTGCTGTGAAATTTTGGTCACTGTTTGCACTGGCTGTTGTTGTTAGCGGACCTATGAAACTTTGCAAGACTAGTAGAAATACTAGCGATATAAAACTAAATTTTTTCATAGCAACCTCCTGTTAAAATTTATTTTTGAAGTCATTTTTTTGGTATTTGAATACTTCGCCTTACCCCGTCTAATAGAGCAAGTTCTTCTTCATCACGCATTCTGAACAAAAAACAGATGATCCTCTTCTTATAGCTCAATCACTTATTCTATTATTTTCCCTTTAATAATAAGACGATGGGTAGGATCTATCATAGGGTCACAGGTGACCAATGTAATTTCTTTATCTGCGTCGTTCCCTTCCAATACCCATACTTCCTCTGGCTTTACACGTAACTTCTCTGTAACCGTATATTCAAATTGTTGTTCTCCGTTATCAACTTCAATCTTATCTCCTTGTTTAATCTCATCAAGTCTATTAAAGTTTCTTCCATACGTATGATTCCTGTGTCCGGCGATTGCATAGTTTCCAACCTCTCCGGCTTCCCCTGTATTTACGATACTAGCTACACTTATCTTCATATTCTTCTTAGTTGCACCATGAAGAATAGGCAATTGTAAATCAATTTGATCGATTCGCAACATCCCTTCCAAATTCTGATCTTTGCTAAAGTCCAACTTTACTTTTTCCCCTTGTAGATCGTCTGCTTCATCGTCCATGGCAACATTGTCGGACGGCGTAGTCTCATTCTTGGTTTGGAATGAATCGTCTTCTCCATTATCAATATTGTGGAGACTATTCTGCCACTCCATAGCCAACTTTTGTTGTTGATAATCATCAACCATTTCAGAAAGTTTTGGATAACACAGCATAATGATACCTATAACTATAAGTAGTATGAATACGACTTCTATTTTAATTTTAATTTTCATATTACATACATTCCCAACTTATGAATTTATAAGATTTACATAGCATCTATGCACCAGACAAGGCAGATTCAATAGGGTTTTTTTTCAACAAAAAGCGTAGTCACAAAGTCCCAATAGGAAAGTTTATCTCATCGTGGACGAAATCCTATTAGAAATAGCCTTTAATAATACGCTTCATTCCCATGGGGCAGCTTCAACCTTTCTTGTGCCTGCAAGCCATTTGTCCTTCAATTTCTTCACCATTCCCTCTTCCTTCTTCACTCTAAGAAGACGTCTCATCCCCTGTATAAGTAATCTATATCTAAATTCATCCGTATGACTGAGCTTCTGTATTTCTTCAAAAAAATTAGCATTCATGTTTACCAACTCCACTTTATGGTCTCCAACAATTTATCTTCTTCATGATGAGATTTGACCATAATCATCCGATTTTTACCTAAGTTCCTTCTTCTACAAGACATACAATAGTAGCATTGTTTAGCTCACGGTATAGAATGAATAAAAGTTCCGCCTTTCTACCGCCAAATCCAACCAGGAAAAAAAGTCATGCAAATGGTCATCTACCCATACACCACCGTCATCTCTACACAACACACGCAAATACGATAATTCCAGTAACGTAGTTCCATTCCACACAAAGTGAAAAGTATTCTCTGTCCCCTGATGCCGTAAAATAAATTGAAATGAGTTCTCCTGTAATAAATAATGATCTCTATCATAAAAAAACAGAGGTCCCTTCTCTGTGGCGACAATACCTATCAGATGATCTTGATGATTAATGTAGAAACCACGGTAGTATTCAACAGTCGTTTCTTTATTCAGCTCAATTTCCAACAGTGAATACAATTCTATTGCTTTGAAGTCTAATAGAGATGAATCGAAGTTTCTTATTACTTTCATACCACCACTTGCCTCCACCATCATTAGCTGTCTCAAATTTTTTCATTAAATGAAGTATACAGTCGTTATCTATACAATTTCTGAACAAGTTCTCCTGGGTCATTATAGAAATCTTGAACACATAGGAATGTCAAAAAACCATGCAATCTACGTTTGCGTAGATTGCATGGTCAATTTAAACCCTCGAACTAACTAATATTTGACTCAGAAAGCCTATTTAATTCTTCCTCCCATTGTTTATACCATGCTGTAATATGCGCACTGGGTGGTTCATTAAATTCATCCAAAAGAATCTCAACCAAAGAATTATACTGTCGATTAACCAATGAATAATTATCCATAGATGCATGTATTTTCATTAGAGCAAAGTAGGCCTTCTCCTCTTGCACATGCTGATTACATATTTCATGAAACCAAAAAATCGCCTTATCTAACTGGCCATGTTCCTCATACCAATACCCGATCTCATAAGAAATGCTAAGCCACAATTCCTTAAGACGTTGACGTTCGCTTTCCGCCCACCAATAATCATATTCCTGCAGGTAATTACCGGTATATAATTTCATGATTTCTATGTAATTGTCTATTGTGTCAGCAGATAGCGGTAGGAACGACGCTAATTTACTCTCCCACTCTTCTACATCTAACAGAACATGATCAATAGTCAGAACATAACATTCCATCGAATTCACAATTTGAAAGTGTTCACCATATGATGTCAATGTTTTACGGATATGATAGATTGTGGTATATAATTGCGAATATACTTTATCCGGTTCATATTCTGGCCATAGCATATCAATCAATACGGATTTACGAACCGGTTGCCCGCGATGCTGAAGTAAATATAGAAACAACTCCTGCGCTTTTGTCGTACGCCATTGAATCACAGCAAACTGTTGACTTGGCACTTCGACGGTCACTTGTCTGAACATATTCATCCGCATCGTAAGGTTCTTAATTTCAGTCTGGTCTTGTTTAGATTCTACGTATTCGCTAATGCGATCCATAGTTTTGGACAAGCGATCAGATCTAACTGGTTTCACTATATAATCTAAAGCATTTAGTTCAAAAGCCTTAACTGCATATTCATTATACGCCGTTACAAATACAATATGTAAATCTGGCTTCTTCTCCAGGATTTGTTCTGCTAGCTCAATTCCGTTAATCTCAGGTAAGCTAATATCTAAAAAAACCAAATCTACTTCATTAAGAAGAATCCCCCTTCTTCCAATATGCGGATCTATAAATTTACCTATTATTTCTATACCCGTAAGATTCATAAGTTGACGCTCCAAGTAATCCACAGCAAGTTGTTCATCATCTACAAGAATTACCTTCATAATAATACTCCTTAATTATGGAATTTAATATTATTGGATGTCTCGTGATAAGAATATCATAATTTTTGAAATAAAAAAGCAATGAACGTAATGTTCATCGCTTCGATAGTACTATTTTTGTTAATATTGTTTGGATACTAAGTATTTAGACGCATCTTTTATCATCGTAAAAGCTGTAGTCGTACCATTCCAACCTGCATCCACCGTTGTATCCACTGTAACCCATTTATTATTTAAATAGACTTCATTCCAAGCGTGATAGGAACTCACATAATTCGTTGTACCCATTAACATCTTAGTAGGAACGTCAACACTCCTAAGCATCGCTGCAAATAACGCAGAATACCCATAACAAATATCTTTTTTCGATGATAATGTACGATCAATTTGTGGAAGATAATCGGCTGACACGCTCACTGCCAATTTGTTATCATATTTAATATTGTTAATCACATAATTATAAATAACTTTTACTTTTTCCGCATCCGTTGCTAGGTCCTTGGTTAACTCCTTCGCCTTTTGAACAGCTTTGCTTGTATCATTCCAATTCACATTCTGAGTTGAATTCAAATAAACTATCGAACTATCACTCAAAGCGAGTTTAATTGTATCCTTATACACAACTTGATATTTATTCCCACTTGATTGTTCCAACAAGCTGACGGTGTAATCACCGTTTCCTAATTGAAGGGGAAACGCCTCCACTTTTCCGGCAATTACGTTATAAGAATATTGCTCCTGACCTTTAACAATTAAGAGCTTTGTCTTAACATTGGCCTTCACATCATACTTCACACTAATGGTTCCCTTGTTTACGTTGGATTCATTTAGCCATGAGTTACCCTCGGTAGCATAGACTGTTGTTCCATTACATAATGGATATAAAATAATAAGACTCATTACAAATAACATAAACTTTCTCATACATAAAACTCCCTTCGGTGGCTAGGCTGCCATCTTATCAAGAAGGCCCTATAGCTTTGCGTCCCTACCTTTCGATAGGTTTGCCATTATCGTATAAAGTTCTATTCTCACAACACAACAAAAAAACTGTTCGTTCGGTAACTGGCTGCCACCCGATCTGGAAGGCCCTGTAGTTTTGCGTCCCTATCTTTCGATAGGTTTGCCATTATCTGAATAGCTTTGATAGTTCCATAGTATCACATAATCCAGATCTGTAGGCAACAAATTTCTAGAGATCCACAAATATCTAGAGAAAGATTGCAAGATCACCTCGAAGAAGTTGATTCAATCCCTTCTGTCAGGATCTCGTTTTAAAACACGCTACGCACTAATCCTCCATCGATTCGCAACGCAGAACCATTAATGGCCGAGGAAAGAGGACTGCTTAAAAAAGTAACGAGATTTGCAATTTCTTCTGGTCGAATAAGTCTTTGAATAATGGAGGTTGGCCGATTCTCATTCATAAATCGCTTTTCAGCTTCTTGGATAGTCAAATTCTCATTAGGATATAGGGTATTTAACATCGTTTCTACTCCTTCTGTTAAAGTAGAACCCGGCATAATCGTATTGACAGTCACATTCGTTCCTTTGGTCAGCTCCGCTAAACTGCGAGAAAGCGAGAGTTGCATAGTCTTGGTCGCACTATAATGAGCCATTTCCTGAGACGGCATAATAGCTGCCTCACTAGCAACAAAGACGATTCTGCCTTCATTTTTTTGAATCATTTGTTTTAGGTAATGGCGAGTAAGTCGAACACCACTCATGATATTGACTTCAAAAAATCTAAACCATTCTTCATCAGGGATATCAAAGTATTCTGCAGGTTCAAAAATCCCAAGGTTGTTAATAAGAATATCTACTTCAGCGTATTTCTTAATAAGTTCCTGACATCCTTGTTCTGTTCCTAAATCAGCAACTGCTGATTGAAGAATAGCATCAGGATATTGCTTTTGAATTTCTTTTATAATTTGGTTAACCTTTTCTTCCTGACGTCCATTAATAAGTACAGCAGCACCTTCAGCTACTAAAGATATTGCGATTGCTTTTCCAATTCCAGATGTTGATCCCGTAACTAGCGCCGTTTTTCCTTTTAAATTAAGTTGCACGTAAGACCCTCCATTTTTATAAATAGATCACTGTCTGTATTATTAATAATATAGATCACACCTCTCATTTCGAACAGAAATAAGAGGTGTGATTCTTTTTTTATTCAATTAAAAATCAAAATTGTCGGGGTCTGGACCCACTCGAAGATGTTGATTCAATCCGTCAATTTGTTCCATATCTTCTTTTGTCAACACAAAGTCAAACACTGATGCATTTTCAATGATTCGATGTTCTTTTGTCGATTTTGGAATCGTTACAACACCGTTTTGCAAGTCCCAACGCAAAATGACTTGGGCTATAGATTTTTCATACTTTTCTGCAATTTCTTTTAATTCCGGATTATCTAATAATTGACCTTGCATTAACGGGGACCACGCTTCGAATTGAATACCATTTTCCTTACAAAAGGCTTGCAGTTCTTTTTGCGTCAAACGTGGATGGTGTTCCACTTGATCCACCATTGGCTTAATCTTGGCATCCTTCATTAGCTCTTCGAGCTGATGAACAAGGAAATTGCTTACTCCGATCGCTTTTACGCGCCCTTCTTTATAGAGAGTCTCCAATGCTCTCCAGGCTTCCTTAAATTTACCTTCTACAGGCCAATGAATCAGATATAAATCCAAATATTCCAATCCCAGTTTTCTTAAGCTCGTCTCATAAGCTGCTATCGTTGACTCATAGCCAAGATCAGCATTCCATACTTTCGATGTGACGAATAGTTCTTCTCTAGAAATGCCAGCTTCATTCATCCCTTGGCGAATTCCTTGGCCCACACCCTCTTCATTTCCATAAATAGCTGCGGTATCAATGCTTCGATATCCATTCTTAATCGCTGTTTTTACCGCATTTTCAAGTTCAGGACCTTCCTCTACTTGAAATACTCCCAAACCAAACCAAGGCATTTTCACACCATTATGCAACGTTGTTGTATCTTGCAAGTTTTTAGCCATTATCTTATTCCTCCATTATTATCGTATTATTTATCATTACCATACAAACAAAATAAATTTGCCGTATGAGGTTCTTTACAAGGTTCGACTTTTAGAAGAAAAATCCCCATCTGCTCCTGTCACTCCGCTCTCTCATAGCTAAGCTAGTCATCAACACCTGCAAATGTTATGATAGGTTAAATCGAACATAAATAACAGTACGCACTTTTTAGTACTGTAGGCACAAAAAAGTGCCTATAAAATTGGAGGAAGACGATGATGATCAAGAAAAAATATAATATTTCAGTTGAAGCAACACTTGAAGTCATCGGGGGAAAATGGAAGTGTGTGATTCTATGTCATTTAACCCATGGTAAAAAACGAACAACTGAATTAAAAAAATTAATGCCTGGGATTACACAAAAAATGTTAACACAGCAACTACGAGAGTTAGAGGCTCATGGAATCATTAATCGGATTAGTTATAATCAGGTTCCACCGAAAGTAGAATACGAACTTAGCGAATATGGACATAGTTTAGAAGGCATTTTGAACTCACTATGTAATTGGGGAGAACAACATATCATTAAAGAATACGGTGATAAATTTGCTGTTTTAGAGGAGAACATATTAAATAAATAAAGATTCCTTTGGAACCAGAGTTGATTAAGGATTATAAAACAACAAAATAAAGCAGGCGTACATCCAATGAATTAGATGTACGCCTGCTTTATTACTCTTTCAACGTTTAAAATTCGATACAGCTCATCAAGCTTTTGTATTTGATAGGTTGGAACCATTTCCGTGTCGCCCTGTTTCATTTCAGGGTTAAACCAACATGTGTCAAGACCAGCTAACTGTCCTCCTAGAATATCCGCACTAAAGGAATCTCCGATAATTAATCCTTCCTCTACAGAGAAATTAGGAATTCGCGCAAAGACATAATCAAAATATTCCTTCATTGGCTTTTGAAAACCAGTGTCCTCTGAAACAAAAATATCTTTAAATAGCGGATATAACCCTGAATCACGTAAACGTTTATCCTGAGTCTTAGAAACACCATTAGTAACAATATATAAATCATATTTATGTTGTAGATCTGTTATCAATTCAAAGGCCCCATCAACAAGCTGATGCCCCTTTTCTAAGTAGCTACGATACTTCTTTTCCAGTAAGACTCCATCAACCTCTTGACCGTATTCCTTAAATAAAATGGAATAGCGAGTATTCACTACTTCATCACGATCTATCTCCCCTTCTTCAAAGGACCTCCAAAGCCCTTGATTTATTTTTTTATAATGTGCTTTGATATCTGGGGTTAAGGGAACTTTTTGATCCTTAAACAGCAAGTCCAGCGCTAAGTTTTCTGCTGCACCAAAATCCAATAGTGTATCATCTACATCAAATAATAAAGTTCTGTATTTTCTCAAAATGATCTCTCCATTTTCTGTATTCTAAGTTATCTTAGACAACCTCTGATTCTCACGTCCACCGCCTAATTTAAATACACAAATGCCACCTACGATGACCAGCACACCTATCAACTTATTTGAAGTAAAAGGGATCTTATCCAGTCCTAACCAGCCCAGTGAATCCCACAATAAAGCAAACCCCAGCTGTGATGTCAGAACTATCAGAATCGCATACGTAGGACCAAGCAGCTTCATCCCCTGCACCAAACATATTACCACTCCTACTCCGATCAAACCACTGATCCAGTACCAGGGCTGCATATTTTGCAAGGTAAATAGTTGTTTCCCTTCAAAGATTAGACCGAAAGTCAGTGAAGCTAGGAATCCCATACCTAATACTAATGTAGTTGTTGCCCAAGATCCCGCGCGTTCATTTACCTTACTGTTGAAAATATTTTGCACACCAACCAGAGAACCCGCGATTAGTGCCAATAATAGTCCTAGAATCATAACCTATACTCTCCCATTTGCTGATTTAATTCAGGTAATGTGTTATAGCCTTACTTGTAAGTCTATTCGTAGATATTACGACTTGAGAGCGTACTCAATCCCTCCCTGTCTTTAACAAGGATGAACCCTTTGTTACGCTCAATCAGGCCCTCTGTACAGAACTGTAGGATGACCCGATTCAGATGTCTATAGCTGGTACCAATGAAGTTCGCTGCATCCCTAATACTGACTGTGCTTGGTGGCCCTTTAATTAGAGAATCGGATTCATCGAATGAGACAGACAATAGATAACTTGCCAATCGCACTTCCACCGGATGCATCAAATTGAAGCTCAAGGAATTGTTTTTAAGGTGAAACTTCCGTGTAATAATTTTCAGTAAAAATTGCAACAACGGTGAATAATCGCTTCCATATTTTTTCAGCCAACGATGATGAATACCGATCATACAGACAGACGATACTGCCTCAACCGTGTTGATAATGTTAATTCCTTGTACGTATTCAATATCCCCGATCACTTCAAGCGGTTTCTTAAACGAGAGAATAAGTGTTTTACCTCCAAACGAGGTGGTATAGATTTTGATCTTCCCCTTAACAAGTACGTACAGAATCTGTGAAGGTTCTCCTTGGGAACAGATAAGTTCACCTTGATCAAAGTTATACAACGACAAATGCGGTATTAATTGTTCATTAAATACGGATTCTATTTGATGATCATGCAAATATGATTCTAGTTGCTCGCGATCTTTAATTTCTTTCATTACTCGGGCTCACCTCTTACTATTCTAGAATGTTCCAACGATTAAAGTCCTAGTATCACCACACCCGCTATCATCATCCCGATCCCAATAAACTGTGGCATCCTCATCTTCTGCTTCTCCACGCCGAACCATCCGTTAATATCAATTAAAAAAGTCAATCCCAGCTGGGCAATCAGTAGAGTAGATATAGTAAGGGTAACACCGATCTGCTGAATAGCCGTGACATTACTGAAAATAATGACCGCGGCAAAGGCGCCACCTATCAAATATAAAGGTTTCACTTCCTTAAACTTTCCCCATTTTCCGTCTCTGACAAACATCAGGATTAGCAAGGCCGCGATGAATCCCGTTAGCTGGGTTATCGTCGCCGCTTGCCAAGTGCCAATATCTTGACTAATCCGAGCATTCGCTACGCCTTGCAGGGTTATAAATGCCCCGCCTAAAAACGCAAATATAATCCCTCTCATGTCTTCTCTCCCCAATTTAGATTTCTCTATATTATTAAATGATATTTCTAGGTATTTTGGGAAGGACATATGTCCTCAGCTTGTTAAAAATTACGTTCTTCTTCTCCCGGATCAACCAACCGACGTCGGATTTACAACGTAATTTGTCTAAAAGATAAAGATATCTCATGAGGTGATTTTTATCTTTAAGTTATAATGGTTATTAAATCAAATAAGTTATCAATTCTTATATCCGCTTGAGAAAGTTCATCCTCTTGAGCAAAATCAAAATTACAGCCTATTGCAATTAACCCATTACTTTTTGCAGCATTTATGTCAGATAATCTATCGCCGATTACAGCACCTTCTTCTATACCATCTGTCCGTTACTTGCAATGTATATTGAATAATTATTATTTGTAAAATAAGGGCTCAACACCAAAATCAGTGCTTGACAAGTGTAACGAGTTGATAGATGACCGCTACGCGGATGGATTGTCCTTCCGATCGCTGTTGCCCCCAAATTTTTTTTGATTATACCGCTGTTTACGGTGAAAATTCAGGGGCAAAGCGTATGCTTTCGAAGTAGCTTTCCAAGGGAAAGCTTTAGGCGAACGCTACGCTTCTCCACGACAATTCCAGTATCGAAGCTACGATCAGCATAGATTTCTATTTTCAGCAAGCACTGATTATGAATTAGATCCAAAATAAGTAAATACTTCTTCTACATTAGGGTATAAAGCACCCTTCCCTACAACTATATTTGCAATTAACTTCTCGTGAAAAAAATCATTTGTACGTTGTCTAACTTCATTTGAATGATTTGGTAATAAAGTTTCCCATACCACGGGTAATGGAACTCCCATAATTTCTCGATACTTTTCAATTGGTGTTTCCTCATTCCATAAATTCAAAGATTTTAGATCATCAAATGTTTCTTGAAGAGATAATTCTAATATTTTATTTGTTTGAAATAATGTACCATCCATGTCAAATATCAATGATAGTGGCATTTTTACCTCCGCTTAAGTTAAATGTAGTAGGAAATAGTCAATTAAAATAATCATCTACTACTGCCCATTAGCTCCATTATTTTTTGAATGACTTGCTCTTCTTCATTAATAACCCTATCTGTTGCGAATTGCAAAAGGTCTGCATGCTCTCCAACACAAACGGCGCGCTGAGCATGCTTGAACATTGACACATCATTTGCATCATTGCCAAACGCAATAAACTTTTGCGGCTCAATACCCATTTTTTGTATCCCGGCCCATTTATCAACGCCTTTTGGGCTGATATCAATAATACCTTCATGGCCATGTATATATGTAACGATCGGTAATTTCTCTAGCTCCTCTAGCAATTGTTGCTCATTATGGCTATGTAAAATGACTACTTTCACAACTTCATTTAACTCATCTAAATGTATGTTTTTCGCTCGCTGCTCTGGGTCCACATTTCGTCGAATCGGATGCTCGCTGCTACCTGAATAAGCATAGTCCCACTTGCTATCAATTAAATAGTCTGCCTCGTATGTCTTTATTAACTTGATGATACTGTCAGCTATCTGTTGGTCGAAATGAATAGTTGAAATGATATGTCCACCTGTTGCGACAAATGCGCCATTCCCACCAATCATCGAAAAATGTTGCATATGCGGCGGTAAAACGGGTAACAAATCACGTACAGGTCTAGCTGAAGCAAAGATTATTTCGTGCCCTTTTTTCACTAAGGCATCTAATACTTGTACCATTGCTTCACTTAAAGGTTTTCCTTTAAAGCAAATTGTCCCGTCTAAATCAAAAACAAATTTCATCGTATCGGCCTCCTCATTTTTTCTTATCATAACAGTTTTCTGTATAATAAAAAGAACCATGTCCGAAAAGAAATCCAAAAAAATACATATATTTTTTTGAACACGAGTGAATAATTCTTCATTCAGCACCTCTGTATTCATCGTTGTCTAATAACATATTGCACATGAAATTGTGCATAAAAAAACCGTCTGTTGAAATTCATCAACAGGCGGTTATATTAAATCAATGTTAATCTATTGGTTGCGCGAATGAGCTCTTCTTAACGCAAAACCTAGAATGATTAAACTAAATCCAGCAATTTGAATAGGAAGGTTGCTCTCTTCCCCTGTCTGTGGAAGTACTTTTTCAGAAGGAATATCAGCTTCTCCCAGTGGTATTTCTTCTGGGACAATTTCAATTTGCGGTACGTCCTCTGGATCAATACCTCCCAGTGGAATTTCTTCTGGAACAATTTCAGTTTGCGGTACGTCCTCTGGATTAATATCTCCCAGTGGTACATCCTCTGGCTCAAGCTCAACCGTGTCATTTGCGTTGTCAGTAGGTGTTACCGTTGTGCCTGGATATACTGGAGTCACTGGAGTCACTGGAGTCACTGGAGTCACTGGAGTGACGGGATCAGTAGGATTCACAGGATCTACGGGATCCACAGGATTCACAGGATCCACAGGATCTACGGGATCCACAGGATTCACAGGATCTACAGGATCTACGGGATCCACAGGATCTACGGGATTCACAGGATCTACAGGATCTACGGGATCTACGGGATCCACAGGATCTACGGGATCCACAGGATCTACGGGATCTACGGGATCCACAGGATCTACGGGATCTACAGGATCCACGGGATCTACAGGATCCACAGGATCTACAGGATCTACGGGATCCACAGGATCCACAGGATCCACAGGATCTACGGGATCCACAGGATCTACGGGATCCACAGGATCTACGGGATCTACAGGATCTACGGGATCTACGGGATCTACGGGATCTACGGGATCTTTCTTGTAAACATAAGTAACGTGTTGTTCTTTGTCAGTGAAAGTACCCGTAGCGTTATCAGGGATTGTAACTAATGTATACCCTGTAACATCTTTTTTCACAGAAGTGTACTCTTCACCAATTTTACCTGTTAATGTTTCTGATGTAGCAACGGAAACGCCGTCTTCATCAACATAAGTTACGATGACAGATTGGCTTACGAGGTCTTTCTTATAAACATAAGTGACCTTTTGTTCTTTGTCAGTGAAAGTACCCGTAGCGTTATCAGGGGTTTTAGTTAAAGTGTACCCTGTAACATCTTTTTTCACAGAAGTGTACTCTTCACCAATTTTGCCTGTTAATGTTTCTGATGTAGCAACGGAAATGCCGTCTTCATCAACATAAGTTACGATGACAGGTTGGCTTACGAGGTCTTTCTTATAAACATAAGTGACCTTTTGTTCTTTGTCAGTGAAAGTACCCGTAGCGTTATCAGGGATTGTAACTAATGTATACCCTGTAACATCTTTTTTCACAGAAGTGTACTCTTCACCAATTTTACCTGTTAATGTTTCTGATGTAGCAACGGAAACTCCGTCTTCATCAACATAAGTTACGATGACAGGTTGGCTTACGCCAGGTGATGTGGGACACATGGCGTTAAACTCAGACACTTCAATAGATTTTACATTGTTAGGTAAGTTTGCATTATTTTTATCGAATGATCCCCAAATGTATACAAAAGAACTTGAATCAAGGTCAACTTGTCCACTAATTGAACCTGTGGCGTAGATCACTGAGCCTGATCTCAAAGTTGTTTTGGGTGCAGTCAAACTCCCGCTTACACACATTCGCGAATTATTAGAAATCTCAACTGCTTTATTGGTTTGAACTCCCAATTGAGCAATCATGTAAGAATCGTTGTCTAACTTCAAATACTCTTGCGGGTTCAAGGAACCTCTAAAATAGAGCGCTGAGTTATCTTTTATTTCTATACCATTACTTATGGTAGATCCATTGATCGTAATTGTGGAATTAAGCACTTTAACATAATCTGACTTAAAACCGTTTGATTTGCAACGAACACTGTCGTATAAAGGGCCATCTTCGCATAATTCGTCATCCGCAGCTTGTGAAGCATAGTTTGCCTGACTTACTGTTTCATTATCGTTTGCGTTAGCAATAATAGCTGTTGACCATCCATTAAAAGCAATCAGGGTAGCTATTAATAGGATGGTTAATTTCTGTAACCACTTTTTCATTTGATTAATAAACCTCACTTCACATTTTTCATAATTATTTGTGCGCGATGACTGATTTCTAGATTGCTAATGTCTTCTCAAAATACAAAGTTAATAGACTGTTAAACTATTTCCTGGCTCGGATGAAACAATCACCTCCTAAAATGGATGTTCCAATCTAGTAATGGTTATCGATTTATTCGAAAGAAGATTATCACCCCCTTAAAATGGATCATTCAATGTACTTTAGAAGTGAATTAAAATCTAATCTACGTTGGAATTGCAATTCTGATGAATATCAGTTTATGTTTGGCTTAGAGGGGGTTAGTAATTTTTTGAACCCTGACCGAGGGGAGTATAATACAATATGACTATGAATATCTTTAGCTGTAACGGTCAACAACATTATTGAATTTTATCCTTATATCCGTTTACCAAGACTATATAACTAGTATAATTAACTGTTCTGAACAAAATCTAAACAAATGTCAACAACAACTAGGAGTAAAGCACATGAAAAAAACACTTTAAACTTATATTATTAGGTACTATAGGCATACTTACTGCTACCGTAGTACTATTTATGTATCAAAATTGTGTTGCATCATAAAATAGCATCTTGTTGACTATTAAAATAGTTTCATTTATTATGTTAGATACATTCGAATGTATGTTTAGGGAGATATGAAATGGCCAGAAATAAATATCCTGAAATTACAAAAAAGAGAATTATTGAATCGGCTGTTAAATTGTTTACGCTGAAGGGTTGGGACAATGTAACGATTCAAGAAATTGTAGATGATGTAGGGGACATTACTCGGGGTGCTTTCTATCATCATTTCAAAACACGTGCAGATATTATTAATGCCATCACGAAAGAAATGCTGATGGAAAATAATTATTTTAATGAAATTCCTGATTTAGAGAATTTAGCTGCTTTAGATCGTTTAAGACAAGGAATTTGTTTTTCGATTTTGCAAAGTCTTAAAGAAGAAAATCTATCAACGATTCCTCTAAAAATGAATTCAGCTGAGTTTGTTTTTAGTCGCATCACAGAAGGTATTCAGGTTGTTGCGCCAGGAATTCAAAAAATTATTGAAGAAGGTAATCAAGACGGTTCGATACAAATTGCTTATCCAAAACAAGCGGCTGAAACCTTTACGATGCTTTTTGATATTTGGATGAATCCAGAAATATTTCGTGTAAATCGAGATGAATTCATTCAAAAAATGGAGCATATTCGTTTGATGTTTGAAGGGATTGGAATGCCAATTGTGAATGAACAATTAAAAAAGGTATTTTTGGATTTATTTGATAAAGTTCAAGAATAATAGACTACTCCATGTAGTTTATTATTTTGTTTACATACATACATTCGTATGTATGTGGGATGGAGATAACATATGAAAAGTTTAGAAGTCATTTTTGTAGCTGTGTTGATACTATCGAGCGTTCTATTAGTTTTCAGACAACGTGGTCTAACAAAAAATAATTTAATCATTTTAGCAGTCGATTATGTATTTTTATTGGCAACAATCATTACAATCGGTGCAAACTGGCGCATGATTCCTGCTTATATCGTAACACTAGTTTTAACATTGCAAGTTTTTGTGAAGCCGAAAAACACAGTTGTTTCAAAAAAATCAGGTATGAAAATTTTAAAAGGTGCAGGGATTGTTGTAGCGTCAATTGCAATGTTTACATTACCAAAGCTTTTTCCAATCATGACATTCCCAGAGCCGACTGGGGAGTATGCGGTAGGGACTCAGGCATTTCATCTAGTTGATAAAAATCGAAAGGAATTTGTTGTGCCGAATAGTCAGGTGGATCGTGAGTTGATGGTACAGGTTTATTATCCTGCTGAAAAAAAGACTGGGAAACCTTCTCCTTACTTTGAAAATATAGATGCATTAACTGAACAATTATCAGCCACACAGGGCTTTCCACTTATTGCAACAACACACTTAGGATTAACAGAAACACATTCTTATAAAGATGCAACACCGATTAAATCAAAAGAAAAATTTCCACTTCTCTTATTTGCACATGGGATGAGTTTATATAGTTGCCAGAACACATTCCAACTAGAGGAATTAGCGAGTCAGGGTTATGTTGTAGTAGCTCTTAACTTTACAGGGGATGCGGCAACAACTGTTTTCCCAGATGGAGACCGTGTTGATTTTACACCGATTGAGAATACGATTACATTCTTGAACAATCGTATCAAGCTTTGGGAGCAGGATGCTTCTTTTGTTTTAGATGAAGTCATTAAAGGAGATTTTGATAACAATTTCAAACCAATTGCGGAGTTAATTGATTATGATAAAATCGGTATGCTAGGTCACTCTTTTGGCGGTGCAACTTCTGCACAAATGTTAGTGAAGGATAATCGAATTAAAGCAGCAATTGATATGGATGGCGGATTGTATGGAGATCCTATGCCGAAAAATGGTCCCGGAAAGCCATTCATGCTGATGAATGCTGAGGCTTCAATTAACTTTATGAATGAAGCACATGGTCAAGAACCAGGAAATCGTGATGAATTGTTTGAAGAATCCTATTTAAGAAATACAACAGTTGAAAAGCCTGGTGTTTACACAACTATTATTCCAAAAATGAATCATGGTAGTTTTACGGATTTAGCAGCAGTTTCACCGATCATTAATGAATCAGGGGCAGATGTGAATGCGATTTATAAACTGATTAATGAAATGGCGCTTGCCTTCTTTGATAAAAATTTAAAGGGGACAAATGAAAATAAATTAGAAGAAATTCAGAAAAAACATCCTGAAATTAACTTAACCAAGCACTAAAAGAAGGTTGTTGATGAGCACAAAACACTCGTCAGCAACCTTTTTGTCAGGTGATTAAAAAGTCTGGAACCGATTTTGTTAATTTTACTGGGTTTGCCGTGGAAAGTGATAAACACTAAGAAAGCGATTAGCGGTAGTGCGATCATTGTAATTTGTGAACCGAACAAAGAGAGAGATTGTCCCGTCCATGATTTCAGGAAACTCCTGTCCCCCCATACTACGCAGAAGGGGTCCCGACTCAAGGGAGAACAGCGTGAAGCAGCGCTGTCTTGATAAACTTCATCGTCTTTAAATTTCAAGTCTTCAACACTGCTTTCTTGATTTTTCCTTGAGCCAAGCAGATGTTGCATGGAACGGACCACTCAATAGCCGCATACCGCCAGCAAGAAGGGAGCCAAGAAGGATCGGCCGGCAATGGAGCCCCCTACATCGAAGGCTCCGTCAAACTTCTTAGCAAAGCTCAATAAAGCTGCCAAACTCGTAGCCCAAAACACCGGAGAGCCCCAAGTCAATGCACTGGTCTGGTGCTAATTTGCTGGAGAAATTACATAGCCCGACTGTTTCAGACGGAAAGAGACATTCAGTTAGCCCATGGCAAACTAGGTGTAACGATCGACAGCCAGCACACTTCCCCCATAAACCGAAGTTCCGCATAAACTCAATACGTCACTTCTCGGACTCAGATTTTTTTGTAAAAGATAAGGGTCGCATCCAAGTCGCCATTGGCTGACTTAGCATATCGGGGAATAGTCCCTGCTTCCACATACCCTTCAGACCTGTACAGCACATTTAACGGGTCGCCGTAGTGGGTGTCCAATACCAAAAGGGTTCTGCATTCCAAAACGGCCCTTGATTCCACAGTCTTCATTAAAGCCCTGCCAATGCCTTTTTGGCGTTGATCAGGATGGACCATTAATTTGGCAATCTCGGCTCTATGCACCCCATTTTCTTTTTGAGACAAGTGCAGCTGTATGGTCCCGCATAATCGATCATTTTTCTTGGCAATCCATAGAAGGACACCCTCACCCAATACACCTTCCCAATATCTCTGTGCAACGTCCTTACTAAGCTGAGGCAAAAAACCAACTGAAGCCCCCTCATCAACAACCGCAAGCAACAAGTCACTCAAATCCTGAAGCAGAGCGGCGTCCATAACATCAACCTCTGTCAATTGCAGATTCGAACTCACGACTGGATTACTCCTTCCACTTTTAATCTTTCAATCTCCTTCTAAATGTCTTCCAGCGACTGTCCTTCAAGCTCCTTAAGTAAGTCCTCCATGTCTTCATGATTCTCAGCCGTGTCCGTGGATATTGATCCCGCATATATGCCGCCAATGCTTTTGCAGTTTGTGGATCTCTGTGTGACTCATACACGTTTACTAACCCTTTAATAATTTCATTAATAATCATATATTTCCTTTAACTTGATAACTAATCTGAATGCTAGAACAAGATCTAGCATATAAGTTGATAATGATAAACCCCTACTGGATTCTCTTATGCACTTTTCTCTTGCTTTAAAAATGCTTCTACTTGTTTTATATGGTGTGCATCATGGTGAATGAACAGATTAACAAATTCCTTGTATGTATAGTTCCGGTTGTCGATAGTAAATTTTGTCGTGTCATCATATTTTTCTTTTAATAATTCAAGCATCTGTAGTCGTGTCTTGATTAAGTCATCAATAAGTACGTCTAAGATAGTGTATGATTTAGCAAATACTGTAGCTTCGTGGTTATGCTTCTCAATATCCACGAAGAATAACTTTGCCCCTTCTGCCATATTTGGAACCATCATTTCTAAAATGTTATTATCCCAGTGCATAATGTGAGTTAGAATCTCCCTCAGAGACTATTTCCCCGTTGATATAGGTTTCAACCAAAGGCCATTTTAAGTGCCTCTTAACTTTTCTACCCATGTTAAATAGTCAGCACATTGGTTTAAAGTCTTGTTTTGCTTAGTTGACATTGTAAATCCCCTTTCAAAAATATCTTCATTGCTAACATACCTCAGATTGTTATCGATAGTAAACAAATGTTCCCCTTTATATCTTTGCATTTGCATCTCTGTTCACATTTTAAATTCCAAAACCAGGTGCTTCAGGAGTCGATAAATTTAATGGTGATTTCCCCACTAACCTGCCCATTAGCGGGGAAAAGGCATCGATAATATTGGCTGCCTTTTCCTATTAGTAATTGAACTATTGTTCCCCTTTAGCCATACATGCAGCGCAAGCGCTACACCACAGATGATGAAAATGGGTCGACGAATCTGTCCATCCTGCTACTATGGCTGGGAGAGGAAGGTCGATGAACTAGGGTGCCTTAGAGCCCATCCGTTAGGCTGACTCCAACGATCACGGTCCATCACAGATTGTCTCTCCCTTTCGGGAAGCACTCACGGGAGATTAATCCTACTCTGATTGAGCCATAGAGAGGATGTTTTTAAGGTGGAAGTTGTCATTGAACGAGCATGCGGAATGGATATTCATAAAGACAACATTACAGCATGTATTCTAACGTCGAAGGGAAAGGAGATTCAAACGTTTTCAACTAAAACGGTGTTTCTATTACAACTAATTGACTGGATTAAACAACATGAATGTACTCACGTTGCTATGGAAAGCACAGGGGTATTTTGGAAACCTTTTGTCAATCTACTTGAATCTGAAGGCATTGAATTTTTAGTGGTGAATGCTCAGCATATGAAAGCACTACTCGGACGTAAAACAGATGTCAAAGATTCGGAATGGATTGCAAAACTTCTTCGTCATGGACTCCTCAAAGCAAGTTTCATTCCAGATCGAAGTCAACGGTAGCTTCGAGAACTTATTCGGTACCGTCGCAGTATCGTTGAAGAAAGAGCCAGACAACACAATCGAATTCAAAAAGTGCTAGAAAGAGCAAATATTAAGCTCGGCTCTGTTGTTCAGACATTACTTTCTCATTTTTCATATCTACCATCCTAAAATTTATTATTGGGGATTTTGTTATAAATACCTTTAGGGCATTTCAGTTAACGTTTGTGCATTCCTGACGTTCAAGCTGCTTAAGTGACCGTAGGGAACGGGTCGTTAGACTTAGCCGGTTGAATGTGTCGCCTGAATTGGCTTCTCTGAAAATCCCCTTGGTAACCTAGGAGCGTCAGCGACGACGTAGGAATGTTTTGTTAGATGATGTGCCTGACTTCCCCGAATTACATCTAAGATCATTAGATACTTCCATTGGATACTTCAATTAATATTTCTTCTATTTTTTTCATTAATATCTCTGTACATCTCGTCTCAAAATTCAATATAGGTTTATTCCATGCCTCTATTTGTATTTCAGGCATTTCAGAGCTTTCAATAAGTTTTAGTCGATAATTACCCTTACACGAATGTTCAGGGTACCATCCGAGATCTAAAATTCTATTGTTTATATGATTGAACTGAAAAATAGCTTCAGAAAATTCCCATCGGTTTTCATTATCATCATTAATAAACTCATCTGCTTTAACTTCTCTAAATTCATTATAATTTACTGTCCAACCTGAGGGAATTCTTAAAGGAACTAAAGGAGGTGTCATTAGGTTTTCCCCTTTTCTTAATTTATCAGGCATTTCATCTAACGTTTCTGTATTCACGACACCGAGAGGCATAAGGCAACGAAGCTGCCGGGTCCGATGGACTTATCCTCGCAGGTGTGTCCGCCTGACACCGCTTCCCTGCCAATTCTCTTCGGGTGGACTGAGATCCGCAAGGCCCGATGCGTGAATATAATGTTATCTGTAGTTGCCACTTCATCATTGATTGATTGTGTGATGTCAGAATTTATAAGAAAACAGCAGTTTAAAACCCTGATCTATCAAGGGTTATATTCATAATTATTGAGAATACCCATACCCGAATTTACTTAAAAAGGTCGGATTTTCATAATGATGTAAATATCCAAAATAAGAATAATGTATTTTTATATACAAGATGTATAGCCAACATATACCACTCTATATTTCCTCTGTCCGTAAAAAACTCACAAAAAATCCATATTATATTTAGTTCCATTTCCACTTTGGATAGTCAGACCCAGAAGAAAAACAAGTCATGTATAAGATCGAATTAAATAATTTTGCAGAATTAGAAAATCTACAATTCTTTAAACCCTCGAACTACTTTGAACACTATACCAAAGAGTACTATTACACCGACCGCAACTCTCAACCAAAAAGGTAATGAAATGAAAAATTGAGCCAATTTCCAAATTACTAAAATGATCAAAACTATGGCTAGAACTATCATAAGCAGAATTAAAATCCCTGCTTAGCCATTAATATTGTCATAGTTTATTAGATTCATTTATCAACTTGTTTTTTAGAAATCACTGAAGATACTTCTTTAATCCAATCACTTCTTAGTTCTTTTCCAAATAATTCCTGATAAACTTTTGCCTTAATCTGTATCATCTCTTTTACTAAGCCGCCTTCTAAACCTTGAAGGATTTTTAAGTCTGAATCAGATAAAGCTTTGCTTTTTGGTGCAACATAATTACGATATATAGAAGCTTCCATACGCCAAGCGTAAAATTCAGCTGAGAACTCCTCCTTCATGTTGTTTAACATCTGAATACCTGGAACATCAAGGTCTCCAGAATAGTAAATAATGCAGCCTGGATTTGCTTCAAGACATTTTTCTATAAATACTTTAGAAGCAGTTCTTGCCTGTCCGATAGTACACAGTAAAACTGAAAAATCTGATGGAAGTTGTTCTAATGAAAATTGGTTTAGATTAAGAAAATGAATCGTTTCATCAACTAGATAAGAAATGACAGACGGATTCTCGATAATATAAATTGACGAATACTTTGGAAATTGCTTTATCTCTTCAATTTCACGTAAATTTAACGTACGGGGAGAAGCACCTTTCACTAGATGGGGTACAAAAACATGCGAAATCGAACTTAGATCATCGTCCAGAACATCGAAATTTCTATATATTTGACGTTCAAACAAATACTCTGGTATGCCTGACATATCATTATCAACATTTCCGCTTAGTTTTAGACTGAGGCTATTTATATCATAAAGCGCACTCCATAATAATCTTCCTACTGCATTTGTTTTATCAAAGGCATGTGAATCCTCCGTAACATAAGCAGCGAACATAGGTAATCTAATTTTGCCAGTTGAAATTCCACATTTTTTAAACATCTCATCTTTTCTCATGAGCAAATGCCATAAGGCACTCAAACATGTTAGCAATTCTGAATAGGCATTTGTATTTCTATCGAAAACAATTTCCAAAATCCTATATCCTTTCATATTTCTCTCCTTCAATTTCAGAAACCAATTAAATGTCTTTTGAATAAATTCCTCGAAATCAGTGTTAGAGATATTGAATTGGCTAATAAAATCTCGTTCTACTTGAACAAAAAGATCCGTCCATGCCGATAATCTTAACTCCTTTTGTTCGCGTTTAGTGGAAAGTTGCTGGCCGTAGTATAACTCCAACAATTCAAGCAATGAAGCTGAGTATCCTGCTTCTATGACCGCTTTTTCAAAATCGCTGGCAGGGAAACGAGGTCCCTTGTAGCGAACGCCAAGAAAACCGCGTAAAGCTTTTTCCTCTTCTCCGTTGGGGCGCATTTGCACCGTACCGAATGCTCCATAACTTTCAAATTTTTTACGATACAGGTTGAAAAGGCGGCCAAAGCCGCCGCTGCTCTGAAAAATCTTGACAAGTTGCCTGTTATCGTACATTGCGGGAATGCTCCTCGATACTTTGCTCTAGTGATAGATGATGTTTTTCTTTGCCGTCCCAATAGTAACGTGCGACAGCGAGGATTGGGGAATCCACTGGTCGGAGAATTTGGGCAATGGAGAGCTCATCTACCGTTTCATAGCAGCCCCACAGTACCTGGGAGTTCATAATATAGTCGAACTCAAAATCATGCACAAGTTGGAACATCTGTGAAATGTTTTCGCTATCGATGCCCGCAAACGCCTCGTCTAATGAGATGACACGCGGCGCATCGGGCGCGGCATAAGAATATTTGGCAGCTATCGCCGCGAACAGCGGCGAATAGATACTCATCGCCTTTTCCCCGCCGCTGAGCTCCCCGAACACTTTATTCGTGAAGCGTTCCTCTGGAATGCCTTTGCGCGTAATGAACATGTCAAAGCGGAACCATCTGCGGTAATCCAGCGCTTTTTTCATCTCTTCAAGCATGGAGAAACTCGCGTCGTCTTTGCATTTTTTGCGGGCTTCATTGATTTTGGACATGAAGTGCTGGCGTACTTTCCCCTTTTGAGATGGCGTCAAAAATATGGATTCCTTGGACAGGTATGACAAAAGCTCAGTCGTCGATATTTGGTCTTCTTCTTTGCTCGTGAGAGGAATCCAATCGAGCCGAACTTGGATGGTTCCCGTTACACGCTGTAGCATCACATTTGCGTCTTGTTCCCAGCGCTTCGCAGCCCGAACTTTCTCATGGATCGCAGTACCGATGACATCAATAAGCACCTTTTCAAACAACTTCTGCTCCTCTTCTTGAATATGCCCCGAAATGCGCTTTAGTTGGTCATCTACATCGCGGTGTACTTCACGCGGTGTATTCTCCACATGCTGGGGTGAAAAGACTAGGAATTGCCGCGAGCAATGCTGTGCGAGGAGTTGCCAGGATGGTTCCTCTTTGTCTTTGGCCTGAATTTCAAGCGAAATCGTGCACCGCGATTGTTTGAGATTGTAATCCACAAGTTCTCGCTGTGCGTCTCCTTCTGCATCTTTTAAAGTCGACAGTACTACATCCGACGAAAGAGCCTTGCAAGATTCCTCCAGCACCTTTACCACCTCAGAAGTGCTCTGCGGAGCACATACAAAACCGAGAGATAGCTCCTCTTGGAATAATTTCTTCCATGCATTGAGCAGTCGCAGCCGCTCTTCCATCACCGGTTGCTCTTTCGATTGATTTTCTACAAGAGCGCGGATTTTAAATTCCGCTTCGTTTATTTCTCTGCGATAAGAGTCTACCCGTTCATCTGCCGTCTGCGCCGAATTTCTCGCTGCCACGATTTCCTGTTTTACGTCCTTATCACCAAAATCCTGAATTTGCTCGAGATACATCGCTTCATAAGACTTATTCTTCGTGATAACCCGCTCAAGATCCGTTTTCTCATCCGCAAGGAACTCATAATCACCTGATAAACGTTCTGTCTCTGCCGTAAGATCAGATTTTGCTTTAATCTCTGCAAGCCACGTGTTGTGAGCCAGACGAAGCTCAGCAAGTGTATCTTTATAAACTGTGAGGTCGCTAAGAGCCTGTTGGTAGCTGGCGTGTGTAAGTGGCAATTTCAGCTGTTGCGCAGCATAATGGATGGTATTACGCACGATTTGTGTTTCGTTGCGGTGGACACGTAATTCGGTTTGGAACCGGTCTACCAAAGAGAGTTGTATCGCACGTTCACGATTCTTGGTTTCATGGTGTCCAAGCAACTCTTTAAGTCCCTCAAAAGTTGGAAATACATCCCTTTCCATGGTGAGTAGCCGCTGCTGCTTTTCTACCGAAAACTGTTCAGATTCCAGATTATCTTTCTGGTGCGTAAGTTCGTCACGCAGCTTTTGCAGTTCTTTCAGCCTGCGCACACGGATTTGTTCCCGCGCTGATTTACCGATGTATGCATCTTCGTATCGAGGTGCCAGTCCCCCAACCATACCGCTGCGGAACTCCCCCGTTTCAAGCATATATCCTTCCTCATGGGGAACAATGGATATGGTTTGAAGTATAGCACTAATATCTTCCACAGTAAGACCATTGGCTGGTATCGGACGCACATATGTCAATAAGTTCTCTTGTTTGTATGACCCTTTTTGCACCACGGTCATCGAGGCAGCAACCATAGATTGATCACTCTCATGCACTACAAGCGCCGTAAGAAGTCCAGCACGGGTAATGGCGCCCTCGATAGCTTCTTTCACAGTTGGCTGAATATGTTCCAGAAATTCAACCGTTTCATAAAAATAAGCAACACGGATATTTTTTGCACGCAAACACTTCACTTCTTCCGCTTCTGAAGCAGTAAGAGCGGGCTCCATTTCCGCTTGCGCAGATAAGGCTTCAGTCTTTCTTTCGGCCTCCTCAATTTGCACTAAGAGAAGACGGATGGAAGCAGCTAGATTTGCATGGTGTTCTTGAAGTGTACGATAACGTCTGTCATATAAGAGTCTCAGCCAGTCAGTAACCGATGCTGGAGAGGCGTCATCCAGAAGGTCAGCGATTCCTTGCAAAATCTCCTTCACTTCGAGAAGCTCTACAGGCTGAATTTGAAATTGTTGAGCACCTACCACCCATTCGGCAACGGCATCCTCTACTGATGCTGAGCATGTGGAAATTTGTTTCTCTAAAGTGTAAATCTCAACTTCCATCTGGTTTACATGCTCTTCCTCGGCCGCCACATTTCGATGCATTCGATCCTCATGTTCAAGGCGAGAATGCAATGCAAGGAGTTGATCTGTGATCTCCTGAACCTTACTGCGGTATTCATAGAGCATTTCTTGCCAATTCTTAAAAGCTGCATCTGAAAAACTTCGAAGGCTAGATTTAAAATGGTTACGCAAGGTTCCGTGGGGCGAGAAATAGGTGTCATCGGCCAGTGAATCCAGTTCCGAAAGTGCATCTTCACGGCTTTGGACTGCTTTGTATTCCTCGACTTCACTCTGCTTGATCCGATCCTCCACTTGCCGCCGCTGTTCTTCATTCTTCTTTATGGCTTCGGTCCTTCCCCACAGTTTCTCCTCTAAATCACATAGGGCTTGTCTTACCTGACCCAATTCTTGCTCAAGTGTGAAAATAGGGTGTCCTTGCAAGGATGCTATTTTCTTCTGCATGGTATCTTTTATGTTAATTTGTTCTGCCTGTTGCCGCTCCAGTTCTGTCTTGGTCTCGGAAGCTACAGCTTCGGCGGTCTTACAATCCTTGATGCGCCTCATGGATTCATCAAACCGTTTCTCACTGGATACAAGATGTTTCGCCTTCTCATATAATGAGAATTGATTATATGCGTCGTATGCTTCCATCAACTTCGTAAGGAAGCCGAGTTCTTTTCCAATACGAATCTTCTTTTCTTGGAGATTATCTATACTCTGCAGTGATGAGGAGAGCGGGGTCAGTTCATGTTGTGACAATTCTGGAAGAGCATCAGAGAGTACGTTGGACACCTCGCTCGCTTTCACTGCATTGGAGAGCTTCGGACTACGAAGCTGAAGCAGCACGCCAATCAGCTCCTTAAATTCCTGCGTAGTTTTAAACCGATAAATTTCTTGATTTACGAGTTCCACATAACGCTGCTGGCTATCGGTAACTTCTCCGTCCCTTCCAATGCGGTCAGCCAAGTCCCCCATGGTAAGAGGAAATTTTTTAGGTTCCCCGCTAATAATTTTTTCTTCATACAACAGAATGTCGTGCCCAATTCTCTTGTTATGGAGAATGAAAAACCACGTACTCATGGTGTTGTCGCTCTCCCTCCGCTTTCCATACAAGCCGATACCAACGGTCACAAAAGTGTTGTCTTTGCGATATTCCATGTAAAGATATCCCGTGCCTTCCTCACGCCTTGATACATGTTTATTGCCGAGCAATAGATCGATCATCCGCCGATCCTGCGAGCCAAATGGGTCAAGGCGCGACGGGCGCTTATCGCCGTCGAGCAAAAACGGCACTGCCATGGTAGTAGATACTGACTTACCTGAAGCGTTGGCACCTCGGACAAAAAGACGCCCATTGCTAAACTCAAATACCGTATCACTGTGATACCAGAAATTCATCAGACCAAAACGATTTAAATGGAACGAGCTCATCGCCTATTCCCTCCGATTAAATAAATTATGATACATATTCCCCTGTAACGCGGCCCGCAGCAGAATAAAATACAATCCGCCCATCCGAAAGTGCATCCGCGATATGAAAGTCAGACATATACTCCATAACCTCTCTCCAAATGACGGAAAGGGGGCGTTCTGTAAACGATTTGGTCCACCCGTGGCTGTGCAAATCTTTAATCTCTTGAAACCATATTATTGCCTCATATTCCGAACACAGGACATGACTGTTATGGTCAAGAGCTACTTCTTGACTGTTTACCTTATCCCAAATGAGAGTTGCATACTGTACAGCCGCATTTGAGATCTGATCATCTTTTGGATAATAGCCTCCGTAACGGTTTTCTACATGGGTAAGCATTGTCGTACGATGGTACCGTTCGAGGTACCAGTATTCAAATGGACCTGATATCATCTCGTTCAATTTCTCCAACTCATCCCTATTATTCAAAATATTAGATTCCTCTACAGACAGTTCGTCATCATATACAGCCGATTCCAAAAAGAATCTGCGTAGGAGCTGCTGTCTCGGAGTTGTGCCATTGGCAATTTCTTTGGCAATGTGTTCTTCCAACTGACTACGATTTTGAATTTTACTGAGATCAAAGAAATAAAGGGGTGCGAAATGACGGAAATACCGTGTGGTCTGAAACAAAACATCATGTTGTTTATCGTCTCGAAACCCGTCGATGTCGCGGTCCACCACATAGACAAGCCTTAATTTCACACACTGTTGCAAAACATCTGCAAATGCCTTGCGATGCGACCGCTCTTCCCACGCGAAAGGAACAGCTTCTTCAGGGTAATACATACGGATGGCATCACAAGCGTGTTGCAGTGTAAACTGCTGGTCTTCCCCGTTGTCTTCCAGATAAGCAAGGAAACAGCTGAAAAATATATAGTGATGTGACGTTTTAAAGTCGCCAATGCCCATAAACGCTTTTGACGAGACGGGGATTTTCTCTAGTTTAATAAACTCATTACGTAGGAGTAGACGATAGCCAAAGTATTCACGCACGATATCAGCAATATCCGCTTTTCGATTAAGAATTTGGAAAAATAAATCCGCCTGTGTGTCCCGATGAATCCAGTGATATTGAAACAGGGCTTCAATACACTCTTGCAGTACCAATCGATCTTTATCCACGCTATTCCTCCGTAAACACAAATTCATAGTCATCCATCGTCAGAGTACCGTCGGTGGAAAATAGGCGTATGCGCTCGTTGGAACGACGGCTAAGATAAAACCGACGCCCATCTTCCGTTCGGCTTTTTAAGCTTTTTGAAATCATGGCTTGTCCCAATAATTCAAGCAGCAAATCCCGTACTTCGGGATAGACGACACCGATCTCATCCAGCGTAATTTTACCATCCTTAATCAGGCTGTTGAATTGCTCCTGCACTATCCGCGTTTTCTCCAGATGCTCCTGAATTAAAGACATCTGTGCTAAGGGATCTTCGTATACAGGCTGTTTGGTACGTCCGTTACGATTCCCAGGTGTTTTTTTATTTAGTGGCAGTTCAAAGGGATCACATTCCCACATATGCATTGTGGTATCATCCTCAGATTTTCGGGGGACTAAGAAGTGTCTTGTGGTGGAAGCGCCAAACATAGCGCCAGCAATAACATGGCAGTCCCGTATGTCCGATGTACTCGCAAAAATACGGGCTAGTTCCAGATAATCATTTTTCCGACTTTTAAAGTAGTTAAATTTATCGCTAATCTGATCTGCAATCCGTACAATTTTTTGGATGGTGCCCCGAGTTTGTTCAATTAAAAAGCGGGAGCTCGCTTTGCGACCATTGATCTCCAAGAACCACCCTTTAAAACCGAGCCATTCTGCCATTCTTCGCTCTAAGGCAAGCTCCACTTCAAATGTATCATCAATCTGCTGCTCCGCTTCGTAAGAAACAATCGTGGAAACAATATGCTCAATCTCACTTTCGTCAATGAACCCAAGGCGCTCCTCTATCAAATCTTTCTTCTCCATAATACCGACCACGAAGTCACTTAACAGACGTACGAATTTTTCTTTATACGGCAAAAAAGACTCCATTCGGATCAAGCGTTCGTACGGTTCACTGTTTACATGCGACAAGAAGTCAGCGGTGCTGTTGCGAAGGGCTTCAAATCGGGACATGAGATCGCGCCAGATGTTGCGGATATCGCCCAACGCTTCTTTGTTCGACGGCCTCCACCTGCGAAGTTTGGTCAGATCGTCTAGAATATGGTCTGCCAAAACGCGCTCGAACGATCCACCGCGGATCGCCTGCAGATTATGCTGCATCTCCTCCAGTGTACGTTCGAGTGAAACAGTATATTGTGTGACCTCATAATAATTCTTGCGTTTATAAAAATCTTCAATGCGCTGTGCATGGGATTCGTCTTGATGAATGATCAGGTTGTTCCATTTCACTAGCGCCTTTAGATCTTCTTCTAATTCTTTCTCGGAATAATCCTTAAAATGAGGGCCAAACTGCTCTGACGTTACTAATTCTCGATACACATCATCCAGGAACATATAAGAGTTGTATTCCTGACGGTATTTCTGATAGAAAACGTAGCATATGGGACGGTATCGGTCTGCTTTAGAAACAGAAAGATATGTCGCCTCTTTTACGGAATTTAGCAGAAAGCTCATTCGGCAACGCCCTTTCTAAGACAGATATGTATTTATCTACTCCGAAATCTTAGGCTCAACAATTTCGCCAATTCAAAAAACATCAAACCACTCCAGCTTATTTTAATAGCCTATAGAGTCAATGCATATCATAGAATGTATGTACTTATGTTTTTTATTGTTAAGTAAAACAGTTACAACTGATAAGTTAATGAGGGGGATATAGTAGCAACGCTAGATAATTCAAATTGGACCTTTCAGGACCCCTCGATTAATATCAAACATTTCGACAATAACGAATACAACGGCGGTTAGCAAATTTCCAGCAGACTAGGAATAAATGAAATACTACTCCTCAACGCAGAGGAAGTGTTGTTCCAAGATGATTGCCATAACCATCACATTTAAGTCTTTGACAGTCACTAGCTGTAGTTGCTGTCTTCTTCGAAATACTAAAAATATATCTTTACATCTTTAAAATCATGCACTCCGGTTCCATGTCTTGCGAGTCCTTTAATTAATAGTTCTTGGCAAGCTCTATTTACCTCAATAATAAAATTTTTATTCAAATCTATTTCATTATGTCCTGGTAGTAACTTTGTTACCTGTTCTATAGTGGTAGTAACTCAAGTGTTATTGATAAATTATTGTCTTGTAGTTCTCTATGTACTTCATATTTATATCTTGATATGTAACCAAATTCACCTAACTCATCCAGATTAAACTTTGATACTTTACTTTTTTATTTCCATGGTACCACTCACTCTCCAAATACCCAAATACATATGGTTTTCCCGACTTACGCATAACGTTGTTGTATCTACGAACCCAAGAGGCTTAATGGAGCATCGCGACCGGGTCCGACGGACTTAGCCTCACAGGTTCGCTGAATCCACATCTTTACCTACCCTTCTTGCGAAACAAGGGCAACACCCGTAGCGTAGATACGTTGTTATGCGTTTTACTTGATCCCTTGAACTACTATCAAATTACTTTCACTTATTACTTTTTATAGTAGTGTATTTCAATATTATTATTTTTTAAAACCATTTCATTTTTCTTTAATTTAATTTCAAATAATGAATCTTCCATATTGTACTATTCTTTTAATGATTTTTATGTAATTGCACTGATTTCCTATAACGTTCCCTCATTCACGACGTTCAAGCGGCTTAAGGCAGCGTAGCTGCCGGGTGGCTCTGCCACTTAGCCGGTTAAATGTGTCCGGTGAATCTGCTTCTTCGAAAAGCATCTCCCGGACCAAGAGTCGAGTTTTCTCGGCTCGATGCTTTGAATACGATGTTATCAGATGTGACTGGCTTCATTGAATAGGCTGATTTTGAAAGTAATAGGTAACTGTAAAAAGGACGGGTATTATACCCATCCATTCTTTACTACTCATTATTCTTGTTATTTGATTCTTGTTCAGATAATTCATTCTTGCGCTCAAAGAACTCTCGCTTTATTCCTTCAGAAGCATCCTCATTTTGAATTTTTAAGTTAAATGGATTTCCAATCTTAGAAGTATTCGAAGGTTTTGATGCAAAAGGATTACCCTTGCTGCTATTTTTATTCAAATCATTGGTGGGCATAAGTCACACCTCCTTAGTTCATATAAGAAATTATGTACATACTACTAATTAAAAGTGCAGAACAACCGATACATAATACTCCAATTAAAAAAAAGATACTCTTTGTGTCATTCACTTTACTGTTAATGTTAACTACATCTCTATACTTCTCCATTAAATAAAAGGCAGATTGTTCTTCTGTCAGGGCTGCAGAATCACTATCAAAGCCTGTTAAGTCGAAACGCGTATATTTCTTAACAATTATTACGTGTAAAAAGCAATATACAGAAATTATCAAAAGAATAAGTGGTAACAGAAAAAAAATACCAAATAATAGAGCGTAAGAAATAAACTTTGTAGGCTGCACATTTTTAAATATGTCAAAATCCATAACTCGAGAGAGAAGAGTGAATAACACTCCCGAAAAACCGATAAAAATTCCAGATCTTGTTTCAAATGTCTTTTTTCTATCTATTTCATAATCATTTTCTTTTTGTGCCGTAGCTAAAAGTAATTTTGCTGAAGGTAGTGGCGTTAATTCACTCAGATCTTCATCAACATTATTATTTTTTTGTTCCATCAAAATTCCCCTTATATATCATTTTCTGTATTTTACCATTAAAATTATTGCTCAATCAAAATTTTTTAATAGAAAAGACTTCTCTGAATCAACTCACTATTTCTTGTTTTTTATTACGGTCATTTCTGATAACGTCGTCAGACTTAGCTGGTTGAATGTATCGCCTGAATAATCTCCTTGAAATTCCCTCTTAGCGATCAAGGGCGAATGTCCGCAGTAGGAATGCCGTGTTAAGTGATGTCGGGGACATCTTCGATTTACTCCAAATTGTTCTTATATCCTTACTTCATCTAAATATCTTGTGATTACTGGTAGGTCTGGAGGACTTATTTGATCTGGTATCTTATCTAACTCGAAGAATTGGATATCCTGAACTTCATCTCCATCGCCTCTAATTGTTCCACTGTATTCTTTACAAATATAAGCTGCAACTACGTTGTATACTTCATCTCCATTTGGGTATCGATAATAAAGATCTGTTCCTGAAAATATATCAAAAAATTCTAATCCTTTAGCTTCTAATCCTACTTCTTCAAACAGTTCCCTTCTTGCAACTTCTTTTATTTCTTCCCCAGGTTCCATTGAACCTCCCGGTAATCCCCATAAACCATTATCAGTTCTTTGTTGTAATAATAATCGACCTTCACCGTCTATAAGAATCACACATGCTCCTGCCATAATTATTGGATGTGTTCCTACTAACTCTCTTATTTGTCTTATGTAATTCAAGATCTTCACGTCCTTTTTTGGTCTTCATTTGTCTTATATAGTTTTATTAATACCTATCCCCGATTTCACTTAACTACTAATCCACGCACTCATTTATCCCCTCATACAGGTAGATAGACGAGTACGCTTAAATCTCCTCCGTAGAGTGATAGACGAAGCTATTCATCTGGGATCTGTCATCCAAAGCAGTGGACTCTGGATGCGAAGGGTATCTTGATGCTGGTAGAATATAGATTTCGAGTGACTCAAACCTTATGTGCCCTAGCAGTCCTATAGCTAGCTTAGCTATTTGATTTACGCAGATTACGAATAACTCGCTCAAATGAATAGACCAATGAGTGATAATTGATACCGTTTCAACCTAGGAAACAAGTACTTGATTATGGGTGGTGTCTCCATAATTCAGTAGCAGAACCTAATATACGGTGGAGAGAATGGTGAATCAATTCTCTCTCCCTTTCCCACGTATAGTACCATAATTCAGTAATAATTTCCTGACTATTCAATTTTATATGTTATTACAAATAACTACGCGTTAAATTCAAACAAATGAAATACTTCTCATTGTTTTCACCTCTTATAACATTAGACGTATGTGGAAGTATTTTATTACGCTAAACTGCCCATTAGCTTAATTTCGATTCTAACCTTTATATTATTTTCATGATTGAATACTTATTTCTTGTCTAATATTTTATTTACCCAGTACATTGGCGACCAATTACTTGAATATAGGTTACCCATATAAATTTAAAAAAGCCCCGATAATGTATTTCATCATCGGGGCTAACTACTGGTTCACGAGTTTTTTACTAGTTCACGACTTTCTTTACTGGTTCGTGACTTTTTTTACTGGTTCACGACTTTTATATCACCAGACAACCACTGTAGCTTTAGAATAAAGATTGATTAAAAAATCACCTTCAACCTTTATTTATCAGCAAATGCAAAAACTCCATTTTGAAAAAAGATTGATCAAAATGGAGTTAATCTTTCTAACTAAGTATGAGATTTTTATAAAAAAGTTTGATCAATTAAATGAGCCTTATTCAACTAATGCCCTCCGTTACTATAAGTACAATATTTCACAAAGTTTCTACTTTTCCCTATTGTAAAACTCGAAAGTAAAAAGTATTTCCAACTTCCGAAGAACACCCAGATCGTGCATCTATATACCTCGCTAACCTGTTTGGTGGTATTCTCAAGTTTAGCGGATATAGATTTTTTTGTACGCATTTTTTCATTAAGAACAAGAGTTCGCATTTTTCCTTTTCTTTTGAGCAAATATTTTGTATGATAAAAGAGAAGTGAATGATAGAGGAGGAATTTGGATGTATCGACAAGTGGATGATTTTTTAAAGGAATGGGCAGTTGCTGTGAAAGGGACATTGCAAGTATTACAAGCCGTAACAGATGACAAATTAGGACAAAGTATTTTGGAAGGGCATAGTACACTAGGTTGGTTAGGCTGGCATTTAGTAGAAACAACAGGTTATTTTAGTCATTTAGCAGGTTTAACTGTACCAATGATTGGTCAAGATGAACCAGCTCCAGCGACAGCAAGAGAAATTGTAGCAACTTACGAAAAAGCAGCAGAGGCAGTCAAGGAAGAGGTAGCCAAGCTATCCGATGAGGACTTGCTAACAGAAACAGGCATTGCAAGTCTTGCAACAAAAGGCGCAGTATTACGTTTCTTAATTGACCACCAAACACATCACCGCGGCCAAATGATGCTGCTATTACGTCAAGCAGGCTTACCAGTACCGCCTGTGATGGATCCAACAAAATAAATGCAATAACGAAAAGATGCCTTCCTTGGTAGTGACTCCTTAAAGTTAGAGTTTTTATTATACGGCTGATTGGTTGGTTTGAGTTCGGTATTGCATTGGACTCAAGCCAGCCAATAAAAAGTACAAGAAGCACCCTCAGCGAGTACGTGAAATAAATTTTCCTCCACGCCTTCTTTTTCTTTTCCCCTCCAGCCTCCACTGTAATATAATAAAAAAACTAAACTAGAGGTAGGTGCGAACAAACATGATTCAATTAACAAACCGCCAGGCACGGCAATTTCTGTTGTTGAAGCATGGACTTTTGGGCAAATATAAATTTAGTGGGAAGCAGGGCGTATTGGATTTTGCTCGGCAGGTCAACTGTATTCAATACGACCCCATCGATGTTTGCGGAAAAAACGCCGAATTGGTGCTACAGTCGCGAATTAAGGGATTTACCAAGGGAATGCTCGCCGAGTTGCTTTATGAGGATAGAAGCCTTGTCGATTATCCCGACAAGAACCTGGCCATTATCCCTGTCGAGGACTGGCCGTATTTTGAGCGATACAGGCAAGCCGCCCGACAACATGCCGAACGCTATCCCGAAATGGAAGCGTTGACAGCGCAAGTACGGGCTCATATCCAAAATCACGGTGCGCTAAGTTCGAATGATTTAAAATTGGATGGAGATTTCTCTTGGCAATCGGTCATCCATTGGAGCGGTGGAAACAATTCATCTCGATCGGTGCTGGAACAGATGTATTCGACGGGTGAGTTGATTATCCATCATAAAAAAGGAACGCGTAAATATTACGATATCGCCAAGAAGTACATACAGCCAAATCTACTGAATGCATCAGAGCCGTTGGAGGATGAGCTTGAGCATCATAAGTGGCGGGTACTGCGTCGAATTAGCTCTGTTGGTCTCTTATGGAATCGTGCGTCAGATGCATGGCTGAACATATGGGGGTTGAAAGCAGCACAGCGTAACGAAGTTTTCCGCCAGCTATTACACGAAGCTTACATTGTTGCTGTTGCCGTGGAACAAATGAAGGATATGCTGTACTGCCTCGCGGAGGATTTACCGCTTATTGAAGCCGTTCTGCAAAATCAGGAGCCGAAATTGCGTTGCGAGCTTATTGCCCCGCTAGATAATTTCATATGGGACAGAAAACTTATCAACGAATTGTTTGACTTCGATTACACCTGGGAGATTTACACTCCTGCAATCAAACGAAAATTCGGCTATTATGTACTGCCTCTATTATATGGAGAGAGCTTCATTGGACGAGCCGAGATAATCGCGGAGCGAAAAACTGGAACGCTCGTTGTTAAAAACATCTGGTACGAGAACGGTGTGAAGCAAACAACACAATTGCGAACAGCCTTGAACAGTTGTTTCCAAAAGTTTGCGTTATTCAACGGGTGTGAGACGATTTCGGCAGAGTCTATGAACTGATATTTCCTGTATTTGTATAGAGATAATAAAGTTTCGAACTTCTCAATAACTCTTTCTTTTAAAAGCTCGTCTTTCATTTTTATTGTCCGAGCAACTTCTACCAACCCTTCACCCTTATCCACTGTTAATAAAAAATCCGTTGTCATCTCAACTGGCTCATTCGTTTTTGGGTTTGTAGGATGTTTAAGACCTAATCCATCTGCAATGACAATTGTTTCCTCCAATGGCAATAAAGGAAATTGTTCTCGAATATCAACAACGAGATCCGAATATTCAGTTAAATAAAAGTAATTTCGTTCCAAATCAGATAAAAATTCATGTTGTCGCTTTGTTTTAATACCTTTTAAACGTGTAGAGCGACCTTTTGAGGACACGTCTTGGATGTTTAACCATGGCTTATAATCTGCACCAACTCCAGAGCCTCGACCTTCTTTAATCCATTTCTCAACTTTAGATGCTCTAGTTCTCTTAGACATAAAAACACCCCTTTAGATTAATATAATCCAAAGGGGCAAAACGGTGCAACTTTTTTACAAACGGTATGACTTTATTTCAAACGGTATATCTTTTTTATAAACGGTACGACTTTATTTCAAACCTACAAGTCAAGTCATTCAAACATAACTACCTTGCTTACTCCACAGTCACACTCTTCGCCAAGTTACGTGGTTTGTCTACATCGTTACCACGTGCAAGAGAAGCGTAGTATGCAAGCAATTGTAGTGGCACTACAGACAAAGCTGGTGTCAGTAGTGGTAATGTCTTAGGAATAGCAAACGCTTGATCAACCGACTTCAACAAGGTCGGTACGTGCTCATCGAAAGTAAATGCCATGATATCTGCTCCACGTGCGCTAACTTCCTTGATATTACTTACTGTTTTCTCAAGGACATTCTCTTGCGTTACCAAGGCAATAACAGGAATGCCATCTTCGATCAAGGCTAATGTTCCGTGTTTCAATTCACCCGCTGGATAAGCCTCGGAGTGAATGTAGGAAATCTCCTTGAGTTTCAATGATCCCTCTTGTGCTACTGCGAAATCTAGTCCACGACCAATGAAGAATAGATGTTCGTGGTGAGATATTTGTTCAGCATATGCCTTAATGGATTCAGAATGCTCTAGCATACTATCCAATTGTTCAGGCAATGCTTGCATCGCTGCAATGATATGAGCAATAGCTTCAGGTGTCTGCGTACCTCGAACCTCAGCCAAGAACAACCCGAATAAATAAAATGCAATTAATTGAGAAGTATATGCTTTAGTCGATGCCACAGCAATCTCTGGACCCGCAAGCGTAACAATAACATCATCTGCATCACGAGCAATCGAGCTACCTACTACATTAGTAATCGCAAGTACGTGCGCGCCGTTTGCTTTCGCTTCACGTAGAGCTGCAAGCGTATCTGCGGTTTCACCCGATTGGCTGACGACAATGACCAACGTTTCAGGTGTCACGATTGGAGCACGATAGCGGTATTCTGAGGCAACATCCGTCTCTACAGGAATACGAACTAATTGCTCAATTACATGACGTCCGACAAGACCTGCATGATATGCTGTACCACAAGCGACGATTTGTATGTTACGAACATTCATAATTTGCTCCCGAGTCAACTTCAACTCTGGAAATACGACATGCTTACCTTCGCTATCAATACGACCGCGCATTGTGTCACGGTATGCTTTAGGTTGTTCGTGTATTTCTTTCAGCATGAAATGCTCAAAGCCGCCTTTTTCAGCAGTTACTGCATCCCAATCGACATGAATCATTTCCCGAGAAATAAAATTCCCTTCAATGGTCATTAATTCGACGGCATCTTGCGTCAGTACCGCCATTTCGCCATCATTAAGAATGTATACATTACGCGTATATTGAAGAATAGCTGGAATATCTGAACCGATAAAGTTCTCCCCTTCTCCAATTCCAATGATCAGCGGGCTTGCTTGACGTACAGCAACCAAACGGTCAGGTTCATACTCAGTCAGTACACCAAGTGCAAATGCACCGCGCATGAATGTAATTGCCTTTTGAACAGCTTTCACGATATCTCCATCATACTCACGAGCAATCAGATGTGCGATTACTTCAGTATCTGTCTCTGATGCGAAAGTATGACCCTCAGCCATCAATTCATCTTTCAAATCTAAATAGTTCTCAATAATTCCATTATGAACGACAGAGAATTTAAGACTTTCGTCTGTATGGGGATGAGAGTTAGCATCAGAAGGCTTACCATGGGTTGCCCAACGTGTATGACCTATTCCTGCAGTTCCAACAAGAGGTCCTTCTTCAAGTTTAAATTCCAAGTTAGCAAGACGCCCTTGAGCTTTGACAACTTGAAGACCCTCTTTCGTGAACACTGCAATTCCTGCTGAATCGTATCCTCGATACTCCAACTTTTTCAGACCTTCAATTAATACCGACTGCGTCTTTTGTGTACCAATATATCCGACAATACCACACATATATATATATCCCCATTTCACTTTTTTTGAAATTAACAAATAAAAGTGTGCGAGTTCCCTATGTGGCATGTACGAAAATGTACGAGATTGTATGGGAAATTCAATGTATTAAATTATACAAGGTTCATTCACGAATGCACTTTCTCGTACAGTTCCGACTGCTACGTTCTCGCACACTCATGACTAACAATTATAAAATATCTAGCACCCACCGAATCGTTGTGTGAACAGTCGCCCATTCATTTTCCGTTTTCGGTTCACGGCTCTGGTGCATCACCGAGAGGTCCCCGCCGAACATTCGAACACCTCTACCTCGTCAACTTGGTCTGCCGTTGAATTCAGAATTCATGTGATAACATATTCATGTCATCAATTCATCATTCACCCCGCGCTAGCTCAAGTTCTGGCGCTTTTATTCATCAACCCTACTGCCCTCACTTTCTATATTTGAATCACATTAATACATTATATGCATGTTCTAGATATTTGGCAATGTTATGAGAATTGCGATAAGCAGCCGATGAAATATATGTTATCAAGATCATCGGCTACATCCTAACTATGGTCTTAATATAAGCTACATTTATAAATACTATACTAACTCCCGCTTCACAACATCGACAATTTGCGATACATAAAGATTAAGATCTGCTTCATCAGGTCCTTCAGCCATGACACGAATCAATGACTCTGTTCCAGATGCACGAACAAGTACTCGGCCGTTATCAGCTAACTTCTCCTCTACGGACGTAATAGCTGCTTCAATAGCTTGATTACCCTCATAGTTACTCTTATCTTCTACACGTACATTCACCAGAACTTGTGGATACTTACTCATCATCACTTTAATTTCACTAAGTTTCTTACCTGATTCCTTCAGTATGTCAACAAGCTGAATCCCCGTAAGTATGCCATCGCCTGTTGTATTATAGTCTAAGAAAATAACATGTCCCGACTGTTCTCCACCTAGGTTGTACCCACCTCTAATCATCTCTTCCATCACATAACGGTCACCTACAGCCGTCTTCGCTGTTTTGATTCCCAATTTTTCAGTCGCTTTGTAGAAACCAATATTACTCATCACCGTCGAGACAATAGTATGGTCCTTCAATGTGCCCCTACGATTCATGGATTCCCCACATATACATAGAATAATGTCTCCATCTAATTCTTCACCATTCTCGTCAATTGCAATTAACCTGTCAGCATCGCCATCAAAGGCTAGTCCTAAATCTGCCTTATGCTTCACTACTTCCAGCTTCAACTTCTCTGGATGGGTAGAACCACAATGATCATTAATATTAAGTCCTGTAGGTTCTGAACCAATAGTAATAACTTCCGCACCTAGATCACGAAACAACTGGGGTGCAAGTTCATAAGCTGCTCCGTTGGCACTATCCAGAACAATTTTAACGCCTTCGAAACGATGTGCAATCGTAGTCTTCAAGAAATCTAAATATTTATATTTCGATTCATTATCTACAATAACGTTTCCTAAATCAGCACCATAAGGACGTGGAAGACGATCTTCTTCTGCATCCATGAGTTGTTCAATTTTTAATTCAGTCTCATCAGAGAGCTTAAATCCATCTCCCCCGAAGAACTTGATTCCATTGTCCTCTACCGGATTGTGTGAAGCAGATATCATAACCCCAGCATCAGCCTTCAAGAGTCTTGTAATATAAGCCACAGCCGGTGTAGTCACGATTCCTAGTCGAATAACATGCACACCGATGGACAACAATCCTGCAACTAATGCAGACTCTAACATCGCACCGGAGATCCGTGTATCCATTCCAATAACGACCGTTGGTTTCTCCACATCGCTGGTAAGAACATAACCTCCGCAACGTCCAATACTATAAGCTAATTCAGCGGTTAATTCTTTATTAGCAATCCCCCGTACACCATCTGTTCCAAAGTATTTCCCCATTATTCTTCTCCTTTGTCAACTCTTCTAATTTAAGTTGTCTCTTCATGATAACCACATTGTATTAAGGTGCATTATTATCTGTACCATTTGTGACTTCTCCATCGGCTGGGGGGGGCACACTTGAACCATTCTCTGGATTTGGCTCTGTAACCGCCCCCGTGTCACCACCCTCTGTATCTGGACCTGTAACTTCATTACCTGCATCCAATTCTGGATCGCTACCGTTCTCTTTGTCAGGCTTTGATGGTTCAGGCTTTGATGGTTCAGGTTCTGCTGTCGAGGGTATTGACTTATCTTTAATTTCAATAGTAGCGGTTAGAGGTTCCTTATCCGCTGCAGTTATGAAACGGGGTAACGTAACCTCTAGCTTAACCTCATGGCTACCTGGCTTCAAATCTTGTACATGAGCAACGATTTTGATATCTTCCTTACTCAAGTTATTGAGTAAGGAAGCAGCCCCCGTTAGCTTCATTGTAACGGATTTATCCGTAGGACTTATAATAGTTGCTTGGATACCATTATCCATTCCTTCAATTGTAATAGGAATACCATCCACCGTTTTCTCCCCTACGGATACAGCATCTACTTCGACTTGTATCGTGCTAGGCTCTATTCTAACCAACCCTGCTGGTGGCTTCAAATCGATACTTAGAGCCGACTTGCCAGACTGCTTAACCAGACTCAAATCTACCATTACATCATTATATGAGTTCATTCCTACAAGTTTATCTTGAGGACCATATAGTTTCACTTGACTAATATTAGGTGTAACCTCCGACAGAACAAGACCCTCTGGGAGGCTCCCTGTGTACTGGATCGATATAGGGACATTTATAGAAGGCGCAGTAAGTGGAATCTCAACAGACACTGAAGAGGGTTCAATAATCGCATCCTTCACTTCCTGCCCTTTACTATTATAGGCGGCTAATTTAACCTTCTTCTGAGTAAATGTCTCCGTATGTCCATCAATTTCGACAGTTCCCTCTATCTTTACCACATCCGCTAAACTCGTAGATGGTAATGTGACCTTTACAGTACTTGGGTCTATCACTGGTGCTTCTGCTTTATATCCCTCAGCAAGCATACCTTTAGTTACTATATTTACGGGATAAGAAGCTGTCTCTCGTCTTTCAATAATAACCGTCACTGCTTTGGGTTGCATCGAGACAAGCTCAACACCAAAAGGAAGATCATAAGTAAGAGGTAATGTGTTTGTACCTTCCTTGACATGACTTAAATCCAAGCGTACCCTATAATCTTCATTGAATAAAGACGTAATGTCAGACCGTCTTCCTCTGACTTCCATCCTCACATTATCTGTATCCATAGCACTGAGCACATACTTGGAATCATCAAGATCAAACGGTTGTACTTTAATATTATCAATCACTTTACTATCTATAGTTGTAGTAGGCGTTGGCGTGCTATTATCCAGATGAACGATAGCCCACAGCAAAATACTGAGCGCAATCGCTAAGATTTTAACGACATTATTATTCTTTAGCCATCTATCCATTATTGCCGTCCCCCTTCCGTTTCCAGAACGAAGGACGCTTCTCTTTAACCACCGAATTCGGGCGTAACTCTTCATATAACTTGGATATCAAGGATTCTTCCTTAATATCCCGAACAACTTGACCATTCATAGCCAATGAAATTTGACCTGTTTCTTCCGATACCACTACTGCTACGGCATCACCCACCTCACTAATTCCAATAGCTGCACGATGCCTAGTCCCCAACTCTTTACTAATAAAGGGGTTCTCCGAAAGTGGCAAATAACAAGCTGACGCAGCGATCTGATTCGATTGAATGATCATCGCTCCATCATGAAGTGGTGTATTAGGTATGAATATGTTAATAATGAGCTCAGAGCTAATTATTGATTTCATCGGAATGCCGGATTCTGTATACTCATTAAGCCCCGTATCACGTTCAAATACAATTAATGCTCCTATTTTTCTACGTGATAAATAATTCATAGCTTTAATAACTTCACTAATTAATTTCGTGACTTCCTCGTTCTCGGCGGAGGTTCTCCCAAATAACTTACCCCGTCCCAACTGTTCTAGCGCACGACGTAACTCTGGCTGGAAAATAATAAACACGGCCAATACTCCGAATGTGAACATCTGATTCATAAGCCATTTGAGCGTGTACAGATCAAACCACGTACTTAAAGCCCAAATAATAACAAGAAATAGTATTCCTTTGAGTAGTTGGACAGCTCGTGTACCCCTAATCAGCAAAATGACATGATAAATAATGTATGAAACAATGGCAATATCAATTATATCTTTAATGGAATCTTTCCAAGTTATATCTGTGAAATAGTTCATTCTAAGGCCCCCGTCTATACCCTTCAATAGAATAGTTCAATCTCTATTTATAATGTCCTTATTGTATAGGTTATAACGATCATGTTGCAAGCTCAAGGGCTTTGAAACGAACATAAAAGGTTATCTTTTAAACAAAAAAGGTGCACTCTCTATACAAAGAGGCACCGTAATGTCGTGATTACCGGCAGAAAATTAATGTTAGCGATATGCTACATCCGAGACTAGATTAGTAATTTTATACCATATCCAATCCAAAGCTCGATCAACATGTTTAACTTGTCCAGAGATATGAGCCGTAGATGCTTTATACAAAGAACCATCAATCACAGTCAAATTACCTTCAACGACACCAAATATTTGTGCTTTTCCATTCTCTATCGTCAAATCTCCAGCAATCGTTTTTCCTTCAGGTAAAATCACTGTGTTGCCTTCAATGATAACTTGATCCAAGTTGCTCCCATGGACCATTAATTGGCTATCTTTACTCCAAACGCTGACTGTACTAAACAGCATAACCACCAAGAAAAGGGCTGCCGCTGTTGCAGCAGGATGACTCTTCACCCACTTTACCCATCGCTGTTGCTTCTTATGCACCGGTAGAGCACTTAGGATACGTTCAGTTAGCTCATCCGATGCAGACGGTGTACTGTAGTGAAGAGAGTAAAGTATCATATCCATCTGTTCCAGCTCTTTAAACTGCATACGACAATCAGGGCAGGTCAGCATATGTTCCTTAAGCATCAACCTTTGCTCCTTGGATAAGTCGTCGTCTAGATAATCATGCATCAAAGAGACGGCTAATTTGCATTCCATATGAGCCAATCCTTTCAATAATTCTGTTGATTTCTTATCCTCTAATTTCAGAGCACAAGACCTGATAATTTACATACGTAGCAGTTCTACAGATGTTTCAAAAAAATCTAGAATGAACTAAAGAGAATAGACTCATTCCAACCCTCAGCTCAATCTACAGATATACTCTACATACTCGACTCCAGCTTCTTCCGTAAGAACTCCCGACCACGATGTACACGAGTCTTTATCGTCGTCACAGGCATACCTAACACATCACTAATTTCCTGCAAAGATAGCTCTTGAAGATATCTCAAAATCATAACTGATTTATATTTACTTGGCAGACTATCAATAGCATTATATACAAGCTGCTTGGTCACAGACATTAGAAGCTCACTCTCTGGTGTCTGATCAACACTTGGAATTAATGAATAGCCATCTAGTCCTTCTTGATCATTCATATCAGCATCTAGCGAATATGTAGGTTTTCTTTTCCTCAACCGATCAATACAAAGATTAGTTCCAATTCTATAAATCCATGTAGAAAACTTCTGATTTGGATCATAACGATCCAAGTTTTTAAACACACGTAAAAAAGTTTCCTGCACTACATCTTCTGCCTCATGACGGTTATTCAGCATCCGATAAGCCAAATGAAAAATTTTGTCTTTGTATAAATCCACAATTTCTGCAAATGCCTGTTGATCACCCTTTAAGGCTAGTTTCGTTAATCTATTCTCTAATTGATCCAACATAGTTTCCCCCAGACTTGCTGATGGGTATTTGTATAGAATTAAAACAACATTAAAATCGTAATTCATGTGCCAATAAAAAGCAATACCTTCGTGTATAGTTAACGAAAAAAGCCGAAGATTCCTTAGTAGGAACCCTCGGCTCTCGTACTCCGTCTTCGTGCTATTCTCACGTTCACGTATCAGCCCGTATTTCGAAGTCCTGCTGCGATTCCATTAATCGTTAAAAGAACCTCGCGTAGCAGCTCACTATTATCTTCACCTTGATCTCTAATTTCACGAAGCTCACTAAGAAGTTGAACTTGTAAATAACTAAGTGGATCAACATAAGGATTTCGAAGTTTAATGGACTCTTGGATGACAGGAACATTATCTAAGATTTCTTTTTGACCTGTAATTTTGAGAATTAGATCAGATGTCAACTTAAATTCTTCCTCTATTTGACCAAAAATACGTTGACGATATGATTCTTCCTTAGTCATGTTAGCATACTCTTTGGCAATGATTAGATCTGCCTTAGCAATAGCCATTTGCAACGTATCAATTAATGACGTAAAGAATGAGAAGTTAGCGTACATCTCTTGAAGTACCTTAAGGTTCTCCTCTTTATTCTGATAGAAACTCTGTAGACCCGTGCCTGCAGCATACCATGCAGGAAGCAAGTACCGACTTTGTGTCCAAGCAAATACCCATGGAATGGCACGCAAGTCTTCAAACCGATCACTATTCTTACGTTTGGAAGGACGCGAACCGATATTTAGTTCACCAACCTCTGGTAATGGTGTGGACTCTTTGAAGAAGGTAAGAAAGTCAGGATCACGGAATATCAAATCTTGATATTTATGAAGAGAGACTTCAGAAATGCCCTTCACAATCTCATCCCATTCATCTTCTTGCTTCTCGTATGCCTCATCATGGGGAGAACGAGCATTAATCGCAGCTGTCACAAGAGCCGCTGTTGCTTGATCTAAGCTTCGATAAGCAATTCCCTTTAAAGAGTATCTAGAAGAGATAACTTCACCTTGCTCAGTGATCTTGATTCCTCCACCGACAGTTGAAGCAGGCTGTGCCAGGATGCTTCGGTTTAGAGGCATACCTCCACGACCTAATGCACCTCCACGACCATGGAAGAACTTCAATTTCACATCAAATTCATCCGCTGCTGCTGTGATATCCTTCAATGCTACACGAAGCTCCCAGTTTGCCGTTACAGCTCCACCATCTTTATTACTATCTGAATATCCAAGCATAATCTCTTGAAGATCATTCATAGCACTTACACCTTGTCGATAAATCGGCATGCTAAGTACTGTTCTCATAATATCTGGTGCAGCATGTAAATCCTCAATTGTCTCAAACAAAGGTACAGCTTGCAGTGTACAAGTTACTGTATTATCAGCATTTTGTCGGAATAGACCTACTTCCTTAGCAAATACCATGACTTCCAAAATATCACTAGCTCCCTGAGCCATACTAATTAGATATTTAGAAATACAATCTGCACCGAATTCCTGTTGAGCCTCATACACTGTACGGTATACATTCAGACATTCTTTCGTACTTTCACTGTAATGATGATAAGGTGAAGTAATCGGCCTTGGATCATTCAACAGCTTATTAAGTAATTCTATTTTTTCATCTTCCGTTAATTCAGCATAATGATGTGAAATCTCCATTTTGGATAGAACTTCAGACAACGCATTCTCGTGTTCTTGACTGTGTTGACGAATATCCAGAGATGCGGTATGAAATCCGAATAGCTCCACTTGACGAATTAACTTCTTAATGTAAGTATCTGCGACATAATCTGCATAGTGGTGACGTAGACTCCGATCAATAATGTTAAGATCATTAATGAACTCTAAAGGTGTAGCATAACGTTCTGCCGTTCCCTTCTTACTCTCATCAAGCACATTTTTAATCTTAGTCATCATATATACTAATTTGATACGGTAGGGTTCGTTTTCATTATGCCATATGAAATTTTTACTCAAAGAGACAACAGATTGATCTTCTAGTATAGACTCTTCAAGCTCGCTTGAAACAGTGACAATGGACGTACTGAAGCTGAGAAACTTCATAAACTCCTTCATAATCCGTTCGTATTCACGCACCGCTAGCTTTCTTTGCATGTTAAGAGTCTGCCAAGTAATATCAGCAGTCACTGAAGGGTTACCATCTCTGTCTCCACCAATCCAGGATCCAAAGCGGAGGTACGTTGGAACATGCCAATTGTGCCCCGGGTAATATTTACTGAGACAGCGTTCCATTTCTTGATAAACATCCGGTAGAACGTGAAAAAGTGTTTCGTGGAAATAGTACATTCCATGTCTAACTTCATCAAGCACCGTTGGTTTACGATCACGTAGCTCATCAGTTTGCCATAAAGTGATAACTTCGTTAAGAAGCTTCTCACGCAATTGTTCCCGTTCACGGAATGTAAGAGTTGGATTGTCTAGCAGCATTACATCTTCTGAAATTCGCTTATGAATATCCAGAATTGCTCTACGCATAGCTTCTGTAGGGTGAGCAGTCATGACTAGTTCAAGTGAAAGTTCTTCAATAATCTCCTGTACCTCTTGATACGTGAAATTGCGTTCTTTTAGATCTTGAATTGCACATTCGATAGATCCTGGTTGTACCGTTTCACCTGCGGAACGTTCATAATCACGTTTTCTGCGAATGCGGTGATTTTGTTCAGCAATGTTGACCAATTGAAAATAGATCGCAAATGCTCGAATCACCTGATGACGTGTGTCTGGCTTCAACGTTTCAATGGTTTCCTTAAAGTCAGCAAATAAATCTGGCAAGAATACGGAACGTAAAGATTTACTAGTTTCACGGATCTTTTCAACTATATCTAAAAGTTCATTGCCCCCTTGATGGACCAATACCTCTCCCAGAATGTTCCCAAGAAACCGTACGTCACGCCGCAATAGGTTATTGGAGCTACTTTTACTTGCGGTTACAGTCAGTTCAGTCATGTTTCTCCCCCCGTCTTATCCCAATTCAATAGCTATCTATTTATGACACCTTCTTAGTATCATACAATAAAATTCAAGTAAAATCTTTATATTTTTTACATTTAGAACTATTTGTTTAATGTATTTATATTTATAATCTCTGATTTTAATTCATCATCAAAAGACCTCCTCTTGATAAGCTTTCTGTGTTAGATTGCATCCAAGGGAAATATGCAGACTTATTTCCTTCATATTACTCATAATAATTATGCATAAGTTAATCAAAGAATGAACCTTCATACTCTCATTAGATTATGCACTCAGAATATACAAAAAAAAGCCTTTCGGCTTCATATATTATAGTTGGAGCGGGTGATGGGAATCGAACCCACGCTATCAGCTTGGAAGGCTGAAGTTCTACCATTGAACTACACCCGCATAAATAATTAAATATCGGGACGACACGATTTGAACATGCGACCCCCTGGTCCCAAACCAGGTGCTCTACCAAGCTGAGCTACGTCCCGAAGAAAAATGGTGCGCCCTAAGAGATTCGAACTCCTGGCCTTTTGATTCGTAGTCAAACGCTCTATCCAGCTGAGCTAAGGGCGCTTGTGAAGCCTTATGGAGCGGACGACGGGAATCGAACCCGCGACCCTCGCCTTGGCAAGGCGATGCTCTACCGCTGAGCCACGTCCGCATTATTGCCGCAGCAATTCATATTGTAGAGGCGACAAAAAATAATATACCATAAATAAAATGTGATTGCAATACTCAAATTATTTTTTTGTGAATTTGGATGAAAAACGTAATAATAATTTAGAATCTATACAAAAATCATTACTTGATCATTTAACAGCATAAAGTAAATTTTAATCACACCCTACTAAAATTTCTACCTAATATATCGATAACGATAACGTATGAAATAATGCCGTGTTGAAAAGCTTTGATTCAGTTGTGACGGCCTTGAGGCATTGCTCCAATGGAAATGATGTAATGAATAATCTCAGATTACCAAATTGCTGCTTTCTTCGGCATATTTCCACGCCTATTCGTAATGCTATTCGCTCTTAGCCTCATTAATGCATCCGTTGCACCGTACTTGTTCCATGCTATACATAACCGTGGATTCGAATGCTTGTTCAACACCATACTCTTGCAGGTTGTTATCCCCCTCTTTAGGACCTAAAAAATCATATGTCCAAACAAAACCAGCCACACAGCTTGAGCGAATCATCCGGAAAGCGGCAACAAGAAATACTCGCTTTTCTCAAACGCAGAAAGATACTGGACCTTACGTGGACCATTACTAATTTTCAATGTTACAGGTTGAGCGACAACTTCCATTTTAATCCTCTTTAAAAAAATAAGAACCAGTATGTGTGAAGAACATACTGGTTCTATTCTGTTCTTAATTACACCCCATGTACCAAAGGTGTTTCTTCTGAGTTATTATTTTTCTTTATTGATGTATTAAACTCAATAGCCAATCTTTCAGCGATAATTTCGACTGCTGGTGAACTCATCATATCTGCATGTTTTCCTGATACATTATAAATTTTTACCTTCTCCTTAAGTAATACACTCCAGTCATTTGACAAGTCTTCTCCCTCTTCAGCGTTGAAATATATTACTTTACTACCATATTCTTCAACATGATGTTCACTTAATAATTGTGTATTATATCTATAAATGTTAACTAAGCGCTCTATCGTCCTTATGTCCGCGTCTTGAGGTATCATTTCTTGCAATTTAGCCTGCTCTAATACATATGCATATCTTTCTTTAATATTAGTAAACCCAGGCTTATTGGATGCCAGTATATTATCAAAAATAATTTGTTCAATCTCTGAAATTGCTTGCTCCTCGGAATATTCATATCCGCTCCCTTTTGAGAGCATGGTATCCATTAACACAAGAAGACTGACTGTTTCTCCTCTCCCTATTAACTTACGGGCCATTTCATACGCAATGGCCCCACCTAATGACCAACCTCCTAGCCTATAAGGTCCGATAGGCTGTATTTTTATAATTTCCTTCAGATATAGCTCTACTATTTCCTCCAAATTAACTTCTTTTATAAATTGTTCTTCCAAAAATGGTGATTGCAATCCATAAAATGAACATTTACCATCCAACATCCTAGCTAGCTGGGTATAGCAATAAATATTACCACCTGCTGGGTGCACACAGAAAAATGGATTGTCTGTTGTCCCTGTCAATTTAATGACAATTTCTGATTTATTTTGCGGAACATCCTTCTCACGAATTAATACCGCCAAGTTCTCAATAGTGGAATTTTGGAACAAAGATATTGCTTGTATATTAATACTCCACTTATTTTTTATTTGGGACAGTAATTTAATTGCTAGCAAGGAATGTCCACCCAACTCAAAGAAATCATTTTTAATCGTAATATTTTCTACAGATAATAGCTCTTTCCATATGTTAATTAATTCAAATTCTATATTATCCCGTGGATTCATTGGTCTGACGTCTGCAGTATTTACTTTCATGTTACTAGTACTTAGAGCTTTTCGATCGATTTTATTGTTAGGCGTTAGCGGCATAACATCCACTTCTACAAAAATGGCGGGAACCATATAACTTGGCAAGTGCTGCTTAACATGATTTCTCAATACTTTTGCATCTCCGACACCAGTTACATATGCGATTAGTTGCTTATGTCCGAGTTCATTTTCCCCTGCAAGTACGATGGCTTGTTTAACATCTGGATGTTGGCTAAGTACTACTTCAATTTCTCCAAGTTCAATACGGAAGCCCCTAATTTTCACTTGACTATCGATGCGACCAATATATTCTAGATTTCCATCCGGTAAGTACTTTGCTAAATCCCCTGTCCGGTATAATCGATCATTAATATGGTTTCTGAATGGATTCTCAACGAAGCGTTCTGCCGTTAATTCTAGACGGTTCAAGTATCCTCGTGCCAGACCCGCTCCTCCGATATACAACTCTCCTGCCACCCCTATTGGCACTGGCTGAAAACGATGATCCAAAATATATACTTCTGTATTACAGATTGGTCTTCCTATCAAAACCGGACGATCAGGATTCACTTGCCACATAGTCGACCAAATAGTGCTTTCCGTCGGTCCAAACATGTTGAAGAGTTTGCCTCCGCTCTTGGTCAAATCCTGCGCCAGTGCCAGCGGCAGCATCTCGCCACCCACAAGCATTGTCAAATGATCTGCAGGCTGATATCCACTGTCTAGCAAAGTTCTCCACATCATAGGCGTCGCTTGCATATACGTTGTATGAGATCGTTGCACTAATGAAGCCAGTTCCCCCCCATTCAATACTTGCTCCCTACTTGCCAATACGACCGAAGCACCGGAAATAAGAGGGAAGAATATTTCCAAAATTGAAATATCAAACGATATTGAAGTTGCAGCAAACCACACATCGTCAGCAGTTAAAGTAAAATGTTGATTCATGGCATGCATAAAGTTGAGTAGGCTTCCGTGCTCCAACATAACCCCTTTCGGATTGCCCGTAGATCCTGATGTATAAATTACGTATGCCAAGTTCTCTGGAATAGCCCTATTTGTTGGTGCATCCTTACTCTCTTGCGAAATTTGGCCACGATCCCGGTCTAGACAGACGATATTTATGCCTTCCGGTAGTATATTCCGTACGGCTTTTTGAGCGATCATAACCTCAATACCCGCATCGTGTAACATATACTGTATTCGCTGCTTTGGATACGTCGGATCGAGTGGTACATAGGCCCCTCCAGCTTTCATGATACCGAGTAGGCCTATCACCATATCTAAGGAGCGTTCCACACAAATACCAACTAAGCATTCCGGACCAACGCCTCGTTTCTGTAGCCAATGGGCCAATTGATTTGCTCGTTCATTTAACTCTTGGTAGGTAAGTTCCACATCATCGAATACGATAGCGATCGATTTAGGAGAACAAATCGACTGCTCTTCAATCAGCTCATGAATCAAACTTGCTTGAAGATAATCCATCTGTGTGTCGTTCCATGCTTCCAGCACCATTAGACGCTCTATTTTGGACATCAAATCCAAACTTTCAATTGGTTGTTCCGGACGATCACTGACTTGTTGCAACCAGTGTTCAAAATGCCTCGCCATTCTTTCTATAGTAGTATCATTGAACAAGTCAGTATTGTACTCAAAAGAAACACCTAATCCGTTCTCTACCTCTCCCATGCCTAATGTCAGGTCAAATTTGGCAGTGGACATCGAACTCTCCAACCATTCCATCGACTTTCCAGAAAGATCAGGTAGCGACGGTACATTTGCCTTCCAGTTAAACATCGTTTGGAATATCGGAGAATGACTCATACTACGCTGCGGCTGCACTGTTTCTACGACTTTTTCAAAAGGAACATCCTGATGCTCATGAGCATCCAACGCCTGCTGTCGTACTTGTGCTAACAACTGCTTAAAGCTTGGATTACTTGTTATATCTGCTCGATAGACCAGCGTATTGACGAAAAATCCGATTAAACCTTCTATCTCCTTAAATTTGCGATTCGCAATGGGGCTTCCCACCAAAATATCCTTTTGCCCCGTATATCGAGAAAGAAATCCTTGGTATGCAGCCAATAAAGTCATAAAAAGGGTTGCATTTTCTTGACGGCTCAGCGCTTTAATCTTTTCAGACAATGAAGCAGGTATAATAAAATGATGTGTCGCTCCTTGATATGTCTGGATGCTAGGACGAGGACGATCTGTTGGTAATTGCAACACAGGTAGATCCCCAGCTAGCTTTTCCTGCCAGAACATTAACTGGCGATCCATGATCTCGTCTTTCAACCAACTCCGCTGCCATATTGCAAAGTCCACGTATTGGACAGGAAGTGGCGATAATTGTGCGACTTCTCCCTTCGTAATTGCTTCATACAAAGATAACCATTCACATACGAATATGTCCAAAGACCAGCCGTCAGAAATAATATGGTGCATGGTGCACAAGAGCACCCATTCCTCTTCATCCATCCGTATCCACTCAGCTCTGATAAGTGGACCATTTCCTAAATCAAACGGCATCTCCTCTTCGATTTGAAGTAGACGCTTCATCACTTTCTCTCGTTCCTCCAGAGAAGGAAGATGTGTTAGATCTGTTAAATTCCACTTTCTTGGTTCATAGGCTTGAATCAGTTGAACTGGAAGTCCGTCGTGTTCTTGAATTACAGTTCTAAGTGCTTCATGACGCTCGATCATCGCATTTAATGAATGCTGTAGCGATTCAATGTCCCAATTACCTGATAAGCGCCACGCAATTGGTATATTGTATACCGCACTATTCGGCTCAAATCGATCCAGGAACCACAAGCGCTGCTGTGCATAGGATAGCGGCAGTTGCTGCACACGCTCCGCACGATTCAGCAAAGGCAAAATCATCCCCTTCTCACTTTGCCTCAGCTGCGAGGTCCTTTCAGCTAGTGACTCCACCGTCACATATTCGAAGAGCTCACGCAGAGATAACTCAATGTCAAAAGCTTCTCGGAGACGTGAAACAACCTGTGTAGCCAGAAGTGAATGCCCGCCTAGTTCAAAGAAGGAATCATGTGCTCCGATTCTCTCAATACCCAGTACTTGACTCCATACCGAAGCAACTAATTCTTCCATAGGAGTACGCGGGCTAATATAGCGGCCCGCAGATGATTGCAAATTGGGTGCTGGCAATGCATTTTTATCAATTTTCCCGTTAGGTGTCAGTGGCATGACATCTAGCTCTACAATATGAGCAGGTATCATATAACTTGGCAATTGATCCTTGATATGTTCTCTCCATGTTGCTTCAACCCCATCACCAACTACATAAGCTACCAATTGTTTAGAACTTGGTGTGTTCTCAAGAGCTACAACAGCAACTTGCTTCACGTCGGAATGCTCACTTAATACAGCTTCAATTTCACCCAGTTCAATTCTAAAGCCCCTAATTTTTACTTGGCTATCCATACGCCCAAGATACTCAACATTGCCATCTGGCAGCCAACGTACTAAATCACCTGTTCGATAAAGAATAGAGCAAGGATCGTCTGAAAATGGATTTTTTATAAAACGATCCTTAGTCAGCTCGTTGTTATTAAAGTATCCTCTTGCGACGGCATGTCCAGCGACATACAATTGCCCAGCCACACCAATTGGAACAAGGTTGTTATTCTCATCCAATATATAAAGCTGAACATTGTTGATAGGTCCTCCGATTGGCGGTAGCAATGGCCATGACGACTTATCTCCAGTCAAGGTATAGGATGTTACAACATGAGTTTCTGAAGGCCCATAATGATTATGTAGCTTCATATCTGGGACCTTTTCCATGAGCCCTATAATATCTGGGGTTAAGCGTAACTGCTCTCCTGCGGTAATGACTTCTTTTAATTCAGCGAGATTTGAAGTCGACCTGGACACTTCCTGCGCAAATTGATCAAGTGCAACAAAAGGAACAAATATCCTTCCTACTTTATTATCAATGACATATTGCAGCATACAAGCAGGATCACGTCTAGTTTCCTCAGATATAAGAACTAATGTGCCCCCTGATGCTAACGTTGAAAAAATTTCTTGAAAAGAAACATCAAAATTAAGCGATGTAAATTGCAATGTCCTAACATTATTAGATAGCTGCAGTGCATTCAACTGCCACAATAACAAATTTACGAGTGCACGGTGAGGCATCGAAACACCTTTAGGTTTTCCTGTAGACCCGGATGTGTAAATAACATATGCCAAATTTTCTGGATTAATCCCGCAAGAAGGTTCAACAATGATCTCCTTAGCGATTAATTCGTAGTCTCTATCGAGGCATACGAATTCTAATTCAGTAGGCAACAATTCCTGTAAGCCTTCCTGCGTTACTATGACCTTAATACCTGCATCTTGAAGCATAGTTTGTAGGCGCTTCTCTGGATATGTCGGGTCAAGAGGTACATATGCTCCTCCTGCTTTTAGAATCCCTAAAAGTCCAATAATCATATTTAATGAACGTTCCATACAAATACCCACTAGAGTTTCCGCTCCTACACCGCGTTTCTGTAAGAAATGAGCTAATTGATTAGCTTGATTATTTAATTCTCGATAAGTAAGTTGTTGTTCCTCAAATATTACTGCCAATGACTCTGGACAACGGACTGTCTGCGCTTCAACGAGGTCTTGAATTACATATTCCTTTGGATTTTCAACTCTTGTATCGTTCCATTCTTCCAGTATATGATTACGTTCCGCTTCATCCATCAATGATATGGAGCTTAGCGATATTTCTGGATTAGAGCATACTTCTTTCAACCAATTCTCTAAGTGGATGGCCATACGTTCTACGGTAGCCGCATTGAACAAATCAGTATTGTATTCAAATGATACGCCGAGCCCGTCTTCCGTTTCCCCCATCGTGACTGTTAAATCAAATTTTGAAATAGATATCGAGCTGTCCATCACTTCCATCCTTCTGTCCAGCCAATCCGGCATCTCCTGTATATCCATCTGCCAGTTAAATAGAGTTTGGAAAATGGGAGAATAACTCATACTACGCTCTGGCTGCACCATTTCCACTACTTTTTCAAATGGGACATCCTGGTGCTCGTACGCCTGCAATGCTTGTTGCCGCACTTGATTTAATAGCTCTTTAAAGGTTGGACTATTCGTCACATCTGCACGATATACTATCGTGTTGGAGAAAAATCCGATTAGCCCCTCGATCTCCCTGTGATTTCGATTTGCGATCGGACTTCCTACTAAAATGTCCTTTTGACCTGTATAGCGGGATAAAAATCCTTGATACGCAGCCAACAAAGTCATAAACAGAGTAGTGTTTTCCTGACGGCTCAATACTTGGAGCTGTTGTAGCAAAGAGGCTGAAAGAACAACGTGATGTATCGCGCCCCGATAAGTTTGGATGCTTGGACGAGCACGGTCTGTAGGTAACTGCAGAACAGGTAAATCCCCAGCCAATACTTCCTTCCAATATTGTAATTGTCTTTCCATCACCTCATCCTTCAACCAATCTCGTTGCCACTTTGCAAAGTCGGCGTATTGAATCGGGAGCGGTAAAAGCGACGATGGTGTTTCTTTCACAGCCGACTCATATAAAGACAACCATTCTCTCATCAAAATACTCATGGACCAGCCATCAGAAATAATATGATGCATTGAGCATAGTAATACATACTCTTCTGGTTTAATCCGAACCCATTGAACTCGAATCAATGGACCCTCTTGCAAATTAAACGGCATTTCCAGCTCGCTTACCATCAAGCGTTTTATTTCGACTTCTCTTTCCTTTGCAGAAAGTTGTGATATGTCGATAATAGTCCACTTTCTTGGTTCATAGGTTAGAATCCGTTGCATGGGTACCCCATTATGTTCATAAATGACCGTTCGGAGCACTTCATGACGATCAATCATCGCATTTAATCCTAAATGCAGTGCTTCGATATCCCAATTACCTGTTAAATACCAGGCACTCGGAATGTTATATATGGCACTGTTCGGTTCCAATCGGTCTATGAACCATAAACGTCGTTGAGCATAAGACAGCGGGATATGATCTTCACGGTCAGCAGGCATTATCGTCTTTTCATCCACAATGCTATCCTTCTGCTGCAACTCAACTATTCGACTAGCCAATGACTCCAACATTGGATATTCAAATAAATCGCGCAGTGGCATATTGATGTCGAAAGCTTCACGTATTCTCGAAACAGCTTGCGTTGCTAACAGTGAATGTCCACCTAATTCAAAGAAAGAATCATAAATTCCAACCTGCTCAACACCTAGCACTTGGACCCAAACGGAAGCAAGCAATTGTTCTTCAGAAGTTCGGGGAACGATGTAGTTCTTCCCGGATACCTTCATAATTGGAACGGGCAATGCTTTTGTATCCACCTTGCCATTATGTGTTAAAGGGACTGAATCCAGCTTAACAAAGTAAGCAGGAACCATATAATTTGGCAATTGCTCCTTAACACACTCTCTCCAATCTGTGGGATTCCCCTCTCCAACAATATAAGCAACCAATTGCTTGTCTCCAGGTTTATCTTCACGTGCCATAACAACAACCTGCTTAATAGTAGAACATTCGCTTAAAACCGCCTCGATTTCACCAAGTTCAATTCTAAACCCTCTGATTTTCACTTGGTTGTCTATACGACCGATATACTCCAAATCTCCATTCGGTAAATATTTAACCAAGTCGCCTGTTCGATATATACGTGCCCCAGAGATATGACTGAAGGGATTAGGTATAAATCGTTCCTTCGTTAATTTGGTTAAATTCAGATAACCTCGTGCTAAGCCCGTTCCGCCAATGTACATCTCCCCAGCAACACCTATAGGAACAGGTTTACGGTTCTGATCTAGGACGTATACTTCTTTATTGGGATATGGACGGCCAATATTCGGTATTCCACTTCCATTATATATGGCAGCTGAGGCACAAACCGTAATTTCAGTCGGACCATATGCGTTAATAAATAAACGATCCGCAGACCATTCCCGGGCAATTTCCTCCGTACACGTCGAACCTGCAGATATAACAACTTGTAAATCAGGAAATATCGATGCATGTAATAAGTTCAATACAGCCGGTGGCAATGTCGCATGACTAATATGATTTTCTTGTAAAAATTGAGTCAAAGGCTCGACTGGCATTAAATCCTGCTTGCTTCCTAGATATAATGTAGCTCCTGCTACAAGAGTTGTAAAAATCTCTGATACGGAAGTATCGAAAGAGAATGAAGCGAATTGAATTACTCTGCTACTCATATTTAACTTAAACAAATTCTTTTCGCTCTGCGCGAGATTACACAGCCCTTGCTGTTCAAGCAATACTCCTTTAGGCTTTCCAGTGGAACCCGATGTATAAATTACATATGCTAGATTCTCAGATGTTGCCCCGCTTATTGGTGTTACCGAGCTTTCCTCTTCAATCTCGTGATGGTTCTCATCGAGACATATCGCCATAGTCCCCTCTGGAAGCCAATCTTGCAATTTGCCACGTGTAACAATTAATTCAATACTCGCATCTTGCACAATGTGCAACAATCGCTGAGTTGGGTACGTGGGATCGAGCGGTACGTATGCCCCACCAGCTTTTAATATCCCCATGATGCCAACAATCATTTCAAGCGATTTATCCACACAAATACCAACTAGTCGTTCTGGACCTACTCCCTGTTTCTGTAGATAATGCGCTAGTCGGTTCGACCGCTCGTTCAATTGTCGATAGTTAAGTTGTCCTCCCTCAGATACGACGGCTATTGCCTCAGGGAAACAACGCGAATGTTCTTCAATCAGTTCCTGAATCAACCCTCCATGCGGATACTCTACAGTTGTACGATTCCAGTCCGTTAGCATGAGTTTACGCTCTTCCTCAGACATAATCTCCAAACTAGCGAGTGGCACCTCAGAGCAAGCACTAACTTCTTTAAGCCATTCTTTAAAATGTTCTGCAAGTCGTGTAATGGTAGAAACGTCAAACAAATCCGTATTGTATTCAAATGCTGCGCCAATCCCGTCTTCAGTTTCACCCATAGTGAGCGTTAAATCAAATTTTGCTGTGGACATAGAATTTTCAATAACTTCAATTGTTCTCCCAGGAATTCGCGGTAATATTTGCAAATCAGTCTGCCAGCTAAACATTGTCTGGAATATTGGAGAATGGCTCATGCTACGTTCAGGCTGAACTACCTCCACGATTTTTTCAAACGGGACATCCTGATGCTCATAGGCCTGAAGTGCTTGTTGTCGTACTTGAGCTAGTAATTCTTTAAAGGACTCATTCCCCGTCACATTTGTCCTGTATACAAGCGTGTTAACGAAGAATCCAATTAAGCCTTCAATTTTTTTATGATTCCTATTAGCAATCGGACATCCGATTAAAATATCCTCCTGCCCGGTATAACGAGACAAGAATCCCTGGTACGCAGCCAACAACATCATGAATAATGTCACGTTTTCCTGTCGGCATATAACGTTCAACTGCTCTAATAAGGTAGCTGGCAGAACAAAACGATACATTGCCCCTCTATGCGTTTGAATACTCGGTCGAGGGCGGTCTATAGGTAACTGCAACACTGGCAGATCGCCGGATAATTGTTCCTGCCAATAATGTAATTGCCTTTCCATAACTTCTTCCTGCAACCACTTCCGCTGCCATTTTGCAAAGTCCGCGTATTGAACAGGGAGCGGCTGAAGCAGTGCGGATGTTCCGTTTAATGCTGCCTCATACAAAGCTAGCCATTCTTTCAGGAGAATATCCATTGACCATGCATCAGAAATAATATGATGCATCGTACAAAGCAGTACGCATTCCTCTGCTCCCATTTGAATATACTGAGTGCGAATTAAGGGGCCTTTCCCTAAGTCAAATGGCATTTCCGCCTCGCTTTGGACCAGGTATTTCATTTTAGCTTCTCTTTGGTCTACGAGAAGATGAGTTATATCCGTCACACTCCATGTTGTCCATTCGTAATCGTTAATTTCCTGAACGGGTACCCCGTCAACTTCCTGGAAAACGGTGCGGAGCACTTCATGACGCTCGATTAACTGATTGAGCCCCCCCTGCAACGCCTCGATATTCCACGTCCCCTTCAAACGCCATGCGCTCGCAATGTTATATGATGCACTGTTAGGGTCCAGTCGATTAAGGAACCATAGGCGTTGCTGGGCGTAAGATAACGGGATCTGTCCTACCCGGTCATCAGGCTCTAGCGGCTGTGAGTGGACTTTATTTTCTCCTGTCCGCAATTGCTCTACTCGCTCTGCCAATGCCCCAATCGTCGCATGCTCAAATATCTCATACAAGGGAAGATCGACGTCAAAGGCTTCTCGCAAACGGGAGACTACCTGAGTCGCTAAGAGAGAGTGACCACCTAATTCAAAAAATGATTCGTGAGCCCCAACCTTCTCTATACCTAGTATTTGACTCCATATTGAAGCGATCAATTGTCCCACTGGGGTATGAGGGGCGACATAGTGTTCACTAACCATATCAATAACGGGATCAGGCAGTGCTTTGGTATCAACCTTTCCGTTCGGCGTGAGGGGCACTTCTTCTATTTTTATAAAATGAGCGGGAACCATATAGCTTGGTAATTGTGACTTGACATATTCCCTCCAAGTAGTTGCCCCCCCTTCATTTTCAGAAACAACCACATAAGCGAGCAATTGTTTATCGCCTGACCCGTTTTCACGAGCTATCACAGCCACTTCTTTTACAGATGGATGTTTACTTAAGACAGCTTCAATTTCTCCTAACTCAATACGGAAGCCGCGAATTTTGACTTGATTGTCTATCCGACCAAGATATACTAAATCCCCGGTTGGCAAAAACTTAACCAAATCCCCCGTTCGATACAGTCGCCCCGCAGAATGGTTGCCAAAAGGGCTCAAAATAAATTTTTCGGCAGTTAAATCCGGTCTATTAAGGTACCCGCGAGCTACCCCTACTCCTCCAATGTATAGTTCTCCAGCTACACCAACTGGCATAGGTTGCAGATTATTAGCTAGTACATAAACTTTCGTATTCGCAATTGGACGTCCTATTGGAGGCTGCTCAACACCATTGTATACTGCTCCAGTTGCACAAATTGTTGCCTCAGTTGGTCCATAAGCATTAATAAATACGCGATTATGTGACCATCGTTTAGCTATTTCTCCTGTACAAGCTGACCCCGCCGAAATGATTACCTCAAGATCGGTAAAGCCAGCTTCATCCAATACCCCCAATACGGCTGGAGGTAAAGTTGCATGGGTAATGCGATTACGTTTCAAAAATTGTGTTAGGGGTTGAACAGGCATCATATCTTCTTGATTACCAATATACAAACTAGCACCGGCTACCAAACTGGTGAACATTTCGGATACCGCAGCATCGAATGAAAATGAAGCGAATTGGATAACCCTACTATTTCGGTTCATTCGGAATAATTCAATTTGTGCCATCACAAGATTGCATAGCCCATTATTCTCAATCAGAACCCCCTTCGGATTTCCGGTAGAACCCGACGTATAAATGACATACGCCAAATTTTTAGGGGTGGCCCCGTTTATTGGTAATTGTGAACTCTCTTTTGCAATTTCTTCATTGTCTCGGTCAAGACAAACACGCTCCGTTCCTTCCGGCATCCAAGCCTTCAAAGCATCCTGTGTAACCACAAGTGTAATCCCCGAATCCTGCAGCATGTATTGCAGTCGTTGCTGTGGATATGTTGGATCCATAGGAACATACGCTCCACCGGCCTTCAATATCGCTATTACCCCAACAATCATTTCCAACGACCGTTCCACACAAATACCAACCAATTTCTCCGGCTTGATACCCCGTTTCTGTAAATAATGCGCCAATCGGTTTGAACGCTCGCTTAGTTCTTGATATGTGAGCTGCTCTGCCCCAAAAGTAATCGCAACATCATCCGGATATCGCGCCGCCTGTTCTTCGATCAGGTCTATGACTAAACCCTGCGGATACTCAACGACCGTATCGTTCCACGCCTCTAACATTTTATTTTGCTCAGGTTCAGACATGAATTCTAAGCTACCCAATGGCTCTTCAGAATTCATAGACACTTCTTTAAGCCAATTCCCGAAGTGTTCTGCCATTCGAGCTATAGTTACAGAGTCGAATAAGTCCATATTGTATTCAAATGAAATAGCAAGACCCTCATTGAGCTCCCCCATTGTTACTGTTAAATCGAATTTTGCAACGGATACTGGACTTTCTAGCATTACCAACTTTCTGTCCTGCCACTCATGTAGCCCCCTTACATCTGAAACCCAGTTAAACATAGTCTGGAATATTGGGGAATAGCTCATACTGCGCTCAGGTTGAACCGCTTCCACGATTTTTTCAAAAGGAACATCCTGATGATCGTGAGCCTGCAACGCTTGATATCGTACTTGCGTTAATAGTTCCTGGAAAGTTGGAGCATTCGATACATCTGCCCGATAAACGAGTGTATTCACAAAAAAACCAATTATTCCCTCGAGATCCTTATAGTTTCGATTGGAGATAGGACTGCCCACTAAAATATCCTCCTGCCCCGTATAACGGGATAGGAATCCTTGATACGCAGCCAATAAAGTCATAAACAAGGTAACGTTTTCCTGTCTACTTAATGCCTTGAGCTGTTCATGTAAGACTTCCGGAAGAATAACATGGTGCATCGCACCTCGATACGTTTGAACACTCGGACGCGGTCGATCTGTCGGCAACTGTAAGACAGGCATATCTCCAGACAGTAGATCCTTCCAATATTGCAGTTGACGCTCCATCTCTTCTTCTTTTAACAAATCCTTCTGCCATACCGCAAAGTCAGCATATTGCACAGGTAGAGATGAAAGTCGTACAGCCTCACCACTAAGACTTGCTTCGTACAGAGCCAACCATTCTCTCATAAAAATGTCCATTGACCAGCCGTCGGAAATGATATGATGCATTGTGGACAAGAATACCCAGTCATCTGAATCCATCTGAATCCACTGAGCTCGAATTAAAGGACCTTTTAATAAATCAAATGACGCTTTCACTTCAATGCCCATCAAGCGCTCTAATTCTACTTCTTTTTCACTAGCAGATAGATGGGTTAAATCGATTACACTCCATGATCTTGGCTCATAATCTTGAATTAACTGCATCGGTACGCCACCATGTTCTTGAATGATGGTTCTCAGCATTTCATGTCGCTCAAAGATGTCGTTTAATCTCTGCTCCAGAATCGATATGTCCCATATGCCTTTAAAGCGCCAAACATTGGGTATGTTATACAACGCACTGTTTGGATCAAGGCGATCAAGGAACCACAAGCGCTGCTGTGCATAGGAAAGAGGCATTTTCTCTCCTCGATTCACCGGTTGCAAGGATGGCAAATTCAATCCTTTTTCTACTTGTCTCAACAGAGTTATTCGTTCAGCCAAGGCCTCAATTGTTGTATGTTCAAACAACTCGCGTAACGGAAGGTCGATATCAAACGCTTCACGTATACGAGAAACAGCCTGTGTGGCTAAGATTGAGTGTCCACCTAATTCAAAGAAAGAGTCATGAGCTCCGATCGTTTCGATACCTAATACTTGACTCCATATTGAAGCTAACAATTCCTCCGATGGAGTTCGAAGGGCGGTATACTGTTCCTTGGACGTCTGTACAATCGGAATTGGCAGTGCTTTCGTATCTATCTTCCCATTAGACGTTAGAGTAAATTCTTCTATCTTTACAAAATGGGCTGGGATCATATAGCTTGGCAACTGCGCCTTAGCATGTTCTCTCCAAGTTTCTATATCTCCAGTATTTTCTTTTGCAACTATATAGGCTACCAAGCGCTTGTCTCCAGGCACATCTTCCCGGGCCACAACTACAGCCTGTTTCACAGTATGATACTGGTTTAATACAGCTTCTATCTCCCCTAGTTCTATGCGGAAACCTCTAATTTTTACTTGGTTATCAATTCTATCGACATACTCCAGATTACCGTCCGTTAGCCATCGTGCAATATCACCTGTCTTATACATCCTCTCTCCAAGAACGAAAGGATTAGGGACAAATCTTTCCTCTGTCAGTTCAATGCGATTTAGGTAGCCTCGCGCCAAGCCGTGACCGGATATATACATTTCACCATTTACTCCATGCGGGACCGGCTTGAGGAAGGCATCCAATAAATATATGCTTACATTGTCACCCGGAACCCCTATCGGTACACTATCCCCGCCTGTTGTATTATCATCAAAGAGATAGGTCATACATCCAACTGTTGTTTCCGTAGGACCGTATTCATTGAATATTTTCAAATTTTGATTAAATTTGTGATAAATTTTTCTTGCAGAAGCCGTGGTCAGCTTCTCCCCTCCGACAATCAGCTTTTGTAACACAGAATCTCCGTCTGTTAAGGATACATCTTCAAGTGCCTTCATATGAGCTGGGGTTAACTTAATAATCCCAACTCGGCAATCCTGAATAATTTCATGGAGAATCAGAAGGGGATCGCCTTCTCCATAAACTATGATTCGATTCCCTGAAATTAAGGGAACATATATTGATGTCACGGTTAAATCGAATGCAATTGAAGTATATAAAGGAAAATGTAGCTGTTCCTCTCCTATGTATATTTTTTTTGCCCACCATATATAATTAACTAATCCACTATGGGTGATCATCGCCCCCTTAGGATTTCCAGTTGTTCCAGATGTATAAATAACATAAGCTAAGTTTTCCGGATTCACCTTAACCGAAGGGTTGTCCGCACTCTCCTGTATAAGTTGCTCTTGAACTTCATCAATACAAATTAGTTCTATACACTCTGGTAGGTAATCCCTCAATTTATCCTGGGTTACCATCACTGTGATACCGGCATCCCTTACAATATACTGAAGTCTTTGCACTGGGTATGTAGGATCTAACGGTACATATGCGCCCCCCGCTTTCAATATCCCTAAAAGACCAATAATCATGTCCAGGGAACGCCCCACGTATATACCTACCAAGCTTTCAGGCGCTACACCGCGTTTTTGCAAGTAATGTGCCAACTGGTTTGCACGTTCGTTTAATTCCTTGTAAGTAAGCTGAGTATCCTCAAACTCTACCGCTACTTCATCTGGATTTTGAACCACTTGTTGTTCAAACAGCTTATGGATGAAGCTATGTGGAGTATCCTCTGCTGTTCTCTGGTTCCAGTCCTCTATTAATTGCTTGTGCTCTTGTGAGGTTAGATATATGATCTCTGCAAATGTCCTCTTCTGATTCACTGTCATTTCATTTAATACTTGCACAAAGTGACCATAAATCCGATTTACGGTATCCTCGTCAAATCTGCTTCGATCATACATGAACTTTAATGATATTCTATTGCTAGGAGTAACTATCAAATTTAAAGGATAATTAGTTTGTTCACGGCCTTCAATTTGAGAAACCTCTAACCCAGCAATCAATTCTTTGAAATCAATAGGATAGTTCTCGAATACGTATAGAGATTGAAACAAAGGGATTCCTCTTGGTACATCGCTCCAGCCCTGTATGTCTATTAGAGATGTATACTCATATTGTCTTCGCTGGAGCTCTTTTATTTGAAGCTCGCGCAGCCACTCTCCTATTGCTGCCTGTCTTGAGATTTGAACACGTGAAGGCAAGGTGCTAATAAATAAACCCACCATTTTTTCCACATTGGATAAATCAGGAGGCCGTCCAGAACTGGTCACGCCATATACGACATCATCTTCTCCACTATATTGACTCAACAAGTAAGCCCAAGCTCCTTGAATGACGGTATTTAAAGTAATCTGATTAGTCCGCGCCCAACTGCCCACAATCCGTGTTTGTTCTTCTGTTAAATAGAATAAAGATTCTCCATAACCATAAGACTTCTCCGAATCTCTGCACATCATTTCTAGTGGAGTTGGTGTTACAAATCCTTCCAACTCCTTACGCCAATAATGTTCCGCTTTCTTATTATCCTGCTCTCTAAGCCAATGTATATATGTTTTATAAGAGGGATGGTTAGGAAAATCCAAAATTTCGCCAGTAGTTATTTTCTGATAATGGGAAAACAATTCACTCAATACAAGTGGTACACTCCAGCCGTCTAACAAAAGATGATGGTAGGTCCAGATCACCCTGAATCTCTGTACTCCCTCTTTAATAACCGTAACTCTCATTAATGGGGCTTCATCTAACCGAAATCCTTGACTACGATCGGTATCCATTAATCGTATTGTATTTAGTTCCAGCGCTTCCTTGGAAAGGCTCGTCCAATCCTCTGTTCTCACTGCAAAAGCTACTTCTTGGAGTACCGCTTGAAAAGGCTCTTCGGCACTCTCCCATTCAAACACGGTGCGAAAAACTTCATACCTGTGAACGATACATTTCCATGCTTGCTCAAACGATTTCATATCGAGTGATCCAACGAGCTGAAAACTCAGTTGTGTAAGATATGAAGCTGAATGTTCATCATGGTGATCATAAAGTGTATGAAATAACATTCCTTTTTGTAAGGGTGACAAACCATAAATATCTAGAATTCCACTCATTTCCTTCCTCTTTTCTTTGACATTTTAGTTAAAAATTTATTCAAAGATTTTTCATTAAGATCCGCATCTGTGAAATCAGAGACCATATAAGTTGTATCTATATGTGAACATTGACTTAGTAATTTCAGCTGTTCAAGCATCATTTGAACAACAGCTTGGACTCTTGAAGATGTCCATTGCTGGTTACTATATTTCCAAGTGATTTGTAGTTTATTTTCTTTGACAATTCCAATGACCGCTATCGAATTCAACCTCATGGATTGATAATCATAATTAGAATCATCAGAACTAATATGTTCTGAAAATATTGATTGGGAAGAAATTAATTGATCAAACTGCCCCAAATAGTTAAAGCTGATTGCAGGTTTGACCTGTTGCTTGAATACAGAACTCATTTCTGGATTCAAATATCGCAGCGCTCCGTAATCGACCCCTTTGTTAGGAATGCGACGTATCTCTTCCTTGACTGCTTTTAATGTTTCCAAAGGAGTTGCTGCTCCCGTTATATCAAGATGAACCGGGTATAAGCTTGTAAACCAACCTACAGTTCGGGATATATCTATCCCTTCCAAGATACCTTCCCGACCATGCCCCTCTACATGAATTGTCATTGCTGATACATTTGCCCAA
>DASXLR010000021.1:0-24936 GCA_036496075.1 Paenibacillus sp. | reverse complement strand
ACCTACTGGAATAATCCGATCTAGCTTCAGTTCGAATGCAATCGGCGCTTTCAGCACGGCGGGTACATCTACAAGTTCACAGGACTTTGGGGTGACGTCCTGTAAGAGGACAAGAACATATACCTATTGAAATCCGCGCTGAACGTGGATTTTTTATTTTATGGGTACAAGTTCTTGTCCTTTGTCCAAGACAAGAACTTGTACCCATTGCCGCAAAGAGTTTTTTCACAAATGCCCAAACGGATACTCGTCAGTTAAAACACTCATATCTGTTACCCAATTTTATCTGAGCTTGTTGTAATTTTCTGAGTTATGATGGTGTTAAATTTATATAGGAACAAGGGGAAAAGGTATTAATTACACTAACTACGTCTACTTTAACTATGGGGTCGGAATAGATGAAAGTATGCTGGAGTTGTATTTAACCGTAAAACAGCTAGTGTAAATGCCGTTCACGATGTTAACTTGTCCATTCAAGAAGGGGAAGTTATGGACATTATAGGAGAGAGTGGAAGCGGAAAGACGACAATGGCTCGGTTGGTCGCGCCTACTGAAGGAAACGTCTGGCGAGATTCTGTTTAATGGTATCGATTTATGCGCAATAAACGTCCGAGATACACATAAGTACCGTGAACAAATGCAGATGGTTTTCCAAGATCCTTATGATTCATTAAATCCGAGAATAAACGTTTTCTTTATCTCTTATTAGAGCCACTTCATGCTCATAAGAAGGATTTGACCAGTGAGACCAAGAGAAAGCAAGTCATCGAACTGTTGGAAAAAGTGGAATTAAAACCTGCTGCTGATGAGCCGACGGCCATGCTAGACGTTTCTTTACGAATGGGAATATTGAAGTTATTACGATCATTGAAGCATGAAATGGGTTTAACCATGCTGTTCATTACGCATGATTTGACATCAGCGGGATATATGTGCGATCGGATTGCAGTCATGTATCGTGGTAAAATTGTTGAGATCGGAACGAGTCATGACCTTATACGAAAGCGCTAGTTTCCGTTGTCTCTGATTTGAACTTTTTTATTCAGCATCGGTCAGAATTCATTTTAGATGAGGAAAGTGAAGAAAAAAATGCAAACAGTGGATGTCCGTTCTATGGACGTTGTCCACTTCGAACCGAAATCTGCCAACGAATACAACCAAAACTCGAAAAAAGATCGTCACTGAATGAGGTTGCTTGTCATCATACGTAACGAATGAGTAGTAAAAATACTAGGCTTTCAAGCTAATGTAGTTAGAGCAATTCTTAATGTTTCAGACGAGGTCAGATTGTTATTTGGTATTTCTTTCGGTTATCCTGATATGTAACATACGGAATAAATGTTACGTTTAGGTCGTGATTCAAACGAAAACAATGTCACATTCCATAATTAGAGTTATAAAACTTTAGTTCCGAGCTATTGCTTTCACTTTCTAATACTTTGATCAAGTGATGGTCAACAGTAGTGGTAGCGCATGGTGGGTTCTTGAATCTTGAAATATCGATGAATTCATTTTACTTAGTGGAAGGGAAGTCGCATATTCAAACCTGTACACTGAAAGTGAGAAGAGACTAATTGTAAAAAATTTCCTGCAAAATAATATAAGCTAACTGCAACGTGGTCTCTTTTTGTTTTATTAATAATCCGACAAAAGTGAATATGGGTTACTAAAAGGGCTACTCCAGCGATAATAAAAATTGGCGACCATTTGGTCGCCAATTGACTAATTTAGATTGCTATTATTTTGGACTGCTAGTGTAACTAAATTCAATATGTTTAGAACCTGTATTATGACTAGAACTACCCAACTTCGTTTTCCAAGTTATATCCATTATTCCAGTAGTATTTACAGAGGTAGCTGTAGAACTATTATATTGAGCAACAGTTTGTAGAGTTAAACTATGACCACCTGATGACGTAGTATTTTTATATATTGCAGTATTTTTTGAACTAGCGGCTTGTGAAACTGCCGCAGCATTATTCACAATTAAATTAGAAGATCCTAAAGTAACGGTCTTTCCTACCATAGCTGTCTTAGCAGCAGTAGCCCAGGATTTAATATCACTTAGAGAAGGTGCTCCAGGAAGCGCTGTACTATAGAGTTTTGCACCTATTAGAGCTGCTAAAGATTGACCACTAGCTTTACCCTGTAACACACCAGCTATATAAGCCCTCGAAATCTTTGTCTTGCCTCCCACAGTAGTAACGAGATTTACATCTTCATATGAATAGATATTAGTCATATTTGTAAGTGCTACACCATCGGCTGTTGCACTCTCTGCAACTTTAAACGCATTAGTCCAAGTTGTGTCATTAGATACACTTTGCGCATACCAAGTACCCATCGGTAAACTTCTCCATTTGTATAATACACCACCAATTTTTTCTTCATAGAATAATATTGTATCAGTCCAATCAGAATCATTATTTATTGCGAATGGTGAAACACTGTCTAGTCCCGCTTCTTGGATTGCTTCCGGTGTTGCTTCTATCTCTTGTATTTCATTTTTCGGTAACACATTTATAAACCAAGCATAATCTTTAAATGCCGCTGTCACTTCATCATTATTCACGGTTATATTACTTAACTCATCAGGAATAGCAATCTCAAATAATAATACATTGTTATTGGAATCAGTCATATAAAAATTCACATGTGGAGATTCGAGAAAAGAGGAATCTACTATTGCTGAATTGAGTGATAAATTTCTAGCTTTTTGATTACCATAGAACACTTCAAAAAGATGAATATTAAAGTTATTATTTTCATCTTCAAGATCCGCGACTACACTATTAATTCCCATGGTTTTCTTAGTACTGTTGTACAACTTCCCCGATGCAATGACTTCTTTTTGTTGAGAATCATAATCTACAATTGCCTTAAAACTCAAAGTGTCATCTTTAATCAAAATTTCAGAAAGTGAAATACTGGCGTTTTTCTCACTGTTACTAATAGCATCTACTTTACTATCAGATTGACCATACAATTGATCAAATTGTTCAATAGACATAGCTACGCCATTATTGATTTCAGTATTATTTTCGGAAGAAGCATACGCTGGGATAGAAAATGTGAACAACATAACTATAACAAGTAATGAGTACGTTAATCTTTTCATAATTAAAACTCCTCCTAAATATTTTTTGTTTTTTCGACGCTAGTGCTCACTTTCTTACAAACCTTTATTTTTCCATGACCACCCCCGATCAAGTAATTACCAATAGAAAATAATTAGATGAAAAATATGATTTTCTTTTTCATGGAATATAGAAGACAGCAAAAAATAAGAAACTAACACAATCTCACTTCTAAACTCTAATACTTCCTCCTACCACTAACTTGATGAATAAAAAACGGAATCTTTAATTCATCAAAGTAAAAAAAGCATAGTATTATCAATAGGGAAATAGTTGATAATAATTACTAATATGTAAAATGCTGTTATAAACAGTCTAATAGAGAAAATAACAAAAGTATATAGGAAATATTGTCGTATTTTGTAAGTGCGAAATGTAATGTTGCGCTTTCGCTATAGTTAGTTTGTGTTTATTGGATGATAGAGAGATTTGAAATAGACCACTGCTCGATTCAAAATGGTCATGTGTAACGAGTTGTTTAAAGCGTAGCATTTGTTAATGGTGGCGAATTGGGAAAAGCGTTAATACCGGTGGGTAGAGATATCTTTTGACAGTTATTTCATTTCTTTAGCTATGTAGTTAAGCAAGAAAGCAATAATGAGAATAAACTTGTATAAATCCGAGATGATAGGGTCTAATTAACTAATTTGTAAGCAAGAGGAAATAATGCTTGCAAAGCGCTTTAACACTGTGTCAGAATCAATGTAGGCATCAGAGCTTGCGATATTTCTTATGAAAAATAACTGCGTGAAAGAAGATCTCGGTCAGCAAAGACTACTGGAACTACTGGTTCGTGATTCGCAACGTTCATTAATTTGACAGCCTAAAGCGAAAAATCGACTACAAGGATCCTAATGTGACCATTGGACCGATACTTCAGGAACAGAAGCCAGCTAAAGCTTATTAAAGCAAGTTCCTTTACACATAAACTTCTAGTGGGAGGTATCGGATATGAAGATTAGTAAACGGAAACTAATAATCTCAATTTCATTGGGATTGAATGTTGTTTTTATATTTTGGTTATTTTTATTGTATCAAGAAAATACAGATATGAAAAAAGGAGTTATACTTCAATACGCTTTTCAGCAAAATGAAGTGCTTCTAGATTTAGAGACAGCACTTAACCATCAAGATGACAGTGTGGATTATGTTAATTCGCTAGTCGGAGCTTATGCAAACACTTATCAAAACTTTATTCTAACAAAAAAATATGGTGGTTCTGTAGGTCAGTACGTGGATATTCCTAATAATATTAATATCTTTAATTCACCTACGTCATCATCACCTGTTGGCATTTCTTTAAGTAACCGCGTTGCTGATGTATCAAATGATGAGATGAATCAAAAATTAGAAAGTTATACCTCTTATGTTTCACAAGTTGTAGATACACTGGATCTCGAAAATAAAATCAAAGGCAAAAGTTTAAAGGAACAATATAAAACATTAAAGGAAGTTAGTGAATTAATTAAGACATTTCATTTGGAAAAATAAAAATGAATTATTACGAGTTTTCAAAAAAAACAGCATAAATAAGGGTTCCTTAAGAATTAGAGCTTAGTATTGGGGTAGAGGATGCATATTTTAAACTCTTTGATGAATGCCATTCAATAACACTCATCATTCTTGATCTCACTATAGAAAAAGGCTGATCTTTAACAAGAAAAGATCAGCTTTCTGAATAAAGAGAAGAAGAGAACACACATAACGGTAATCGGAATAGATTCTTTTCATTTAACGGAACACGTTCTTGTCGTCCGACAACCCGCAAGCTCAAACTCATTATTCGCAGGCTCGACACTAGCGGAAGAACGCAACATCGCTTCGCTCAGTGGCTCTGAGACAACATTAATGACGTATTCTCCCACTTCGCGAATATTTGTGAGTGTATCCTTTACTGTACCCTCTCGTTCGTCCACGCCAGGTCCTATTGAAATCAATAGGGTTGGCGGGTTTCTTGATGCAACTGTAAAAAAACTGAAAGGTGCTAAATTAACAACGTCATCCTTACTTTTTGAAGAAACCCATGCGATAGGTCTGGGTACAACGGATCCGATCATCAGTTTATACATCTCCTGCTCGTTCAAGTCACTCGTGTTAAATGTGAGTCCATTAAGCTGTGGCATATTCATCCTCTTCCGATTAAATTTGATCAAGTGAACAGTGAATGCCATACTTGTATGATATTCTATTTAATTATAGTAGCTAAGTAGCCATCTCTAAGTATAAACTCGAACATTCTAAAATCCAGTATGCACTTTTGGGTTAGATACTTACCTCAAGGAGAGTGATTTCAATGAATGAACAGATCCAAGTGGTTAAGCCACAAGTCACACCAACTCCATTTGACTACACATTGTCCATAATCGGAGGAAAGTGGAAGATGAGAATCATGTACCAATTAACGTGTGAGAAAGTGATGCGTTATGGTGAATTAAAAAGACAACTGCCAGCTATTACCCATAAGGTATTAAGCTCTCAACTAAGTGAATTAGAATGCAGTGGCATTGTAAATAGAGTAGAATATCAACAAATCCCACCGAAAGTGGAGTATTCTTTAACTCCAAGAGGTAGAACATTGATGCCGATATTAGAGGGAATTTGCAAATGGGGCGTAGAAAATCAATAAGGGATATATGTATAATGAAGACTACATGGTCGATCAAATAAAATGAAGTGAGTTGGATAATAAATGGATAGTGAGAAACAAAGCTTAAGTATTGAAGCGGCAAGACTTTATTATCAATCTGATTATAGTCAGCAGCAGATAGCTTCTCAGTTGGGCTTATCAAGGCCAACGGTTTCTAGATTACTACAACATGCCAAAGATAAAGGATATGTAAGAATAGATATTATTGACCCCCGTGAAGACTTGGATATCTTATCTAGTGAGCTGAAGAAGCGATTTCAATTAGACACGGTTCAGTTATGTTATTCACCACTAAATGATTATGAAGAAATTAAAAAGCATATCAGTAAAAAAGCGGCTGAATTTATTCATGGAACCGTGCAGGATGGAGATATCATTGGTGTAACATGGGGCACAACCATGCACGAGGTAGCTCTTCAATTGCAATCTAAACCATTAAAAGCAGTGGAAGTGGTCCAATTAAAGGGGGGCGTGAGCCACTCTCAAGTGAATACGTACGCAGTTGAAATTGTGAATTTGTTTGCGGATGCATTTCAGACCATTGCGCGGTATTTACCCTTACCTGTTATATTTGATAGCGTTGAGGTTAAGAGTATGGTAGAGGAAGACCGTCATATTGGACGAATCATTGATCTAGGTAAACAAGCGAATATTGCGGTCTTTACGGTTGGAACTGTGAAGGAGGATGCGCTACTCTTCCGGCTAGGCTACTTTAATGAAGAAGAGAAGGAGTTGCTTGGACGTACTGGGGTAGGTGATATCTGTTCGCGGTTCTTCGACGCAGAGGGGAAAATATGTAGTGAGGAAATCAATAACCGTACGGTAGGAATAGATCTTTCCGATCTGAGAAAAAAGGAAAAATCTATTCTTGTAGCGGGAGGACAGCGGAAAATTGGAGCGATTCATGCTGCGCTTGCAGGTAAGTATGCGAATATATTAATTACTGATCAATTTACTGCACAAGCTTTATTAAGATAATGAATCATTAGGACTTTGCTTGAATGAATAGAAGATCGTAAGTGGCAGCAACCCCTCCGTGTATGCTGAACTTGTCCTCGTATTCCTCATACATGTTGGTGAACAATCGCCGCGGACTGAGGCCACGAATCGTCGGGGCTTCTGAAGTACTAGCTCCCATTGCTTTAACCGAAAGAAGAAAATCTCTCGCGGTAGGATACTTTTCCGTTTGGATCGAACATTCATATTGAATATTAGAAAATCCTGCTTCTTCTAGCAACTGACCCCACTGAGTTATCGATTGAAAAGATAATCCATGCCGCCGTGGTTCCATTCCATTGGCTCGATACACCTGATTAAATGCCTGATGCAGCTCGCAGAATGTATCAGGACCGAATGTAGTGAAGATCAACAAACCACTAGAACGAAGAATCCGCCGAAGGTGGCCTAGCGTAGTCTCAGGATTGCTTAACCATTGAAAACAGGCGTTGGATACGATAAGGTCGAATGAATCCGTCTCTGCCCTGACCGCCCACATTTCAACATCGGCTTTTAGAAATCGTAAACGATCCGTTGTACTTTGTCGGGCATTCAAATGTTTTGTTATAGCAGATAAGACACGTTGTTCAGCCTGTTCGATCATCGCGGGTGCAATATCAAGCGCAGTAATACTAGCGTTAGGACATTTATTTACTAAAATTTCGGTTAGAGCACCCGTACCGCAGCCGATCTCAAGAATGCTGGATTCATCTGTGAAGCCTTCATCTTTCCATTCTACGAGAGATTTGGTAAGCTGATCTGCCATAGTACGTTGAATATGGGCTTGAGCATCATATGAACTTGCATGACGGTTAAATTGACGTTGAATTGCACTATTCTTACTGATCATGCCACCATCTCCTCAGTTCATCTGCTATGTGTGCTTCCCTTCCAAAAAAAGGAGCATGCCCGCTTGCGGGTATTGTAAGTAATTCTGCTTGAGGTAATTGTGCTATAAGCTCTGACACCGCACCGTAAGGACAAATCTTATCTTCAGTACCGTGTACGAGAAGTACCGGACAAGTGATCATGGATAGTTGAGATAAGCACTCCTCATTTCGTAAAATCTGAAGACCAGTGATTAGTGCCGGGGTTGTCCAGCTACCGATTGGGGGAAGGCTCTTACCAAGATTGTTCTCCCATTCTTCCTCTGTTAAAATAAGCTGTCGAAATTCGCATTCAACGGCTTGACGGTCCTTTATAAGCCCTCTAATCATCCGCCTAACGTATGTATCGGCCCAGCCACGGTCTAACTCCTCTTTTGAACGGGTAAAGCGGGCTGTTGCCGCCAACAACACAAGACCATCAGCGAAATCTTGGATCGCTAGTCTCAGCGCTAGTAATCCACCGAGCGACCAGCCTCCGATCAATAGTGGGTCACGGCTTGTCTTACAAGTAGATCCACCCGAAGATAGGAAATTTCTTGCCGCTGTTTCAGTAAGGAGTACCATTTCCTCTGGAGAATCGGCATCGCTGTAGTCTACAGAAATATGATGAAAATCCGGCAGTAACAAGCGAAGTCGATCAAATACCGTATCCGGCATGCTCCAACCGGTCAACCACAAAATAGTTCCGCCTGTCTCTTCCTTGATATTCATAGAATGGTTATCCGATGTATTCATAGACTCAAGACTCCTAATTGATGTCCAATAGCGCGGATTTACGCGGCGGCATCCGTTAGCTCTCTATCCGTATGCGTGGCTGACAATGTGAAACGGATTCGCGCAGTTCCATCAGGAACAGTAGGTGGGCGGATGGCCACTGATGCGATACCTGACGCATCAAGAGCCTCACTGAAGCGCAAAGTTTTAGCATTATCGCCTATAATCAGAGGTACGATAGGAGAGTCGCCAGTACCTATTTGGAAGCCGGCGGTGCCAAGCGCAGACCGAAATACCTTGCTTGCTACGGATAACCTTTCTCTGCGCCAGCGCTCGACTTGTACCAATAGTAATGCCTTTGAAATACCAGCTACGATAGCAGGAGGTAGCGCGGTAGAATAGATGAGCGGTCTGGCCTTGTTCACTAGCCATCGAATGAGCATGCGACTGCCACAGATATACGCACCATAGACGCCGAACGATTTGCTGAATGTGCCCATATGAATATCTACATCATGCTGCAGCCCGAGCTCATGGCACAATCCCTCGCCACGCATGCCATAGATTCCACCGCTGTGTGCTTCATCCACCATCAATAGGGCTCCATACTCGTGTTTGATCCTAACGAGTTCCTGTAGACAAGCTTGATCGCCATCCATGGAAAAGACAGCGTCGGTAACGATCAGCTTTCTCCGTTTATCACTATATTTATTTAATAATGTGCGCAGATGTTCCATATCGTTATGACGATACCGGGCATGTTCAGCGCGGCTCAATACAATGCCGTCCACAATGCTCGCATGATTCATCTGATCGCTGAGTACAACATCACCTCGACCTACAAGCGCACTAATAACACCAACATTAGCCATATAACCATTTGCAAATACAAGCGCGGATTCACAGTCTTGCCATTCGGCCAGCGCAGCTTCCAGACGACTATAAAGGGGGCTATTTCCAGTCACAAGCCGCGAGGCGCCAGATCCAACTCCTTCCATGAGCATTGTTTCACGCATCACTTCTATGATGGCAGGATGCTGTGCAAGTCCAAGATAGTCATTAGAGGACAGGTTGAGGAGCAATCGTTCTCCACGGACCGTATATCCTGGGGATTTGGGTACTGGGGAACTATCATGCAAGGAACGCTCCATGGAGGTATTAGCCAATAATTCAAGCTCTTTTTCTATCCATTTCATGCTTGTCACCCCCTTAAAGAGCATTTAATTCAATTTCAAAGCCCATATCTTCGATAATTTGATGATCAACCGAAATGTCTTGACCTGCTGTCGTTAAATAATCACCAACAAAAAGTGAATTTGCAGCGTATAGAGACAGTGGCTGTAATGTACGAAGGTTGATCTCACGCCCGCCTGCCACACGGATTTCTTGTGAAGGACAGATGAAACGGAATAAGGCTAGTACTTTCAACGCTTGTAATGGCTGCGTGCGTCCTGCATTTTCCAGTGGAGTTCCCGGAATCGCATTTAGGAAATTAATTGGAATGGAGTCCGCATGGAGCTCGCGGAGTTCATAAGCCATTTCAACCATTTCTTGATTCGTTTCGCCCATGCCGATAATGACACCAGAACAAGGGGACATGCCGTGCGTCTTAACTTTTTCTAATGTTTCAACACGTTGATCGTAGGTATGGGTTGTGGTGATAGATGGGTAATTGGCTTTGCTGGTGTTCAAGTTATGGTTATATCGATGTACACCCGCATTTGCAAGACGTTCAGCTTGCTCGTCCTTCAGAATGCCTAGACATGCGCAGATTTTTAGCGGCATCGTTTCACGGATTTCTCTAACCGCATCCACCACTTGATCCAGCTCTCTATTTGTCGGGCCTTTTCCAGCGGCTACGATGCAATAGGTTCCAGCTTTACGAGCCATGGCTTCACGTGCGCCGGCAAGTAACGTATCTTTATCGAGCAGGGTGTATTTTTCAACAGGCGCCGTCGAAACGATAGATTGCGAGCAATAGCCACAGTCCTCGGGACAAAGACCACTTTTAGCGTTGATGATCATGTTCAACTTGACTTTTTTACCGTAAAAATGTTTTCTCACTTTAAACGCAGCCTGCATGAGTAGCAGAACCTCATCATGATTAGATTCGAGCACAGCGAGTCCTTCCTCTAACGTTATAAGTTCCCCTTCTAACGCTTTGTTTGCAAGTAGTTCCCATTTCATTGCTGTTGCAATAGTTTCCATATCCATCATCCTCCTATAGTCTGAACTGCCAATGCCTGTCTGATAGGCGCGAATTGTATTGTTGTTCGTAAGGTATGTACCAACGTCTCTGAATTCGCATCGTCGTGTAAGCGAGGAAACCTTCCTAGTACCTTAAGGCCGCTGTAATACTCAATTAGTTCCGCATTCGTAGCAACACTAGGATCATGAGTCTGCTCCGTTAATTCGCCGTCATTCATAATGACGCCTATAATGGGGACTCCTCGATGTCGCAGGAATGACGCCGTCAGAAGTGTGTGATTAATCGTGCCAAGGCAAGAACGGGCTACAATGAGAGCAGGTATGCGAAGCTCCGCGATCAAGTCCGCCACGAGGGCATCATCAGTCAGTGGTACAGCGACACCGCCTGCACCTTCAATGAGAAGTGTATCGTAACGTTTAGTTAATGGTTTACCGGCAGCGATCAACTCCTTTAACGTAAGGTTCACACCAGCCTGCTTAGCAGCGAGTAGTGGCGTAAGCGGAGCTTCAAATGTATATGGTGCTACTGCCTGTGGTAGCTCATCGATTCCTGTGATTTTCAGTAGTCGTTCACTGTCGGTAACTCCGCTGCCAAGTGGTGCACCAGACTGAATCGGCTTCCAGACACCAGCATTCAATCCTTCAGCACGAAGCACAGCAGCAATGGCTGCCGTCATAACTGTCTTCCCAACGCCAGTGTCTGTACCTGTTATAAATAATCCGCGTATCGTGTCTGCGTTCACTATGTTCACGTAACGGAGCCCCCTTCGGTGACGTTAAGTATCGATTTAGCCAAAATATCTGTCATTTCATCTAGCTCAGCTTCACTGCTTGCAAGCGGAGGGATAAAGACGATTACATTGCCAAGAGGCCTCGTTAGCATTCCGAGTTCTCTTGCCCTATGACTGGCGCGAACGCCAATTCGTTCTGCCCAATCGTAGGGCTCGCGTGTAATCTTATCGCGTACTAGCTCGATACCCATCATCAATCCCTTTTGCCGGATTTCACCAACATGTGGGCGATCTTTAAGTGCTGTGAGCTTATGCTCTACGAATGACGCCTTTGTTCTTACTCCCTCTATCATGTTACGCTCTTGAAACAGCTTCAAGCTAGCCAAAGCAACGGCACAACCCAGTGGGTTACCTGTAAAGGAATGACCATGGAAAAATGTTTTCTGTTCTAGGTAATCAGCATAAAATGCATTGTACACCTCGTCTGTTGCAAGCGTCGCTGCCACAGGCAAATACCCGCCTGTAAGGCCTTTTCCGATTACCATCAAATCAGGAGAAACGTCTTCGAGTTCACAAGCAAACATAGCGCCCGTCCGACCGAAACCAGTCGCCACCTCGTCAGCGATGAACAATACCCCATGCTTGCGGCACAGTGCAGCCATCTCACGTAAGCATCCTGGCGGCATGACAATGATACCGCTGGCGCCTTGTACAATCGGCTCCACAATTAAAGCTGCTATCGTATCCGCTTGCGTCTCGAGCAACTTACGCAGTGCCGTTAGTGTAGCTTCCAATGCTTCCGCTTCACCGCCTTCATGGCGATAAGCATAGGGATATGGAATGACGTGAGAAGGGAACAGCATAGGGCGGAACGTCTCATGGTACAACGGAATGGCACCTACACTAACCGCACCAATCGTATCTCCGTGGTACGCTTGATTCATTGTAATAAATGTCTTTTTATTTATTTTTCCTAGATTATGCCAGTATTGAAAAGCCATTTTGATCGCAATCTCGACACCGGTTGCTCCTGAATCAGAATAAAATACTTTCGTTAACCCTTGTGGGGCGATCCCCACCAACTTTTCTGCAAGCTCAATGGCGGGTACATTTGCCATTCCAAGTAGGGTAGAGTGTGCGACACGCCCTAGCTGGTCCGTGATCGCTTGATTTAGCTCCGGAACGTTATGTCCATGGACATTAAGCCAAACCGAAGAAAAACCGTCAAAATAAGCGCGCCCATTAACGTCATAGAGCTTGATGCCTTCGCCGCGTTCAATAATGAGAGGGTCAGCGTTATTGTAGTCTTTCATTTGAGTAAAAGGATGCCATAAGTGAGCCTTATTGAGGGTAGCAAGCCGTTCGTAATCTGTTATCAAAAAATATCACCATCCGTTAATTTTTATATTGTTAACCTATAATTATTTTGTGGTTAACAATAAGATGTGACCTATTCTAGCAGACAGTAATGTCCCTGTAAACAGAATTCAGCAGAACTGGGCCGTTGTTATCACGGATAATATGGCTAGAATGTTAATGTGATCTCTAACCATGAACATAATTTCAAATTAGTGTTTACATTTGTTCATGGAGATGTTATTGTAATCATGTGGTTAAGGATTTGCATAAGAGAAAGGTGATGGGGAAATGTTAAATTTAAAATTAGCAGGAATGATCGATCATACGCTTTTACGCGCAGATGCAACGAAAGTTGAGATCACCAAATTAACAGAAGAAGCTATAAAATATGAATTTGCATCCGTATGTGTAAATCCAACGTGGGTATCCTATGCGGCTGAACAGTTGGCAAATAGCAAAGTGAATGTGTGTACGGTGATCGGATTTCCACTTGGAGCGAATACTAGTGCAACCAAAGCTTTTGAAGCAAGCCATGCTATTGAATGTGGAGCGGATGAGGTTGATGTGGTCATTAACGTCGCTGCTTTGAAAGACGGAGATTATGATTATGTTGTACAAGATATTAAAGGGGTCGTCGATGCCGCAGCGGGCAAAGCGCTTGTAAAAGTGATTATTGAAGCTTGTCTCTTGACGGAAGAAGAGAAGAAAGTGGCTTGCCAACTTTCGGTTAAAGCTGGGGCTGAATATGTTAAAACATCGACGGGATTCTCGACTGGCGGAGCAAAGGCTGAGGATGTGGCTCTGATGCGTCAAGTTGTTGGCGACAAGATCGGGGTCAAAGCTTCTGGAGGAGTTCGTAATCTTCAAGATATGGAACAATTGGTTGCGGCAGGTGCATCTAGAATTGGTGCGAGTTCAGGCGTGAAAATAATGGAAGGCGAGCAATCAACCTCGTCTTACTAATAATATTATAATTTGTGCTGCCCCATTATGGGGCAGCCCCATAGGGGGAATAGTGTTGAAAGAACAGTTGATTAAAGAGGCAATAGAGGCACGCAAGCATGCTCATATCCCTTATTCCCATTTTGCGGTTGGAGCAGCTTTATTGACGGGAAGCAAGCGAATCTACACAGGTTGTAATATTGAGAATGCTTCTTATGGTCTAACTAATTGTGCAGAACGAACAGCTATTTTTAAAGCAGTCTCAGAAGGAGAACATACTATTGAGGCGATTGCAGTGGTGGCGGATACAGAAGGTCCTGTCTCTCCATGTGGTGCTTGTCGGCAAGTGTTGGCGGAGTTCTGTGATGAGAATACCAAGATTTATTTAACGAATCTCCATGGAAACACAGAAGAATGGACTATGGCGCAACTTTTGCCGGGAGCATTCCAATCTAAGGATATGAACAAATAATTTGGTTTTGATGGATAAATATGTAAGCGCTTCACATTGATTCGATGTAGAATAACTCAATTAATCATTAGGAGAAAAACACAACATGAAATACTTACTTGTTATACTTGGATTACTAATTGTTTTTGGACTTTCTTACTTCGCCAGTAACAATAAAAAGAAGATTCGATATCGACCATTAATTGTTATGATTATCTTACAAGTCATTTTAGCCGCTGTGTTGTTAAATACGGTTGTAGGGTCTTTCTTAATTAAAGGCATTTCAAGTGCCTTTGAAAAATTATTGGAGTATGCAGGCGTTGGTGTTGACTTTGTATTTGGCGGGATTCTCAATGAAGGGCAATTCTCGTTCTTTATATCGGTGTTATTGCCGATTGTGTTCATTTCAGCCCTTATTGGTGTTCTGCAGTACATCAAAGTCTTGCCCTTTATAATTAAATATATTGGCCTTATACTTAGTAAGGTGAATGGCATGGGTAAGTTGGAGTCGTACAATGCGGTTGCCTCAGCAATTCTGGGACAATCCGAGGTATTCATTTCTGTCAAAAAACAAATCGGTTTGTTACCGAAACATCGTCTCTATACATTGTGTGCTTCGGCGATGTCTACCGTATCCATGTCTATTGTGGGATCATATATGGCAATCATAGATCCTAAATATGTAGTAACCGCACTTGTGCTTAACTTGTTTGGCGGATTTATTATTACTTCTATACTGAACCCTTATATTGTCGAGGAAGAAGAGGATATTCTAGAGGTACAGGAAGAAGAGAAACAATCGTTTTTTGAAATGCTTGGGGAATATATCATGGACGGCTTCAAAGTGGCTGTTGTGGTAGCAGCCATGTTGATTGGTTTCGTGGCTTTGATTGCCATGATTAACGGGCTCTTTAATGGTATATTCGGCGTGTCGTTTCAACAATTACTCGGTTACATTTTTGCACCCTTTGCTTTTATTATGGGTGTTCCATGGAAAGAAGCTGTTGACGCGGGAAGCATTATGGCAACGAAAATGGTATCCAATGAGTTCGTCGCCATGCTCGAGCTTAGCAAGAACACCGAGCTATCTGCACGCACTACTGGGATTGTGTCCGTATTCCTTGTCTCATTTGCAAATTTCTCGTCCATCGGTATTATCGCGGGTGCTGTAAAAGGTCTGAATGAGAAGCAAGGGAATGTTGTGGCTCGCTTTGGTATGAAACTAATATATGGAGCAACGTTAGTTAGTGTCCTGTCTGCAATCATAGCTGGACTATTTATATAAAATATTAGAGAATCATGAGAGGAAGGAATCAATTACCAATGACACCATTTAAACGGATACACCTCATTGTTATGGACTCGGTAGGTATCGGAGAAGCGCCAGATGCTGCTCAATTCGATGATTTTGATGTTGATACTTTAGGACATATTGCCCGTGAATGCGGAGGGCTGGAAATGCCCAATATGGCTAAACTTGGGTTATCCAATATTAGGGAAATTCAAGGCGTGCCTAAAGCCGATCAACCCCTTGCTTATTACACGAAGATGCAAGAAGCGTCCAGTGGCAAAGATACAATGACAGGACACTGGGAAATGATGGGCTTGCGTATTGATACACCATTTCGCGTCTTCGAGAATGGTTTCCCTGATGAATTAATTAATCAGATTGAAGAGAAAACGGGCCGTAAGGTCATTGGAAATAAGCCAGCCAGTGGAACAGAAATTATTGTAGAACTTGGAGAAGAGCATGTAAAGACAGGCGCTTTAATCGTGTATACATCTGCGGATTCAGTACTTCAAATCGCTGCACATGAAGATGTCGTGCCTTTAAAGGAATTATATGAGATTTGTGAATTTTGTAGAGAGATCACGTTAGAAGATCCGTATATGCTGGGCAGAATCATCGCCAGACCCTTCGTTGGTGAAGTGGGTGAATTCAAACGTACATCTAATCGTCACGACTATGCGTTGAAGCCTTTCAGTCCCACAGTCATGAATACACTCAAGGATGCCAATTATGATGTCATTGCTCTCGGAAAAATCTCAGATATTTTTGACGGTGAAGGGGTCACTCAAGTCGTTCGTACGGTTTCTAATTCAGATGGTATGGATAAATTCATTGCGACTTTTGATGAATCATTCAAGGGGTTCAGCTTCATAAATCTTGTCGATTTTGATGCGTTATATGGTCATCGCCGAGATCCAAGTGGGTATGGACAAGCATTAGAAGATTATGATACTCGCTTACCGGAAGTATTCGCCAAGATGACTGAGGATGATCTTCTGATTATCACCGCAGATCATGGTAATGATCCTACCTACCGCGGAACGGACCATACTCGTGAATATGTGCCGCTCCTAGTCTATTCACCGCGGTTTAAACAAGGTCATGCACTACCTTTACGAGATACCTTTGCGGATATTGGCGCAACCATTGCAGAGAACTTTGAAGTTACGATGCCGCAGCATGGTACCAGCTTTTTATCGGAATTACAATAACATAGTAGAAGGAGACAATTACACATGAGTACACATATCGGAGCTAAACAAGGTGAAATTGCAGAAACAGTATTATTACCAGGAGACCCCCTACGGGCTAAATTTATAGCAGAAACGTACTTGGAAGATGTTATTTGCTACAATCAGGTTCGAGGCATGTTAGGTTTCACGGGTACTTATCAAGGCAAGAGAATTTCCGTGCAGGGAACGGGGATGGGAGTTCCTTCAATTAGTATTTACGTGAATGAACTCATTCAAGAATATGGTGTGAAGAACTTGGTTCGTGTGGGTACTTGTGGCGCTATGCAGGAGAGTGTTCACGTTCGTGAAGTCATTCTAGCTCAGGCATCGTGTACAGATTCCAGTGTAAATCGTCATGTATTTGGTGGCTATGATTTCTCACCAATTGCTAGTTTCTCACTGCTAAAGGAAGCATATGAACGTGGTTTAGCTAAAGGTTTGAAAATGCATGTAGGTAACGTCTTCTGTTCAGATACCTTCTATAGAGATGACAAATCGATTGTTGAGAAACTGATGGGTCATGGTGTCTTGGGCGTGGAAATGGAAACAACCGCGTTGTATACATTGGCAGCGAAGTACAGTGTTAATGCCCTAACTATCTTGACTGTGAGTGACCACTTATTGACTGGGGAAGAGACAACTTCGGAAGAACGACAAAGCACTTTCAACGACATGATGGAAGTGGCCCTTGATACAGTTATTTCTCTGTAGTTAGACACTATAATAAATAGCAAATGTGAGGAGAATATACGATGAGAATGGTCGATCTTATTGCAAAAAAACGTGATGGTAAAGAACTGAAGACAGAGGAAATCAATTTCATTATAGAAGGTTATACGAAAGACGAGATTCCAGATTATCAAATGAGTGCCTTGGCGATGGCGATCTTTTTCCAAGATATGACAGAGCGGGAGCGCGCTGATTTAACAATGGCGATCGTGAATTCAGGCGATACGATTGACTTGTCGGCGATTGAAGGCGTGAAGGTAGATAAGCACTCCACAGGTGGGGTAGGCGATACCACAACTCTTGTTTTGGCACCTCTTGTTGCTGCATTGGATATCCCAGTGGCGAAGATGTCAGGTCGTGGATTGGGTCATACTGGAGGCACAATTGATAAATTGGAGGCCATTGAAGGGTTCCATGTGGAGATTAGTAAAGAGGAATTCGTGAACTTGGTCAACAAGGATAAAATTGCGGTCATCGGGCAATCAGGAAATCTTACACCTGCAGATAAGAAGTTATATGCTCTTCGCGACGTAACTGCAACAGTTGATTCGATAGCACTCATTGCTAGTTCTATTATGAGTAAGAAAATTGCTGCTGGATCTGATGCGATTGTCCTGGATGTGAAGACAGGAGCAGGCGCATTTATGAAGACTGTAGAAGATGCCAAGGAACTGGCACATGCTATGGTTAGTATCGGCAATAATGTGGGTCGTAAAACGATGGCCGTCATCTCTGATATGAGCCAACCTCTTGGATTTGCTATAGGAAATGCGCTCGAAGTGAAAGAAGCAATTGATACATTACAAGGTAAAGGGCCTAAAGACTTGGAAGAGTTGTGTCTTGCCTTGGGTCGTCAAATGGTGTTCTTGGCGAATAAAGCAAGCTCGCTTGAAGAAGCTGAAGAAATGCTAAAAGAAGTTATAAGTAATGGTAAGGCCTTAAATAAATTCAAAGAATTTATCGCGAACCAAGGTGGAGATCCGTCGGTAGTAGATCATCCGGAGAAATTGCCACAAGCGAAATATCTAATCGAAGTACCTGCTAAAGAAGACGGTGTTGTAGCCGAAATTGTAGCGGATGAGATTGGTATTGCTGCTATGTTGTTAGGCGCTGGACGAGCGACAAAAGAATCAGAAATCGATCTAGCCGTAGGTCTAATGCTAAACAAAAAAATTGGTGATCCTGTGAAAGTGGGAGAATCCTTGGTAACCATTCATTCTAATCGTGAAAATGTAAACGACATAATGGCTAAAATTTATGAGAATATCCGTATCGGAGACCATTCGGAGCCAGCTGTCCTTATCTATGATATCGTAACAGAATAGTAAAGAAACACAGCAAATCTCTAAATATACATGAAGTAAGCACCCTTATGACCAAGTGAATAGACTTTCACTTGGTCTTTTCATGTAGCTGGACATATTTCTTCACTTGTAAATAAACTTCGTTATGGTATCGAATCTATGGGTGTGATGTATGAAAAGCGATCTAGTGTTATAATCACGCTTGAGTGATCGAAGTACACTAGGATAAGCACACGACTTTTATCAGATTAAATAGAGGAACTAGAGGGTGATAGATTTGAGCGTAATTCGTATGGAGAATGTAACTAAGAAATATGAAGACACATTGATTTTTCGGGATATTTATTTTCGTGTGAGCAAAGGGGAACGGATTGGTCTTATTGGACGAAACGGAGCCGGTAAATCGACTGTTTTCAAGCTAATTATGGGTAAAGAAGAGCCTACAGCTGGAAAAGTGGAATTGGACCCTCAGGTTAAGATAAGTTATTTCTCTCAATTCTCGGAACTGAGCGGAGGTTTGTCTGTTCAACAGGAGTTAGAATTATGCTTCGAGCAGGTTGCACTTATCGAACGGGAACTACAGGAAATAGGAGGGAAGCTCGGCCAAGTAACGGATGATGCCCAGATGGATCAACTATTAGAGCGCCAAGCAGAGCTTTTTGAACAAATGGAGCATTTGGATGGTTGGAATGTTTCTGTTGAAATCGACACGGTCCTAACCAAATTGGGGTTCGATGATAGATCGCGTAATCAGCCTGTCGGTGAGTTGTCCGGAGGTTGGAGGAATCGCGCCGCACTAGCGAAGATACTAATCGAGATGCCCGATGTTGTATTGCTCGATGAACCGACTAACTTTTTGGATTTAGAAGGTCTGGTATGGTTAGAGCAGTGGTTACACCGATTCAATGGAGCGATGATTCTAGTGTCGCATGATCGGCAGTTTATCGATAGAGTCGTTACGCGAACGATTGAGATTGAGAACTATCATTTTCAAGAATACGAAGGGAATTATACCGATTACATACGGAAGAAGAAGATGCGTAAGAAAGTGTTGGATCGCCAGTTCGAATGGGAGGAAGAACTTCTCATTATGGAGTCAGAAGCCATCGATAACCGTTCCAACAAAAAAACCTCGAAAGACCGACTATCGCGTAAGCTAGCGGATATGAAGAAGCGGGTTGATCCACATCCAGTGAATGTGCTGATCACCGATATATATGAAAATTTACGTTTCCCAGACAAGCTATGCGAAGTGAAAGGAATCGGACAGACGTATGACGGTCGGTCGATATTTGAGAACATAAGTTTTGATATTCAGAAGGAAGATCGACTGGTCATCGTGGGACCCAATGGAAGCGGGAAGTCCACCCTCATTAAGGTGCTTACAGGGCAAGAACAACCGGATTCTGGTGAGGTGATCTGGGAGAGGGGCGTCAGCTACGCCTATTTCAACCGAATGTGGGATGAGCTTGATCTTAAGGATACCGTTAGCCATGCAGTGAATATCTCTGGACTTGGTTTAAATGCTACCCGTAAGAAAGTAAATAAATTTCTAACGATGCTTCAATTTTCAGAAATGGATCTGAGTAAAGTCATCGGTAATCTATCCGGTGGACAGCAGGCCAGAGTGGCTCTAGCTAAATGCTTGCTCTCAGGAGCTGCGGTTATTATATTAGATGAGCCTACGAATCACTTGGATCTGACAAGTATTCAGGTTATGGAGCAGGCGCTCATCCATTTCCCTGGAGCTGTAGTTACGGTAAGTCATGATCGATTCTTCATAGATAAAATAGCGACAAAGATGCTCACCTTTGACCCTGAGTTGGGGATAAGTGAACAGAGTGTATAGAACGGACTTAAATAACTATATGAAAAAAGCTAAAGAGGCCGGGTCACCTCCAAAGAGGAGGGACCCGGTCTATTATTTATCATTTTTTGAAATTTAGAGTTAGGTTATTGGAAATAGTACGAGTCCAGTTAAGGAAGGAAGAAGGAAAGATTGAATATATATAAACTCTACCTTGATTATACTGTAACATTTATCCATGATTGAACAGGGGCATCAAGTGTAATTCACTTAAGAGTTTAATCCTCTAATACATCTAAAGGAGTGATGGTGTTTGAATACGAACAAACAAATCGAGAAGCATATGAGAGGTTTATATTTGTAGCTGAATAAAATCTCTCATAAGTTTATGGGAGGAAAAGACATGACGTATTCCAAGAGTATGGCTCACGGAATGGAACTTACTAGCGAAGATTTTAATAAAGTAGCAGGTCTATTTGAAGCATTGCAGCAACATTTATCAATTAAAGGTGTCATTACAGGATCTGTATCCGGTAGGGTTTTCTTGTCTAATGACGGTACGACAGCAGTACTGACAAGTCCTCAAGGTATTTTTCTGGGGGGGAGTCCGAAGAACAGCCTATTTCTTGAAGAAGTTAATAATCTGTTCAAATTGGAGCTGTTACCCGCGCTTGCGTCGGATGGTCAGTTAGACTATGTTTTGTTTTATCCATCGATTGAGACTTGGAAAAGTGCTCTAGAGGTGATTATGAAAGATTTATTACCTATGAGAAGTGGGCGAATGACTTATACTCACGATCTCAATAGTATAGATGCTCACCTTGATGATGATATTGTTCCAATAAATAGAGATTTTTTGAAGAGAATAGATATAGTAGGGCTTGATGGTGTAATAAGTGAAATTCTAGGTGGATGGTCTTCATTAGAGACTTATGAGGACAAAGGTTGGGGATGTGCTGCTATACAAGATACGGATGAGGGTCCGACCATTATAAGCTGGTGCCTTACAGATTGGGTAGTTGGAAACGAGTGTGAACTTGGTATTCAAACGGATGAAAGCTATCGAGGTCATGGGTGGGCACGGAAGACGGCATTAGGCGCGCTCTCACTCGCCAAACAACGGGGCATAACAAGAGTGGGTTGGCAGTGTTGGTCCAATAATACAGGGTCGCAAAGAACAGCCTTATCTGTAGGTTTCGAGTTGCTTGCCGATTTTCCAATCCTGTTCGGGTGGAACCTCCCCTTAAATAACCTACTAGTCAATGGAAACCATTATATGCGTGGTGATATGAAGTATGGCGTGGATAAAGACTACGCTCGTGCAGCTTGGAGTTACGCGCAAGCGCTTGATATAGGTTGGGACTGGAATGGAGATGTAGCACTGTATTGGAACGCAGCCTGTTTGTTTTATTTGATCGGTGAGAAGGAACGTGCTAAACATTATTACAAAAAGGCTGTAGAGAAGGGGTGGAAGGACATTCATCAACCCCATTATCATGAACATGTCTACAGAGAAAAGGATAGCGAACAGATTGCTCGTATTCTTGCTGAGGCGTGTCAGTAAACTGTATAGTAGATATCTTTTACACTTCCGCTTAAGATTTATTGTTCACCAAGTTTCACTTTACATTTCGCTCACAGCAAAAAGGCCGCATCGCATGTGGCCTTTTTTCATTTCTACTTAATTTCTTTAGCGATCTAAATCTTTTCTCCTAACAGCGGATGATCAAGTAAATAGGTTGAAGTTTCGTTGTCCAGTTGCTCGAGGGACAAGAACTTGTATGGTTAGCCGTGACAATGGGGTGTATAGTTACGTGAAATTCTATGCTCTTCCCTGCAAGTCTGTACCCCTAATCCGCTTTAAAGAACAAATTCAGCATAATCAAGTGTAGGTTGAGTGGGTCATCGCTATGACTAGAGTGTTGGACAAACACATTTTTTTGACACCAAATATACCAAAAATTAGCTGATTAACAGGCGTGATCATAGTCAAATTAAACGTTGGATTAACCGCTTTAATGGTGTGGAAACTAAGTATTTGCAACATTATCTGGCTTGGTTCCGTTACTTAGATAGCAAGGAATATGAGAACACAACGTCGAATAAGAAAAAATGCTGGTTACCTCTTGCTTGTTTACTGTAAATGAGACAAATACCAATCTTCCACGAACATTTTTTTTCTTACTAAGCTAACGGGAAGAAGAATTTACAAGGGATTTAATTTTTTTGTGAAGTTAGTTAGTGATAAGGAGAGATAAGTTTGAAGAAATATTTAATTGCTTTCATTTTGTTACCTTTATTAATATTTACAAATGGTTGTACACCTTCAAATGATGAGGAAATAGGATATAAGGAGTCATCAATAAATGACGAAATTCCTATTCCGAAAAATGCAAAACAAATAGAAATAACGACAAATTCAAGCAATCCAAATGTTAAAATAGGAGTTAGATACGAATTGGAAAATATAGGGGGAGAACAAGGGCTTTATCCACTTAATAGTTATTTTCAAAAATTAAAAGATTTAGGATGGGTGGAATTGGAAGATAGGCGGATGGGGCATGTTCAATTTTTAAAAAAAGACGATACTGTAATAGCAATTGAAATACATGAAGATACCATTGATATTTATGAAATGAATAGAGATGCTAAATTTTAATCAATTTACTTTCGATAGGATACGATAGTATGAAGTATTGGCTAGACAGGGTTCTTATACTTATAGTAGCATCCGTTTATTTTACTGTAAGAAGCATCATGGGTGGTGTGTTCACTATCGGGGTAAGGTTGAAGGAAACAAAGAACCGTCAGAATGGCCTGACGGTTCTTTGTTTCCTTTATGGATCATAGCGGGCTGATTCCCAGATTTCACTTGCGGGTTAGTTCCCGCCTGTAAGCCAGTTTGCCAGCTCCTCGGTTTGGGACAGAACCGCGATGGGGTCATAGTACCAGGAACGCTCCTCCGGCCAAACGTATACATGGCCATTCTTCATGGCTGGTAGTTTGCTCCAGATCGGATCAGCCTTAAGATCGTCTAGGGTGAGCTTATTGGAGGTCACAACCAGATAATCTCCAGCGTATTTATCAAGCAATTCCGTCGACAACTCTGCCCATTGCTTCTCCATAATTTCATCAGCTACGGCTGCGGGTGGCTTGCGACCAAATGCCTGAAAGATGGGTTGTCCACCGCGACCGAAGTTATCGCCATAAGTCCATACCGATTTATCTCCAAGTTCAAGAATCGAGAAGGTAGCGTCTGCCGGAATAGCTTTATCCACCTTGGCTTTGGCTGCTGAAATTTTCTGGTCGTAATTGTCCAGCCAGGCTTTTGCTTCTTTTTCCTTGCCGAATAGCTCTCCGAAATACGTTAGCTCTTCGTGGGCATTTTTCAGCGTGCCGTAAGGAATAATAATTGTCGGAGCAATTTTGCTTAACCGTTCATAGCTATCCGCCATTCCTGAAATAATCAAGTCCGGCTCTAGAGAAATGAGTTTCTCAGGTGACACTTGCCCATAAGTTCCGGTATTTTCTACACCCTTGAGCGCGTCTTTAAAATAATAGTTTTCAAGCGTTAGCCCGGGAGCGCCGACCGGAATCACATCAAGCGCAATCAAGCTACCCAGATATTCCTCGGCAACAATCCTTTTGGGATGAACGGGAACCTCGATATCGCCATTCACCGTAGTGATTGTTTTAACCGCATTGCTATCCTCATTTACCGCCTTGACATCATTGCTGGCAGATCCAGAGCTCTGAGTCGGGTTTACCTCTGTTTGGCTATCCGATTGATTGGTAGCTGTTGTCCCGGAAGTTCCGCATGCGGATACGAGTACGGTAAGCAGAAGCAGTAACGGCAGGATCAGCCGTTTCTTCATGTAATATAGATTAAACAAAGTAAACCCCCCTATTTATATAATGATTATCATTCTCATTTATAACTTTACAACTTTAGAATTCAAAATACTATGCCTTAAAGTGATCAAAGGTCATGGACAATTATGATGTCAGTACGCGGGAGAGTTCCCGCAGTTGTACCTGTGAAGATAGGGGATCAAAACCGTAAAACAGATCCGGCTGGTCCAACAGATAAACTCGATTTAACCGAACTGCTTCCAAAGAGAGCCACGCCTCGGATTGGAACAAACGGTGCATACGTGTAATGTGCGCTGGTTCTGAGGGCACGGAAACTATAAAAATATGGTCGGCAGAATAAGCAGCCATCATTTCAATTGGAGTCTCAATATACCCCAATTGAAGGATGTCTTTTTCAAGCAGTGCTATCGGGAGATGAAAGCCAAGGTCTTCATATAAAATGTGGCAGCCCCTTCCATAGCTGCTACTGAAGCAGTAGGCGGTCCCTGATCCGATTTCCCAGACAATGGCGGTTCCCCGTGCTCCGATATAATGATCAAGCTGTGCGTTTACTGCATCAATTTTTTTCGCATAATGCGCTAGCCATTCCTCAGCCTGACCCCGTTTGTCTACCACATCGGCAATGATG
>DASXLR010000020.1:0-1604 GCA_036496075.1 Paenibacillus sp. | reverse complement strand
CTTCGTGAATTGAAGAAGGCTTATCCGAATGAGAAGCTTTCCCGTACGACACCACTATCTCTGTATTATATTCGCGATGAATGGGTAGATCTTAACTTCCATGGTCTGGGCTTTTATCTGAATGATCCTAAGATTACTATTCAATCTGTTGAACAACAGCCGTTCTTCCTCGAAGCTTCGCTTCTGGCGAAAAAATGGTATGACGACAAACTGATCAACAGAGACGCTATGATCGATAAAGAAGGTGCGGAGGACCAATGGAGAAATGGTAAATTGCTCTTTACGGTAACCTCTCATGAATGGGCTTATGCAGATCCAGGCTTTTCCGATGCCACCTATAAACAAGGAATGTCACTTATGTATCCAGACAAGAAATATGTTAACCGAACAGCACTCGCCAATGTTGTTGCCATCAATGTAAACTCCAAACATCCAGACCGAGTTCTGCGTTTCCTTGATATGGTGGAGACCGATCAGACACTTTATGATCTGTTGCAATACGGTATCGAAGGCAAAACCTATGAGCTGAACGGTGAAGCTGCGGATTATCCAGAAGGCATGCAGTCTTCTACGAGCAATTACATGGAGTGGGGTGGACAATGGGCATTCTGGAAACCACAATTCATGCGCCCAACTACAACCTATGCTAAAGATTTCTGGGTAAAGGAAGCCGATTTTGCTAATCAACCTAACAATGTGAATTCGCCTATCGATGGATTATTTATTGCCGAAGATGCTATGAAGAATGAAATAGCTAAACGCGATCAAGCCACTGATGAGCTCAGCAGACCGATTGAATATGGTATGGTAAAAGATGTGAATAAAGCCGTTGCCGATTATATTGAGACTCAAAAGAAAAACGGACTTGATAAAATTATTACCGAAACTCAGAAACAAATAGACGCTTATCTTGCTGCCAAAAAATAAGGTTTAGGGCAAAGGGGAAGCCGCCTTCATCGGCGGGCTTCCTCTTTTTTTTGAAATGAACAACTAATAATCCTTGGAGGTGCGTTACTTGCGTATACATCAATCCCGGTCAAAGCTCAGCGTACAGCTATCCCGAATATTAGCGATTCTACTCTTTGTGTCCTGTATTCAATTTCCACTAAACTCAGCGAAGGCTGCGTCAGAATCCGTGCATTATTAGTCTTGGAGAAATACCTACGGAGAATGGTATTACTGCTAGAGCTGGAGATTCGCCAGTTGGTCTGAAGACCGGAACAGTTTCTGGGGTCACTTATTGGGAGACAGGAAAAGATCTGGCGACTAGTTACATATATCTAGATGTAGATGATGAATTCTTGTACAACAGTGATGATTATGATGTAGATGTTACCGTTGATTTTTATGATGAAGGCAATGGAAAGTTCCTACTGCAGTACGATGCGCAGTCCGCGGCGTTCAAGGATGGAGAAGTATATCAGTATGGCGACTCCAAGACCTGGAAGAGCAAAACGTTTACCTTAAAAGATATCCGGTTCGCAAATGGAACTAACGGTACGGATATGCGGCTTAGTGTTGAAGGTGGAGGGATAGATGCAGCCTCTAACCGAGATTTAAAGGTTGCTGCGGTTACGGTTACAAAGAAGCTGAAAGCGGATTCA
>DASXLR010000019.1:0-4296 GCA_036496075.1 Paenibacillus sp. | reverse complement strand
GAGTGTTTGGGTGGCTTGTCACCTAACGAATACCGACGAGCTGCATAACGAAAATACCTCAGCTCTGTTAAAACGAACTGAGGTATCTAAACTAACTATTTTTGTTTTTTACACTGTCCACTTGACAGGGAGCACTTCATTTCGATAACCTGCTCTTTTTTTTGTTAAATATAAGTGCTGGGAATTTCGCTATGATTGGAGAAATACCAGCGTCTCAAACGTATGGAATAAACCTACATTTATCTTGTTGGGTTGTTTACGTTAATGGCCAAAGACAGAGCTAGGCTGCCGACATTGATCGGCAGCCTAGTCTTAGTTGGAGATTGAACTATCGTATCCCACACGTTCACCGTGCTATCTGTAACGGCAAGTTTTAGGGCAATCCTATTCGGGATGGCCCTGTCTTTTTCCTCGTTTTATCATTATAAGAAACCAGCTTTGGCATGTGCCACTAGCATATTTCATAAATGACGGAAATACTGAGGGCAGTGCATACAATAATTATTTGCAAAGAAGGCGCCCGTCTTAAGGCCCCCTGCAACATATTATACAGTCATCAATTAGAGCTATTCAATCTCGATTCCCGCTACCTTTAGTGGCTCCAAAACCTCAGGCTGGCACATGCTGGCGTAGAAAACCGACTGCAGCCGAGTCAAATGCTGAAAGCCTTCAACGGTGGTTACGTCAAAGAGCTCATCCTCCCCGTCCCAGTCCGGCTTGATGATATGGTAAATCTCATTACCGCCATCAAAAGAAAGCTCCGTAACCTTCTCAAGATCCTGCTGCTCCAATTGCACCGCAGCGAAAAATCCCAGCAGCTCCTGAATCGGCCCGGCCCCCGAATACCAGTCGTAGTTATCTGTATACTGTTCCTTCAAGCGTTCTAACTCTGCTTCAAAGCTTGGTTCCTGATCAAGCAAAGCGTCCATGACAATCAATTTAAAGTTAAAATCTTTAAAAATGCCTGTTTGATCTGTGTACATCCCATCTGCCTCCGCTCTGAATGAAAGTTGGCTTGACGATCTTTAGTCCAAGCCCACTTCATTATTATACCAAATGATAGAACGAAAGATTGCAGAATGTGAGCTACGTTACAAAATGTGCGAGACGTTCTCCATTACAATAGAGTCACATACTAATGCATATTCATTCTAATTGTGTGGGAGGAATCAGTCTTGAACACTGCAAGAAACATGGACCAAGACGGTATGTCTCGGCATCCGGCATTACGCTAAGTGTCGATGGACGGAAGGTATCCGCCGGTGTACAGCCCGTTATCCAAAATGGAGCAATTCTGATGTCCGTACGGGATATCGAGCATGTATTTGGGGCGAAGTATCAGTGGGACGCCACAGCACGACCGCTCTTGTTCTTGATTTTTGGCCCTGCGCCTTAACTTAATGACATTGCCTCTCAAGGTGCCCTTTTTAATCATACATATGGAGGCGAACCGTGGCTATGCAAAACCACAATTCGTCGGCATTCATTAATCTACCATGACTCAATCTAGAAAGATCAAATTACATGGAATCTGGCTTACCGATTGGAAAGGATACCTCCAAGTCAAAAGGCTTTTCGAAGTAAGATGTCAAAGCTTGCTGGGCTAAAAGTTGGAATGCCTTCCTCTACCTGGGTTCAGACTATTTAAACTCGCCATTGCAATCCCCCCATCTTCTCCATCAATAGTGGGGCAGGGGAATCAAACGCTTGCCTATTGCTGACGTTTATGAAAGGCCCAATTTCTCAATTTCAATACTGAGAAATCGGGCTTTTTATATTAAGTAGTGAACCCCCCCTAGCTACTCGACATCAAAATCAAAATACTCATTAGGAAATGGCTCGACCTTTAACGTATAATGCCACCATTCCTTACTATACGACTTAAAATTGTGCTTAGTCATAAGCTGCTTAAGAAGCTGTCTGTTTGCAGCTTGGTCTTGAGTAATTTGTTCGGTATTAAAGTTAGAAATAACATCCAGCATATCGACTGGGCTCCCCATATCTAGCTCTTCCCCTGTATCCGCATAAGCGAGTGTCACGTCCACGGTGCTTCCCCGGGAATGTCCGGACCTTTTGGACAAATATCCTTTTTGAAACAAGGTGCTTTTCTCTTCACGCGGGTAAAAGCTTTCTTTCATCAATAAGTCTTCTTCATCAAGCGACCAGCGGATGAAATGATTAACAGCTTTCTGAGGTCGATATGCATCATAGATAACTAATATAAGTTCCTGTTGCTCTAGTTCATCACTAATCGCCTGCAGGGCAAGAGCCGCTTTTTCTGTAACGATCGCCAGTGGGGCCAGATAGCCGCCAATCGGCATGCCTACAAAATTTTTCTCACCACTATAACCCATAACTTGCTGCGCAGACGGAATATATTCATCCAAATAAACAAACCCTTGAGGTAGATGTCCTTTTTTCTCCAGTTCTCCTGTAATTAGCTGCTCAGAAGTGTGCTTATCGGGGAGATTTGAGTCTGTTGTGTTTGTTGAGTTTGAGTTTGTTGAATTTGTTGAGTCTGTTAGCGTTGCTTGATCTATTGTCACTTCATTAGTCTGCAAGTTGGAATCAGCTTCATCGACTGAATTTGTACTTGTAGCTGACGAACAAGCAGTCATTAGCACGAACATTACAGCTATAAACATAAGAATGGTACCTTTCACTTGTTGCATCCCTCTTTCTAACTACTCAATGCTTTTGACGATACTCATAATTAGTACCGCAACCTGACTGGAAAATAGACAGCTTAAGCTCGACACCAAAAATAAACTTCTCCTATTATATCATTCAACTACTAGTGGCTGAACTATTTAAGGTGAATGATATGATTGCATCACAATCCCGCCTAATTGACATGACGGAATCAGAGATTAAATTTTTTCTAACTAAATTAAAAGATGGTGACATCAATGATCCTAAATACCGCAAACTTTTGATTAATGTGTTTGTGCAGGCAATATATCTGTACGATAACAAACTTACGCTAATATTCAATACGAGCAATCATCCAGTAGAAATTGAAAGCAAGATAATCACTGGCGCTCACCCACTACCGTAGTCGCGCGGCGTTTGGCGGAGCTAGCTTGACGTGAAGGCGCCTACGCCCATCAGTGAACTGATAAATAAGTCTCTGAGCCTCCCGGATTTCACAAATTTTCCAAAATCACTGCTGAGAAAAGGAAGGTTTTGGTTATTGGGGACAAGAATAAAGTGAAGATTCTAAATTGCGAGAAGTGAGTTGATGAGCATGAGTGACAAGATGGTAGCTGTCTTAAGAAGACAGTTTGAACCGACAGCAGAAATGTTGAAGAATCTTATCGAAGTATGTCCTGATGATTTTTGGATTGATGCCAAGCAAAAATACTGGAAGCATATATTTCATGCTACAACCAGTATGAAATTTTGGTTTAGACAGCAGAAGGATGTAGAATTCAAAATACCTGATTTCGGTAAGGATGTAACAGAAGACCTAGATAAGGAGTGCTCTGACTACCCTACTAAAGAGGAAATGACGAAGTACGTAGAGGATATATTGAGTGTGGCTCGTAAGTTTTTTGATGAACTTGCTGACGACAGATTATTGGAGCCATGTGTACTATACGAAGAAATAACTAAAACTGATGTAATCCTAATGCAGATCCGACATGTTCAACATCATATAGGTTATTGCAACAACATATTGAATTCGAATCACCTAGAAGCAGTAAAGTGGCTATGATAACGTTAGTGATCGAAATTAGCTTCTTTACAATGAGGAGTGTTATTCAATATGGTTTATGAATTTGATAGTGAGATAAAGATGCTGGACGGTAAAATGAAATGGAAAGTAGATTATTTCCCATATTCGGTAAGGGAGATATTCAATACTAATGGTAAAGTATCTATTCAAATCTTCGTTGACGGGCACGAGTTTGACCATACGTTGTTGCCATCAAAGAATGGGCATTATTTTGTTTATAATGAATTTATTCGAAGAGCAGTACAAAAAGAGCTCGGTGATACACTCCATGTAATACTTAAGAAATGTGAGAGAGCGTAAAATATCTTGTGTAAATAGTAACATAACAAAGGAAGACCTTTTCTTGTAGAATTGAATCACCACAACACAATTCACAGAAAGAGGGTCTTCCCATGAATCATTTTACTACAGATTTGGTACAAGCTCTAGTCACGAAGCAGGATGTGACAGAAATATTCCGTCAGCATCTTGAATTTGCTATGAATCGTTTGCTTGAAACTGAGCTAACTGCGTTCTTAGATTATGAAAAGTACGACCGTATCGGGGTGAATTCGGGA
>DASXLR010000018.1:0-10975 GCA_036496075.1 Paenibacillus sp. | reverse complement strand
TTGAAAGCAATTATGCAAACGATGGGCGTAATTGGGCTTATTAATATCACACTAGCGGATGCCCAGTAAGAGTACAATAGAGTAATTTCTTATATAAGGAAGGGACGATGCTAGTAACAGCATCGCCCCTTAAACAATATCCATTTTAAATCTATTTGTTATGGGACTACCTCTCCAAAACTGAGCGTAGCCATGTAAGTCTCCGATCTTGAGGTGTAGTCTCTCATAACCTGAAAGCTATGAATGTTGACCTGCGTAAACTACTGTAAATCAGGAAATTGAGCTAACTTGCTCCATGATAATTTTTGCTGTCGCTTCCCCATTCGCAATGCAATCTGGAATACCCACACCATAGTAAGAACATCCGGCAAGAATTACATTAGGATAACTATTAGCCATCTTCTTCTCAAGAGACTTTACGATCTGATGATGTCGAATATGATAATTCGGCATGACATCATGCCATTTCGTCACATCGTAGGTTATAGGCTGGCCTGTAATGCCAAGACTGGATTGAATGTCTTGCAAAGCTACCTTCAGCAGCTCCTCTTCCGAGAGCTTGATGAGCGTATCATAATGAGGTCCTGAGCTCTTGTAGAAGAGTCTGACGAGCAGACGTTGATGTTCTGAAGTATGCGCCCATTTGCGGCTTGTCCACGTGCAAGCATTGCATTTCACATCATCGCTATTGGCTGTGATGAATCCTGTTCCATCCGCAGGTAGTTGACTGTCAGGGATATCGAATCCCAGATATACACTGATTAGAGAACTGTTAAATAATTGATTGAAGTCCTCATCCAGTTGTTCGTTTTGAAGCAAAGCTTGTGCTGTAGAATGCATCGTTCCTAGTACAACAATATCAGCATCTACAATACGGCCATTAGCCAGAGATACACGGTACTGAGCCCCTTGCTTCTCTACTCTCTCTGCCTGAACACCCTTAATAATTTCCGTATCAGATAAATGCTCCTCCATGGAATCGATCAGTGCAGATACCCCGTTTTTGAAAGCCATGAACTTCTTATCACCGTTCCCTTGAAATCTCGCCTTATTCGCGGATAATCCTTGAATAATACTGCCATATTCATTCTTATAATCAATTAAATAAGGAAGTGTTGATGCAATCGTAAGATCATCCAATTTCCCAGAATAGACACCTGAGAGGACAGGTGAAATTTGCTTCTCAACAAGTTCTTTTCCAAAGAAAGCTTCTAGAAATTCACCAACAGAGTCATCTTTCGTGAACCTATCATTCGGAGTGTATAAATCTTTCAGAGCTTCTACCTTTCCTTCGGCGGAGATGAGCTCCGTCTTGGCAAGTGATTCGATACTGAGCGGTATTCCAAAAACAGCATCCTTCGGAATTGGTGTAAGCTTACCCTCGGTATAAATATAAGATATTCCTGTTGCGTTATATACGACCTCATCCTGAAGGTCTAACTCTTCAATCAGAGGAGCGACATTCGTCTTACGAGTCACAATAGAATCTGCACCCGACTCTATTGTGAAATCTCCATCATGTAGCGTTCTGATCTTTCCACCTAGTCTATCACTGGCTTCAACCAGTACGATGTTAACGTCCAAGTTATTATTTTGTATGGATTTCTGTAAATAGTAAGCGGTGGACAATCCGGTCATTCCCCCACCGATCACAACGACTGTTTTCAAGCGATAACACCTGCTCCCATTGTTAATTAGTAGCTGTTTCAATGCAATTTAGTACATTATATCATAGGGGTTTAGCGGAAATAACAAATAGCTCGTGACATTAATCTGACAATAAATACGATGATTAATACTTGTGCGAATTGAATACTTGTGCGGATGCAAGTGTAATCTTCAATAGCTGCCGCGAAATCTCTTCTTCTGATTGCCGCATCCCGTTCTGGAGCCAGTATTTATATACGCCAATAACTCCTCCAATAATCCAATTCACAAGCACGTCCGATTCGATATCCGGATGAACGTGGTTCATCCGGTACATGACATGATGCAACGATTGACTCATTTGCTCGTGAAGTCGGTTGGAGAAGTCAGGCACGCCATGGGTCAACAACATGATCTTGTAGAAATCGCAATGTTTCTTGATATGTCCTACGGATAATCTGATCGTTTTCATATATTTGGCCGAAGGCCGTTGGGAGTGCGTAACTCCTTGCATTCCCTCAATAATATCTTCATATTCAGATAGTACATCCGAGATGAGCTCGGAAAGAAGTTCCCCTTTGCTTGAATAATGATCATAGTATGTAACCCGGTTTACTCCGGCTTTTTCCGCGATTTCTTTAATTTTGATCTCGTCGAAGGGCTTAACATCCAGAAGTGAAAGTAGTGTTGATTTGAGTAGCTTGCGGGTACGAATAACACGAACATCTGGGTAATCGTATACTTTGGACATAGACTCACCCCTTATTCATTCGCTTACATCTTGTATCATATAAAAAAAGAGGCTACCATCCGGTAACCTCTGCCACTGTCGCATATTACATCAAGCTCGACCAAATGATTTGTTTCGTGCCGAGCACTGACTCGGGCACCCAAGAATAAATGGAAGGTACGAACAGGACGACAACCAATTGTTCTACCGGATCGACGAAGAATCCTGATCTGCCTGCACCTTCCAGTTGGAAGGTCCCCTCTGACTCAAAGGTAAGATTATTAATAGCCAGGTCAAATCCTAGGGCATGACCTTTGTCCTTGATTTGACCTCCCCAATGGTATGCCGGAACATTGAATAAATGACGTCGAGTCAGCAGATCCACAGATTTTCTTCCAAGGATTCGCTGACCTTCAAAGGTTCCCCCATTCAGGAGCATCTGTCCGAACTTCCACATATCAAACAGGGTAGAATATAGGCCACTGTCCGAACGCGGAGGCATAGATGAACTATCGTCTTGCACGCTCAGTCTCTCGATATCCATGTTGTCTACCGTGCACACCTCCGAATGCAGATGCTCCGGTACGTCAAAAAAGGTCCGTTCCATGCTGAGCGGTTGGATGATGTTCTCTATCACATAGTCTTCATACTTCTTACCAGATATACGCGAGACGATCTCACCAAGTAGAGCAAAGCCCACTGTAGAATAGTTATAAGCATCCCCCGGTTGGCACACGAGCGGGCCCTGCAGCACTTTGCGGATCCAGTTCTCCATACCATTCGCACCCCACCACTCCCGCGGATAGGGTTCATTATAGTACCCCGTTACCGGTAAAATGCCGGATGTATGCGTTAACAAGTGAAACAGGGTGATATCCTTATGCACAGGAGTATTGAACTCTTCCAAAATAGTAGATACGGGTAGATCGATGTACAGCTTGCCGTCCTCTATCAATTTCACGATGGACACACTTGTAAACGCCTTCGTGATAGAAGACATCTTCCGCAGGGAATCCGGCTGCAAGTTCCCTTGTTCTGTCACTCCATGAAGTCTGCCCATTGATTTCCACGCTGCGATCTTCCCATGGCGTGCAACAAGATAACTAGCTCCTTGAATTTTTTCCTGCGACATTAGATTCTGAAAGTGACTGTCCAATTTATTCAGTTGCCGAGTGTCAATTGCTACCTCTTCGGGTGATGCATCCAAGACTCCCTTCGTTATTTTCAAGTTGATCAGTGATTCACTCATTCGTTTCCTTCACTCCCTTTAGATACTAACAATGGATATATTCTACATCAGTGTTCTTGCTGCGTCTATATGAATCTAATCACTTCTTTGCAAAGTATAAAATTATTCATTTGTATCCTATCTCACACAAAAAGAGCAGATTGATACCCATCGGTATGCAATCTGCTCTTATAATGGTTATATACTTTCCTGTTTTAATGCATCAATAATGTTTTCTTTTTTTACTTTTGAGCTAGCGTATAACATGGCTGAACTAACCATGATAAATACAGCAGCTACTACATACACAATACTTGTCCAAGGAAGAGTGAATCCATAGTCAAAACTGTTCATCAATGCCCTGTAGATCGAATACATGACTACTACACTGATCGGAAGCCCATAGAGTAACGATTTTATTCCATAAAATATACTTTCATAATTTATCATTTTATTAAAGCCTTTTGGCGTCATCCCAACAGATTTCAACATCGCAAATTCTCGTTTTCGAAGTGATATGCTCGTCGAGATCGTATTGAAAATATTCGCAATCGATATCAACGTAATTAATACGATGAAACCATAAGCAAATACTGACATTAACATGACCATCTGTTCATCCTGTTGTCTATTTTGATACACATTGTGAACATATATATTACTTTCTTTCATTTCCTCAATGTCCTGTTGCGTTGCTAATGGATTCTTACTCTTCAGGTAAAGATAGGTCTCAATGTCGTTAATCATCTTATCATTCGTTAGTTGGTCCATGACTTGTTCGGAGACAATGATATTTAACCCGCCTACCTCTACTGAATGAATACCCATTGGGAATTGATCTGTCAATGTGGCGATTTCTACTTTGTTTAAATTCGTCTCTTCTTCGGTTTCCCAATCTTTATAGATTAAATCAATGACTTGTCCAATCTTCGTATGAATAGCCTTAGTTTCTACATATTTCCCTGCTTCCATATCTTCATAGGAAATCGTATCAATCACAATGGCAGCTAATCGTTTCGGGTCCGTTAGTTGATCATAATCTGTACCGACTGCTTCTGCATAAGCTTTTAGTTTCTGTTCATTTAATGCATCTATCTGAATATAGTAAGGGTATTTTCCGTTCTTAAGGATACTATGATCATTTTTCACATTCTTTTTCAATTCTTCTGCAATCGATGCCTCTTCAATCCAAGAGGTTACATACATACGTTGTATATCGCTATATTCTGTTACACCATCAAGGGTTGCTATCGATTGTATCAACCGATCTTCTTCCTTATCCGTCATGTCATTGCCCATATAGACCTGAATATCATAATTCACACCATTTTGTCTGACATCCTGTGAGAGCTCAAGGGATTTTTTCAAATTAGAAGTGAAAAATGATACTACTAAAAATAGGACGATGCTAATGACAAGTGAAAATACCGTTGCTTGGTATCTGCGCTTGTTTCTCTTTAAGTTCTTCAAACCTATTTCTGCTTCGATTCCGAACAGCTTTCGAATGAATTTGGACGTTTTCACTGCTTTACCTGTCAGCTTAACATCCGTTGTTTGTCGAATCGCATCAATAGCAGATATCTTAGATGCCCTTTTTGCTGGTAGATACGTTGAAATAAAGATCGTCAGGATCGAAACCGCACAAGCAACCAATATGGATAATGGTGTGACGGACACCGTTAACTTTTCTGTAATCCCTAATGCTCCTTGGATCATGGAGTTAATGAACCAAAAGGTAATACCGATCCCGACAAGACCGCAAATGATTCCAATGGGTATACTGATCAAACCAATAATCGCACCTTCAAAAAACACCGAATCTCTCTTCTGCCTTTTCGTAGCCCCTACACTCGAGAGCATCCCTAAATGACGAGAACGTTCGGAGACGGAAATAGCGAAAGCATTATATATTAGTGAAACGGAGCCAATAATAATGACTGCCATAATGACCGCTGATAATGAAAAAATCGTGCTGCTCAAGCCATCGTTACTCGTCACACCATAATAACGTAATAAATTATTATTGAAACCAATGTCCTCAATGTTGTTTGTCTTTGCCAAATCCTTTGCATGAGTGTACAAGGAGCTTTTGACCTTATTTAATACAACCGTCGCATTCACTGTATCGTCTGCACCTAACATGCTTTCATCCACATAACTTAAGATTGTATACCCCGGCGCCCATGTCGGTTCCCATGTAGGACGCTTAATGAAGCCTACTACAGTGTAACTTTCAGCTGTTTTGTTTTTTATCGTTTCCGTAATTTCATCATTTTTCTTTTGAAATGGGTTACTCTGTGTTAATGCTACACCACCCTCTTCTTCCGCCATGAATCGTTCGCCAACATCAAGTGTTAACATATCACCAATCTTGTATTCTATTTTGGCATTCGTAGCAATTTCCTCTGAGATAACAACCTCACTATCTGCTTGCGGAAATCGCCCCGAGCTTAGTTCAATCGGAAACTGTGTAAAACCTTGTGTATTATATTCCTTGATAAACAAATAGGGCTTGTTTTCATTGTGTCCCCCTTCTAAAGGGGCATAACCACGGTCTCTTGAAACTACAAGTGTTTTTGTTGCTTCATCACTTTTAATCGCTTCAAGCTGAGCTTTATTCACATCTTTGTAAAGGACATGCCATTCTCCATAACTTGCGATTTCTTGTTTTTGCATTAATTCCATAAAAGATACACAAAGCGTTGAAACAGCTGTCACCATGGCTACTGAAATAATGACTCCTATGATTGTAACAAGCGTTCGACGTTTGTTCTGTTTCAAATGTCGAAGTGTTAACTTATTTACAATATTCACGGACGAATCACCTCGTCCTTGGCAATCCTTCCATCTTCAATGGTAATGACTCTATCCGCTTGTAGAGCAATCCGTTCATCATGGGTAATGACGATCAGCGTCTGATGATAGGTTTTATTAAACATTTTTAATAAGTCGATAATTTCATTGCCATTCTTACTATCTAAATTACCAGTTGGCTCGTCTGCTAACATAATCGCAGGATTACTAATTAACGCTCTACCAATCGAGACACGTTGCTGTTGCCCGCCGGATAGCTGATTGGGCAGATGGTCTAAGCGATTGCCCAAATTCAAAGTCTTTACGATATCATTAAACTGCTTCTTATCTACCTTATGTTCATCAAGCAGTAAAGGTAGTTTAATATTCTCCTCAACGGTTAGAACGGGAATAAGGTTATAAAACTGATAAATTAGGCCGATTTGTCTACGTCTAAAGATCGCTAGCTGTGTTTCATTAAGCTCATAAATGTCCGTGTTGTCAACGAGCACTTTTCCACTTGTTGGTCTATCCACACCACCAAGCATGTGCAAAATCGTCGATTTCCCTGAACCTGATGGACCGATAATCGCGACGAATTCCCCTTTTTTTACCGAGAAAGAAACATCATCAAGTGCCTTTACCGCCGTTTCGCCCTTTCCATATGTTTTAGACAGATTTTCTATTGTTAATATATCCATAATAAGACCTCCATTTATGCTGATGAGATCAGTATATCTGCCTAACATGACTTTAAAGTGACTCGAAAATGACAATCTAGTCACTTAGGCGGATGATCAAGCCCCGTCGTCTGACTTGGCTTGACCATCCGCCGATTTCATTTAAATCACCTGTTTGTAAAACTTAATACGAAACTGTGTGCCCGCTCCTCTTCCACTCTTAACCTCAATATCGCCGTTTTGACTTGTAATAATGCTATGAGCCAGAGCAAGCCCTATACCGATGCTATCTTCTCCTGCATTCTTTCCTTTATAAAATCGTTTGAAAACATAGGGCAACTCTTCCTTAGGAATACCTTTACCGTTATCAGTAATGATGACTTCCGTAAATAGTGTATTTTCCGAAAAAGAAATCGAGATCTTCCCACCTTCATGCGTGTGCTCGACACTATTCTTCAGAATATTGATTACCGCTTCGGCTGTCCAATTCAGATCACCAAGAAAAGAGACGTTATCTTCTCCCTTGATCGAAACCGTTTGTTCCTTAATGTCCATCGGAATCAGCACAGGCTCTAATGCTTTTTGAAGAAGCTTTTTCACCGAAATGCGATCTTGTTTAAATTGTACCGTTCCGGCGTCAATTTTCGAGAACTTTAATAACGAAGAAACAAGCCAGCCGATTCGCTCGAGTTGAATACGAATGTTACATGTGAATTCCATTCTTTTCTCTGCAGGCAACTCGGGATCACTTAACAAATCTGCCATCACTGTCATGGAGGTAAGCGGGGTTCTGAGCTGATGAGATATATCGGAGATAGCATTGGTTAGCTGGACTTTATCATGTTGCAATAGTGACTTCTGCTCGGATAGCATTAGCGTCACTTTATAAATATCGTTCTTTAGGATACTAAGCTCACCCTCTTGATTATCACGAACATCAAGCGAATAATCACCACCACTAATTCGGCGCAAATAGTCAGATAAATTCTCAATCTCGCGGTATCTCCATCTCGTAAATACTAAGCTGCATCCAATAAGCAAAGCTGAAGTGATAAAAATGAGCACTGTAGCAGCGAACGAAATCTGAGCCGTTATAACCACCGCCACTAGACTGATCAAGCACATCGTTAGCAATAACATGAGGATTTCTCTATTACGTAGCACACTAATCACCCACCTTATAACCTAAACCGCGTACTGTTTTGATAATCGTCGGATCTTGCGGATTATCCTCTAACTTTTCCCGTAACCTTTTTATATAGACTGTTAATGTATTATCATTCACGAAGTCTCCTGCCACATCCCAAATCCGCTCTAATAGTTGATTTCTTGATAGAACCTGTCCAATATGGTTAGCAAAGATAAGTAATAAGCGATACTCTAAGGCAGTCAATGCAATCTCATCGCCATTCTTATAAACCTTTCCTTCAAGCGTGTTAATCCGGACATTCTCTATTTCAATGCTCGATTTGGTCTGATTCTGGTTATGATATCTCCTTAACACTGATTTAATACGCGAGAGAAGCTCACGAATACGAAAGGGTTTTGTTATATAATCGTCTGCGCCCATATCAAGCCCCATCACAACATTAACCTCATCATCAATCGCTGTTAGAAAAATGACGGGAATATCACTCCGCTCTTTTACCATCTTACACAATTCATAGCCACTACCATCCGGCAGCGATATATCAAATAAACATAACGTGAGTTGATCTAACTGTTCAGCTAGCACTTCTTTGGCAGATGCAACATCATAGCAAAGAACCGTGGAAAATTGATCTTGTTGCAGCGAATATTCAAGGCCTGACGCGATCGTTTTATCGTCTTCCACAAGCAATATTTTCATTTAAAGATCACCCTTACTTATTTTTACTTTGAGAAAACTAATGATGATTAATAATTGTATCATATAGGGGGTAATCAATCCCATATCGAGGTTGTGAAGATACTGCCACTTAATTCCGTATATTACTATCAGCTTTCAGCTTCGACGATAAATCATCCTTACTGTTTAATATTAATCTAGAATTTCTGGATTGAGCACAGAAGGAACGGATTCTTCCGGTTCCGTCGTTTCTTCAGGCTCCTCTGAAGGGTTCAGATATTCCTCAATCTCCTTGGCTGATAGCTTCCGGCTATTCAGATCAGATAACCAGTAGCTTAGACCATCAACGGTTTTAATCTCCACCCAGGCACCTTTGGAACGAGTGACCTCATAGTTGCCGATGGGTAGCTTGCCGGACGTTTGGGCATCCAATATCGGATATTTATAGACTGTCATTTCCTTTGTTAGCTCGACCCATCCTCGCGCTTTCATCGGTTGCAACTTGTCCATTTCAAGTTTGACAGCTGTGGTTCCGATTAGCCACGGGTCATTTTTATGTAACTTCCAGATCCGGTTCCAATTTGACAGAGGAACATCTCCCTCTCCAACGTATGGGCTAAGCTCCGGAGTTAGGCCGGGCTGTCCGAAATTCTCAATGAACCAGTCCGTAAACCCTCCGCCTGACGGATTAGCTACTGGCTTGACCATCTTATAGCCTGTCATATTCGAATAGGCTGTCGCAAACGATTGGTCGCGTTTCAAATTTTTCGCAAGAGTCTTGTAATTCCAATACAGGATCTCACCGGACGTATGATATGAGACGGCTATTGTGGGCTTCAGTTCTGTTGCCAACTTGACCATCGTTTGCGTTTCCTTAGCCTCTAGCGGCTTCTTCCCTTTGTAATTCATATAATACGGAGCCGAAGACGCGTTTTTGATATGTTTCCAGCTAGCGGGATACTGGCGATTCAAGTCTATACCTTTGGCGTTCGCTTTCCAGCGTTTAAAGTTACGGCTACCCCCGTTCATCTTCAGCAACGCAGCATGATTTATTTTCGGAAAAGCATTAAGGCCTTTTTGCTGCAACGTAACGCCGTCCGGGTTAACCATCGGAACAATCTGGAACGTAACATGGTCCAGAAGATCGCGAATCCGGTAATTCCCCCACTTTGCGTCGTTGCGGTCACTAATGGCGATATTCTCCGTCATCTCCATCAACAGTATAGTAGTCATCCACTCACGCGCATGATGAGATCCGTTCAGCAGTACATTCACTGAACCGCGACCGACCTCTATTACCCATAGATCGCGATTATACTCGCTTTTGCCGCCAGAATTGTAGCGAATAAGGTCGGGATATTGTTTTGCTAGCGTTTGGATATCTCGTGACATGATTTCATATGTATAGATTTGTTTCGGGTCTACGATATTGGTACTAGATTCGGCCGCCGATGCGGAAGAAGGAACAGAAAATAATGTGGTAACGATAAGACACAAGACGAGAATGGTTGACTGAATACGGGTAAGATGAGTAGTTAGATTAGTAGTAGAACGGAACATGGGAACTCTCCTGTCTTTTTAAAAGTCGAAAAAACCTAAATTCGACATCGTTCGAGAGGAATCCTCTATTTGATACAAAAGAACTACTAAAATAACAAAATAATATAAGTTTTGTGCTTTTCCTAGCACATTCGAATCTCATCTAGCCGAAAGGACTAAACAAATCTGAGATATTATACCTAAATCAAATTTTCATTTAGTGATCATCCTAACCTATTTTTACTTTAAGAAAATTAATGGTGACAGTTATTGTAGTATATTTGAAAGTTAACCTCTTCCAAGAACGATTGTTTAGTTAGCACCCCTTCAACGTTTATATTCGCTGCATCCGTCTGTACCTGAAGTCGTTCAAAGAACATACGCTAGGGGGAATTGGTGCTCAGAATAAATTATAGGGTGGATCAATATAAAAAAATAGCAGTCCAGATACTTGAAATAAAGTTCTAGACTGCTATTATTTTATTGAACTATTGATCCCACAGAGGTGGATTCAAATAAGTTATTCCTTT
>DASXLR010000017.1:0-4985 GCA_036496075.1 Paenibacillus sp. | reverse complement strand
ATTGTTAATACGTGCTGCGCGGGAATCTACATGGAAGTAATCGAGCTTCTCATCAATCGGTTGGATTTTTCTCGCCACCGCGTTGTACAAAAGCGCTAAGAAAGCGTTTGAGGAGTTGAAGTGAGAAGATGGAATGGAATGACCAGATCCTGCTATGGAATCACGCTTCCATCAAGGTCTTGGATGTTCGTCGTGAAATGATGAAGTTTGGTGAGGAATTGCGCTCCTATCGACTGCCAGCCAGCGGATTTCTATACACGACGAGAGGCAGTGCCAAAGTGCGGTTGGACGATCTGGAGTACGACATGAAACGATTTCATGTGTTGCATGGAGGCAAGGGGATGTGCCTGGACATTTTTTTGACAGAAGACGAGTTTGAGTATTATTTAATCTTCTATAAGGCGATCATACCTCTTCCGTGCAGGCAAGAGATTCTGTCACTTATTGAAAGAACCAGCCCGTTTCATATTCAATATGGCTTTGCGCCGCATTACCCAATTCCTTTATTCAATATAGTCGAAATGATGAATCAGGAGTGGCAAGTGTCGAATACGTTGGAACGGTTTCATGTCAATGCGTTATTCTATCAATTTTCTTATGAACTATTTCGGCAACTTCAAAAACAAGGAATACATACGATAAAACCCGATCTTGTAGCACAAGCGCTTCGTTACATTCACGAACATTATATGGAGCCAATTACACTCGATCAGTTGGCACTAATATTGAATTATAGCGCCAAAAATCTATCTAAAGTATTCAAGAAGCAAACGGGATACAGCCTGATTGATTACGTGATTCAAGTGAGAATTAATAAAGCCAAGGAATTATTGATTCAAACGGATGCGACGATCCAGGAAATTGCCGAAAGTATCGGTTACCCGGATCGATTATACTTCACCCGAATTTTCAAGAAACACTCCGGAGTTTCGCCCGGCAGTTTTAAAGAGATGACGAAAGAGAGCAGGAGTGGGGCAGATCGTCTATATAGATCGAGCAGATCGTCCATTGTTCCGAGTAGACTCTGGTGTTATATTGATTATGATAATCATTATCAATATAAAAGGGAGAGAAATTTACCTATGTACAGAGATTCAAAATTTTCAATGGCAGCAACATTATTGTTTTGTTTTGCATTATTTATGAGTGCTTGCTCTACGGGGACAATAACCTCTAATACTACAGCCGTGGAATCGCAAGTGCCTTCCAATGGGGAATCAATACCTGCCAAGATGACTGAGACTCAAGCTCAGACGAGAGTAATATCTACACTTAAAGGGGAGATTACAGTCCCTGATCACGCCGAGCGAATTGTTGTAGATTTATACTTAGGTAGCTTCATTGCGTTAGATGTCAAGCCAGTTGGAACACCAGAACTGAATTTGAAGAATCCATATTTTGCAGAGGCACTTGTAGGGGTGGAGAATATTGGGGAATATGAAAGTGTGTCATTAGAAAAAATATTGGCATTGCAGCCAGACCTGATTGTTACGGGAAATGAGGAGGCATATGATCAATACAGCAAAATTGCACCTACGATTCTTGTTCCATTTGGTGAACTGAAAAGTACGCACGAAGAAATTACTTATTTTGGTGAGGTATTGGGGAAAGAAGCGAAGGCTGAAGCCTGGTTAACTCAATACGATCAGCGTATTGCAGCCGCCAAAGAGAAGGTTGAGAACGTAATTCAACGAGACGCTACGTTCTCGGTTATGCAAGATTGGGGGAAAAGTACAGGAGTATTCGGCGATAACTTTGGCCGGGGCGGCCAAGCTGTATACCAAGCCCTTGGCCTTAAACCTCCTGTTAATAAAGCTGAAGAAATAATGAAGGAGCAGATTCTGGAAATATCAGGAGAATCATTACCAGACTATGCAGGCGATTATATTATATTAACATCCGCTACGGAAACTCTTGCTGATTTGAAGACGGATCCGATCTGGAAAACACTTGATGCCGTCAAAAATGATCATGTATATATTTGGAAGCGTGAGCGCTCATGGTATTTTGACCCGATTGCCACACTATCTCAGACGGAGGAGCTTGCTGCCTGGTTGGTAGGAGAGAAAAAGGAATAGTTACTTTGATACAAAGAAGCACATCGACCAAGGAGGCTGATGTGCTTCTTTGTTGTTAACCATTTTTAAGTTGCAAAATTTTGAGATAATAATCTATGAATAATAAAAACCGACAATCATGATGATTGTCGGAGTATTATTTAAACTTAGCTTTTATAGCTGAGTTAATATTATGTTGATTCTAGACTAAAGAACACGGCGTGCTTTCAAGTAAGTTTTTTTCCAGTTACCTTTGTTTATATCAGAGACAGTAACTCCCGGGGAACCGTAAGTGTGTAACATTTTTCCGCTTCCCATGTATATACCAACGTGAGTTACATTTTTGCCGTTAGCGCGACTACCACTAGAGAAGAACACTAAATCACCCGCTTTAAGATTAGCTTTGGATACAGCGTAACCTACTTTAGATTGTTGAACAGATGAACGAGGTAAAGTCACGCCATAATTGCCATAGATGCGCTTCATAAGTGAAGAACAGTCAAAGTTACGAGTCGTAGAAGTTGAAGCACCGAACTTGTAGGGTTTACCCATAAATGTTTTACCATAGTTAATTATATTATTTGCTTTAGTAGTAGAGACAGAAGCAGCTTGAGTTGTAGCAGCTTGTGTAACCTCTGCACCTACTACGAGCATAGAAGACATTGCGATTGTAGAACAAATTCCTATCGTGGTGATTTTTTTAATCCATGTGTTATTCATGATGTTATACCTCCGTAAATATAGTTTCTAGTTATAGTTTCTATCAGGTGATGGACTGAGTATAACAGTTTTGTAATGACCTAAAATTTGGATCATACCTCAAAAAACCTTATAGACCACCACTTTGTGTAGGTTTATTAAAAAACGATTAAAAGTTACAAAATATTAATCATTGATGTAAAAATATAAATAAAAAGCCGAAGAACCCTGATGAACTAGGGATCGTCGGCTTTTTAGATAGAGATACAAATAGTTACAAAATTGTTGCGTTTTAATCTTTACTCTGGATGACAAGAAGAAGCCCATCCTCAATGGATACAGTTCCTTTATCTGCAGTCAGACGATTACTGACGCCTAATGAGTGTCCCAATGTCAGAGTTGCATTGGTTAATGGATACTCAAAACCCTTCAATGTAACGCCAGTTACTTCTAATGAAAGTGGGAGGAGAGATACATATGTATATTCCTTACGTTGCTGCACTTCAATCGTTGAGTTCGTTATAGTGATATAGTTGTTGGCGTCAAGAATGACGCACGAAGTGTTATGTTCTAATGAAAGCTTTAACATTTGAATGTTCGCCAAGGTATGATCAAGACGTGTACCGGTTCCTCCGATAAGTAGAATCTGTTCTGGCTGTTCTTTTAAAGCTATTTCAAATGCAAGTTCCGTATCCGAAAGTGCTTTGTCAATAGGATCGCAGGAAATGATACCCCCACTGTAGGATTTGACCTTCTTTTTCTCTTCGACTGTAATAGAATCAAAGTCTCCTACAGATATATCTGGTTGTAGTCCATGTTCTATAAGAAAAAGAGCTCCTCGATCAGCTCCAATGATGAAGTCATTCTGTTGAATTTCGTTCAAAAAATCAACAGATAAGCTACCACCCGAGAAAATGACAACTCGTTTTTGATTCATTAGGTTCTCTCCTTAACGTTCTTCGATGCATACATATATTTAACTGGTTGAAATTCTATTATAATTCAGATTTTATAGTTGCACAATTTCGCTAGTCGCGGCTACAATGGTGACAGCGTCATGTTAGGGAAGAGGTAGCTAATGTGGATATGCATGTTTTCGAAGTGTTAAGTATCATCGGTACGATTGCATTTGCCATGTCAGGAGCTTTTGTTGCGATGGAAGAAGAGTATGACATTCTAGGGATTGTCGTGTTAGGACTTGTAACCGCCTTTGGCGGCGGAATTATCCGTAACGTTCTAATAGGCGTACCTGTAACTTCCCTATGGAGTGAAGGTCTCCTGATTCGTTTGGCGCTGATATCGATTGGTATCGCTTTTGTACTACCTCTTGCTTGGATTAAACACTGGAAGAAGACGGAGGCATTATTTGATGCCATTGGTCTATCCGCATTTGCAATACAAGGAGCTATTTATGCGACTGAAATGAAACATCCTCTTATCGCAGTCATTGTGGCAGCTGTGATGACGGGTAGTGGTGGTGGGATTATTCGAGACATACTTGCAGGTCGCAAGCCGCTGGTCTTACGAGATGAAATCTATGCTGTATGGGCCATGATAGCTGGAGCAGCGGTTGGTCTCAATTGGATACATAGCACATGGCAGCTCTTAGGTTTATTTGTAGCGGTAGTTGTATTTAGAATGTTCTCGGTATTTTTTAAATGGAGATTGCCCAGACGTTCATTACACAGCAAGAAGAATGTCGATGCTGACAACAATCAATTGCAAGCTTAGAAAGGAAGATAGACATGATTAACGTTGTATTCGTATGTCTTGGTAACATTTGTCGTTCTCCGATGGCAGAGGCAGTACTCCGTAACAAAATCGCTAGCAAAAATTTACAAGGGCAAATTAACGTGGATTCAGCCGGAACAGGGGACTGGCATATTGGTCACCCGCCGCACGAAGGAACTAGAAAGATTCTGGATGAATATCAGATTAGCTATGAAGGTATGGTAGCTCGTCAAGTAACGAGTCAAGATTTCGAACAGTTTGATTATGTGCTATGTATGGATCAAGCTAATCTTGGAAATCTTCGTAAATTACCAGGCGGAGAGAATGCCGTCATTATTCCTTTTATGGAGCTTTTACCTGATGAAGTATTGCGGGAAGTACCAGATCCGTATTTCACCGGTAATTTTGAAGAAGTCTATGCCCTGATCAATGCAGGTTGTGATGTGTTACTGGACATGATTGTGGAAGATAAGCTATAATTTAGTCACATTGGCATGT
>DASXLR010000016.1:0-3144 GCA_036496075.1 Paenibacillus sp. | reverse complement strand
GATGAGGTCACCACGTGAAAAAACATATCGTTTTCGACTTTGATGGGACCCTTGTAGATTCCGCTGAAGTGATTGTTAAGGTATATAACGAGTTAGCTGCTAAATACAAATTCAAGAAGCTAACTCGGAAAGATTACCAAGTTATAATGAATCTCCCATTGAGAAAAAGACTTAAGGCTCTTGAAGCTTCAATATTCAGAGTCTTTGTGATTGGAAAGATAGGTCACGAGTTTAAAGACAGATACAAATTTTATCTGGAATCGATTAATTTTTTTGATGGAATAATAGATGTCGTACGTGAATTGAAGGATAAGGGTTATATTCTATCCATTATTACTTCAAACTCAGAATTAAATATCAATGAGTACTTGGACCACCAACAAATCAACTTATTTAGTCATATAACATCATCAAAGGGGCTATTTGGCAAAGATCAAGCGATTAAGAACTATATGAGGGAGCACAAAATATCTAATAAAGAACTCATTTATATAGGGGATGAGGTAAGAGATATAAAGGCCTGCAAGCGAAATAATGTTGAAGTCATTGCGGTTTCATGGGGTCTTTATAATAAAGAAATACTACATTCTGAAAAACCAAATTATTTAATAGAAGACCCAAATGAAATAATAAGGATTATCGTTGCCACTGATTCTAGATCCAATAATTAAAGTGTCTCTGGTGCAGGATGACCTACTAAAAAACTAAGGAGTACATTATGGAATGTCTTGGATGTAGAATTGCAAACCATATTGAACCTGAAGTGAACGTTGTATTCGAAGATGATCATATTACTTGTGTACTTGATATTGCACCATTCAACGAGGGACACATATTGATTTTACCAAAAGAACATTTTCATGATTTAGAGGAGTTGAAGCAGGACACTCTTACTGCAATAATGGATGCTGCAGTTCGGATGACCAATATCATTAAAAAGATATATAAACCAGATGGGATATCAATTTGTCAGAATGGTGGTATTTTTAATGACTTAACCCATTTTCATATGCATGTAATACCTCGTTATAAGGATGATGGTTTTACATGGTCCGAACCACGGATTGAACATAAAGCAGAAACAAGATTAAAGGAAACCAGAAGTAAATTTAACGAAGAGATTTGAAGTCATTCAGTGGTGGCTGATTTTGTTGAAGAGACCGTTGATCGTTTAATTATTTCTATTATTGATATGGAGGAATTATCGTGAAGATGGACCGTCACAATATGCAGGAAAGTGATCTTCCAATTGACTTGGCGAAGCCAGCGCTACGAGCGCTCGCTAATTCGGATCTTTGGACATTAGAGCAGATATCAAAGCTTAGCGAGTCTGAACTGATGAATTTGCATGGTATAGGGCCTAAGGCAGTTGAACAACTACGCTCTGCTCTCGAGATGAGAGGTCTAAAGTTCTCAAAAGTTGAAATATAAGTCTTCACTATGCTTTGCTTATATTTCTATGAGAAACGTTTATCTTCCCTTACAGGAAGGTAAACGTTTCTTTTTGTATAAACTGATTAATTCATATACTGTACGGCGGTTTCTGAATTTTCTTGGCTAATCTTCTTACGAAATTGATTGGGCGAAATATTCTTATATTGCTTAAACTGCTGAATGAAATAGCTTGAATTGGAGAACCCAACTTCTAAAGCAATCTCCGTCATACTTGAGTCGGTCGTCAGTAGTAATTTTTCAGCTTCTGTAATCCGAATGTAGTTCAAGTAGTTCGTAAATGTTTTGCCCATGATCGCTTTGAACTTTCGTGAAAAATAACTGTAACTTAGGTTACACATACGTGCAGCAGTTTCAGCATTGATGTCGACCATATAATGATCATCGATATATTCGAAAACCTTTTGCAACATTTGAAAATCAATTTCTTTCAGTGAATGTGCAATGTCCCAATTCGGATGCTGATCCTGCGACTTCCGTAAAAACCACAGAAATACTCTACATATTAACGTTCTAACAGCTAGTTCAAACCCGTAGTTTCGCGAAGTGAACTCTTCATAGATTTCTGTAACCAAAGAAGGGATGGGAGTATCTATGATTTCTTGTTCGGTGAAAACTCGTTGATTGGTTGATTTCGCCATGGTGAAGGGCAACACGTATTTCGATTCGAAAATGGTTCTTGAAGTGGAGTATAGAATCTCAGGATCGAACTTAATCACGACATAAGAGACCTCTTCCTCATCCATGGAAAAGATAGAATGCGTCTCATGAGAATGAATAAGGATAAGATCCCCCTTGCTGAGGAGGTGGCATTCTCCACCAAGGTATACTTTTGCCTGTCCAGATAAGAAATAGAGAATTTCAATATAAATATGCCAGTGAGCATTTACGACCCATCGGTTTCCAACACTCGAATGAACCATGCATTCATAAGGATAATGGATTGATCCCATAGGGGATCGGTTGGATTCAAAGTAGGCTTCCATCATTACATCACTCTCCGAATGACAAATATTTAATATTTTTCAATAGCTTCATTGTATTACTTTCACACTAACTTTGGTAACTTTATTTGTAACAAGAAAGGAGTGCAAAGATATGGGAAAGATTGCATTGCAGCTATATTCAATTAAAGAATTAACGAACGTAGATTTTCTTGGCACACTGGAAAAAGTAGCTAAAATCGGTTATGACGGTGTGGAATTCGCTGGATATTTCGGTACTTCTGCTAAAGAATTGAGAAGAACGTTGGATGATTTGGGACTACAGGCCGCTGGTAGCCACATTGGCATTACTGAGCTTGAAGAGAATTTAGATCAAACGATAGAGTATTCGCTTGAGATTCATAGCCCGTATATCATTTGTCCAGGTCTCCCAGAAGAGATGCGTGATAGTGCTGACGCTTATAAACGGACGGCTGAACGGTTTAATCGCATTGGTGAACGATGCAAAGAGAATGGAATCAGATTCGGTTACCATAATCACGATATTGAATTTGAGAAATTCGAGGGGCAATATGGGCTCGATCTACTGATGAATCATACACAATCAGATCATTTGTTTGTGGAGTTGGATACCTACTGGGTAGAACATGCGGGTCTTCATTCTATAGATTTTATTCATCAATACAAGGAACGTTGTAGGGTCCTGCACATTAAAGATATGAAGAGTGAAGAAGACAAGAAGAATATA
>DASXLR010000015.1:0-93444 GCA_036496075.1 Paenibacillus sp. | reverse complement strand
ATCGCCATTATCGGACTTTCACTTCATTTACCGGGGGCTTCAGATCTCCAAACATACTGGAGCAATCTAGCAGAAGGCCGCGATCATATTGAAGCTTATAGTGCTAGCAGACGAGAAGATGCTAAAGATTATTTATCAGTTATAGGTTGGGATAAACAGGAATCAGAATTCAGAGTAGGTGGTTATTTAGAAGAAATCGATACGTTTGATTATGCTTTCTTCAAATTAACACCTAATGAAGCAAAATTCATGGATCCGAATCAACGATTATTTACGCAGCAAGCTTGGCACACGCTCGAAGATGCGGGATACGCAGGGGACAAATTGCGCGGTCGAAGTGTAGGTGTCTATGCTGGATTTTCAAAAGTTGGGTATGATTATGAACGACTTATTTCCAAATATGATCCTGAACGGATCTCTAATTATATCGTAGGTAATTTACCGTCAGTTTTAGCTAGTAGAATTGCTTATTTTCTTGATTTAAAAGGTCCAGCAGTGACCATTGATACGGCCTGTTCTTCCTCATTAGTTGCAGTTCATATGGCATGCCAAGGAATTCGGAACGGTGAATGTGAAATGGCTATTGCCGGTGGAGTTAGGGCATCACTATTGCCCATTTCATTAGGATTAGATATGGAATCTCAAGATGGGCGGACTCGAGCGTTTGATGCTGATTCTGATGGGACAGGGGTAAGTGAAGGGGTAGCATCTGTGCTATTAAAGCCGTTAAGCCAAGCGCTGCAGGACGGGGATCATGTGTACGCAGTCATTAAAGGGAGTGCAATAAACCAGGATGGTACGACGATCGGGATTACAGCTCCGAATCCAACGGCGCAGACGGAAGTAATCCAAGCGGCATGGAAAGACGCGGGCATTCATCCAGATACACTTACTTTTATAGAAGCTCATGGTACTGGAACGAAGTTGGGTGATCCTGTCGAATTCTCTGCTTTGGAAAAAGCTTTTGTCAGCTATACAGATAAAAAACAGTACTGCGCGCTTGGTTCCGTAAAGGCGAACATTGGACACACATTTGAAGCGTCTGGGATCGCCGGTCTGATCAAATCGGTTCTCATGCTTAAACATCGACAGAATCCACCGTTAGTTCACTTTCGCCACCCCAATAAAAATATAAATATTGAACAGTCACCTTTTTATATCAATACAGAACTAGCAACTTTTGATGTGTCACAGCAACCGTTACGCTGCGGAGTCAGTTCTTTCGGTTTTAGCGGGACGAACTGTCATATCGTCATGGAAGAATATGTAGATAAAAAAGTGGATGAACAGGCAAAAGACATTGTCCAACCATATATATTTACTCTATCAGCAAAAAACGAAAGCTCGCTTAATGAGCTAATCTATCGGTATAAGAGTTATGTATCCGCATCTTCGGGAGACTCTATTGCGGACATTTGTTACACGGTTTCTACAGGCCGTGCTCATTTAGAACATCGACTTGCTTTCGTGTGCACGACGCGAGAAGAATTGATCCATAAACTTGACGCCCTGATTTCAGATGGAGACCAACCCGGAATATACAAGGGAGTTTATAGAGTTGTTACAGAATCTGAGTATTTACGAAAGCAGGGCGAAATAACAGAAAATGAAATAAATGAAATTAGCGAAGAAATAACAGAGGAACTGGTCGCGATTTCATCGGCTTCTATTGCAGATTGGGATCGATTAAACCGAGTATGTGAAAGGTATGTTCAAGGGGCCAGAGTGAATTGGGAACATTTATACTCCACTCATCCTGCTAGGAAAATCCCATTGCCTTTATATCCCTTTGATCGTAAACGTTGCTGGATAGAGATTGAACGCATCGATAAACGAGAGGTGGAGCCGAGATCCATGCAATCAAATACGGCTGAGTTACTGATGACGACTACTGAAGTATCTGACCACTCGTCTGAGGTACAAGAAACCATTAAACAAATGGTAAGCCAAGCTTCAGGATTAAATGTAGAAGAGATTGATGAATATGCTCATTTCTTGGAAATGGGTCTTGACTCCATTATGCTCGTCCAAATCCGTAAAGAAATAAACAAACTCTTTCATGTAGATATAGCTATTGAACGTTTTTTCGATTCTATAACTAATGTGGACAGTTTGACACAATTTGTAACCCAAAATGCCAATTTACACCCAATCAGATCCAAGAGACAAGACGGTCCAATACAAAAAGATACAGTGTTGAATGGTTTGGAAGAGCAACGGTTACAATCGGCAGCGACTGCTTCAGCAGAATTTGAAGATCGGATACAAGCGACGGTGGGCGATTCTGCGATTGAGCGTATTTTCGCACGACAGCTTGAATTAATGAATGTCCAACAGCAGAATGTATCAGATATTGTTGGACGACAACTGGAACTATTAAGCGGTCGTTCAATGAACGAAGGTATTTCTCAGATGAAGGTACAAGAGGTTCGTCCTCTAAAAGTAGTCAAAGGCGGACAGGATGAAGTGAAACCCTTTATTCCTTATCAGCCTATGATCATCGGAGAGAATGGGGACTTTACCGAACAACAGAGGAAATACTTGAACCAATTTCTTGATCAGTATATGAGCCTTACGCAGGGCTCCAAATCATATATTCAACAGACTCGTTATGTGCATGCCAATAACCGTAATGTTCCGGGGTTCCGCTCTTATTGGAAGGAGATTGTCTATCCAATCGTAGCGGAGCGTTCTTCTGGAGCAAAGATGTGGGATGTAGACGGTAATGAATACATCGATTTAACAATGGGATTCGGTGTCAACTTATTAGGTCATAATCCTGATTTTATCGTTACGGAAATGGAGACTCAAGCCTTCTCTTCGTTGCCGCCATTAGGTCCGATGTCTGATCTGGCCGGGGAAGTAGCAGACAGGATTAGTCGAATTACAGGTGTGGATAGGGTAGCCTTTTACAATTCAGGCACTGAGGCTGTGATGGTTGCATTACGTACAGCAAGGGCCGCTACAGGACGATCGAAAATAGTCGTATTCTCTGGTTCTTATCACGGTACTTTTGATGGGGTACTAGGAGTTGCTCATCCAGAGTCAGATGAGGGGCCAGCGCTCCCTATGGCACCAGGAATACATGCGAATTACGTCCATGATGTGTTGATGTTAAATTACAATAAGCCAGAATCATTGGATATTATTCGCAAGCATGCACATGAATTGGCTGCAGTCATAGTGGAACCGGTACAGAGTCGTAGACCGGATCTGCAACCACATCAATTTTTGAAACAGCTCCGGGAAATAACTTCACAATCCGGTACAGCTCTTATTTTTGATGAAGTGATTACTGGTTTTCGGATTGGTCTGGGTGGGGCACAAGCTTGGTTCGGAATTCAAGCGGATCTTGTTATTTATGGGAAGGTGGTCGGTGGCGGTTTACCTATTGGTATTGTTGCCGGTAAAGAGCAATTTATGGACCCTATTGACGGTGGAACATGGACCTTTGGAGATGCTTCTTATCCATTGAAGGCAGCTCAAAAAACGTTTGTGGGGGGGACCTTCTGTACCCATCCGCTCACAATGCGTATGGCATTAAAGACAATTGATTACCTTGAATCACAAGGCTCCAAGCTATATGAAGAGCTGAATCATAATACGAACTACCTCGTGTCGGAATTGAACTCCTTTTTCAAAGAAAGAGGCGTTCCAATCCATATGGTTAATTACGGTTCACTGTTTCGGTTCGTATCCTTTGGTGACATCGAATTGTTCTTCTATCATTTAATTCATAAAGGTCTTTATGTATGGGAAGGGCGTAATTGCTTCTTGTCCACAGCACATACACAAGATGATATTGATACCATTATTCATATCGTGAAGCAGAGTGTCAGTGATTTACAACGAGGTGGATTCCTACCAGGTACTCCGCATCCGCCAGATGGTGACGATGGGAATAAAGTCGTTCGTGAGCAGGCAGTGGTATCACAGAAAGAGGATGAAGCCGTTACTGCAAGCTTGTCGAATGAACAAAAACAACTGTGGATTGCTTCTGTAACAGGTGGCCCGGCTTCTGCTTCATTAAATGAGTCCGTATTGCTTAAGATGAACGGAGTACTGAATATACAAGCATTGAAGCAAGCTGTAAACACGTTAACGAGGCGGCATGAAGCACTACGAACAGTCATTGATCCAAGCGGCGAGTTTCAGGTCATTATGCCGGAAGTCGAAGTTCCGGTCATTGTGGAAGATTTCCGAGGAGAATCAGTGGATGGTAGCAAATCTAAGATAGAAAGTTGGTTGGGAGCAGATGCTGCTAGAGCATTTGACCTGCATGCTGAACAACCTTTATTTCGGATAACAGTGCTACAAATGGCTGACGCGGAGTATCTTATGGTGCTTACCTTCCACCATATTGTCGTAGACGGTTGGTCCATTGCCGTGTTCGTAGGGGAACTGGAGGTAGCGTATTCTGCTATATGCCACCATCATATACCTGAGTTGTCTGAACCTGTGCCGTTTCGTCGCTACTTGCAATGGCAGGAACAGCTACAGCATAGCGAGGAGGCCGATAAAGCAGCGACCTACTGGGCAACTAAGTTTAATGAACCTATTCCAGTGCTGCAGTTGCCTTCCCCTAATGGATATTTGTCTAAAAAGACATTTAATGCAAGCAGGCATACCTTAAAATTAGATCGCATTATAACGAAAAAGTTAAGAACATTAAGTATAAAAAGTAAAAATAGCTTGTTTATCACGATGCTCACAGCGTATAACCTGTTTTTGCATCGGCTGGCAGGGCAGCGGCACATTATTGTCGGCATTCCGACGGCGGGGCAGTCCCAGATGGGTGAAACCCATCTGATAGGTAACTGTGTGAATTTGTTTCCGATATATACCCAGGTCGATGGCAGTGACTCCATTACGGATTACCTTCACACTGTCAAGATGACTATGCAACAACTGGATTTATATCAAGGTTTCTCTTTGGCTAAATTAGTCGAAAGAATACCGGGTGTCCGGATGCCTGTCATTAACATTTTGTTCAATATGGATCGACCAGTACGGAAATTGAATTTCAATGGGCTGGATACGGAGATCGTTCCCTATCCAGTGCAGTATTTACATTACGATCTGTTCCTGAACGTGACGGATATTAATCAGGAATTGTGGCTTGATTTTGATTACAGTACCGATCTAATTGAACCAGATGTCATGAAGATTTGGGCAGAGGCGTATCGGCAGTTACTTCTGGGTATGATTCAGGACTCATCTGTAACGGTTTCTCATTTATCGCTGTTAAATGATGATCATAAGCAGACTTTGACAGAGATTTGGAATAACAATGGGGGCAGATGTGTACTTGATCTATACAGACGTCCAGCTCTGATGGGTGTTGTAGGTGAAATATTTATGCTTGATCTGAAGGACAACGGTTTCGTAGCAGGTTCATCCATTGAGAGGAACATTCCTTTAAACGAGAACATAACTAAGACGGGGAAACAAGCTGTTATCATGCCTTCCGGGGAAATGATCATATGCGGTGAAGTTCAGCGGATGGCGCTAATACGTGGATATCGTGTGAATCTAGCCCAACTGGAAGAAGCATTATTGAAGCTCAAGAGCTTGAAACAAGCTCAAATTGCAATCCGAACGTTAGATAGGGATAACCAGCAAGAATTGATTGCGTATGTTGCAGTACCAAAAGAGTCAGCTAATCTGGCACGGATCAAAGCGGAGCTGGCAGATACACTACCTGAATATATGATTCCTCCTCATATTGTACTGTTGGAATCGTTCCCTTTGCTTGCGGATGGGACGATTGACGATCATGCTCTTCCAGCACCAGACACCGAACATAACGAACAAGAACCGTTGAATGAGACGGAGGTTACACTTGTTCGTATGTGGTGTGAAATGCTTGGAACGGATCGTGTAGGCGTTCATCAACATTTCTTTTCGCTTGGGGGAAATTCATTGAAAGCGACGGTCATGTTGTCACGAATCTATCAGGAATTCGGACACCAAATCCCGATCGGACAATGGTTTCAATATCCTACGATTAGAGAGCTAGCAAGTTTAATTAGCGGTGGAGAGGGTAACTTGTATCAGCCGATCCCTATTCAGGAGCAACATGAAATATATGAAATATCTACAGCGCAAAAGCGGATTTACGTTCTCGATCAGTTGGAGGCGGGTACTTTAGTCCACAATATTCCGGGTCAGATTGTAATGGAAGGGAAGCTAGATGCAGATCGATTAATCGCTGCACTGCAACAAATCGTTAGTAGACATCATGTGTTCAGAACTACGTTTGAAATTCTTAATGGTGAAATCGTACAACGATTAGGTGAAGAATTTATATTGAACGTACCGTTTACGGATTTGCATAATCCATCGGATGTGGAACAGAGATTCCACAATTTTGTGAAGCCGTTTGACTTAATAGAAGCACCACTGTTCAGAGTGGAACTTCTGAAGTGCTCAGAATCCGAACATATTTTGTTTATCGATATGCATCATATCATCTCAGATGGCTATTCAATGGCGATATTCATGGAAGAACTTGTGAAACTATACGAAGGGAAATCGCTGCATGAATTAAGAATTCAGTATTCCGACTTTTCCGTCTGGCAACACCAAATTCTCAATGAACAACGGATAAGTGAGCAAGAAACATATTGGCTCAACCAATTTAAAGGTGAAATTCCAGTCTTAAATTTACCAACGGATTATCCAAGACCGGGTAAGTTGAGTATGGAAGGGAAGAGGCTAACCGTGCGCTTGGATGAACGGTTGACGAAACGGCTTCACCAATTGGCACAACAGACCGATACGTCCTTATTCATGGTAATGCTGTCTGCATATAACATTTTGCTACACAAATATACGGGTCAGAATGATCTGATTGTGGGTACGCCCGTATCTGGACGTAATCATCCGGACATTGAATCATTGATTGGTGTGTTTATTAATACGGTCGGAATCCGTAGTTGTCCATTAAACGATAAGGTGTATCGCGAATATCTTGAAGAAGTGAAGTACAATAGCATCGCTGCATTCGAAAATCAGGATTATCCATTCGAATTACTTGTGGACCAATTGAATATACGGAGAGATATCAGCCGAAATCCATTGTTTGATACGATGTTCATTCTGCAAAATATGGATATTCAATTGTCATCTAGAGCAGATGTTACATTCAGACCGATTGAAAGGAATCTGGGCGTGTCACCATACGATCTGACCTTAAGCGCTGAGGACTGGAACGATCAATGTATTACGCTCCATCTGGACTACAGTACAAAGTTATTTAAGGAAGAAAAAATCGAACGGATGCTCACCCATTACGTGAATATTGTAAATAGTGTAGTGGATAACGTAGATGTGCACATTTCACAGATTCATATGTTAACTGAAGAAGAACGACAACAGTTGCTATTTGATTTCAACGATACAGAACTTCTGTATGACAAACACCAGACGATCCATCAATTGTTTCAACTTCAAGTTGAACGTACACCAGATGAAATTGCTATTGAAAGCGGCAGTAAGCAATATTCCTACAATGACTTAGATGTAAGATCCAACCAATTGGCAGCAGCTCTTCGTGAGCAAGGGGTATTGCCGGGAATCGTTGTGGGTGTAATGGTCAAGAGATCAATCGATATGATTGTCGCTTTGTTAGGCGTATTGAAAGCGGGGGGTGCCTATTTACCAATTGATCCTGATTATCCAGTGAATCGGATCGAATACATGTTGACAGATAGTGCTGCACAAATTTTGCTTACGCAATCAGATTTGATTGATCAAGTTGAATGTAATGCGAGAAAAATATGTATTCATGATGACAACTTATACACGAAAGAGATCGATAACACGCGATTTCAAATGAACAACGCCGACCATATTGCATATGTCATTTATACGTCTGGCTCAACAGGTAATCCCAAAGGGGTGATGATTACCCATCAAGCAGTGCACAATTTTATCAATGCGATGTGTAAAATAATTGATTTTACGCCTGGAAAAACAATACTAGGGCTGACGACGATCTCTTTCGATATTTTTGTTCTTGAAACTTGGGTGCCGTTGACGAAGGGATTAAAAATAGTCATTGCAGATGAAATAGAACAGATGGACCCCACAGCACTACATCAGCTCATTACTAATCACAACGTGGAGATGTTACAAATTACGCCATCTCGTTTGAAAATGCTAATGGCGGACGATCCGGTAATGACTTTTCTCGAAAAAGTAACCGACATTATGGTCGGTGGAGAGCCTCTACCTATTCATTTAATGAAAAGGTTAAAAAGTTATGCACACTTACGGATTTACAATATGTATGGCCCGACGGAGACCACGGTATGGTCCTGTGTGAGCGATTTAACATTTAAAAATAATGTAGACATCGGTCATCCGATTGCGAATACGCAAATTTACATTGTTGACACAGATAATCAACTCGTACCGATCGGTGTACCGGGAGAGTTGTGTATTGCGGGAAACGGTTTAGCTGCAGGTTATTGGAAGCGAGAAGATTTAACGGAACAGAAATTCGTCGATAATCCATATGTTCAAGGGTACAAAATGTATCGCACAGGGGATATGGCGAAATGGAGAGAAGATGGCTCCGTTGAGTATTTAGGAAGAACAGACCTTCAGGTTAAAATCCGCGGATATCGGATCGAGTTAGAAGAAATTGAAAAAATGATGATTAAGCAATTATCGGTTCAAGAATCAGTTGTGGTAGCCAAAGAGGATGAAGATGGCAACAGTTATTTATGTGCATACTTTGTGCCAGAGGGAGAGACGGAGCTGGGCCAAATAAGGGACAACCTGTTACAGGTGTTACCAGAATATATGGTACCTTCTTACTTTATTCCGCTTGAGCAGATGCCGTTAACACCGAATGGGAAAATTGATAAAAAGGTGTTGCCGAATCCGGAAATAAGTCATTCCAGTATTACTGTATATGTGCCACCACGCGATGCAATAGAAGAACAACTAGTAACCATATGGCAGGAGGAATTAGCTCTTGATCAGGTCGGAATAAACGATAACTTTTTTGAACGAGGAGGGCACTCCTTAAAAGCGACAATAATGAGAGTAAGGATGAATAAGGAATTTGGAGTTGATATACCATTGAGGGGGATCTTTCAATATCCTACGATCAAGGGAATATCCGAACTGCTTCAGCGCATGGATCAAAAGATACACATAGAAATTCCGGTTGTAGAGAAACGGGAGTATTATGGTGTGTCAGTAGCTCAAAAACGATTGTTCATATTGGATCAAATGAATGGTACTAATACATCGTATAACATGACAGCGGCCTTTGAAATACAGGGAGAATTGAATATTGGTAAATTGGAAAACACCTTTAATACAATGATGCAACGGCATGATGCATTCCGAACATCATTTAAGATTGTAGACGGTGAGCCGGTACAAATCATTCACTCTGATATCGAGTTTAAGCTCGAGGACTACGGAAAAGTAAAGAGTACTGAACTGAAACGCCTTACAGAACAATTTATTACTCCCTTTGATTTAAGTGTAGCTCCGTTATTTCGGGCAAGTTTGGCTCAACTAAATGAACAGCATTATGTGTTGTTTATCGACATGCATCATATTATTTCAGATGGTACATCTGTAGGTTTGTTCATTGATGAGTTTAACGCCCTGTATAGCGGTAGTGAACTTCCTGAATTATCGATTCAATACAAGGACTATGCGGCATGGCATAATGAACGATTTGTTCAAGGCGTTTACGAAAAACAGAAACAATATTGGATGGGGGAATTTGCAGGGGAACTTCCTGTATTAAACATGCCAACTGATTTCCAGAGACCTCAACGGCATAGTTTCGATGGGGGTAAGGTTGAGTACATCATTTCAAGTGGACTTTCGTCCAAGTTAAAGAAGTTAGCAGGAGAGACAGAAACAACACTATATATGATTTTACTAGCTGGATATAGCATCTTATTATCCAAGTATTCAGGACAAGAGGATGTCATTGTAGGTTCCGCCGTAGCTGGAAGAGATCATACTGATCTACAGCAAATGATGGGGATATTTGTGAACACTCTTGCGATGAGAAGTAAGCCAGAAGGTGGAAAGAGCTTCCGTTCCTATTTAGAGGAAGTAAAAGAAACGTGCATGAACGCGTATGAGCATCAGCAATATCCATTTGAGAATTTGGTAGAAGCACTTGCGATTCCAAGAGATTTGAGCCGCAGTCCACTATTTGACGTGATGTTAACCATGCAAAATACGAGTGTGGAAGCTTTCAATATGGAAGGATTAAACGTCAAACCTTATCCGTTGGAGCAACAATCGACTAAGTTTGATATTTCACTTCTTGCGGAAGTCATAGACGATGAGATTCGTCTGGAATTTGTATACTGTTCCAATTTATTTACAAGCGAAACCATGCAACGGTTTGCTCAGCACTTTGCCAATGTACTCCATGTTGTAGCAGAACAGACCGAGCTCACATTGGCAGATATCTCACTTCTATCCAATGAGGAGAAGGTTCAATATCTAGCTTTTAATGATAGTACAGACGATAGAAGGCAACCGAAATTCAGTACAGTGATCGAATGGTTTGAAGATCAAGTCAAACGTTCGCCTGATCGAATCGCTCTCGTATATGGGGAAGAAAGATGGACCTTCTCTGAACTGAATTCTAAGGCTAATCAGCTTGCGAGAATGATGATTGAGAATGGTTTCATGGAAGGTTGCAGCATTGCTGGAATCATTATGGAGAACCGTCCGGAGACGATTGCGGCCTTGTTGGCTACGTTGAAAACGGGCGGAGCTTATCTACCTATAGATCCGGAGTTCCCTATTGAACGGGTCGAATATATGCTCAACAATAGTGGCTCCCAATACTTACTAACGTATGAACAACATTTAGATCAGTTGGGGTCAACGATTCAGGTATATTTACTAGATCGTTTAAAAGCATATGAAGGACATGAACATAACTTAAATATTCAAGTGAAGGAAAATGATCTTGCTTATGTGATTTACACGTCAGGCACGACAGGTACACCTAAGGGTGTCATGCTCGAACACCAGAATGTTGTTAATTACATTCACTGGTTTACCTCGACATACGAGATTAATAGTAGCGATAAGACGATACTTCTTTCATCTGCCAGTTTTGATCTTTGCTATACCGCTTTATATCCTGCACTTGTCAGTGGTTGTGAATTGCATATGCTCGACCGACATGATTATGTAGATCCTGAATGTGTGCTGAATTATATTTCATCTTGCGAAATTACCTTTCTTAAGGCTACACCCTCCTTATTCCATATTATGGTGAACCATGAGCGATTTAAGACGAGAGATCTATTGGATTCATTGAAACTTATCGTTCTTGGAGGGGAAAAGATCAAGGTTCAGGATATCGAGCAATATTATGAACAATATCCACACACAATGTTTGTGAACCATTATGGACCAACCGAAGCGACAATCGGGTGTATTGCTCATTCAATAGATTTGGTTGGATTCAAAGCATTTCACCAGCAGCCGGTAATCGGGAAACCGATATTTAATACACGAGCTTACATTGTTGATGCCTACGGCAACCCGCTACCAGATGGTGTTTCAGGAGAGCTTGTTATCGCTGGAAATGGACTTGCGCGGGGGTATATAAATCAAAGTGAACTTACAAAACAAAAATTTGTCCAATTCCCGTTTAAATCTGGAGAGAGGGTATATAAAACAGGAGATCGGGTCAAGAAATTACCGAATGGGGACATTGAGTTTATTGGAAGAATAGATCAACAAGTCAAAATCAGAGGTTACCGAGTAGAACCGGCTGAGATAGAAGCACATGTAAAGACGTATTCAAATGTTCAGGAAGCCGTACTGATGGTCAAAGAAAGCGATGGTACAAAGTACTTGTGTGCTTATATTGTCACGCAGCATGCTCTGAGCGCCGCTGAGGTCCGGAATTATTTGGCGACACGGTTACCCCATTATATGCTACCTGCGGCTTTCGTTTTCCTTGGTCAAATGCCTTTGAACGAGAACGGGAAAGTAGATTATAAAGCGTTGCCGGAGCCCCTTACAAACATTGAGTTTTCAGAATCATATTCAGCCCCTGTCAACGATATCGAGGAAGCGTTGGTGCAAGTATGGGAGGATACATTAGGTGTTAAGGGAATTGGGACAGATCATCATTTCTTCGAATATGGTGGGGATTCAATCAAAGCATTGCAAATCTCTTCTCGGTTAATGGCGTATGGTCTGAAGATGGAAATGAGAGACTTATTTAAATACCCTAGAATTAGAGAGTTAAGTAGGTATGTCCAACCATCCACCAGCGAAATAAGTCAAGAATTGGTGACAGGTAAAGTGGAGCTAACTCCAATTCAATATCGGTTGTTTGAGCAAAAGTGGGAGCATGTAGGCCATTACAATCATTCCCTCATGTTATATAAACCCCAAGGTTTTGAGGCAGAGCTGTTAACACAATCATTTGCCCATATGGTTGAGCATCATGATGCTCTGAGGATGAGCTTTAGCAAAGGAGATAACAGTGTAGTACAGTTCAACCAAGGGTTAGAAGGACACACGTTTTTTAAATTAGACGTCATTGATTTTACAGGGAAAGACGATTATCGAGCTGATATTGAGCAACAATCGGCAAGGCTACAAGCTGGATTGAATATCGAGCAAGGTCCACTTATCCAATTGGTCTTGTATCGTACGGATATCGGTGATTATTTGCTTATTATTATTCACCATCTTGTGATAGACGGTGTATCTTGGCGGTTTATTCTGGAAGACTTCACGATGATCTATAAGCAATTACTTGAACAGAAAACGATTAAACTTCCTGCGAAGACGAATTCCTTCAGTGATTGGTCAAAGCGTCTTGCGAAGTATTCAGTAAGTAAAGCGTTGCTGAATGAAACAAAGTATTGGAGTCAAGTAGAGCAGACAAATACGGTAGAATTGCCTGTCGATCACATCATCGAATGGAATAAAGCTTGCGATCATGCCATTGTGAAAATGACATTGGATACTGACATAACTCAAAAGTTATTAACAGATGTGCATCATGCTTATAGTACGGAAATAAATGATATTTTGTTAGCAGCCTTGAGCCGGACGCTTCAAGAATGGGTCGGTTCTGACCCTGTGCTTATTCAGATGGAAGGACATGGACGAGAAGCAGTGATTAAAGAGATCGATGTGTCGAGAACAGTTGGTTGGTTCACATCTGTATTCCCATTCGTACTTGGAACAGAAGGAGTAAATGAATTCTCAGAGATCATTAAGACGACCAAGGATAATTTGCGGCGTATACCTGGCAAAGGACTTGGTTATGATATTTTACAATATTTAACTGTAAATGATTCATCAGTAAACCTTCCATTACAATTCCAACTTAAACCGGAAATCGTATTTAACTATTTAGGACAGTTTGACAAGGCAACCGTTCAGAGCGATTTGTTTGAACTTTCAGATTTGTCCACAGGACCGGAGGTAGGAGGGCAGATCGAGAAAGTTCAGAAGTTGGAGTTGAACGGGATGGTGCTTGGAGGTAAGTTGACAATGGATTTGGTTTATAACCAATACCAGTATGATGCAGACACGATACAGAGGTTGGCAAACCGGTATAAAGACCATCTAATCGAAATTATCCATCATTGTTGCCACAAACAAGCAAAGGAAATGACACCTACAGATTACCAATACAATAAGCTGTCACAAAAACAGCTAGATACTATCTCTAAAAGACTAAAAGGGAAGCGGTAGGTACGGCTAGATATTGGAATGGACCGGATTGTTATTAAGCCGGTTCGTATAGTAGATGGGGAGTGAATAACAAGTGTCCAATCCTGAAATAGAAAAAATATATCCACTAACGCCAACACAAGAAGGGATCCTGTTCCATTCCCTAATGGAACCCAATTCTGAAGCTTACTTTGAGTATGTTTCATTTACAATAAAAGGGGATATTCAACCGCAGATAATGGTGCAGAGTTTTATCAAATTGATCGAGCGTTATGACGTCTTAAGAACGGTGTTCATCTATACAGATGTGGATCAGCCGCTACAAATTGTCTTGGAAAATAGTGAACCACATATACACTTTAAGGATATATCTGCTCATAGTGATGAGGAGCAGAAACATTTGATTGAGGATTATAAAATTCAGGATCAGGAGAAAGGTTTCGATCTGGAGACAGGACCATTAATCAGAATGGCTATGTTCAAAGTCAATGAACAAATCTATAAAGTGATCTGGAGATTTCATCATATTATTATGGATGGCTGGTGTCTTGGTATTCTAGCACGAGATTTATTTCATATTTATGATTCCTTGGCGGGAGGGATTCGGCTACAACTTGGCTCTCTTTATCCATACAGCGACTATATTCAATGGTTAAGCGAACAGGATCAAGAAGAAGCTCTACAATATTGGAGGAATTATTTAGAGGATTACGAGCTGCGGGCAGTTATCCCATTCTCCAAAGGTGCGATACTTGAAGCAGGATTTGATCACCAAAAATATCATTTTAAATGGGATGCTGAGACGACCAGTAGACTTCAAAAATTTGCTGTAGACAATCAGGTTACGTTAAGTACGTTGTTTCATGCGATTTGGGGTATTCTGTTACAACAATATAATCATAGCGAAGATGTTGTCTTTGGTTCGGTAGTATCGGGAAGACCTCCTGAATTACCAGGGATTGAGAACATGGTCGGTTTATTTATTAATACGATCCCGTTACGAGTTAAATACGATACAAGTTCTACTTTCAAGGGTTTATTGAATGAGGTACATGATTCAATTCTAGATGCGAACAAATATAACTATGTTTCGTTGGCAGATATTCAGTCGGGAACTGTACTTAAGAATAATCTTATTAACCATATTATCGTGTTTGAGAATTATCCGTTGGATAAAGTAGTTGATGGCGATGAAGAACATCTTATTTCAATGATAGATAGTGAAATGATAGAACACACAAATTATGATTTGGACGTCACTGTATTTCCAGAGCGTGAGCTTGAAGTGTTGTTCACGTATAACGGATTTGTTTATGATGAGGATTTCCTTCGAAACGTAGAAGGGCACTTGAAACAAATTGTAACGACAGTATTAGAGGATGTAAATGTTAGAGTACAGGACATTGAAATGATCACCGTAGAAGAGAAACAAAGGATATTATCTAATTTTAATCAGACAGATACGGCCTACCGGTTCGACAAGCCTGTACATCAGCTGTTTGAAGAGAAAGCACGTAAATATCCACAAAAAATTGCGCTCATCTATAAAGAGGAGCAAATTACCTACGAACAGTTAAACAGCAATGCGAATCGGCTTGCGAGAATATTTATGGAACGCGGACTGCAGCATGGTGATTTTGCAGCGGTAATGCTGGAACGCTCACCGACCATGGTTGAGAGTATTTTGGCAGTATGGAAAGTTGGTGCGGCTTATATACCGGTGGATGTCCTTTACCCAGAAGAAAGGAAAGCAGGTATCATAGCCGATTCGAATGCTAAGATCGTAATCTCTATGTCAGAATATGTAGAAGAAGGACTGTGTGCACGGTATGCGAATAGGTTCGTAGATGTAGGCAACCTCATATATTCATCAGATGAAGCTTTATCTACTGATGTTAGCCACCCGGTAGCAATTAACGACCTGGCATATACACTGTTTACCTCTGGATCAACTGGCAAACCTAAAGGTGTAATGATCGAACATCTCGGCATGTTAAATCATATATGGGCCGAAGCAGATGATCTAGCATTGTCAGAGAATATCGTGTTTGCACAAACCGCGAATCATTGTTTTGATATTTCAGTATGGCAGTTTTTCGGCGCCTTGGTGCTTGGTGGAACAACAGTCATTTATTCAGATAATCTTATACTTGCACCTGAGCAGTTCTTAAATCAAGTTATCGATGATCAGGTGACATTGCTTGAAGTTGTACCTTCATATTTGACGGTCTTGCTAGATTTAATGGAGGAGAAGTCTATTCAATTCCATCGATTACAGCATTTGATTATTACTGGGGAAGCAGCTACCCCTGCACTTGTAAAAAGATGGTTTACACTTTGTCCAGATATTAAGATGGTTAATGCTTATGGACCGGCGGAGGCTTCAGATGATATTTGTCAATATGTTATGGATCAGGTACCAGCATATATAGAACATATCCCAGTTGGGAAGCCTTTGCCTAATATTCGTATGTATATCGTGAATGCTCAAATGCATTTGTGTCCGATTGGAGTGACTGGTGAAATTTGTGTGGCTGGAATTGCGGTTGGAAGAGGGTACCTTAATGATCCAGAGCGAACGGAAAAGGTCTTTATGGATGATCCATTTGCATTACAGTCGGGTGTTAGATTGTACAAAACAGGAGATTTGGGAAGATGGCTACCGGAAGGCAACATCGAATTTATAGGGCGCAAAGATCATCAGGTTAAAATTAGAGGTTTTCGAATTGAACTGGGTGAGATTGAGCATCGGTTAACAGAGTACGATCAAGTTCGAGAGGCTGTAGTTATCGTTAAAGAAGAGAATGGGACTGGAAAATATCTATGTGCCTATTACACAGCGAATATAGACATCAAACCATCGGATATCAAAGCTAATTTATATACTTGTATGCCGGAATATATGATTCCGCAAGTCTTGGTACAGTTAAGGAAAATGCCGCTTAATGCAAATGGGAAGATCAACCGCAGTCAATTGCCTGAACTTGTTTACGAGCGATCGGATACACCCTTTATACTCGCCAGCAACGAGATAGAAAAGATGCTGGTTTCCATTTGGAGAGAGGTTTTAGGAGCGGAGAAGGTGAGTACTGAGGATAACTTTTTTGAATTAGGTGGTCACTCCCTGAAAGCGACTGTCATTGTTTCTAAAATAAATGGGGAGCTCGGCGTGGATGTGAAAGTGAAGGATGTTTTTCAATTTCCGACCATTGTTGAGTTGGCACATCGAATTCAAGGATTAAGCGAATATACGACAACAAAGATTTCACCAGTTGAGATAAAAGACTATTATCCGGTTAGCCCCGCACAAAGAAGAATGTTTGTTTTACACACGTTGGAAGAGTTGGGATCAACAGCTTATAATATGCCGTTTGCATATCGTGTTCAAGGTTATTTGGATGCTGAGTGCTTTAGACATGTAGTTACTAAGTTTATCGAACGTCATGAAGGATTTAGGACATCTTTTCAAGTGATTGATGGGGAGATTGTACAGGTCATTCATCCAGAAGTGGAATGTAAGCTAGAGATTGTGGATTTGCGAGACGCTTCTAACGATGAAATAAATCTAAGGGTATCATCTTTTATTCAACCATTCGATTTAGAGGTAGCTCCATTATTACGGTTTCAACTGCTTCATACCGGACAACAAGAGCATATTCTTCTCATTGACATGCATCATATTATTTCGGATGGATTGTCAGGGGTTATTATGCTGCGTGAGTTAGAACAGCTATATAAAGGTGAATTACTGACACCACTCGAGATTCAGTATAAGGATTTCGCAGTCTGGTTGAACGAACGGCTTGCCAGCGAAGAGATGAAAGAACATGAGACATATTGGTTAGAACACTTTAGCGGTGATTTGCCTGTACTGAACATGCCGTTGGATTATAGAAGGCCGCCCTTGCAGAGCTTTAACGGTCATACATTACATTTCACGATAAAGCCCGAACTTTCAAGAGCTATCAAGGCACTTGCCAGTGAGTCAAGCTTTACTCTGTATTCGGTGTTGCTCGCTGCCTATAACGTAATGTTAATGAAATATTCGGGACAAGAGGACATCGTTGTAGGCTCACCGATAGCAGGCAGAAATCATCAAGATGTACAACAGATGCTTGGCATGTTTATTAATACTGTCGCATTGCGCAACTTTCCGGATCGTAATAAGACGTTTCGTCGTTTTGTCCAAGAGGTTACGGATCATACGCTATCGGCTATTGACCATCAGGATTTACCGTTTGAGCGATTAGTGGAAATGCTTGATGTTGCCAGAGATACAAGTCGCAATCCACTGTTTGACACCATGTTCAATTTGACAGATACGGAGGAACAGGAAATTCATATTGGTGGAATGCTTCTGACACCATACGAGCTTAAGAATAATATTGCTAAATTTGATCTTATGCTTGATGTGTACACAGATATTTCGGAGATCCACTTCGATCTGCAGTATAATACTGACTTATTTACGATATATACAGCAGAGAAATTCGGACGTCATTTAATAGAAATTCTGAATAAAGCCACTGCTAATCCGGATCTTCTGTTAGTGGAGCTGGATATGCTGACGTCTAATGAACATAAGAAAATAATCGATTTATGTACAGGAAAAGGGGCCGATTATGACTTTAGCCGAACTGTGCATGAACGGTTTGAACAGTTCGCAGTAGAACAGCCAGGTCGAGTTGCAGTGCTGTATGGTGGCAAAGAGATTACATATGCGGATCTGAATGCACAGGCGAATCGAATGGGTCATTATCTCCGTAGACGGTTAGGTGATTTCCAACCAGATACGGTTGTATCCGTTATGCTTGAGCGTTCTCCTACCTTTATTCAAAGTGTGCTCGGCGTGTGGAAGGCAGGCGGAGCTTACGTTCCTATCGATATTGAGTATGGTGTAAAGCGCAAAGCAGGCATATTAGAAGATTCAGGCGCCCAGGTGTTAATTACTCGTTCTGAATATTTGAAGGATGGGTTGGATGCTTTATATGATGGTTTAATCATATGTCTTGATCATATTGAATCTGAATTATTGAATGAAAAGGTGAACAATGTAGGTGTTAAGTCTGATATAAATAGTCTAGCTTATATTTTATTTACCTCTGGATCGACGGGTAAGCCAAAAGGTGTCATGATCGAACATCTAGGAATGCTTAATCATATTTTGGCAGAAGCAGATGAACTAGGGATGAATAGCGATATCGTATTTGCTCAAAATGCAAATATTTGTTTTGATATTTCAGTCTGGCAATGTTTCGGCGCACTCGCACTAGGTGGTACAACAACGATTTATCCAAATGAACTTGTAATGGAAGTGGAGCGATTTATAGAGCGGGTAATAGAGGATAAAGTTACCCTCTTAGAAGTCGTTCCGTCCTATCTAGTGGTTATGTTAGATTCTATGGAAAAAACAAAGATACAGTTACGTTCTTTGCGTTATCTAATGATTACGGGAGAGACGATAAAGACGGATTTGGCTCAGAGATGGTTGGAGCTACACCCTGACATTAAATTAATTAATGCCTATGGTCCAGCGGAGGCTTCTGACGATATAAGCCAATACGTCATCGACAACATACCAATGGGGATGGAGAACATTCCAATCGGTAAGCCTATTGCCAATGTAAACCTCTATGTGACAGATGAACAGATGAAATTATGCCCAGTTGGGGTGTTTGGGGAAATCTGTGTATCTGGCATCGGGGTAGGTAGAGGATATATTAATGATTCGGAAAGAACGTCTCAGGCGTTCATAAACAATCCTTTTGTAAAGGATGAAGGCAGAAATATTCGTCTCTATAGAACTGGAGATTTGGGACGCTGGCTCCCTGATGGGAATTTGGAGTTTATCGGGCGCAAAGACTTTCAGGTCAAAATTAGAGGATTTCGTATCGAGCTAGAGGAGATTGAAGTTAGTATTTCACAATATTCGAATATAAAGCAAACTGTGGTACTGGCACGCGAAGATGAGAAGGGGAGTAAATATCTGTGTGCCTATGTGGTAATGGAATCATCTAATGCCGCTCCTGAAGATGTCTATCTTCGGGCACTCAAGGATCATCTGGAGAGTACGCTTCCCAACTATATGGTGCCTGCTTATTTCGTTACACTAGATCAAATGCCTCTATTAATTAGCGGTAAGATCGATAGAGCTGCTCTACCTGCCCCCAATCAAAGCACAGTTTGGAAAGCGAACTATACCGCGCCGCGAAATGAAGTGGAACAAGTACTAGCAGTGATTTGGGAAGAGGTTCTAGGAGTTACACAGATCGGAATCGACCATAATTTCTTTGAACTTGGAGGAGACTCGATCAGGGCGATTCAGATTTCCTCTAAATTAAGTAGTAGTGGTTACACGTTGAGAATGAAAGATCTGTTTCAAAATCCTGAAATCAGAAAATTGTCTAAATATGTTCAGTTAGATAACCGCGAAATAGATCAGAGTCCAGTAGAAGGAAATGTTGAACTTACGCCAATTCAACAATGGTTTTTCGAATGTGACTTTTCACCCGTTAATCACTGGAACCAAGCTGTTGTTTTATCCAAAAAGGATGGTTTTGAGGTAGATCTATTGTCAGAAGTATTGACAGAAGTGATCAGGCATCACGATGCATTAAGAATGGTTTATACGCGAGAAGAGGGGAAATGGACGCAGTATAATGAAGGACTTAACGATAGGGCAGAGCGTTCATGGTTTGATTTGTTCGTAACAACAGTACCAGACGGGGACGAAGGACGGATAGAAATATCCCGAGACATCGACCGGCTTCACGGAAGCATAGATTTAGCACAGGGACCCTTGGTCAAATTGGGTTTGTTCAAGAATAGTGCTGGAGACCATTTGGCGATCATTATTCACCATCTCGTGATGGATGGTATTTCTTGGCGCATTTTGTTTGAGGACTTAACGATGGCCTACAATCAGGCAGTAAATGGTGAATTGATTCGACTACCAACCAAAACGGATTCATTCCAAACTTGGGCAAAAGGGTTAAGGGAATATGCGAACAGTAAAGTTATGAGAAAGGAAATCGAATATTGGAACAAAGTAGAGTGCTTAGAAGTAAAGGCACTACCTAAGTCGAGCAGCCCTTCAGATTCGATCAAAGTGGTAGATAATCTGATATACAGCTTCCAATTGTCGAAGATTGAAACAGAAAATTTGTTGGGAAAAGTACATGGAGCATATAGTACCGAAATCAATGATATTCTGCTCACTGCCTTGGGGAGAGCTGTACGGCAGTGGACAGGCGAGGAGAAAGTTTCAGTATGTCTTGAGGGACACGGCAGAGAAGAAATTATAAAAAATATAAATATTAGTAGAACGGTGGGCTGGTTTACTTCTGTGTATCCGGTTGTGTTAGATATGCTAGATTCACAGGATGTATCCTACCACATCAAGTCGGTCAAGGAAAATATAAGACGGATCCCCAACAAAGGAATCGGTTATGGGCTGTTAAGGTATCTCACAACGGAAGAGAATCGCGAGGATATAAAGTTTAACCTAGAACCGGAGATTAAATTCAACTATTTGGGGCAATTCGATACGGATGTGAACACGGACGTATTTAGCATTTCTGATGTTCCATATGGACAAACGGTAAGTCCAGATGCAGACAGAGAAATTGCATTAAATATCGGGGGACTCGTAGAAGAAGGCAGATTGATGATGTTTATCGAGTACAGCCTTCAGGAATATACGGAAGTGGAAATAACTAAGTTTGGGGATTATTTCAAAAAACAACTGACTGAAGTGATCAAGCATTGTATAGAGAAAGATGTGAAAGAGGTAACACCTTCCGATGTAGGCGCAGATGTGTCCATTGAGGAGTTAGAAGCCATTATGTCGTTTTATAACCATTAAATTATGTTCAGGGAGAGATGGTCATGAACAAAAAACTATCTATTGCGGGGGTATATAACCTAACCCCAATGCAAGAGGGGATGTTGTTTCATTCCTATTTAAATACGGATTCCCCTGCTTACTTTGAACAATTTTCTTGTACAGTCTCGGGGATACTGGATGTTCAATTGTTGGAGGACAGCTTTAATGTTCTAATCCAAAAATACGATGTGTTAAGGATGAATTTTCTCCACGAAAATATGAAAAATCCAAAGCAAATTGTGTTCAAAGAACGGAAGATGTCCATCTTTTATGAAGATATATCTCATATGAATACGTCTGATCAGGATCGATATATTAGAAATTCTATTGAAGCAGATCAGCAGAAGGGATTTGACTTGGCCAAGGACATGTTACTTCGGGCCACTGTGTTGTATGTAGATCAATATAAGTATAATTTGATTTGGAGCTATCATCACATCATTTTAGATGGCTGGTGTTTAAAAACCATTGTGCAGGAACTGTTTGATGTGTACAAAACTTTAAGTCTGGACTTACCTCTTGAACTCGACGAGGCGCCTCCCTTTGCGAATTATATTCAATGGTTAGACCAGCAGGATCGAGAAGAGGCACAGACCTACTGGTCCGACTATTTGCGGGACTATGATTCAGAGATTGAACTGCCGTCTCTTGGTAATCGTCGAAATGGAGTTGGCAAGGAACGAGACCCAGCAACGTTACAACGTGAGGGGAATCAACAAGAGGATCGAAACTATACGATACATGAGGAAACAGTTTTCAAGTTGGAACAGCTTGCTAAATCCCATCAAGTAACACTCAACACCGTATTACAGTCCGCATGGGCATTGTTAATGGGACGATACAATCGAACAGAAGACGTTGTCTTTGGTTCAGTCACATCGGGTCGACCGGCTGATGTGGAAGGAATAGAACAAATGATAGGATTATTTATTAACACAGTCCCGTCGAGAATTACATTTCACGGGCACCAATCGTTTGCTTCATTAATTCAACAAGTTCAACAAACCTCCTTAGAAACGCAAAACTACGATTTTTACCCACTCGCAGAAATACAGTCCTTATCTTCTAAGAAACAAAAATTGATCAATCATATTTATGCTTTTCAGAATTATCCTGTCAGTGCTGAAGTGCTAGATAAATCCGATGAACCCTTTCATATTAGTGATCTTGAGGATTTTGAACAGACTCATTATGATTTCAACCTTATCATGATGCCAAACGATGGTTTGAAAGTAAAATTCAAATATAATGCTGCCCTATATGATCATGCTATGATGGACCGCTTGTTTCAACACTACGAGCAAGTGTTAAACACGGTCAGCCAAAATGCAGAAGTGCTGATTCGAGATATTTCTATTGTCACAATCGAAGAACATAATCAAATACTTCATGAATTTAACGATACCCAATCTGAGTATCCGAATGATCAGACGATCCTTCAATTGTTCGAAACACAGCTGGAGGGAAATTCTCAACAGATCGCAATCGTATATAAGGATATTAGGGTCACCTATAAGGAATTAAATGATAAGGCAGATCAACTTGCAGCTAGATTAAGACAAAGAGGTGTGAAGCCAGATCAGGTTGTTGGGATCATAGGCGACCGTTCATTGGACACTGTTGTCGGCATGCTTGGGATATTGAAGTCAGGTGGCGCTTATTTACCAATTGACCCGGAATACCCTACAGACCGAATAGACTATATGTTACTCGACAGCAAGGCGCAATGGGTAGTTGCTCCAAAATGTTATGCGGACCGTACGGTGAACGGGGTTGAGATGATCGTTATTGATGCTGATGAGCAAGCTGGAGAAGTCCATTCCTCTTCTCAACAGCCTTATCCGAAGTTAACTTCATCTAACTTGGCCTACGTAATGTATACTTCAGGTTCGACGGGCCGACCTAAAGGGGTTATGGTCGAACATCAAAACGTGGTGCGGCTAGTCAAAAACAATAATTATGTACCTTTTAATAAAGGAGATCGTATTTTACAAACAGGAGCTCCTGTGTTTGACGCCTGTACTTTCGAAATATGGGGTGCGTTGCTGAACGGTTTGGAGTTGTATATTATCGATAAGCAATCGATACTGGATCCACAAAAGTTGGGGGAAGCGTTACGTGAATATAATATAACCACAATGTGGCTAACTTCCCCACTGTTTAACCAATTGGCTCAGGAACAACCACAACTGTTTCATTCACTCCGTTATTTAATCGTAGGTGGTGATGCTCTTTCTCCTAAACATATTCACCGGGTGAAAGAACAGTGTGAAAGAACGACGATCATAAATGGTTACGGCCCGACAGAAAATACAACATTCTCGTGCTGCTTTACTATTAATACGATTGATGAGATGAGTATTCCGATCGGTGGACCGATTGCTCATTCCACGGCTTATGTGGTCGATTTATATGGACAATTAAGTCCAATCGGTGTTCCCGGTGAGCTGTGGGTAGGTGGTGACGGTGTTGCTCGAGGTTATATTAATAATGAAGAAATGACTTCGGACAAGTTCATCGACAGCCCATTTGTTACAGGAGAACGTATTTACCGCACAGGAGATGCCGTAAGTTGGCTTCCAGAAGGAATGATTGAATTTGTCGGCAGACTAGATAATCAAGTGAAAATTCGAGGATTTCGGATTGAAATTGGGGAAATTGAAGGCCGTATCCAATTGTATGAATCCGTTAAAGAAGCAGTAGTAGTGGTGTGGGATAAGGGCGATGGACATAACGTTCTATGTGCATATGTGGTATGTGATGGTGAAGTGTCCACATCAGAGATAAGACAATATGTAAAGGGATATCTTCCGGAATATATGATTCCTTCATATTGGATATTTCTTGATCAACTACCCCTTACTGCGAACGGTAAGGTTCACCGCCAGGCACTACCTGAACCTGAAAAAAATATCATGTATGAAGGAACATATATAGAGCCTCGTAATGATATAGAGAAAAGATTAGCTGATATCTGGAGTGAAATTCTGAAGGTACACACCGTTGGCGTATATGATCATTTCTTTGAATTAGGAGGTCATTCTTTAAATGCTTTAAGGTTAGTCAATGAAATCAAAAAACAGTTCCAAATGGAGTTGCCGTTGGCTGACGTATTTCAAAACCCTGTATTAGCAGAGATGGCAGTACGAATCAGCGGAGCTGAGGAAGTATGTTATACGGCGATAGAACCAGCCGAGATGGCTGAATTTCATCCTGTCTCCTCGGCGCAAAAACGGTTATTTATCCTAAATGGAATTACAGGCACGGACACCGTTTATAATATGCCCTTTGTTATGCAGATAGAGGGTAAGCTCGATATCGATCGTTTAGAACAGGCATTCAAAACGTTAATTTCACGTCACGAGTCATTACGTACTTCCTTTGCTTTTCTCAAAGGAAATCCAGTTCAACAGGTACATGAGAGCGTATCTTTTGCAATAGATCATTTAGAAAACAATAATGAACTGGAAATAGAAGACATTGTTGAGAAATTTGTTATTCCATTTGATTTGGGATCAGCTCCTTTACTTCGTGTTGGATTAGCCAAGCGACAGGAAGAACAATATCTATTAATTGTTGATATCCATCATATCGTAGCTGACGGTTCTTCCATCGGAGTTATTGTGAAAGAATTCAGTGCTCTATACAACGATAATAGTGTGGCTAGTCTAGAGGCCATACGAATCCACTATAAAGATTATGCGGTCTGGCAGAACAAACAGGTGGGTTTCGGTGCTTTGGAACAGCAGGAGAACTATTGGCTTAATCAATTCGCGGATACGCCTCCCGTATTGAATATGCTGACTGATTATCCGAGGCCACAGATTCAAAGTTTTGATGGGGCTATAGTATCCGTAGAAATCGACGGAGAACTGTCGTCAAGGTTAAAGCAGCTAGCAAGCGTAACCGGAACAACGTTGTATATGGTTATGCTTAGCGCATACAGTGTCCTATTGTCTAAATATACATCCCAAGAGGATATCGTTATTGGCTCTCCAACAGCGGGTAGATCTCATGCAGATGTTAATAATATGATCGGTATGTTTATCAATACGTTGGCTGTACGTGTAAGACCGGAAAGTGAAAAGACATTCACCGTTGTTCTAGAAGAAATGAAGAAAACTACGTTGAAGGCTTTTGAGAATCAAGAATATCAATATGAAGATCTTATAGAAAAACTTGGGAAGAGACGCGATATGAGCCGAAACCCACTGTTCGATACCATGTTTACCTTACAGAATTTAGATATTCAGGAAGTTGCCTTAAATGGACTAACCACCAAATCCTATTCATGGAATGGTCACGTATCTAAATTTGATTTGACACTGACCGTGGTAGAACGCGAACAGGGAATGGTGATTGATGCAGAATATGCGGCTAAATTGTTTAAACCCAGTACGATAGCGAGATTGCTAGAGCATTATACGAATATACTACGGGCTATCGTAGTTAATAGAGAACTGAAACTCGCTGAAATTGAGTTGCTGTCACCAACGGAAAGGCATCAAGTGTTAATGGACTTTAATAGCGCTCCTACGGAATACGCGAGCAATCGGACGGTACATGAATTGTTTGAAGAACAGGTAGAGAGAATGCCGGACAACATTGCAGTTGTATACAAGGATCAACAAATAACTTACAAAGAATTGAACGAACAAGCGAATCGACTCTCTGTTGCGCTACGAGCTAAAGGTGTTAAGCCGGGACAAATTACGGCCATAATGCTCGAACATTCGGTTGAAATGATTGTCAGTGTATTAGCTGTGTTGAAAGCGGGTGGAGCTTATCTTCCAATTGACCATGAATATCCAAGCGACCGCATTACTTACATTATTGAGGATAGCCAAGCGAATCTATTGTTAACCAGAAGTAGTCTCATACAGTCATGGGATTCGAATGTTCAAGTGATCGACGTAGAAGAGATGATAGAAATGACATATAAATTACAGTTACTTCTGCCGATATCGTCACTAAGCACGTCCTCTGATCTGGCCTATATTATATATACTTCTGGTTCAACCGGACAACCAAAAGGAGTCATGATCGAGCATCATTCCTTAATTAATATGACGCAATGGTTCCAGACTTATTATAAATTAACAGATTCGGATAAATGTACGAAATATGCCGGATTCGGTTTTGATGCCTCGGTATGGGAGATTTTCCCGACTCTATTATCAGGTAGTGAACTGCACATTATTCCAGAAGAAATTCGATATGATGTCCATCAGCTAGCAGGGTACTACAATAGAACAGGAATTTCTGTTAGCTTCCTGCCCACTGCTGTGTGTGAGCAGTTTATCCAACTAGAGAATCATTCACTTCGCATGTTGATCACTGGAGGAGACAAGCTCAGAGTATATAAAGATACGCCGTATGAGCTCGTTAACAACTATGGTCCAACGGAGAACACGGTTGTTACTTCAGCATTTAAAGTGAATGAAAAGTACGACAACATCCCAATCGGTAAACCGATAGACAACGTCAGAGTCTACATTTTGGATCATAATAAGAGACTTCTACCCATCGGAGCTCCTGGAGAACTATGTATTGCAGGAGATAGTCTAGCTAGAGGATATGTTAATCATCCAGACCTGACAGCAGACAAATTTATAGAAGATCCTTTTTATCCAGGAGAAAGAATGTACAGAACTGGCGATCTGGCAAGATGGCTACCTGAAGGGAATTTGGAGTATTTAGGACGTATAGATGAACAAGTGAAAATCCGCGGATTCCGAATCGAGCTGGGAGAAGTTGAAAGTGTGATTCTAAAGCAAGCAGAGATCCGTGAGGCTGTTGTTATAGCAGTAGATAACCAGCATCAAGAGAAGGAACTTTGTGCATATATTGTCGCGACATGTGAACTTAAGGTGAGAGAACTTAGAGAGCGCCTAGCTCAGAAATTGCCAGAATATATGATTCCTACTCATTATACATTTTTGGATGAACTATCTCTGACAGCTAATGGGAAAGTAAATCGTCATGTGTTACCGCAACCTGATTTTACTTCAGCATCGTCAGGCAATGATGTTGCTCCACGCAATGAAAAGGAAAAGAAACTTGCTAGTATTTGGACAGATGTGCTCAAGGTCTCACCTATTGGGGCGAATAGCCATTTCTTTGAACTTGGAGGGCATTCATTAAAGGCGGCCACGCTGACAGCAAGTATCAATGAAGTCTTCAACGTAGAGTTTCCATTAAGCGGCGTATTTCAAAATCCAATACTTGAACAGATGGCTGTGTGCATTGATGCTTTAGAACAAAGAATCTACGAAAGTATAGAACGCGTACCGCAAAGGGATCATTATCCGGTATCGTCTGCACAGAAACGGTTGTTGATCCTCAACGAACTAGAAGGAGCGGGAACAGCTTACAATATGCCATTTGTGATGCAATTGACAGGCATTCTGGACAGCGAGCGTCTGCAACATGCGTTCGAAGTTCTTGTTCGCAGACACGCTGCTTTTAGGACTTCGTTCTACCTTAAAGATGGGGAATTGATGCAAATCGTGGATAAGGATGTTTCAATAACTATTCATGAAATGGAGATAATCGATGACAAAGGCGTAATTTCCGATACGGTTAAGCAATTTGTCAAACCATTTAATTTAAGCAAAGCCCCGTTAATTCGAGTTGGATTGGTAGCCTTGAACAAGGACAAGCATCTATTGATGATCGATATGCATCATATTGTTTCTGACGGGGCATCGATCCGTCTTTTGGTAGAAGAATTGAGTCTCCTATACAGTGGTGATGATCTAAGCGCAAATGTAGCACAGATTGAATATACAGATTATGCAGTCTGGCAGAGTAAAGTACTTCAAAGTGAAAAGTATAGGAGTCAGGAGAAATATTGGTTAGAACGTTTCAAGAGTGAGTTGCCAGTATTGACACTCCCTACGGATTATCCAAGGCCACAGATGCAGAGCTTCGAGGGAGATAGTATTTCTGTCACAATAGATAGCGAATTAAGCTTAAGGATAATAGAATTGGCTGCTGAAACAAGGTCTACATTATATATGTTTTTACTTGCAGCATATAATGTTTTGCTATCTAAATACGCAAATCAAGAAGATATTATTGTCGGAACACCTTCAGCTGGTAGAGTGCACAAAGAATTGGGGAATGTCATAGGTATATTCGTGAATACACTTGCGATTCGTAGTTATCCAGAGGGAACTAAGGGTTTCAACGATTTTCTAGAGGAAGTAAAAGAACATACGATACAAGCGTTTGAGAATCAACAGGTTCAATATGAGGATCTCATTGAAAAATTGGATATTCAGCGCGATGTAAGTCGGAATCCATTGTTTGATACGATGTTTACGGTAGACAATATCGGGGTGGAAGAGGTGCAATTAGACGGTCTGCATATGGAACTGTATCCGTTTGATAACAAATCATCCAAATTTGATTTAATGGTTACGGCTACAGAAGATAAGCAAGGTATCCGTTTGGATGTCGAATATGCGGTTAAGCTTTTCCAGAAAAATACGGTAGAACGATTCATTGCTCACTATATTCATATTTTACGAGCTGTGACAGATAACTTAGAGATGAAGCTGTCTAGTATCGGTCTGCTATTGGAGGAGGAGCATCGTCAGATTGTCGTTGACTTCAATGCTACAAGAACAAACTATCCTCACCAGACCATACACGAACTATTTGAAGAACAAGCTTTTCATAATGCAGATCGGATCGCGCTTGTATGTAACGATATTCAGCTGACGTACAGGGAGTTAAATGATAAATCGAATCAGCTTGCTAGAATATTGCGGGACAAAGGAATCGGCCCTGACCGAATTGTTGCAATTATAGGTGACCGTACATTAGAGATGATCATCGGGATGCTTGCTATTCTGAAAGCCGGAGGCGCCTACTTACCGATTGATCCGGATTATCCAATGGATAGGGTCGAGTATTTCCTTAGAAATAGTGGAGCTGAAATTATGCTTGCCCGAAGTTGTTATGCAGACCGAAGTATCGATGGAGTGGAAGTCATCATTGTAGAACATGACCGACTAGATGAAAAGGATGTACCTAATCTACTTCATGAGACCACTCCAAACCATCTCGCTTATGTGATGTATACGTCCGGATCTACCGGTCTACCAAAGGGTGTCATGATCGAACATCTTGGAGTTGCCCGGTTAGTGAAAAACACGAACTATGTACATTTTAGTGAAGAGGATCGGGTATTACAGACGGCTGCGCCAGTATTTGATGTCAGTATTTTTGATATTTGGGGAGCACTTCTGAATGGAGCGCGGTTGTATTTAGTCGATAAATTTACTTTGTTGGACCCGATACGAGTGGAATCGGTAATACAACAAAATAACATTACGACTTTATGGTTAACATCACCACTATTTACCCAGTTCGCTCAACAAAAGCCGGATATGTTTCGCACTGTACGTTACTTAATCGTAGGCGGGGATGTACTGTCACCTAAACATATTCAACTTGTGAGAGATCACTGCGAACAATTAACAGTCGTGAATGGATATGGACCAACGGAGAATACTTCATTCTCTTGCTGTTTTATCATTGAAGAAACATTTGAGAAGAGCGTGCCCATTGGACAGCCAATTAGCAATTCAACTGCATATATCGTTGATAACAATGGTAATTTGAATCCAATTGGTGTCCCTGGGGAACTTTGGGTCGGAGGAGATGGTGTTGCACGCGGGTATATAAACAATGAAGAGTTGACCAGACAGAAATTTATGCCGAACCCATTTATAGAAGGTGACCGAGTCTATCGGACAGGGGATGCGGCGAAATGGCTTTCAGACGGTACGATTGAGTATATTGGAAGAATGGACAATCAGGTTAAAATTAGAGGTTTCCGAGTTGAAATTGGGGAAATCGAAAACTACCTTCTCAGTCATCCAGCCGTCAAGGAGGTAGTGATTCTCGTCAAGCATAACGAAGAAACCAACAAATTCCTTTGCGCTTATGTGGTGGGAGAAGGTGAATTAACAGTTCATTCTGTTAAAGAATATTTGAATCAGCAATTGCCTGATTATATGATTCCGTCCGCATTTGTATTTATGGAACAACTCCCATTGAATGTGAATGGGAAGGTGGACCGCAAAGCGCTACCTGAGCCGGAATATAGTGGAAGCAAGTTAGAATATACAGCGCCAAGAAACGAGATAGAGAGTGAAATCGTACAGATTTGGTCTGAGATTCTTGGGATCGAGCGCGTTAGCATATATGACAACTTTTTTGAGCTCGGCGGGCATTCATTAAAAGCAATTCAAATGGTATCGAAGCTGATGGAATTCGGATGGGATGTGAGTATTAACCAAGTATTTGCACATCAAACACCTGCCGAATTAGCGGTTTATGTGAATAAATCGATGGTTCTTCATAAACATCAGATTACCGACATCCAGATAGCAGAACAGTGGCTCAGCGAGAATATACAACGGACATGCAGATGGATGACTTATTTGGTTGAGGACGATGAATACTCAGTCCTCCACATTTCTGGTCTTGATGAGGCGCTGAGGTCAGAAATTGAACTTCTGATTACAGAACAGCTTGATCATACTATTCAACCGCATTACATCATTAACTTTGATGAACTTCCTGTAGGGTATTTAGAGCAGAAAATAAGTCGACAAGCGTTTAACGCAATTCTTAATTTACAGCAGGGACAATCTTCACATTGGGTGGACAGCATACTTGCACCCATTGAGCGAATGCAGGCGTTGTATACGGACGAAATAATAGGCGGACAAGTGGTAAAAGAATATGACATTTCACCGTCCCAAATGTATCACTTTAAACATAGGGATGTTTCAGGAACGATGGTGAAATGGCATAAAGCAATTCATCCAGAACGGTTACGACAGACGCTACAACACATTGTATCTAATGAAGAAGTGATGCGAAGTGTACTGGTTCAAGGGAAGGGAGGTGAGGATTGTTACTGGCGGCTTTATGAGCAACCGGAACATTTGAATTTACCCATGATTGATATTTCTCACTTTGATCCTAATACACAAATGGATATCCTGAGATTATTAATGGACAAGTTCTTCATTAAACCCTATTTGGATTCTGATTCAATCATGTACCGTATGCTACTTATCAAGCAGAATGTGAAAGAATATTTGTTGTTGCTCCCATTCTCTCATACGATCTTTGATTACATGAGTAATGAGGTTCTGCGTAATCAAGTGAATGAACATTATGAGACCCTGAATCAAGGAATGGTTATTGAGAACAAACGAGGTGTAACTTTTACAGACTTTATTGCTCAAATTTGCAGAGGTCCAGAACGCATATCGGCTACTAAATTTAATGAAATCTATGATATTCACAGTTTTGGTACTTCTGCGAGACAGATTGCCACAAGAATGCAACGTCACAGCAACGATACGTTGATGACTATTATTAACCATGACATCAAGATAGACATTCAATCGGATCAGCTGGATGCTGAGGATAAGTGGAAGACGGCGATGGGTATTTTTGTGAGATTTTTCAGCACTTACTTTGACATGGAGCAGATACCGATGTGGATGACCCACTTTGGGAGACAGTATGCTGATGAATCATATTTTGATATCGTCGGTGAATGTATTGATTACATTCCGCTCTTGCTTAATAGTGAAAAGGATATCGATATTCAGTGTGAAATGATAACACAAAAAATACAGTTAGCATCTGATCATAACATCCATTTTGCTAATCTGTTGTACAACGAATCGGTAGAGCCAGCATTTTTAGATGTTAGAAATGCACTACTCAATGCTTTTGAGGAGATGCCTATCAATTTCAATTATTTAGGCGAGCTTAGTGAAGAAGCGGATTTAGATTATTTGGATGCAGAAGGTGTGAATTGTGACGATCCGAATCGGATTCTCTACATGACTTGGCACAAGGGCAACAATATTCATATTACGATGGTGCTCCCTTGTGAGGAAGACAAGGATTCCATTCGAGATTTACTGGATAAGGTAGCACAAAAACAAATACATGGTCATACTTCTGGACAATTGAAAGGTGTAAACATATGAGGGATTCAAGAAACATTGCTATTTTCAGTTTAAGTCGGTTAATCTCCGAGCTTGGAACGTCTGTTTTTCGCTTTGCGCTGAGTCTTTATATTTTAGATTTAACAGGTTCAGCAAGTATGTTTGCTCTTGTGTTAAGTTTTACTTACATTCCAGGTATATTTGTTAATATTTTTGCAGGAGTGTTTGTTGATCGGAGCAATAAAAAACGAATTATGGTGATTACAGATTTACTTAGCGGTATTTCTATCTTGCTGTTGATGCTCATGTTTCAATTCTTTCATGACAGCATTATGTTATTTATCGTGTATGCGATGGTGCTTAGCACACTTCAAGCTTTTTTTACGCTAGCGGTAAATGCGTCTGTTCCCAATATCGTTTCTGCGGAAAAAGTAGCTGCCGTAAACTCCAGCAATCAGGGTATAGGTGCTCTAATCAGTATATTGGGGCCAGTGATTGGAGCTGTAGCATACAGTAAATTTGGTTTGGAGAAAATATTTTTGCTGGATGGAGTATCATTTATTCTTTCAGGTTTTCTTAATATGTTATTGATATTTACAGTTAGAAAGGATCATACGGTAGAGCAGAAACGTTATTTGGACAGTTTGAAGGATGTCTACCACTACATTAAACAACGTGCTGCCATTAAGTATCTGTTGACAATCTTCGTAGTTATTAACTTTATCATTGGACCTGCTTTATCTCTCATATTACCTTTTATTGTCTATCAGGCACTGAAAATGTCGCCAGAGCAGTTGTCATATATTGAAGCAGCATTAGCAACAGGTGTTATAGTTGGGGCTTTGCTCGTATCGGTCCCCAAAATCAATCGGTTTGTAACAAACAAAATTTTCATTCTTATTCAGCTTCAAGCGCTAATGATTATTTTGTGGATGTTTCCGAAATGGCCGATCATTGATACTAATGTACACATTGTACTTATGGTCGGATATATGATCGTATTAGCGTTTACAGGTGCATTCAATACAATGGGAAATATCCCAATGCTCTCTTATGTACAAATTTATATCCCAGAGCATATGAGAGCTAGTATTTTGGGTGTGGTAAGTACGGTCACCACCATTGCAGTACCCGTCGGTATGTGGGTATACGGTGCTACATTGGAAGTGTTTGACTGGTCATATATCACCGTGATTTCTGGAATAGGTCTTCTTATTGTTGGTATTATCGCCCATCGTAACCACGATCTTAGAGAGTTTTTCAATCAGACGATCGAACCGGAAACCGTTAGAGTGTCGGGCGTGCGTGAAGTTGAGAACTAGGAATGTCTAAAATGAAAAACGAACACTAAGATTGACGAGGAGGATGTAGAGAAGATGAATACTTTCGAGATGTTAGAGTCCAATGTTAGGTCTTATTGCAGAAGTTTTCCAGTCATTTTTGATAGAGCGAAGGGCGATCAAATGTACACAGAAACAGGTGAATCTTTTATCGATTTTTTTGCGGGAGCAGGTGCACTTAATTACGGTCATAACAACGAATTTATGAAATCTAAAATTATGGAATATGTCGCATCAGACCGGATTATGCATGGATTGGATATGTATACTAAAGCAAAGGAAGAATTTATCGTTTCTTTTTCGGAGTATATTTTAGAACCCCAATCATTGAACTATAAGTTGCAATTTTGTGGTCCGACGGGGACAAATGCTGTGGAGGCAGCATTAAAACTTGCACGGAAGGTGAAGAACAGAACGGGCGTCTTTGCTTTTATGGGTGGGTTTCATGGCATGTCATTAGGTAGCTTGTCGGTCACCAGTAGCAAATCGATGCGAGAAAGTGCGGGGATGCCGCTAAGTAATGTTACCTTTATTCCTTATGGTCAATCTTTTGAAGGATTGGATACGATCAAATATATGGAACAAATTTTTAATGATACGCATTCTGGGATCGATAAACCGGCGGCGATTATATTGGAGACTGTTCAAGCCGAGGGTGGTGTAGTTGTAGCTGAGATTGAATGGCTGCAAAAACTGCGGGATTTATGTGACGAATATGATATTTTGTTGATCGTTGATGATATCCAAGTAGGTTGTGGTAGAACGGGACCTTTCTTCTCGTTTGAACGAGCAGGTATTGTTCCTGATATCGTTATTTTGTCCAAATCGATTAGCGGATATGGACTACCTATGTCGTTACTTCTATTAAAACCAGAATTGGATATATGGAATCCAGGAGAGCATAATGGGACATTCAGAGGGAATCAGCTTGCCTTTGTTGCGGCCAAAGCTGCTTTAGAGCTGAGAATGACAGAGAGACTTGAGAATCAAGTGAGTGAGAAAGAGGCTTTTTTGAAACATTATTTGAAGAATGAAATTGAACCGATGGATGGTGGCATACAAATACGTGGTATTGGCATGATCTGGGGTATTGATGTATCTCATCTCGGTGAAGCTGTAGCCCGCGATATTACTTCACTCTGTTTTAAGAGTGGACTCATTATTGAACGAGCAGGTCGCAATGATACAGTGATCAAAATTATGCCTCCCCTGACGATAGGTATGGAGAATTTAAAGATAGGTTGCGATATTATTAAAGATAGTTTTAGTAAGGTATGCAATACATTTAGTGTGCTACAACAATAAATCTGTAGAGAACAAATGCTTTTTATATTGGATGTGAGAAGTAGTGACAATAGCCACCTTAGCAGGTTACCTTTGGTTTTTACTGATAAAATCGAATTTCTCAGGCCATGAATTTGCTTGGAAATTGCGCAGAGGGTAGCCTGATAAAGAACTGTTGTTAGAAGATAAGTAGAACCCCGGTTAGATATTCTATTTAATGGTTCCTGATTTGTGAACAGCTGAGACTAGCCCTGTAAAGCTGCTAGCTGTTTAACGGATAGGAACCTATTTTTATCATTAATTCTAAATATTATTATGACGGCAGTTAATGGACCCTCACCTGAATTCTTTGGGAGCACTTCCTCATCGACGAAATTCACCGCTATATTCATTTTACAACAATGAACGGTTTCAGAAAAAATTAAACAATCTTAGTCAGGTGAGTACCGAATCAAAGCTGTTTAGTGCCGTTATATATATGCCTACTTGACAGGGGAAGTTCAGATTTAGTACTTGTACTATGGAAGATGAATATAATAACATGTACCTTGCAATATACAGTAGTCAATGTTAATATATGTATATAAAGGTATTGAGTATTACACAGTACTGAGTAAAGTGATGGTGAAGAACATTGAATATTCAATTTAAGAAAGGTGTGTTGGAGCTTTGTGTTCTCGTCTTGACGGCTAAAAAAGATCGTTATGGATATGAACTAGTGGAACAGATTTCACAGAGATTTGAAATTGCGGAAGGCACGATTTATCCGTTGCTAAGAAGGCTTGCCTCTGAAGGTTTATTCTCTACCTATTTATTTGAATCGGTTCAAGGACCTCCGCGGAAATACTACAAGATTACGGATCAAGGAAGGAAAGTGATGAATGAGCTTGTAACTGAATGGGAAAAGTTCGCTGGAGGAGTACAAGAAATGGTTGAGGAGGGCGTGGAATGAGTAAAGAGATGTATTTAACCGAGTTGTTTCAATATTTAAAGCCGCTTCCTCCAGATGAACGAGAAGAAATTATGGCGGATTATGGGGAGCACTTTGAACAGGCTGAATTAAGTGGACGTTCAGAGAAAGAGGTGATCAACAGGCTAGGAAATCCAAGGCTGGTCGCTCGTGAGGTGCTTGCTCAGACTCAAATCCAGAAGGCCGGGAGATCACCCTCGCTTTCTACCGTAACTAGGGCAGTTATGGCGACAGTTAGTTTAGGTTTGTTCAACTTGATCATTGTTTTGCTGCCGTTTGTTGCCTCGCTATTATTTTTTGCCGGAGTGTATGGAGTCGCATTATTTTTGATAATATCACCAATCCTGTTATTTATTCAGCACCAGTTGGTCTCTATCTTCATCAACGACTTCTTTCTCATGCTGGGCTTTGTAGGCGTAGGATTGTTGTTAATGATCGGTGCTGTGAAATGGACCAGTGTATATTATAGATTTGTTATTCGTTACCTGCAGTATAACCTGAGAGTTATAGGAAGGATATGATCTAAATTGTCTACAAAATCAAGAAATATATTGAGGTTTGCAATTGTTTTAATCGTCGTTGCTGTTGTTGGTAATGTTGCGATGTATATGATGGGAAATTCCCCTTTTAATATAGAGGAGCTTGCAATAACAAAAACCGTCCATGCAGATCAAGTAACGGATCTAACTATTCTTGCAGAGATGGGATCTGTGAAAGTAATCCCAGTTGAGGGGAACGAGATCCAAGCGACATTGGAGGGAAAGACGACAAAAAAATGGGTAAAAGATTACCATTTAAATGTTAAGGAAGACCATGGTCGTGTCCATGTTGAGATTAAACAGGACAGTAGGATGCGCCTTTTTGATCTTTATACAGATTTGCAGCTTACTGTAGGTATACCGGCTGTGAAGATGAGACAGCTTCAGGTAGAAACAGATACAGCGAACATTAATGTAGATTCGGTTGATGTTAGTGAATATCGGCTTGTTAGTGACACTGGTCGTATTGAAGTTAATGGAATGGAGGGGTTATTTAACATAAAATCAGACACCGGGAATGTTGCTATAGTTCTTGAAAAAATTAACTATGACATCATCGCTACAACGGATACAGGGGATATTACTATACAGACGGCCCAAGCGCCTGAAGCGCTTCGTACCAAACTAGAGACAGACTCTGGGAAAATAAATGTTACATTGCCTCATTACAAGGATGGTTATATCAGTGCTGGCGGCCCATTGGTTAAACTTATCTCTGATACAGGCAATTTAAATATTGAAAATAAATAATTACAATCCGCTCTAACCCCACGAATTTAGATGAATGTGACGGTTTGCTACTAAGCTTTACCGTTCGACCTCGACATCAGGCTTAACCACACCTCAGTGAATAGTTGCTTTTTACTCCACCCAAGATCATAACAATATAACACTAATGTCTACTGTATATACTCCGTTATTATTTGCTTCATAGGCATGGGTTAGAAACCCTGGGACTTCCCAACAAAATAAATGTAAAATTTTGTAGTAATAATACAAATTGTGATTTTTAAGGGAGGAATACTTATGATAACGGCTAACCTCAATAAGACAGTAATGATCGAAGCAGTTGACTTGTGTAAGTCCTATTCCACTGGATTGGAACAATTTCATGCAGCAAAAAATGTTAATCTTGAACTATATGAAGGTGACTTCACTGTCATTATGGGCAGTTCAGGCTCGGGTAAATCAACGCTTTTATACTTGCTAAGTGGTCTAGATAGTCTGACTTCTGGAAAAGTGTATTTCAAAGGGCAACGGATCGACGAATATTCGGAAAAAGAGATAACTGATTTTCGGTCCAACAAAATTGGTTATGTATATCAGTCCATAAATCTAATTCCAGATTTTACTCTGTTCGAAAATATTGCATTTCCAGGATATGTGGCTGGACGTAGTAAAAGCGAAATGGATGAGCGGGCGACTATGTTGTTGAAAATGATGGACATTGAAGTACAGAGTGATCGCTTGCCATCCCAAGTATCTGGTGGGCAGCAGCAGCGAGCAGCCATTGCTCGTGCGCTGATTAACTCGCCTGAAGTTATTTTTGCCGATGAGCCAACAGGGGCGCTCAGTCAAGAGCAAGGTACGATAATATTAGATATTTTGACAGAGATTAATCAGAATTCTCAATCGATCGTTATGGTGACACATGATATCAAAGCAGCTTGTAGAGCAGATCGATTGATTCTTGTAAAAGATGGGAATATCGATGATATATTGGAGCTTGGGAAATATACACCGAAAGAAATGAAAGCAAGGGAAAACCAAATTTTCTCATTCATTTCAGGGAAGGGGCGTTAACGAATGTTTCCTGTATGGATGTTGTGTTGGTCGAACCTGAAAAATAAAAAGGTACAGAACGGCTTTATGGCTATAATCATCATGCTCTCTGCACTGCTCCTATCTACTGCCGTGCTAGTGGTTAACAATACTAATCGCGTGTATGAGGATATGCATACAAAGGTTAATGGTGCTCATCAGATCTTAAGGTTTGAGAATGGCATTCACGATCCATACCGGGTTAATCAGTGGTGGGCAGAGCAAGAAGGAGTTACTACTTCAGAAGTGATGCGATACCGCTATCTGTCCAGTATGGTTCATGATGGAGAGGAAATTCCCAATGTAGATTTGTTTATGATGGATACACCGAATGCACCATTCTCTGTCGACAAGCTTTTGTTTGTGCAAGGGGGGGAGAGACAAACGCCCGAACCTGGAACAGCCTGGATTCCGACATCTCTTGCTTATTCCAACAATATTCAGGTTGGAGATCGGATTGAATTTAAAACAGATAAAGAAACAATCCAATTGCAGGTCGCTGCAGTAGTTGTGGACATCTCCTATTGTTCACCGTTTGCAACAAGCGGGAGAATTTGGATGAATGATCAGGATTTTAATAACCATTTATCAACATTACAGGGTAATGACATGTATATGACCGAAATGCGTTTTGATGATTATAGTCAGAACAGAACTTACTGGGAAAATTTCGAGAAATTTTTAGGTACTCCCTATTTGGAATCTGTGAAAGACTTTGAAAGTATATCATCCTACTATATGATAGCTAATCAAGTTATTAGTTTTATTATGGTTTTTCTAGCTGTTGTCATGATATCAATTGCATTGTACACACTCGGATTTACTATTTCTGATGCGATCTTATCCAGTTACAAAACGATAGGTATCATCAAGTCAGTGGGATTATCCTCTCGCAAAATTATATCTGCATATGTCACGCAATATACGTTGATTGCCTTCGTTTCGGTTGTTCCAGGGATTTTGCTTAGTTATTTTTTCTCAAACAAAATTGTTAGCAGCTCTATGGCTTATTTGAACACAAGCTCGTCGGATATGAATATTCAAATTTCGGGTGTTGAGATATGGGTTGGTCTTGGGGTGGTCACCATTATTTTTCTATCCGCACTGCTTTTCTCGTATAAAGCCCGTGGTGTAGAGCCTGCGCAAGCCATTCGCTATGGAATGTCAGAAAAAGAAAGCTCAAAGATGTCAAGCCGTATGAATAAAGGGAAAAAGAAACTGTTGCAACTTGGTCGTCTTCCGATTGAATTCATCATCGGGCTAAGGGGAGTGAGAAAGAATATTCGGGGCTCTTTACTGATCATCCTCATTTCGGCCTTGTCTACATCTGTCCTAGTATTTGGATTTATGTTCGTATATAGCATTTCTTCTATCCACCAAACGATTGCAGAATGGGGATATGATTCGGCAGATCTATCCATGAGGATAGATAACCCTGCCAAACTTACCTATGAACAATTACATGGAGAAGTATTGTCAGACAAAAGGGTAAAGAACTTTAGCCTATACGGGGATGCCAATGCAGTATTACCGATTAGCAAGGAACTTGCAGCTGATATGGAACAAGATTCCATGGGAATCTTGCTCACGGTAGCTGATGGGAATTATGACGAAATAGGCTATGAAAATGTAAAAGGACATAATCCGATCAAAGACGATGAAATTACGATCGGTGTGAATGTAGCCAAGAAACTTAAGATAGATGTAGGTGATCCGCTGGACATTTACATTGAAGGAGAAAAGTATACTCTCACCGTTACGGGAATTTATCAGGCGATAGCGAACATGTCCAACACGGGGCGAATAACAGCTGATGCGGTCAGAAAGGCCAATCCCAACTATGGGTCTGCTATGAATACGATCTTCATCAATCTTGAAGATGGCGTTTCTATCAATCAATTTGTAAACGAATTGCACAATAAATACGGGAATGCACTCTGGACAGCAAGTCAAGCTACCTTGGTAGATGAAGTATTCTCTCAGGCAGTCACAATTTTAATATTACCGATGTCGGTGATGGCATTACTGTTTATTGGGGTAACGTTTATTATTATCTACAGTATATGTCGCATTAATATGAAAAAAGAAAGTCGAACGTATGGTATATATAAATCGATAGGTATGACTTCTAAACAGATTCGTCTGTCGATCGCAGCAGAAATATTGGTCGTATCTAGTATTGGGGCCGTAGTTGGAATTCCATTCGGATTGCTAGGTCTCCCGCCATTACTAAATGTTATTTTGGCAGATTACGGAATTGTTAAAGTACCGTTAATTATGAATGGGGGAGGAATTATAGCGATGATTCTCTTAAGTATTCTAGTAGCATGCCTGGGTTCTTGGTTTGCATCCAGAGTTGTGCAAACAGCATCTCCACGTATCCTGACGGTAGAATGATTTGATATCATCTGTCAACTCAAAATGAATGAAAGTGGATATTTGAAAACAAGGGGGTTGTCCCAAAAACCATTAAAAGTGGCTAGGGATAACCTCTTTAAATTGTTAAATAATTCAATATTATTTCTGATTTATCAAGTATTTCCATGGTAAAATATATATTGTTGACAGAGGGAGGAGTGATCGCGGCAATGAAATTATATTTTAAAGATAATTTTTTTAATGCAGGCATCTCAGATCTTATGAACGAGGCTGGTGAACCGGTTGGAAGCATCGATTTAAAAAGTGCTATCGGTTCTTCACTTGATGTGTGTGATTCTACAGGTGCTAAAGTGTATGGAGGGAAATTTCGATTTTTGTCTAACAAATGGGAAATAATTGATAATAAGGACGAACTTATGGGTGTGCTGAGAGCTAGAATGAGCTTCTTTTCTAAAAAATATGAGTATGATGCAGGTAATAGGGGAACGTACGAAATTACTTCACCGGCTTTTTCTAAGGAATATAATATTCAAAGTGCCAATGGAGAGACAGTGGTTACATTCGCTAGAGTAAACGGTTGGCTTCAACCTGGAGCCTATGGTCTGCATAATAAATCATCAGAGTTGAATCATTATGAACTGGTTGCAGTGGTTATGGGAGTACATGAAATTCAGAAGAGATCGAGGTCCAATTCAAGCGCAGGTTAGTAAATAAAAGAAATAAAAGAAATAAAAGGAATCACTGCTGTCATGAGCGGGATTCCTTTTATATTTATTATACAGTTGTGTTCGCTTCTGCTTAAGGGTAGGTGTAACTTTAACGGTGGGCTTAACACCATGCCATGAGCCCCTGAGTAACTCTGGATTAACTTTACCTTGTTGTGTGAGCTTTTGTCTTGCTTTTTTAGCCTTACTTATAGACATGTTTTTGTTCCTCCTATAATTAACTTTAATAATATGGATACTTTCTTATTATACGCTTTTATCTACGTTTATGTTTCAATTCATCGATAGGATTTATTTTTCGCTTAATCATTATTTCATTCATAACCATTCAACGGTTTTTTACACGAGATGGCAAATTGAAGCATGTGCCCGTGCAGCTTAAGAAGAAACAAATTGTATTAGAACATATGGTGTCTCAACTAGAGAAAGGACGAAAGTATACGGAGAAGGAAATCAACGATTTCATTAAGAACTATCATGATGATTTTGCTACTATTCGTAGAGAATTTATTATGCATCAGTATATGTTTCGTGATAACCAAATCTATGAATTAAATCCGCAAGAGTTATGGGCAAGGTGGGAAACTCTATAATTAGTAAAATGGGTAAATAATGATTATTGAAATCTAGTAAACTTCCTATTGGGTCGGTTGTGGCTTTCCTTACAAAACCTCATGAGAGCCCTCTTCAACGATAGTACCTTGATCTAACTCAATAATTCTAGAAGCCTCTCGGGCAAATTTGGACAGTTTCAATTTCAGGGACTAATAGATCAATTCACAAAAATTAAAAATTGACGGCTTGTTAAAATCGTTATAGTATAAATGAAAACGGTTTCATTGATTGGAATATGTTTCTTTTTTGTGAAAATTAGAATGATCTACAAGGGTGCTGACTATTATGAATTTAGTGGTTTCATCAATTGAAATTTTAAAAGGAGGGATATTAATTTCTGTGCAAGCGTTTGCATTTAGTGAATTTTAAATTGAGGAGTGTTGCTCAAAATGAAGTCTATTTATAGAGGGAAGAAAATGTTATCCATCTTTATGATTCTTGTTCTTGTTATTTCGAGCATCGGGTTATACCCCTTACAAGTAGGTGCATCTGACAATGATCCAACGTATCCAGTGGACAAAGAACAATTAAGTCTTGTTAAAGACACGGATGTCACATTTAAGTACAATGCAATTGATACTAGTGTGACTACTGACTATGTTCAGCCCGTAGACAATATGAATACTGTGCCAGCGGGGCACCTTCGAGTCCACTACAACAGAACCGACGGAAACTATGTTGAGGCTGGATTATGGTTATGGGGCGATGTTGCAACAGAATCAGGTGGTTGGCCATCAGGAGCAACTCCTTTCCCGGTTGGGCAGGTAGACAGTTATGGTGCTTTTGTGGATGTTCAGCTCAAAGACAAAGCGCAGAAGGTCGGCGTCATTGTTGTAAATCGTATAAACGGGGCCAAAGATGGCGGAGACAAGCAAATTAAGATGACGACGCCTGAGAGTAACGAAGTATGGATCAAAGAAGGTTCAGATCAAGTAACCTCGTATGAACCGATTGATATTCCGGCAAACACGGTTCGTGTACATTATCAAAGAACGGACAATAACTATAGCCCCTATGGTATTTGGAACTGGGAGGATGTAGCAACACCTACGGACGGTTGGCCATCAGGAGCGACCCCTTTCCCGGCTGACCAAGTAGATAAATATGGGGCATATGTAGATATTCCTCTCAAAGAAAATGCGAAGAAAATGAGCTTCTTTGTTGTGAATCGCATCTTAGGTGATGCAGATAAAGAGGTTAACAGAAACTTTAATCTTTTAGATAAATACAATCAGTTGTGGATTAAGCAAGGAGACAATACCGTATACGTTTCTCCTTTCGGGGAAGTGTCTACCGGTCTTTTGTCCGCAGAAATATTAACAGAAAATAAAATTGTTTTAGGTTTTACGATGACCGAAGGTCTGGAAGCGACAGCATTAAAAAGTGAGCTAACCATTACAGACAACAATGGTGATACCGTAACGGTCAACAGTGTTAAAATAACCAGTCCAACAGCGATTGAAGTGATTACAACACCGTTTGCAGTGGAGAATGCCCCGTTAAGTGTCACCTATTTGGGAAGAACTGTAACTGCTATCACAGGCTGGAGAATGATCGACGAAATGTACAATTACGAGGGTGATGACCTCGGAGCAACTTATGAGGCTGGGAATGTTACGTTTAAACTTTGGGCACCTAAGGCAAGCTCTGTTATTGCGAAGGTATATGACAAAGTTGATTCTACGAAGCTCATTGGCAGCGTTAAATTAACAAAAGAAGACAAGGGTGTATGGTCTGCTGTGGTTGCTCCAGGGGATCTGGTAGGTGCCAGTGTTACAGACCTTAAAGGTTATTTCTATCAGTATGAAGTAACGAATAACGGTGAAACCAAACAAGTGCTTGATCCTTACGCCAAATCAATGGCTGCCTTTACAGTGAATACTAAAGGTGACGTTGGTTCTGATGGAGACGATGTAGGAAAAGCGGCTATCGTGGACTTGAGCGGAACGAATCCCACGGGTTTTGACTTCGCTAATATTAACGGATATGAAAAAAGAGAAGATGCAATAATTTGGGAGATCCATGTTAGAGATTTCACATCAGACCCATCCATTAAAGATGACTTGAATAATGCAACATGGGGATCCTATGATGCCTTCAAAAGTAAGCTTGACTATATCAAATCTCTTGGTGTTACTCATGTTCAATTGCTTCCTGTCATGGCTTGGTATTTCGGGGATGAAACGAAGATGAACGAAAGAGAACTTGAATATTCAGCTCAAGACAATGAATACAATTGGGGATACGACCCACATAACTATTTCTCGCCGGATGGTGCTTACTCTGAGAATCCCGCAGATCCGGAGCTCAGAATCAAAGAATTGAAGGCTATGATTGATGCCATTCATGACGCAGGCATAGGAGTAGTCTTAGATGTTGTATATACACATATGGCTAAAGCAAGTTTATTGAATGATATCGTTCCTAACTATTATGCATTCCAAGATGCAAATGGGAATTTCATAGGAGGTTTTGGAAACAATCTGGCGACAAACCATAAGATGGCTGAGAAATTAATGGTAGACTCCGTTAAATACTGGTTTGAGGAATATAAGATTGATGGAATGCGCTGGGACATGATGGGCGATGCAACCTATGATTCTGTTCAGAAAGCTTATGATGCAGCAGCAATAATCAATCCTAACGCTTTATTCATAGGTGAAGGTTGGAGAACCTTTGGGGGAGCCGCGTCAGATCCTTCGTTAGCAGGTAAAGGAGCAGACCAGGACTGGATGGATAAAACAGACAGTGTGGGCGTGTTCTCCGATGAGATAAGAAATGAATTAAAATCCGGATTTGGTAATGAAGGCGAGCCGAGATTTATCACGGGTGGCGCGCGCGACATCAACGTGATCCTCAATAATATCAAAGCGCAGCCAAGCAATACGGCTGATGATGACCCGGGTGACATGGTGCAATATATTGAAGCCCACGACAACCTGCCGTTATATGATATTATTGCGCAGTCGATCAAGAAAGATCCTTCCATAGCGACGAATGATCTGGAGATCCACAAGCGGATACGACTTGGGAATCTGTTAATTTTGACTTCCCAAGGGACCGCCTTTCTCCATGCAGGACAGGAATATGGCCGAACCAAGCAGTGGAAAGCAGCAGGAAAGCCAGAACAGAAGTATCATGAATTAGAAGATGAAACAGGTCATGTGTTTGGATATTTCGTACATGACTCCTATGATTCTTCCGATGCAATTAACAAATTTGATTGGGAGAAAGCAACGAACGAAATGCAATATCCTGTAAACAAGACAACAAGAGAATATACAGCAGGATTGATGGCTTTAAGAAAATCAACGGATGCGTTTAGATTAGGTGATAAGGCAGTGGTAGACTCCAATATCACTTTGGTCTCAGCACCAGAGATCCAATCAAGTGATCTTATTATTGGTTATAAGAACAAAGCAACAGATGGAACCGATAATTATTATGTATTTGTGAATGCAGACAGCACGGAGAGAACCATGACGTTTGATGAAGATTTAACAACCGGAAAGGTTCTAGTGGATAACGATGAAGCAGGGCTTAATGAGGTTTCCACGAAATCTGGATTTGTACTTACGGCGGATGCCATCACCCTTGACCCTTTAACTGCAGTTATTATTAAGCAAGATGCTGCAGCAGCAGTAGTTAGATCGTTAGAACCCGATAAAACAAACTACTCACTAGAAGTAGGTAAAACACATCAAGCAGCCGTATATGCGAAATACGCTGATGGCAGCCAGAGAACGATAACGAACCAAGCTACGTACGTTTCAAGTAACATGCAAGTGGCTACCGTGACTGCAAAAGGCTTAGTAAAGGCAGTCGCTAAAGGTACTGCAACGATTAAAGTCACCTATGGTGGCAAGACAACAAATATAACGGTTACCGTTTCGACGGAACCAGTTAACGACAAGCGTTACGTCCAATTCAATTACATCCGCCCAGATAAGGATTACAAAGATTGGAATCTTTGGGTATGGAACACGGGTGTGAAGAATGACCAGATTAACTTTGAAAAGATAGAGAACGGTGTGGCGACTGTGATGATTGAAATTGGACCTCAAGCCACGGGCGTCGGATTTGTTCTTCGCAAAGGTACAGATTGGAACACTGCCAAACAGGATTATCCGGATGATCGCCTCATTTCGGTGACACCTGGAGATCAGTTTACCAAAGTTAAAGTGACGAGTATGGTTAAAGAACTTGATATTTTGCCAAGCATCAGGGGACCTGTTTTGAAGGAAGGCAACATTACTTTTACGTACAGAGATGATGTTCTTTTCCAAAGCGGTCAAATGCCCACAATCACAAGTGTGAAAGTTAAAGTCAACGGTATGGAACAACCCATGACTTACGATCCAGCTAAGGAATGGTTTAGTTATACGTTGACCAACGTGAAGAGTGGAACTTATGAGTACACTTTCTTGGTGACGAAGGATGGAAACACGACCGAAGTTATGGATCCACACAATATAATCAACGGAAAATCGGTTGTCGAATACTTCATACCTGTGGTGACGATCAAATCGATCGTCAATCCCTCGTCGATGACATCTAACGAAAATGCGGTACTGACACTAACTGTTTCATCAGATCAATCGACGACCTACAAGGAAGCTTATATGGATCTTACGGCATTGGGTGGACCTACTAAAGTGAAGATCGACACGGATCTCATGGAACAGACCCTTGCAGTGAAGGATTCGATTGCTCCTGGATTGAAGAACATTCCAATCACTTTGGTGGATCAATTCGGCAACAAGCATACACATCGAGCGACCATAGAGGTCAAGGCGAGAACGTATACAGGCAAACTCGATTTCGATTGGGACGAAGCCCGCATTTACTTCGCACTGACGGATCGTTTCCAGGATGGTGACACAACGAACAACAAGGATGTCGATAAAAATCATCTTGAAGCCTATCACGGTGGTGATTTCAGAGGTCTTATCGACAAGTTGGATTACATGCAGCAGTTGGGCATAAATACATTGTGGATTACACCGATCGTTGACAACATCGATTTCAACAAAGGTCTTGATTTTAACAGTAAACAGTATGGTTATCATGGCTATTGGGCTAAGGATTTCACGAAGATCGACGAGCATCTGGGTGATCTAGAAACGTTCAAAGAGTTAATAGATAAGGCCCATGATAAAGGCATTAAAATTATGGTAGACGTTGTTTTAAATCATACGGGATATGGTCTTAAACCAGGGGACACTAGCCCTGATATCACGCAGGAAGACAAGGATCGTTTCGCCAATATGCTGAGAACAGACGGCATCTCTGCAGATGAAGATCCGATAAAGGGGGAATTAGCCAAACTTCCTGATTTCATAACAGAGGATGTTGACGTTCGCGAACAACTGATTGATTGGCAAGCTGGTTGGCTGGAACGTGCTAAAACAAATCGCGGGGATACAATTGATTATTTCCGTGTAGACACCGTAAAACATGTTGAAGACACGACATGGAAAGCATTCAAGAATAGATTGACTGCCATTGACCCGGATTTCAAAATGATCGGCGAATACTACGGTGCAAGTGTAGATAGTGATGGAGGTATGCTCCAAAGCGGTCAAATGGACAGTCTTCTTGACTTCAGTTTCAATGAGAATGCAAGAGATTTCGTGAATGGAAATATTGCATCGGTTGAAGCTTATCTGGCTGACCGTGAAGTGAAGATGGATAACACAAAAACCATGGGGCAGTTCCTAAGCAGCCATGATGAGAATGGATTCCTGTCCGATTACGTGGGAGGCGATAAAGGAAAACTAAAAATCGCAGCAGCGCTACAAATGACTTCCAAAGGACAGCCAGTCATTTACTACGGAGAGGAATTGGGGCGTTCCGGAAAAAATGCGGGCGACATGAGTAAGGGAGAATTCAGCGAAAACCGTGCGGATATGCCGTGGGATCAGTTAGGAACGGAAAAGCCGCTGCATGATCATTATCAGAAGTTGCTGAATATCCGAGCTAAGTATTCCAAAGTGTTCTCGAAAGGAATACGGACATCACTTGCTGCATCGAATGAAGAAGGATATCTGGCGTTCAACAAAAATTATGATAATAAGGATATCGTCACAGTCATTAATACGAAAACAGCGGCTAAAAACATGACGATTAGTGTACCGTTTGTGGCGGGAAGCCAATTGAAGGATGAGTACAGTGGAACAGTTTACACCGTAAAGAACGATCAAAAAGTGAGTTTTAGTCTTCCAGGTATGAATGAAGGTGGAACCGTCATTCTTGCAGTTATTCCACCCGTTGATGAGGGTAATGGTAACGGTACTGGAACTGGTGGTAGTAGTGTCGCTACTGGAAGTGGTACTGTCAGCGATAATAGAGATCATGCTATCCAGAAGATCGTCAATGAAGAATCGCTAAGAAGTGGAAATGAGAAAATATCCATTGACCTCGGAGAAAAGGAGAATGGCGTTCTACTTCCATTGAAAACAGCGGAGCTTGTAGGGTTCAAGTCGATCGAAATCAATAAAGGTGATTTCACGATTGAGTTACCTTCTTCGTTACTGAAAGCTATTCAGCAATCGATTCCGGCTGGGCAGTCTGAAGGCGCGCTAATCTCCTTTAAGATGGATGAGGTGCAACAATCCACAGCAGAATCTCTTCTTGCGAAATCGGATAGCTCGACAACTAAATTGAAATTGGCGAGTAAGATGTTCAATTTCAGTCTGTCAGTAAAAACGAAGGATGGAAAAGAAGTGAAGATAGATCGTTTCCTAACACCTATTACTTTAGTTTTCAACGTTGACCCTGCGGCGGATAAAACACTCCTAGGTGTGTATTTTGTTGGAGACGATGGGAAGTTGGAGTATGTTGGAGGTTACTGGGACGACGGCAAGCTTAAAGCGGATGTATACCATTTCAGTAAGTATGCAGTATTAGAATATAACAAATCGTTTGCTGATTTGGAAGGTCACTGGGCGCAAGCTGCTGTGAAGGAACTCGCGGCCAAGCATGTGGTAGAAGGCACGACCGACAGTACGTTTAGTCCCGAGCAACGGTTGACCCGTGCTCAGTTCGCAACGATGCTCGTTCGCGCTTTGAACCTAAAGGATGAAGGTACTGTATCCTTCAAGGACGTCGATCGTAGCGCTTGGTATGCTTCCGCGGTTTCCGCTGCGTACCATCACGACTTGGTGAATGGCAAGAATGAGTTCACATTTGCACCTCAAGAAAGCATCACACGCGAAGAAATGGCTGTGATGATTGTACGTGCCTATAAGTTGAGAAACGCAGCATCAGCGGTACCGATTGGTTCGAGACCTGCGTTCATCGACGAACAGGAGATTAGCTCATGGGCTGTTGAAGAAATTCAAGCAGTCAGATCGCTTGGATTGATGAATGGACAAAGCAAGAATAAATTTGTTCCTAAAGCGGACACGAACCGTGCGGAAAGTGCTCAAGCCATAGTGAACTTACTCAACAAATTTTAATGAAACACGGCCAAGAACCTCGCACGCATCATTCGAGTGGGGGAGGTTCTAAAGGTTGGAATTCCAGAGTATTTAGTAAGCTTGGCCTCAACATGTTACAATAGCATATAAAGGAGTGATCACATGGCAATAGAAATTAATGTTCAGGAAACACCGAATCCGAATTCTATCAAGATCAATACAAATCAGACGATATTTGAAGGTACTGGGAGTACATCATTGAAAAGTGGCGATCAAACAGATCATCCCTTGGCGAGTGCTCTACTCAGTATAGAAGGTATTGATAATATATTTGGGATTAGAGACTTTGTAACGGTGAGCAAGGAACCGGATGCACAGTGGGACGATATTCTACCCAAAGTAGAAGAGGCTTTCAAAGTAGTGTATGGCTGATCGATGCACAGATGAATCAAACTGAAAATTTTAGAAGTTGTTAGAGAAAAGTTAATTAGAACAGTCGGGGCCCGTTAGATCTACGTAAACGTGTAGAAGACGGGTCTTTTCCAATGTTCATTTAGATATAAATTCAGACGAGAGGCAGATTTGGGAACCGGATGCTGCCACCACGAAGGTGCATATTGTGTTTGGAGATTCCATTGCTGGAAGTTTGAAATTAGCAATGAAGCAAATGGGAGTTGCTGATACGAAAAGGATTATTGCTTTCCGCGATCATTTTTCAATAGGTCCGTTATGGCAGCTTCATAAGGAAGCGGGTCGAATGAAAAGAGACGAATGGTTCAGAGATAATATTAATGATAGCTACGGTGGAGTTTATAATGATGATGATACCGAAGTTTATCATCAAAGATTGATGGGGATGATTGAGCAAATTGCGCCGCAAGCTTCGATTGTCATATGGAACGGCAGCAATGCTCACGAACAGGTTGGATTACGTTATGCTGTTTATTTGCTGAGACACAGTAAGAATCGGATATACCTTTTTAATGCCGGGGATGCTTGCAGCAAAAGGTTCAATCAAGCGGATAGCTCAATTGACTATTTACACACAGGCGAAATTTCAGAGAAAAAGCTGCAGGTCATCTTTGGAGAAGCCGAGGAACAGGGCCCTATCACCTCTAAAACAAGACAACTACTGGAATATGAATGGTTAGCACTTGCAGAACATCGTGAGGTGTTGCGTATATGGAATGGAGAAGGGATACTCAGTGTAGATGAACATTATTTCGATTCATATTTACTAGAGACTGTAGGGAAACTACATCATCACAGGGAGAATCATGACTTCATTAAGGCTGCACGGGTAATTGGCGAAGCAATCGGACATGGTGATCAATACATTGGTGACAGCTATTTCGGATATCGACTGCGTCATCTTATCTACAATGGAGAATTGGAAATCAAAGGAGTACCCCGAGCGATGAGGTATTATAGCGTAAGGCGCAAATGAGCAGGGGAAAAGACATCAAATTTAGCAGATGTATGTTAATTCACATAAACACTCAACCAGAATATATTGATGCTATCACTACTGATATTGCTTATTATCTTGGGTAGAGCGTATGTGATAGCAACGAAGAAGAAATAGGATAAAAGACATAACCAGACAGTTGAGCTGTAAAGTTCATCTGTATTTTTTTTGTCTATATTTGCTGTGTTTTGTTGAATATGATTGAAGATTAGGAGGATATTGGAATTGGAAGACGAATATATAACTTTGAGAATAAGAAAAGATCATTTTTGGTTGTGCTGAGAATATATTTTGGTCTAATGAGTGTCTCCTATAATGGTGAATTCCTAGATCAAAATAACCTCCTTCAAACCAATTCTTTTATGACCTAATAACTATGAATTATTTGGAGGTTTTATTTATGGATGATATCAGAATTCTTGTTGAACAATTAAAGCTGCAAGTTCCCGAAATACAAAATAAATATCAAATTGCTCTTTTAACCAATTCTCGCTCACAAACGAGAATGATTAATGGTCAAAAAATGGAATTTTCCGATTATAACGAATTTTTCTCGGATCAGGAATACTCGGAGATATATAATGGTATCCAGGCAGCAGGCTTCTATGTCAATTCCTTTTTTAATGAAATTAATTTCATAGCAAAAATACTTGAAGAATCTTACTATAAAAACAACAAATTGGTCTATAATCTATCACGAAATGGAAAGCATGTAGGAAAAAAGTCTTTGATTCCATCCTTTTGTGATTTGATGGCGATTCCCTATACAGGATCTAATGCTTTAATCACCTCTTTCTGTCGAGCCAAATACATGTATACAAAATATCTGGAAGCACATAAGATCAACACACCAAAAACTTGGGTATTTTCGGGAAATAATAGATGGATTAATCAAGAAAAGCCAATTTTTGGGACAAAAGTAGTCATTAAACCCATGCATGAATCAGCGAGTATTGGTCTTGATATGAATTCAATTTTTATTTTTGATGAGAACACGTTATTAATACTTGAGGGTCTTTATTCACCAACAAATAGACCTATTCTATTACAACAATTTATTGAGGGTTACGAATGTGAAGTTCCCTTGTTTGTATCTGATGATGATATCCATGCCATGGAACCGGTAGGCATCTCAATAAATGGAAACAACAAATTAAAATCCGATATCCTGACATACGAACATTCTTTCCATGACCAATACGAGTTTTATTCATTATCTGATGAGCTACGGGTCAGTACAACTAAGCATGTTAAAAATATTGCAATTCAAGTGGCCCAATTGACCAATCTGACTAACTACGGCAGAATAGATTTCAGAATTGACTATAATGGGATTCCTTATTTAATAGACATCGCAACTTCACCATATACGACAAGCCATAGTTCATTTGCATATTCATTCAGCAGACTTCAACTCGCCTATGAAGACATATACTCCACAATTATTAGTCTAGTATATAAACATTCCGAGTTTAAATAGATGTAAATTGCAAATCCGAAAATAAAAATAGACGACAGTAGAAACCTCCAGCATCATCCAGAGGATTCGAGTGTTCATAAACCCATTTATCCAGTTGATCAGGTCTCATACAAATCTTATTATTAACTAATAAACTTAAAGCATAATTACGCTTTTGAATTAAATCTTCATTTTTTTTGTGAAAGTTGGGGAAATTATCTTTTATTTGGTTTAGGTATTTCGCAGCTTCTTTCCACGACTGCTGCAGGATACTCATTGATAGATTTATGTTTGAAATATGATAACGATAGAAGCTATCTTCATTACCCTTTAAAATTTTATTTAAATGATTGTCAAGCATATCGTGACTTGAGTCATAATCTCCTTTTATGACATATAGATTGATCAAGTTTATGTAGAGGATAGCATTACTCTCACAGGAAACATCAGAAATTTCTTTTTCGAATCCAGCTATTGCATACGATATCGATTCCTCATCAAAAACTTGTATTTCCCGATATTTTTTCAAGAAAGTTGCAAGAATCAGATTATTAAAAACCTTTTCTTGAGATGGAAATTGAAGAATGGGATGTTCTGCTACTAACTCTAGACACTTCTGCAATCCGGATATCGAATTATCATACTCTCCAACTACAAGCAAATTTCCAGAATGATTGCAGAGCGCCAGGTAATACTGTAAATAATCCTTTCTGTCTTCAAAAAAAACAACGCTATCAGCCGTATAATGTCTGGATACTGCTGCGTTTTTAAAAACACTGGCTTTACGGGAAATGATCTTACCCATATATTCAAATAGTTTATTTTTATAATTCATGTTAATGAAGGCAAGTAACTCATTAACAATGCTTTCACTCTGATGAAAATCATCAAGTTTGTTGGAATAAGTTGAGAACAATGTGAATGCGATCTTACACCATTGTTCTTTTTCATGCGACTTTAGTTCAAGCAAAATGTCGTGAAGTTCTACGGCTAAGCGTCTGACATTCTTAGTATTCATATTTAGCATTAAAGCAATCACTAGTCGCATCCGTTTTATTTCTGACATCAAAAGCATCGGTCCAGTTAAGGACGTTTGATCTAACTCTTTGTTAGCTTCGTCATATTTCTCTTGAAAATATAACCCATACGCATTTTTCAAATGTAAAAAATTATTATATTGTGTCCTTACTCCATGAATATGCATACAACTATCTACTTTTTCTTTGATCAATATTTCGATCCTTTTAGATTCGGCATCTTCAGTAGAGCTTTCAATATTTCGACAATAAGCTAACGTAAATAATTCTATAATCTCAAAGCTAAACTCATTATTATGATCTCCAGAAGATAAATAGTAGGCTCTACCCACATAATTTTCAGGCTCTTGTTCCTTTAAATATTTCGCATATTCTATTTTGAATTTGAAGTTATTACCGCTCTCTTTTAATTTTTCATAGAATAATTGTTGAATAAAAACATTTGAAAAGATGAAATGGTTACTCTCTCTAAGTATGGTGCCTTCACAAGATTCTTTAAGTAGAGCATCGATATCAGTGCTTTCTCCGAGAAGATATTTTATTTGCTCCGCTTTAAAATCTCCACTGATAATAGATGAGGCCTGCAAAACATTAGAGAGAATTTTTTTATTTTCACCAAACCTGTCCAATCTATACTCAAGCATTTTCAAGACATCTATTAAACTGGAATCGGTTGATAGTTTCCCCTGTTTGGAATAAAAATATCCCTCAATAAAAAGTTTGATAATTTCCAGATGACCACCTGTAATAGACATGATGATATCTAATTCTGCTTCACTTATTTTCAAATCCTTATATCCTAACAAATAAAGTAATTCGCGCAATTCGGCTTTTCCCGGAAGAGAGAATGTTAATTCCATGCCTTCGAAATACAGTGTCTTAAGATCAATATACTCAGACAGTTGTTTTGTATCATCATCTGTGACCAGTAATATTTTCACGCTTTTATTACCAAGCAGTTTCTTCTGGTAATTCTTAAGTGTCATCAAAAAACTTTGAGAGGCTGCATCCCAATATTGGAAGCTATCTGCTACGATTAAAATATTGGAAGCTGTCTTTTTTCTCAACTCTTCAATCACAAAATTCACCTTGGGATCGAATTCAGGTTTTTTTTGAAAAACTCCTGCAATACCTAAATTGAAAAGTTCCGCAATTTTAAACCCAAAATTGAGGTTGAAGCCGGATAATTCATGTTTAGGCCGATTTATTCCTTCAGCAAGCGTAATAGTCGCATAAGCTTCCACAGGATTTTTATTGCCCTCTATGTAATAAACCGACCAATCTTCAAATTTCGAAATTACAAATTGGACATATTCTTTTACGAGGGTCGTTTTCCCTCCCCCGGCTGGCCCATGTAAATGCACAATCGTATTGTCATTATCAAAAGCCTGTTCTATTTTGCTTAGAACCGTTAACTGTCGTCCCGATAGCAACTAAAAACCTCCAAATAATTCATAGTTATTAGGAGGTCTCCAGCCGGTTGCGGGGATTAAATTGGGAAAGGACATCTCGTTTTCTTTTTACAGAAACTTCTGTGTAGATTTCTGTAGTACTCACGCTGGAATGACCCAATATTTCCTGGACGGAGCGAAGATCGGCCCCGTTCTCAAGAAGCTGTGTTGCAAAAGAATGACGCAAATAGTGGGGAGTGGCCTTTTCATTAATATTAGCGAGTTTCCTGTATTTGGTGAAAATATCTTCAATCCCATATATGGATAAGGCTTGGCCATACTTGTTCAGAAATAAAGTATCGATCTTTGGATCAAAAAGCTCTCTAACCTCGATCCAGTTATTAAGTTTATTGACAACCTCAGTGCTGGATAGATATAGTAACCTCTCTTTACGCCCCTTTCCAAAAATAACAACAACTTTGTTCTTTAGATCGATATCCTGTAGATGAATTTGTGCGAGCTCTCCAATTCGTATTCCAGTTGAGAATAATAAATCAATGATGGCATCGTTCCGAATCGATAAACGGGTGTGAAATGGAGTGGTCAGTCTGTTCCGATCCAATTGAGGAGAATGAAGCAATCGCTCTATTTCTTCTATTGTCAGTGTTTTTGGAATTCTCTTTGTTGTTTTAAATTTCTTTCCGAAATTATGAAGAGGGGATTGCTCAATCCAATTCTTTTGAACCAAAAATAAAAAAAAGGCCTTGATTGATATGTATTTTCTTTTAATTGTGGAATCTTTAAGTGGGCTGGAACCATTGAAGCTATGGAAATAGTGGTGAAGGCTGTCACTGGTTATAGTTTCAATATTGTTCTCTGTTAGCCAGTTATGAAGCCTGCTCAAGTCAGAGAGATAAGCTTTAATAGATTTGGAGGACAAGTTTTTCTCAATGATTAAAAAAGAAACGTATTTCTCAAGATACTCATGTAGTTGCGAAGCGGGAAATGCCAATGATATTCCTCCTGAATGTATAAATTTATTTTTGGAACAGTTGTTCAAATTATATCAGAGTTTATCGAAAGAACGTAAAATCATCAATCTATTTAAGATGAAAAACCATGAATAGCTTCTAATGTTATTTAGAGGGGGAAATTGGACAGATATCTATAAATGTTCATAATTTAATGATGGACACTATGGTGATCACCTGTTAAAATAATAATTGATAATGATTATCAATATCTCATAATTACATAAGAGTGAAATAAGTGCTCTAAACCATATGATTGTTAGCTGCTTAATAACCGAGAGGAAGTGAACAGTGTGATTGTAACAGAAGCCTTAGATATAGCTTATGACCAACATATGATTGTGAATCAACTGCATTTAGACATTCCTACTGGAAAAATTACGGCTCTAGTAGGTGCGAACGGTTCTGGTAAGTCCACGATACTTAAAACGATTGCTAGACTGATGAAGCCTAAGAGCGGTGTTGTATATTTGGATGGAAGATCCATTCATGAACAAAAAACACAAGAAGTAGCTAAACAATTAGCTATTCTTCCCCAGAATCCAACGGCACCAGAAGGGCTTACTGTTTATGAGTTGGTTCAGTACGGCCGTTTTCCACATCGGAAAGGAATGGGTTCTTCTCTAAGTACGAAGGATAGAGAAGTTATTGCTTGGGCCATTGAAATGACTGGAGTGGGTGAGTTTTCTGATCGACCTGTAGATCAATTATCGGGTGGGCAGCGTCAGCGTGCGTGGATTGCAATGGCGCTTGCACAAGAAACGGATATTTTATTCCTAGATGAGCCTACGACTTTCTTAGATATGGCACATCAGCTTGAAGTATTGAGTTTACTACAAAAACTGAACGAAGAGCAGAAGAGAACGATTGTTATGGTTGTGCATGACCTGAACCATGCTAGCCGGTATGCTCAGCATATTGTTGCAATTAAGAAAGGGACTGTTATTAAGACGGGGACTCCCCTTGAGGTCATGAGACCAGAAGTTCTGGAAGATGTCTATGGTGTCAAAAGTGATATCATTTATGATCCACGAACAGGTCAGCCATTGTGCTTACCTTATGGGTTAATCTAATTAAGCTGTTAAAGATGATTCCTGTATGCGTCATGCGTCAGGAGCCATCTTTTTTATCTATTATTCACAAATGATCGTGCAAACAGAACAAAAAACCAGTCAAACACTTTGTTTATGTGTTTTGACTGGTTTTTGTTTGTTGGTGTTTTGTACAAAGTTTAGCTAATGAAGTCACTTAAGCTGTGCTTTTTCTCCGCACCATTTGGTTTAATACTTCCGATAATACTAAGCCGACTGCAACTGATCCAGAAATGAGAAAGGCCTGAGCAGCCAATTGCACGGCAGTATTGTAATCATTCTCTACAAATCTACGCGTAGCATCATAAGCTAGACCACCTGGTACCAAGGGAATGATACCTGATACGCTGAAAATAATGACAGGCATTTTATACAGCTTCGCAAATAGCTGGCTGATCACGCCTACGATGACGGTTGCTGCTAGCGTTGAGAATACACTGTCTACGCTGTTTAGAATTAGAGTGTAATAGACTAGCCAGCTAAGCATGCCCACAAGACCGCATTGAATGAGAGATTTTTTGGGTGCATTAAAAAGTATGCTGAAGGCTGCGGAAGCAATGAAGCTAGTGACTAGCTGTTCAATCATGACGGAGACCTCTTTCAATTAAAAAATAGTGAGAACAACGGCAATTCCTGTTCCAATGGCAAAAGCCGTCAGAAATGCTTCTGCTCCTCGCGATAATCCTGAGACGAGATGACCTGCCATTAAATCTCTTACTGCATTGGTAATCAGGAGCCCCGGAACAAGTGGCATGACGGAACCGATAATAATTTTATCGAGTGCTTGACCGAATCCTATGTTAACCAAGAGGAGTGAGAAAATCCCAATTAGGAAGGAACCCATTAATTCAGCGAAAAATTTAACCTTTACTAAGCGATGTAAATAAATTAGAGTCGAATAACCCAATCCCCCACAAAGAATAGCTGGGCCAAAATCGCGCCACCCGCCTTGGAACATGATTGCAAAGCAACCGCTTGCTATCGAAGCTGCTATAATCTGAACCCATATTGGAAAGGCGTGAGTCTCAACATCAACTTGCATGAGCATTTCGTGTGCTGTTTGGACTGAAATTTGACCGGAGGTTAGTTGTCTTGAAATACCATTAGCGGTCACTACTTTTTGGAGGTCTGTTGTACGTTCAACTATGCGTATTAACCTAGCAGATTCAGTACCATCTGCTTGAAAAACAATCCCTGTTGGAGTCACATAGCTATGCGAGTGTGGAAGTCCGAGGGAAGATGCTATGCGATTCATTGTATCTTCGACACGATACGTCTCGGCTCCACTCTGGAGCATAATTTTTCCTACAAGCAGGCAGACATTAATAATGTCGTGGGTTGTATGATCTGATGTGATTTCCAAGTCCAATCTTCTCCTTAGGATGCTATCTTACCATCTAACGTGCATTATTATTCCAATACATTCACGGACATTATAGCATGAAAGAAGAGAAATTATTACTGTTCATATATTGTACTGATTTGTATTGTTTTATATTGATTTATATTGATTTGTAATGATCTGTAATGAAATTGAAATCTAATTCTCATCGTATTTTAATGAACCAAGCTTATAATATAACTTAACCCCTATAATAATATAAACTTTAGACCCGTAGCTCGTTGCTGCGGGTCTCTTTCTGTGTAATTAGGCATAAATCTGGAGAAAATTTTCGCATGTTGGATATATAGGCTTTACATTTATTCAGTCATAGTGTACTATTTAACTAGTACAGAGATACATTTAGTTTAGAAGGAGGTTACTACATTGTGAGCATTGAATTCGATAACAATTTACCGATCTACTTACAGATTATGAATCATATCAAAAGACAGATCGTAACAGGAGTTCTTCAGGCTGGGGATAAAATTCTCTCGGTTCGTGAACTAGCTGCCGAATTACAAATTAATCCGAATACTGTTCAGAGAACGTTCCAAGAGCTCGAACGAGAAGGAATTGTCGAGACTAGGCGTGGGCTGGGAAGATTTGTGACAAGTGAGGAGTCCAAAATTATGATCATTAAGAGGGAAATGGCAGGAGATCTGTTGAATCACTTCATTATTGGAATGCAGGAGCTTGGATTTGAGGATAACGATATTGTAACTATCGTAGCTGATGCGGTTAAAAAGGATGACGAAAGTCAGGATAAGGGGGGAATAGGTCGTGGATAGTTTATTGGAACTAAATGGAGTGAATAAAAAGTATGGATCTAAACATGCGTTAAAGAATGTAACACTTGAGATAGGACCAGGGAAGATCGTCGGTCTACTCGGAAGTAATGGGAGCGGCAAGAGTACGCTGATGAAGATTGCTGCGGGTCTAGTTCAGCCCACTTCTGGAGTTGCATCAATAATGAGTCTGCCCATAGGACAGAGAAGTAAGGGAGTGGTCTCCTTTATGCCAGATCGTCCTTTGACAGAATCTTGGATGAAAGTACGTGATGCCCTTATCTTTTATAAAGATTTCTATGAAGATTTCGATATAGTCAAGGCACGTGAAATGCTTCAATTCATGAAGCTGAACGAGGGAGACCGTGTAGGTATATTATCTAAAGGAATGAGTGAAAGGCTACAATTAACACTGGCTTTGTCACGTGATGCTAGACTTTATTTACTTGACGAGCCCATTGGGGGAGTTGACCCCGTCGCACGTGGTAAAATTTTGGATGCGATTGTGCAATACTACAATGAGAATAGTAGCTTGGTCATCTCTACTCATCTTGTACGTGATATTGAACGAATCTTTGATGAGGTCATCTTCATACGTAATGGAGAAGTGGTTATGCAAGAAGAAGTAGAGGATTTACGGATTAAATATGGAAAAAGTGTAGATGACATGTTTAAAGAGGTGTATGCAGAATGATGAAACTATTGAAATATGATCTGAAACGTAATGCAAATATGCTCATTGGAATTGCTGCTATTCTATTAATCGTGCAGATATCGATTATGTTATTCATCGATATTAATGAGGTTCAGCTAGTCCTTAGTGTACTGGCTTATTTTACAGCTGGAATCATTGTTTTTGTAACGATGATTAAGACATATACCTACAATATTAAAGCATATCACCGCAAATTATTGCCTGTGCATACGTTCCATACGGTTGTGTCACCCATATTTTTGGGTATGAGTTGCTTATTGGTTTTAATGATCGGGGCAGGGACACAAGGATATATCTATTCTTCAAGGATTCCACAATTAGCTAATCTATGGGAAATGACCAAGATGAGTTGGACGGATACTAGCATTGTTCTACTTAGTGGTTTGTGGTCAATTATCTATCTAGTCATTACGATCTTCTTAGCCATTACTATCGCATACAGCATTCGTATGAAAGGGAGTTTTTGGTTCGGAATTGTAGCTTTCTTACTATTGTGGAATGTATTATCTTGGATAGAGTCTCTTATATTCAATAATCAAGATATTGGACCATTTCAATTTTTTTCATTACAAATTAATGCTACTGAGAACTCTATATCCTCCAGCTCCTTACCCTTAAATATTTCAGGAAACATGATATTCGAGGTGATTTCTGCCGTTATATTCTTTTATATTATTGTGAAATTGTTAGATCGAAGAGTAGAAGTATAAGACAATAAAGGGGATGTCCAGGGCCATACTAAGGCTCTTGGGCATCCTTATTGTTGTTTTGTTGATAAACCAATTCAACCTAGAGATTTACAATGGATAGGGGTACAATAGGTTTTGTGACGCGAAAGGACGTGTTGGAGGAATGAACTACTCGTGGAAGCGTAACTTAATTGTACTGTGGATTGGGGTTTTTTTTTGTAGTACGGCGTACTCCATTTCAATACCCTTCTTACCTATTTTTCTAAGTACGGATCTTGGAATAGAGAGTAATATTGAGATTTGGTCAGGGTTTGCTTTCGGTATTACTTTTCTGGCGAGTGCTTTGATCTCACCTTATTGGGGCTCGCTTGCGGATAAGTATGGGCGGAAACCGATGCTTATTCGTTCGGGTTTTAGTCTTGCTGCTCTTTATTTTTTGAATTATTTTGTGACGGACCCTTATTGGTTCTTGGTGGTTAGAGTTCTTCAGGGGTTGCTTGCTGGATTCGTTCCGGCTGCGATTGCCATGGTGGCTACGAATACGCCAGAGGATAAGACAGGTTATGCGCTAGGGATCATGTCTACATCTGGAGCAACAGGAAGTATTATCGGGCCCCTTATTGGTGGGGTTGTCAGTCACTATTATGGGAATCGAAATGCATTTCTTTTCTCAAGTGTGATTGTGTTGTTCTCTGCTTTAATAGCTACTTTTTTTGCAAAAGAACATAATTTCGATCGCAAGGCAGTTCGTTCCCATGTTCGTGACGATCTGAAGATGGCCGCTGCAAATCCTACCTTCATGACCCTGATGGGACTAGTATTCATCACAACGTTCTCCATTATGATTCTGGAGCCATTGATTACGGTTTATGTCATGGATATGGGCATAACCAAAGCTAGTGCATCACTTAGCTCGGGGATTGTATTCTCAGCTGTTGGGATTGCAACGATTATTATGGCACCACAATGGGGTAAAGTGGGTAGGAAAATTGGTTATGTTAAGGTATTATTCATTGGCCTTATCGGTGGAGGGATCGGGAATATTTTGCAGTTTTTTGTAACTGGCTATATCGAATTCGGGATGTTGAGGTTCGTATATGGCTTGTTCTTTGCAGCTGTATATCCCACAATCAATGCGTTGATTGTGCAAGTGACAGATTCTAACTTTCGGGGAAGAGCTTTTGGTCTGAACCAATCCGCCTCACAGATGGCGACTATGGCTGGACCTATTATTGGGGGACTCCTTGGTGCTTGGATGCCCATACAATGGATATTTATTATTAATGGAGTAGCGCTTATAGGATCAGCATTACTTGTGCGAGCAAGAATGACGAATCGAATTATTGTGTATCCCGATCAGGACCATGCTTAGAGTGATACATACATAATCCTTATTGTTTATTGTTATTTATATTCAAATTCTGGATGTAGTGGTTAACGTCGATTGAAATGTGATAGGTCATGATTTAGCTCCATTTATGGTACCAAAAAAGAACGTTACGGGAGAATGAGAAGTGGTGAAGAAAATACTCCGGTGGGGTATTATAGGCTGTGCGAGTATTGCAGAGTAATGTGTCATGCCAGCCATTCAACAATCATCTACAGGGTTGATTGCAGCTATAGCCAGTCGAGATTTAAAGAAAAGTAAAGCCATAGCCATACCAGGACACGATCGGGAAATATAATGTTGAGTCTTCCTACAATAAATAAAGAGGATATCCCTCAGCCCATTTAAATGGCGTTGGGATATCCTCTTAAGAACGTAAATTAATAACGAGAATTCTGGTTCATGAACCGATCTGTCTTACCTATAAGATCTGCTAGTCGAAGTAGCACCTCAGATGCTTCCGCGCGAGTTACAGGTCTGTCCGGAAGGAATTTACCGTCTACCGCAGGTAGAAGTCCGAGCTTCATTGCAATGGCAACGGCTCCTTTATGAGAGATGGCTGATGCATCGGATACCCCAGGTACGTCTGAAAGCTCGGTATAGTAATGGGATAACTTCTCATATTGCAAGATCGAGACAAGGCTCACTGCGAGTTCATCGCGCGTAAGCACTTTATCTAACGTTGACGTTAATGTGGTATTTGCATTGTAGTCCATCCATCCTAATTCTATAAAAGACTGAAGCGCATTATAATAGGGACTCTCGGAAGTTAATCCACCTTGGAGAGTTTCTGATCCTCCACGATTCATGGAATCAAGGCTCGGATACACTGCACGTGCGGACATGTTCATCCAATCTCCTGTTTTTATGGCAGCATCGGGTTGAATATTCCCTTGTTCATCAGGTATTAATATGCCATGTTTCAGTATTTCTACAAGTGATTTCTCAGAAGGGTGATTCTGTATATCTTTGGCTTCAGTAGTAGTTGTGCTAACCGGTCCATAATAAGTGGTACGCCATTTCCCGCTTTGTGCATCTAGCCAAACGTTGCCTAGTGTCGATTCGCTCCACCCTGGTGCATACACCAGCTTAATACTGTCAGGGATTTCAGCGTTTCCAGACCACATTCCTCCCAAATGACTATACTTCAATTGAAGCTTCAACTTGGAGAGGTATAAATTACGGGCTTCTTCCTTGCTAATCATTGGTTTACTATTCTGAGGAAGTGTAGTTAGGTCTGCACTTTCTTCAACGTTAAAGTTTTGTACACTACCATCTGCCTTCAAAACAACCTGTACTTGATCATTGGATATAGCAATGCCATCGGTGTAACGTAGGAAACGGTAAGTATAAGTAGGTTGTTTCACCTTAGCATTAGGAGTACTGATATAGGCCAGTTTGTATTCATCAGGAGCATTAGAGACCAGACTAGTGACAAGCTTAATAGCCTTCTGTTGTAACTGATTGTCGGTCAGGGTTGGACCTGACGCAGGGTAAGAAGGAATCTCACCTTGAGATCCGTAAATAATGGAATTATTATACCTATAGACTTGTCCAGTCTTAACATTAACCTCCGCAGAAACATCAGAGTACATCGAATTGTTGGTATGTTTCCAATGAAGGCTCCACACTTTAGTCTTAGGATCGTCCCATTTACTTTGAGTTTGTTCACTCTGGATTATATACTCTTTAGGCACTCCAATTTTGGATGTTATCAATGTTACTGCATCATCAGCACTAACGGATTTAGAGGAGGGTATATACTTGCCTCCAGACTGCGGAAGATCTATCTTCTTATCCAGTAGACTTAGTTGTTCGATGTCGCCGTTCAGATTGTCTAATGGCTTGCCCGTATTGGCATCCAAGCTATATCCATTACTTTCTAATGGCGTATAACCTAAGAAATATTTCTTCTGTTGACTTGAGGTTGAATATAAACTTTCTGGAAGATAAGCGAGAGTGACGTCAAAAGAGTCGTTATACTTTTTATCGATTTCTGACTGAGATAAGGTAGGTGTCGCTGAAGGATACTTTGCCGGAGTCTTGGAGCGATTGTAGGACAGAACTTCGCCACTTCGGCTGACGGAGATATTGATAGTTTCAATATCAGATGGCAAGTCGTTAACCCAGATCGTATAGAAGAAGTTATAACCTTCTGGTGCAAATAATGATGGAGTCTGGGTATTCATGTAATACGTTACCTCATGAAGTCCCGCATAGTCAGTACTTTTTAAATGTGCAGATAACCATTGCTTGGCAATGGCTTCGGCTTCTTTATCGTTGACAAGCTTATTACTGGTCTTGCCTAATCGCTCAAGAATAATTGTAGGCAGATACACAGAAAGCACCTCTCCACTAACACCATCAACAGTAGCAGAGAAGCCGGAAGTAGAATTGGACGTTTTATAGCTTAAATCTAAATTCCACACTTGAGTATAGCCGGCAGGATAACTGTTAGTTTTGCCATATTCAGCTGAATTCACAGTTGCACCAGACAGCAGTGGGAAAACAGAGATGAGCTTTTGCCATGCTTGCTCAGAAGAAATAGAGGCTCCTTTCGGAATATCGTGACTTGTAACTTTGAGATCCTTACTACGACTCTCTGACACCTGCTCGGACTGAGTAGTAACGCTCTCGACTTTATTATCCGCCGCCCATATAGGCTGTTGAAGCAAGATAAGTAGTGCTGCCATGGTAACGATTACCTTCTTCACATGACGCATTGAAGTTTCTTTCGTATCCAATATGGTCTCTCCTTTCAAATAAACAGCATGATGCTTCTTATAATGACTGGAATAGTAATTGCTAAATTATAGGATACCATAAATTTCCTTTTTATCGTACTTATGTATAAGCTGCAGTGTTTTTGGAACCCTCAGAATGGGTATAAACGTATTTATACACCAAGGATCGCTAGGCGAATAGATTATATAATAATGGGTTATGACTTAAGGAGAAACAAGTTTCGAATTACGGACTAATAAAGGGGAAATAACACATGAAGATGAAGCTAACTCCAGAACAACGAATCACACTACATGGGTTTAACAATCTTACTAAATCGCTAAGCTTCAATATGTATGATATTTGCTATACCAAAACGAAAGAAGAACGTGAAGCCTATATAGAGTATATTGATGAACAGTATAACTCGGATCGATTAACGACCATTCTACAGACGGTCACCGATATTATAGGTGCGCACGTATTAAATATTGCTAAACAGGACTATGTGCCACAAGGATCAAGCGTAACCATCTTGGTATCAGAGGGACCGGTGGTAGAAGTCCCGACTGAATCATTCGATGAATCGCCAGGACCGCTTCCAAGTACGGTTGTTATGCAGTTAGATAAGAGTCATATCACGGTTCACACGTATCCTGAGTACCATCCCGATGAGGGAATTAGTACCTTTAGAGCGGATATCGATGTCTCGACATGCGGGGAAATTTCGCCACTCAAAGCGCTTAATTACTTAATCCATTCCTTTGATACAGATATTATGACGATTGATTATCGGGTTCGGGGCTTCACGAGAGATATAAGTGGTCACAAACTGTTTATTGATCATGATATTAATTCTATTCAGAATTATATTCCTGAGGAAGTTCAGGGATTATATGATATGATCGATGTTAATGTGTATCAGGAAAATATTTTTCATACCAAATGTAAACTTAAAAAATTTGATTTAGATAACTATTTATTCGGGTATACGAAAGAAACATTAGACGCTCAAGAGCAGGAGAAGATCACAGAAAGAATCGTTGAAGAGATGGATGAAATTTATTATGGAAAAAATATGAGCCGTGGTTATAATAAAGGAATTTAAATGTGATGATCACACCGGAGCGGTGTAACGACTTCCTTCTAGGATTGTACGGAATTTGTCCGCTTGTTGCTGAATTAATTTCAAATAATGACCTTCTACACCGATCCACTCGAAGCCAAGGGAGTATCCGCTCTCGGACTGGGTAACGAATAGGATAGTAAACATACTAGGCTCAATGACGCCGCCATCATCTACACGCCAAGTGGACTGCTCATCATTATTTCCGGGTAAGTCTTCAAAAATAAGACCGTCCTTGGTCGCCATAACAATGCTGGCGAGTGGTTTGCCAGACTTCCTTTCGAACTCTACGAGTCCAATCTGGATGGCTGTAGCCTTACCGATGAGTCCTTGTTTTACTATCTTACGTTTCTTAGTCTTTTCTATGGCACTAACGACACTTTTTGAGAAGCTTCCTTGCTTAAGTGGTGTATATTGTAGAAATTGATGACCTTGAAAAGCGTCTTTCGTTGCAAGAATAATACTGTCATTGCCCTTCAACTTACCACGGTATAAATGGAATAAGTCACCTTCATCTTGAGCGAAATTCCACATGGTTTGTCTACCGTTACTATCCTTCCTACTTGTCTGATGCTTCATATATTTCACAGCAGACAAGTCGCCTGGAGAGGAGATTGCTTGAGTTAATTGTGATGGGTTGCTATTCCCAAAAGCTAACAGGCGTTTACCTGTTTTGTCTGTATATGCGAATGAGAAACTTTCTTTCTTTAACGCTCCGGAAATGGATGTACTCGTAAGTCCAATTGCTGAACTTGAAGTAGTAAGCACGCCCACACTGCTCACTAACAGGATACTAATGGTAAGCATAATGAGTTTCTTCATAAATAGACCCTCCCTTCTTTAAATCATAAAATTCATCATTATTATAACATATAAGGTAAATTAACCCAAAATAAGAGAGGGGAGGAAAGATCATTATGCAGGCCATCCCCGATCATTTAGATTATGGGCTTTCCGTTGTTTTTGTTGGCTTTAATCCTAGTCTGCGTTCAGGGGAACTCGGACACCATTATGCTAATCCACGTAATCATTTTTGGAGAATTCTACATAAGGCTCAAATAACCCCTCGGGTATATGATGCTTCCGAAGATGATGATCTGCTTAAGTTAGGGTATGGTTTAACGAATATCGTCGAACGGCCTACACGGGGAATAGATGATATTACGCGTGAGGAATATGACAAGGGTAGGGAAATTCTTCGTGCTAAATTGAAGAAGTACCATCCGGATATTGCTTGCTTTGTAGGCAAAGGAGTATACACACAATATAGTCAGAGGTCCAAGGTAAAGTGGGGATTTCAAGAAGAATCAGTGGTGGATGGAATTCATGAATTCGTAGCACCTTCATCTAGCGGACTTGTTCGCATGCCAATGGATGATATTGTTGAGATCTACTGCCAATTAAATGCTTTTATATTACGTTAGCTATTGTCCACTCGTCCGATGCTGTGGAGCCACGATATCCCTTATGAAACTATAGGAGGGGTATCTTTTGGTGTTTGAAAACTAAGTTACTGATAGAATGTTACTATATATTTTACTGTCATTATGGGATAATATAAAACTTATATATTTTACATCGAGAGAGGTAAGAGTGTGAGAAATCGTAAAGGTGTCAAGTTACGTTTCATTCTAGGTGCGCTAGTTATAGGCTCGGTACTTTTAGCAGGTATTGCCGGTGGCTATGTGGCTTTTACAGCTAATATGACATCCCTATCATCCAACTATTTAGAAAGCAATTATCAATACGCAAGGAAATTATCTGCTAGCACTGCCAATTTGTTGAGTGTGATGCAGGACAATATGAATTCTATCGCAGAGGGTGTAGGGAAGAGTGCCTTCTCTCAGAAGGAATTGGATATCTGGTATTATGCAAACGAACAGTATTACAATTCCATTACCATAGTTGATTCGAAACGAAGAATACAGTCGGTTAGTCCTGATACAGTTGGGCTTGCTATTGGAACTAAGCTAACATCAGCAGCATCTTTACAAGCTGTTGAGCTTAATAAATCGTTAATTTCAGAGCCATTTGTAAGTGTTACAGGTCGCCTTATTGTTCTGATTTCGGCTCCCATTTTCAATGATCAAGGAAATTATCTTGGTTTTGTGGGCGGGACGATTTACTTAGAGGAAGATAACGTATTAAGTCAATTGTTAAAAGATCATTTCTATGGGAATGGTTCTTATGTTTATGTAGTGGATAAGATGGGGCATCTGATCTTTCATCCTGAGCCCAGTAGAATTAATGAAATTGTAACTGGAAATGAAGTTATTAATAAAGCTGTTAAGGGTCAGAGTGGTTCAGCCCAAATTATCAACTCTAAAGGAACATCCTTTTTCGCAGGGTATGCCTATGAGGCTCATAGTGGATGGGGGATCGTATCACAGACTCCTACGTCTGTTCTAGACAAACCCTTGGAGAAACTAATATGTAGCATGATTCTACATGCTCTTCCGATTCTACTCATTATTCTGGCAATAGCATGGCGCGTTTCTCGTAATATTTCCAGTCCCCTTTATATATTAGCTAAATTCTCTGAGGAAGCTGTTCTTTCCAAAAAAGCAATTCCACCGACAATTCCCAAAATCGTGTCCAAGATATATGAGGTCAAGCAGCTTCATTACAGTATGGGCAACTATCTGAATTTATTGAGTGATGAGATCCAAATTGATACGTTAACAGGATTGCCCAATCGTAAAACATTTAATTTGACGATTCAAGAGTGGTTAGATGATGAAATTCCGTTTTCTTTCATTTTAATGGATATTGATCATTTCAAGCTGGTTAATGACCAATATGGTCATGCTGTAGGAGATGAAGTATTAATTTATTTAGCCACTGAGATGCAAAATGTGGCAGGCGAAGACGATCTTTGCTTCCGCTATGGAGGAGAAGAGTTTGGGATTTTAGTTAAATTCGCAGATCTTCCTAAGGCATTGGTGATAGCAGAACGTTTGAGAAGAAGAATAGCTAACACTGTAAGCCCATCGGGAGAGGCCATTACAGTTTCAATAGGAATTGCGAGACCTCATGGTAAAGCTATTACTCCTAAAGAGCTGTTGGAGATGGCCGATCATGCTCTATATCAATCGAAGGAAGACGGTAGAAATCGTACTAGTATATTCTCTATTAAGAACAATGTAAAGTGAAGATATGAACTCAAAAGCACATTGTTGAAATCATGTTCTTATTGATCTTATAAATCTAATGTGCAAATAAAAAAATGCAGCTTACCTACAGTGTAGGAGAAGCTGCATTTTTTATTATTATAATACTACCTAATTTAACTGTACCAGCCCCAGGTGAAGATGAACAATGATCCAAAGATGGTGACCAGACCTACGAACAATGCATAGGCGATATTAATATAAAGTTCTTTTTTGGTGCTTGCCATTTCACTAATGTGCATGAACACAAACAGCTGCAAGGAAGCCTGAATGATGGCGGTAACTGTCAAAATTCCCACTTTGGAGGCAAAGGGAATATCAAGTAAGACAGTTAATGCAATGGCTGAAAGGATGAGGGAGGAGAGATAGCCCATTACATGGCGAATTGGAAATAGCTGTTTCATCATGTCACATCAGTCCTTTCAGGTAAACGAAGCTAAAGATAAAGATCCATACAACGTCTAGGAAATGCCAGTAAAGAGAGAATATAAAGGACTTATTGGCGGTAGCCAATGTGAAGCCCTGTCTCTTGACTTGAATTAAGATCGAAGCTCCCCACAATAGACCAAAGGCTACGTGAGCACCGTGAGTTCCTAGTAACACGAACAAGCTGGATACGAAGGCACTTGTCGATAATGACGCTCCTTCATGTACATAAGTGAAAAATTCCGAGATTTCAATTCCAAGGAAACCAAGACCCATGAGTAAAGTAAGAGTGAAAAAGATCATCATCGGTTTCTTCAAACCAAGCCGCATACTGTGAATCGCAAGACCGATAGTGAAACTACTTGTAAGTAGCAAGAAAGTTTCGATCAGAACGCCAGATAGTTCGAATAATTCAGCACCGTTTGGACCACTTGCATAACGATTCACTAAAACGAAATAAACGGTGAATAGGGTGGAGAAGAGAGCAATTTCCGCTCCTAAAAAGATCCAAAATCCAAAGATCTTGTTACTATTTTCTTCTGACCCATATTCAAGCGGTTTAGTGGCATCTATTTTCATAGCGTTTCACCCCGCAATTTCTTTTCTGTTTCAATAATTTCTTCGACGGATACGGTAATTCCATGATCTCTATCGAAGGACATCGTAGCTAAGACGATTAGAATTCCAATACCTGAGATAATAGCTGGAGTAAACCAACTAAATACTAATGAGAATCCAAAGACGAAGAAGACAGCAGCAAGAATAACAGGCTTCCCACTATTACTTGGTAAGTGGATCGGTTCAATCTCACCTTCAAAGATCGGAAGGTTCTCGTGCTTAGCAGACCATAATGAGTCTCTACCTTTGATATTTGGAGTAATAGCGAAATTGTATGCAGGAATTGGGCTACTTGTTGCCCATTCCAGTGTACGCGCATCCCATGGATCTCCATTGGTTTCACGTGGGCTATAACGGATACTCCAATAAACATTATATACTAGAATAACGAATCCGAAGGCAAGACCTAATGCACCCGCAAATGATAGTAAGTTAAGTGGGCCAAAGCCTGTTTCTGCAGAATAAGTGTACATCCGTCGAGTCATTCCTTGTAACCCTAAGAAGAATAATGGGAAGAATGTCACGTTAAACGAAATAGCGATCCACCAGAATGCGTGTTTCCCAAGACGCTCATTAAGCTTGAAGCCGAACACTTTGGGGAACCAGTAATGGAAGCCCGCAATAACGGCAAAGACTGTACCTGGAATTAGAACGTAGTGGAAATGGGCTACTAAGAACATTGTATTATGATATTGATAATCGGCACTGGCCATAGCCAACATGACACCCGTAACACCACCGATTGTAAAGATGGGGATAAAGGCCAGTGAGTAAAGCATCGGAGTCGTGAAAGTGATTTTTCCCTTTCGCATGGTAAACAGCCAGTTAAAGATCTTGACTCCCGTAGGAACGGATATGGCCATAGTTGTAATGGAGAAGAATCCGTTGACCATGGCTCCTTGGCCCATCGTATAGAAGTGATGCGCCCATACTAAGAAGGACAAGAGTGAAATGACGACCATACTAACGACCATGGATGTATAACCATACAAGTTCTTCTTCGAGAATGTCGAGATAATTTCACTGAATATTCCGAATGCAGGAAGGACTACGATATATACTTCAGGATGTCCCCATACCCAAAATAGGTTGGCCCACAACATATCCATCCCACCATTGGACATCGTGAAGAATTGAGACCCGAAGATTCGGTCAAACATCATTAGAGCAAGCGCAACAGTAAGTACTGGGAAAGCGAATGCAATAATAACACTTGTGATCAGAGATGACCATGTGAACATTGGCATGCGCATAAGCTTCATACCAGGTGCACGCATTTTAAGAATAGTCACAATGAAGTTAATCCCTGTTAACAATGTACCAATACCAGAGATCTGTAAAGCGAGAGAGTAATAGTTATTCCCTACCGTAGGGCTAAACTCTAGGCTCGCAAGCGGGAAATAAGCGGACCAACCAGCGTCTGGTGATCCTCCGATAACAAATGACAGATTTAACAACATGGCTCCTGCGAAGAATAGCCAGAAGCTAATGGCATTCAATCGAGGGAATGCTACGTCTCTTGCACCAATCTGGAGCGGTACAACGACGTTCATAATTCCAATAATAAATGGCATAGCCATGAATAGAATCATAATCAGACCATGAGTTGTAAAGATCTCATTGTAATGTTGTGAATCCAGAAATTTACTCTCTGGAGTGGCGGTCTGTAACCGCATCATGATGGCATCGACTCCACCACGGAACAACATGATCAGAGCGGATAGGATGTACATGACCCCGATGCGTTTGTGGTCTACGGTAGTTAGCCATTCACGCCACAGGTAGCCCCATTTCTTAAAGTAGGTCAACCCGACGATAATCGCAATAGTAGCAAGAACAATACTAGCCATGGCGCCGTAAATCATCGGTTCACCGGTAACGAAAAATTCGTCCCATTTCATTAGGATTTGACTCCTTTCAGTATGTGTAAATAACATTATAATTCGGCATAGGAGTAAAGATCCTAATGCCCTTCGTGACTTGTATGATCTGTATGTTCAATTTCATTGCTGCTGTCCTCGGCTGGAGATTGAGGTAACGGTTCATTGGGATCTATATTTGGCACAGCATCAAACTCGGTTTGTTCAGGACTTGTTGGAGGAGCTGGATGTTCATCCTTGTTCTCCTGATGCTCCATATTTCCGTTCTCCATATCTGAGTGATTCATATGATCGGAATGATTTCCTGGAGCTGGACTAAATGACATATGGGTACTTGAGAATGTTTTGCGTCCCACATAAGCGGTAGATAGTAAACCTTTAAATTCCTTTTCATCTAACGTAACGGCGGTTGTCTTAACTTCTTCTACCCATTTGTCATACTCGGTGGGACTCATAGCAAGTGTTTCAAATTCCATGTGTGCAGTACCCTGACCACTGAAGTTCGAGTTCCTTCCTAAATAAGAGCCCTGTTCATCGGCAACTAAATTTAACTTATTAATCATGTCACTCATCCCATATTTCTGTCCGGCTAATTGAGGGATCCAAAGGCTTGTGATCGGACCGAATGAGTATATTCGCAATTCAATTGGACGATGGGTTGGGATGTTTAAATAATTTACAGTTTCAATCCCTTCCTCTGGATAGCTGAAATGCCATTTCCAGTTGGACGAAGCTGCATAGATAACTAATGGTTCTTGATCCTGATAACCTTCAGGAACCTTCTCCACTGCCATTGTTGACTGCACTGTTACTACGGAAAGAACAGTTACAATGATAATGGGAATAGTGATCCACAGAGCTTCAAGCCATTTGTTCCCTTCCTCATGTGGGGGCATGTAATTATCGTCCGATTTGCTGGAGCGGTATTTCACCAGAAAGACCACAAATAGAACATACACAACGGCTAATACTCCAAGCATCATAAGAATGGAATAGATAATCGTATCGGACAAAGTTCTGGCAGCTGGTCCCTTAGGGTCCAATACCGCGATTGAACTACATCCAGACAAGAGTAAGACAAGGCCCAAGAATAGTAGAAATAATGACCCTCTTTTTTTCATGATGGACTCCTTCCTTTATAAAGCTATATAGGCAATACGCTTTAATTTCCTAATCCTTATTTTAGGAATTACTTAAGTATTTTGCAAAACCCAATTGAAAGGCTATTTTACATTTAATGGTATAATAATGTCTATTTTCGTAATAAACTGTGTACAATATGTTACGATTGCGGGTGTCTGTGATAGAAATCACTGATATATCAATGTTTGCAAGGCGTTCAACGTTTGTTCATATGTTTGTGATAATTACTCAGATTGTCACAATTGAGACCGTGTTTATTGTGAAAAATCACCTTTCTAATAGGTTTTGTTAGATTATTATGGATGTAATGTGTCTGAAATATTTATGTGAGCGTTATGCAGTAATTGGGAAGTAACCGTATTGTAGTATTTTCTAGGGTAATTCAATGTTTATGTGTAGCGCAAAAAGAGGTTGAGCAGAAGATCATTTCTGTTCAACCTCTTTGTTATAATGGTACATAGAGTGATACATACTCATGAATACAGTAGCTGGTGTAATACAGTAAAAATTTATTTTGGCTAGCGTGTATAGATCAAGTTTAAACACTCGCTGCATCCAAGATCCAATTCCGATGAGTACGAATACGGGTAATACGACTTCGAGTATGATGTCTACGATCATTGTGTTCAACTTCCTTTAAGTGTAAATTTTCTTGGATGAGTCTAGAATAGTCCGTCTATTATAGCACCCATTAATGACAGTAGAATGACAAATACATCATTACGTACGCTTATCCAAGAACCTCTATAGGAATGAAAGTGATTCTATCTTATTAGAGGGAAATGGATGATTAATATAGTGTATAGTGACTATCTTATTTCTATAGGATAGAATTAGATACATTCTATATTTCTTGTAACAAGGCAAGAAGTTCATCATATCTAGGAGGAAGATTATAGTGGGAAGCTATACCATCCATGTCGATCACATCAATAAAGTAATGAATTGTAAAGTGGTGGGTTCATTTTCAGCTGAGGATGGAACGGATTTTTTTGAAACTTACCAAAGAACGATTTCTTCTTTTGCAGTTTCTGAATATAATATTGATATTGATAGCACCGAATTGAGAGTCACTGAGCCCTCTATACTTCCTATGCTTGAGGGATGCTTCTTAATGTACAAAGCAGACGGATTCAAAAGAATTATATTCCGTGTCTCAAATAATAGGATCGTGAAGATGCAGTTGAACCGTATCGCGATAAAGGCAGAACTAACCAATCATGAAATTATTGAAGAAGAGCTAAAGTAATTAAGTTATTTATTAGGTGCTGAATAACGAACAACCACATGAGCGTATGAACTCATGTGGTTTCTTTTTGACTGATGAATAAGATTACAAATTTAGATTGCTAATTTCAGATTTCAATAGGTCCGCAGACTGCTTGAATAAGGATTGTTCTTCATCATTAAGAGGAAGATCCAAGATTTTTCGAACGCCACTACGATCTACAATGCTGGGCACGCCAAGATACACATCCGATACTCCGTTAGTATCTTGTAGTAAGGTAGATACACTAAGGACAGCACGCTCATCTAGCAGAATAGCGGCTACAATTCGGTCAAGAGCCAAAGCAATCGCATAGGAAGTGGAGCCTTTGGCATTAATGATTTCACTAGCTGCATTCTTAGTATCATTAAATATTTCATTTCGCATGGCTTCGTCGAAATCAAGGCCAGTCCCTGCAATGTTCGCTAAGCTCCATACCGGTAGTTCAGAATCACCATGTTCTCCAATGATGTGAGCATGAATGCTTCGTGGATCAATTTCTTTATGAGAACCAATTAGATAACGGAATCTTGCACTGTCAAGAAGCGTTCCTGAACCGATGACCCTATGAGAGTCCCAGCCGCTAACCTTCCATGTTACATAAGATAATATATCGACCGGATTGGTAGCGATAAGCAGAATACCATTATGGTTATATTTGGTGATGTTCTGGATAATATCTTGGAATATCCCGACATTTCGTTTGAGCAGATCAATACGGGTTTCTCCAGGTTTCTGAGAAGCACCTGCTGTAACGATGATGATATCGGCGCCTGCACAATCTTCATAATCCCCCGCCCATATCTTTGTACCCCCTACGAAGGGGAGGCCATGGTTCATGTCGAGTGCTTCTCCCAGAGCTTTTTTGTGATTAACATCAATCAGTACTAGTTCTGTTACGCGATGTCTCAAGAGCAATGTGTAAGCAGTCGTTGTGCCGACAGCTCCTGCTCCGATAATGACGACTCGAGTAGGTTTATAAGTTAAATTTGTCATCATGAGTCCACTCCTTTATCTTTATTTAACTAGAACTTACGGCTGGCACCGCCACCACCAGAAGATCCACCCCCGCCACCGCGGAAGCCACCTCCAGATCCTCCGCCATATCCACCCCCGCCGCCACGACCCCCACGACCACGGCCGTTTCCCAACATAGACAGCAGCGTCATGCTGATGGCACCTTTGAATAAAGTGAAATCTAACACTAAGAAAATAACAATAATAATAATCCATATGAAAGAGCCTTTATCATTGCTCGTTTCCTGCACCTCAGGTAGTTGGATAGATTGTGGAGACAGGCTATCCTGAACGTTGTATTCTATCGACACTTCATTATACAGAGACTTATAAGTCTCCATAATCGCTTGATCAGGTTTATCTTCTTGAATATAAGGGATGGTTATATTATCGATGAATCTTCCGACCTTACCGTCAGGAAGAGCACCCTCAAGTCCATAACCTACTTCAATTCGAACCTCACGTTGCTCTAGAGAGAGGAGTAGAAGTACACCATTGTTCAGTTTTTGATCGCCGAGTTTGTATTGTCGAAATGCCTTGTTAGCATATTCCTCAATCGTTAAATCGCCTAAAGTAGGTACGGTTAGTACCGCAATCTGTGCTTTAGTACTATCTTCTAATGCTCGACCCAATCGTCTAAGCTCATTCTCTTGTTCCTGTGAGAGTAGATTCTCGAAGTCCTGCACATAGATATCACCTGAAGGAGCCGGAACTCCTGTTGCTGACCAAGCCACAGTCGATGTCAATATACTGAAGAGTGTGACCATTAGCGCTGATAATAATGTTAATTTCCTTAGGAAATTGGAAGATAATCCACGGACCACTTTATTCACAGGCCGTTTACTAATCCGTGTCATGCACTTGCACCCAAGACACCCACATATTTAGCTTCCTGTTTAATATGAAATGAGGTATCGTCGTTGCCAAAGTCAACTTCTGGATTCGTTCTAGATTCCGGGGTTGTGGTGAAATATCCTTTTTGACCAAATCCCAGTAATCCGGCTAGTATATTACTTGGAAACCGCTTGATGGATCGATTGTAATCGGCCACCGCATCATTATAATCACGTCTGGAAACGGCAATCCGATTCTCTGTGCCAGCAAGTTCATCCATCAACTGTGTAAATTGTGCATTGGATTTCAAGTCGGGGTAGTTCTCAACAACAACGAGAAGTCGACTTAGGGCACCTTGAAGTTGTTCATCTGCGACAGCCTTTTCATCTGGGTTTCTAGCACCGCCTAGAGCAGAGCGAGCATCTGTTACCTGTTTGATAACATCTTTTTCCTGTTGAGCGAATCCTTTGACTGTATTCACAAGATTGGGGATAAGATCGAATCTGCGTTGTAAATCGACTTCGATTTTGCCCCATTGCTGATCTACCGTTTCCTCTGCGCTGACAAATTTATTGTAGCTGCCTACAAGCATGATGATGAGAATAACGATAATAGCACCTACAACTACGATAGGAATGAGACACCCTTTTCCTTTTGGCATATTTGTATTCCTCCTTTGTATACGTTTGTTTATACGCTTGTACGTAACTCTTGAATCGTGGTTTCTAATTTTATCATCGCTTCTTCGACAATTTCGCGAGGGCATGCCACATTCATACGCATAAATCCCTCACCTTGTTCTCCAAAAAAAGTTCCATTATTAAAAGCGATCTTGGCCTTATTCAGCATAAGTGTAGCAAGTTCCTCTGAAGGTATCCCGAGTGCCCTAAAGTCGATCCATAATAAGTAGGTAGCCTCCGGCATCGTCACCTTAAGTTCCGGTATATGCTTCTCTATATAGCTTATTACATATTTCATATTCTCTTGAATATATAATAGACACGCATCAAGCCATTCCTCTCCTTCAAGATATGCAGCTTGGGTTGCGGCTAAGCCGAAGGGATTGATGGAGCCTAACGCATACTTCTGCATCGCCTGCTCAAAGATACTTCGTAGCTCTGGATTAGGTATAATTATATTAGAGGTGTTCAGTCCAGCAATGTTAAACGTTTTGCTCGGTGATGTACAAATAATTGAATATTGTTCGGTCTCCTTAGAGAGAAGTGCGTAGGGAGTGTGTGAACCCTGCTCGAAGAGTAGATCAGCATGAATCTCATCGGACACGACAAGGATATGATGACGGGCACAAATCTCTGCTAATCGACTGAGTTCAACTTGTGACCAGACGCGTCCGTTGGGATTATGGGGACTGCATAGAATCAGTAGCTTAGCATCCTTATCGATGAGCTTCTCTAATCCTTCGTAATCCATGACATATTTACCATCCTCTAAGAGAAGAGGATTCTGAACAAGTTGTCTTCCGTGAGATTCGACCACACTATAGAATGGTGGATATACGGGTGTCTGTATAATCACTTTATCATTAGGTTCAGTAAAGGCTTGTACAATGATGCTCAGTGCTGGAACAACGCCTGGACTAAACATAATCCATTCCTTGTTAATATCCCACTGATGGCGTCTTTTCATCCAATTTACAATAGCTTGGTAGTACGAATCAGTCTGCATCGTATAGCCTAACACGCCGTGTTCTATAATTTGTTGTAGTGCACGGAGTACAGCAGGAGGTGCAGCGAAATCCATATCAGCGACCCACATCGGGAGTACATCTGTTACTCCAAATACTTTTTCGATATCGTCCCATTTCTCTGAAGCAGTATTCTGACGGTTGATTTTACGATTGAAATCCATGATTGATCCCCCTAGATGATATACGTGTCATTATGATAAGTAAGTAAGGTATTATTATAACATCGAATGAAGGAATAGTTTCATACAATTGTGAAAGAGGGGTGGTTCACTATATGCTCAAATCGTTAGCAGCCATTACATCGTATCGTCAAGGTGATTTAAGTATTGTGAAACAGGAACCTTGGTTACAGATCATTACTTCTGCTGAAGAAGTGATTGTTAACATCGAAAGAATTGACTCCATGAAGGAGCTCTTCATAGGGAATCCTGTACTTGATTATGTAGAGAAAACACTTAGAATATTGGATGATCTGATGCTTTCCTTTTGGGTTAAGGAGATTCTAGAAGAAGTATTAATCTGGTCAGAAGTGGCTAAGGGAGGTACGGTTAAAGAAAGAATAGCTTGGCAAAAAGAAGGCGTGAATTTGTTCGTACATAATATAGGATCAGCTGAGTTATTCAATAAATACGGAAATGCTGGAGTAAGCGACAGAATGAATGTGATCCATTCGCTAATCGCAACCCATGGATTGATCGGGCAGTATTTACGTGGTGAGGTTATTTTTGCGGAGAACCGTCCTTTATCAGAACTGGTTACTCAAGGCATGTTATCGCCACAAGAACTAACAGACGTATTAATTCCCTTAAACGAATGTGTGATTGGTGCGGTTTCACCTGAGTTGTGGCTTAGCATTCAGTCCGAAATTGAACACAGCATTCAGCAAATTGTATTTGGGGATATCTCCAACACTTTAGCTGTGAAGGACCGAATCCGCAGATTGAGAACAGCTACAATCCAACGCGGAGAATCATTCGAAATCGAGTTTAAGAAGCTAGAGCAGAGAATCCAAGTGGATATAGAATTGGCCTCCCTTAAACACCATACGTTGTGGTTTGTTGAAGCCGCATTACAAGATTTCACATTGGAAGAATTTATTAAGGTGTTCATGTTAGTCCTTCATAGTGAGAATATACAGAACATTAGACATATCAGCTTCGAGCCACTGATGAACACGATGTATTATGATTATAAAGGTGTTAAGAAAATGAATATTTATAAAAAACGGATTATTGAAAAGTATTTGCAAGAGTTCTCATGGCAACATATTCGTAGTGGAGCAACCATACATAATCAACATCTTAATCAAACCACGTTGCACAAAAGAGATCTCCCTGACACACTTTTCTTTACCTTTGAGTTCTCAGCGGCGGCAGAAAAATTAATTGAATTCTGTATTGAGGCGGAGAAATCACCTCTCTATGAGAAAGCGGTATTACTGTTATTTGATTTATTTGATTTACGTCGAGATGCTTATGATCGGTTCAATAATGAGGAAGAATATTTGTCTGATATGAATCAGACCGCAGACTATAAGAAAGTGATGCTCCAACATATTGTAGGGCAGCACGTATTGGATATTGGTCCTGGTGGTGGGGTCATGTTGGATCTTATTGAACAGGAACTCCCGAATGTGAAGCCTATCGGAATAGATATATCTTCAAATGTCATCGAAGCTCTGGAGAGGAAGAAACAACTTGAAGGACATACATGGGAAGTGATGAAGGGGGATGCACTCGCCTTACAGAATTATGTCGAGAAAGGGACGATCGATACGGTCATTTTCTCATCTATTTTACATGAGCTTTATTCTTATATTCCTTACAATGGGCATAAATTTAACCATGATACAGTCGCAGCCGCGTTAACAAGTGCCTATGCGATGCTCTCACCGGGAGGACGAATCATTATTCGTGATGGAATTATGACCGAACCTATCAATCAAAAGCGAAGAATTATTTTTTATGAATCCGATGGTGTGGACTGGCTACGTCGTTATGCTAAAGATTTCGCTGGAAGAGAGATTAAATTCAAAGTATTGAGTGGTAATGAAGTAATCATGCTAGTGAATGATGCCATGGAATTTCTGTACACCTATACGTGGGGGGCAGAAGCTTATGTTCATGAAGTCCAGGAACAATTTGGATACTTTACACCATCACAATTCCATGCGTTCATCATAGAAACATTGGGAGAGGAGGCTAGGATTCTTGTCAGTCAGCATATTCTCCAAGCGGGGTATACAGAGGAGCTTAGCAAACGTATAAAGATCATGGATGAACAAGGGAATGAGGTAGATTTGCCCGACAGTACTTGCTTGTTGGTTATAGCTAAGCCGGAGTGAAATAGGGCTAACGGATAGAAAGATAAGGTTAGGTTGTCATGATGTTAGCGTCACTGACGTATACGAAATATTCCTTCGATTTTGTTAAGCGGGAAGAGGATTCTAGAAGGGGTCTTTCCCTTAGCCTGTACTTCAATGAAATCAAGACCGATTTGTACTAGTTTCATCTGATTAAAAGCACTGCCTGAGGGAAATGTGGTTCGTAAACCAATAAGGATGCTATTTCGAGGTGGAGGTATATCAAATACTCGAACCGAATTTAGACTGGAGGCCACGAATAACTCTTGCTGTACTTGAATAAAGTTCTTCTTGAAAACTTTTTGCAAACGACCAGGCTCCAATCCTAAGCGCGCAGCATTAATTTCAACAAGATGACCTGTGAGTTGTGCTAGGCGTTGTTGCAGAGATATTTTTTTATGATGTGGACGTATTATCAATGATGATCCCTCCAAAGTGTTTACGCTATAATATGAGAGGAGCCTACAATCACGTGAAAGATAAATCGCCCAAAAATATCACTCCAATAACAACTGACCAATCAACAAGTGCTAGATCTTGGACTATGGATGGTCCTAGCATTCAGATGGATCCATTATTTCCATATTACCTGAATCGCTCTACCGAAAGTGTGGCTGATGAAATATGGTTATCAGGCTATCGTATCGTGCATTATTTTGTTATAAATGAGAGCCGAGTGTTGGGAGAGCTAATCTATGCTCTGCATCAACGAGGGATAGCTGTGTGGGCTCTTGTTCTTGGGAATGGTACGTTCGATGTTAGTCATCTTCCTCCAAATTATCCAGAATGGCGAATGGGACTTTTACAAGATCCGAAGGATGGATTTGAACGATTTTCCTTTTTTTCATCAGAGTATGTATTGTGGAAGAAAGAAGCTGTAGCGAAGCTAGTTAGGGATTATCCCTTTGATGGTATTGAAATTGCGGAATCCTATTTTCCTGAGTGGGATGGAATACGTAGTGGTGTATATGGAGATATTGGGCCGTTGGCCGAAGAAGCATTTCAAAGACAATGTGGGCAATCTTTACCCGACTTTCGGAATGAGCAATCAGCTAATTATTATACAAAAGTGCAGGAAGTATATGCGAATTGGATGTCTTTTCGAGTAGAGGCAGTAAATGATTTCGTGGCAGAAGTTATCCGTGGTGTGGGGGGAGTTCGAGAGGTTCGTCCGGATATTAAGGTGGCTACGTGGTCGCTTGCGGTGAACGACATTGAAGCAGGGGCGAAGTTGCGAGAATGGCAAGGGATGGATGCTGTATCTATGATAGAGCGTGTGAAGCCAGATCTGCATATGATTCAGACACACTGGCCTGATTGGATGCAACGGAATCTACCTGCAGATTACTTGAAGTATTATGAGTGCATTACATTACCCATCCGGAATGCCTTTCCTGAATTGCCGCTAGGAATGCAGACAGATATCGGTTCTATAGCATCCATGGTTCGTAATCAGAGGTGGTTGAATCAGTTCCAGAATACTGTGTATGATCTAGGATATGATACATGGACCGCTTATGAATACCATTTAGGTGGTTATATGACAGAGGAGCCACCTATGCCATTGGTTGCGAAGCTTAAGGGAACCCAACTGATTATTTCATACAGTAAAAGAATAGATCCTCAATCTGTTACATCAATCCTCATCTATTGTACTTCCCAACAATCGTCATCGAGAGAAAAATCATTTCCACCCCTTCCCCTCCATATAGACCTCATCCGTGACCCTTCCATCGAGGTAGATGGTAATCGTATGCTAATCCATTCGAATCAGTGGCCAACGCATCCCTTTGAGGTTGAGATCATGGGTGTGAAAGATACACCTACACTATGGTATTCTAAAGGAAAGAGAGCCAATCATGTCCCTGCGGGTATAAGAATAAAGGTGGAGTAATTTAGTTTTTCACGAAAGGAGTCTGTTGTAATGCAGTGGATCGCTATGTTGACGATGCTTATTGATCATATTGGGTATATCTTTTTTCCTGACGATATGACCTGGAGAATGATTGGTAGGATTGCTTTTCCCATCTATGCATATGCGTTGGTACAAGGGCATTTACATACATCGAACCGAATGCAGTATGTTTTTCGATTGTTTTATATCGCCCTATTATCCCAAATTCCATATCAATTAGCACTTAATTCTAAGGGTCTTAATGTAGTTGTGACATTATTTATGGCCGCAGGTATTCTGAATATTCTGGATAGATGCTCTTCGAAAGTGTTGTCAGGGGGAATTATTCTTCTATCCTGTATCGCCATGGATATCCTTCCATTTGATTATGGGGCATATGGATTGTTATTAGTTTTATTGTTTAGGTATCTATCGGGTTATATGTTAGTCGCGGGGCATTTTTTATTGAATTTTATTTATTTATTCTACTTAGGCTGGCTTTTGCAAATCCTCAGTATTTTACCAACAATGATCATCGTATATGGCCCTGAGCTGTGGAGTAAGTTAGAATCTTTAAGAGCTCGTAAATGGGTGTGGCGTTTCTTCTATCCACTTCACTTAGTTATATTAGCTATAGTGAAATTGCTGTAATTTTAATCTGATTTACAGGAAATTTTCATCTTACATTAATATAGTCTTACTATAATAAACGTATCCCCTTTAGATAGATAGTTTTGAATAGACCTGAGTCCGCTGCTCAGGTCTATTCTTTTGTGAATAAATAGAAAATATAGACTTTCAGCTGCATCCTATGGGGACGGATTTCCTTTATCCTTGGTATGTTATAATAATTCAGAATAGCTAGTTATGTTGTATGCTGAAATTATGGAGTTGATAAACATGGAGATCAAGGATCAATACAGACGTACTTTAAGGGACTTACGGATTTCTGTGACCGACCGCTGTAATTTTCGTTGTAGATATTGTATGCCAGAAGAAATATTCGATAAGGATTATGCCTTTTTATCTAAAGATCGTATTCTAACTGTAGATGAGATCGTACGGTTAGCTCATATATTTACGAATCTTGGTGTGCAGAAGCTCCGTATTACGGGGGGCGAACCATTATTACGTAAAGATTTACCTGAAATTATTGAACGAGTGGCTCAAATTCCCGAAATCGAGGATATTGCGCTTACAACGAATGGCAGTTTATTGGCTAAGCAAGCACAAGTATTGAAGAATGCCGGTTTATTGCGGGTAGCCATAAGCTTAGATGCATTAGATGATGACACTTTTATGCAAATGAATGGTGGACGTTCGCATGTGCAACCCGTTCTAGAGGGTATTGAAGCAGCTGCAGAAGTGGGTCTGGAAGTGAAAGTGAACATGGTCGTACAAAAGGGAAAGAATGATGATGCAATCTTACCGATGGTTGAGTATTTTCGCTCTAAGGGTCATATTCTTCGTTTAATCGAATATATGGACGTCGGAAACACCAATGGCTGGAACTGGAATCAAGTAGTGAGTAAGAAGGAACTATTAGAAACCATTTATACAGAATGGCCATTGAGACCTTTAGAGCCTAATTATCCAGGTGAGGTAGCTTCTCGATATCAGTTTTTAGATGGCAAAGGCGAGATTGGAATTATTTCATCCGTCAGTGAGGCATTCTGTTCTTCTTGTACGAGAGCTAGATTGTCAGCAGACGGTTCATTATATACTTGTTTATTTGCAAGTAAGGGATATGATCTACGCACGCTCATCCGGTCAAATGCTACAGATGAGGAAATGATTACACACCTGATTAACATATGGCATAATCGACATGATCGGTATTCGTTGGATCGAGGAAAGGATGGTCACGATGGCGAGAAAGTTGAAATGTCTCACATTGGTGGATAATCTATACCTTATTTTTCATCATACCGATAAATCCAAGAGAAGCCCCCTTTTGAAGGAGATCTCGGTCTTGGAAGAATAGTTAATAAGTATAATAGTATAAAGGCTTGAACTGTGACCCGAAAGATAGACACTTTGAGAAAAAGTGACCCTCTTTCGGGTCATTTACGTTCAATCAGATGAAATGTAGTAGTGGGAAACAAATTCAAATATACAGCATCAAATGGAAAAGAGTATCTTACTAAATTCCAAGTTTTTATGCATGAGATGAATATTTATTGAAAAAAATATAAAAGTTGTAATCTATTAGAAGGTGCATTGTATAAATATATAGAATATATACATGATATACATGAATACCACTAAATATTATTATCTTGAGGTGCTGCATCTATGAAGTTTGTACCCAAATTGATGGTCATTTTAATCGCGTTGATATTATGCTCATTCGCGCTCACCTTGGTTATAGGTCAACCCTCTGGTGGTGATTTGCAGAAGAGTACAAAGACGATCACAGAATGGCAGTTCAAATGGGGATCAGAAGCTGTATTGAACATAAGTAATACAACGTTAGATCTGGTTGAGGGTTGGTCCACGTATAAACAGAGTGAGCCATTACCCAGTAAACCTAGAAATACGAATATAGCATGGATCAAAGTATCTATCCCTGTAATGAAGTGGAGTAATCCTGCTATTCTAATAAGTCGAATTTACGGTAAACATATCGTAATGAGTATAGATGATAAGCTGATATATGAATCGAATCGAAATTATAGCTATGATGTAAATAAGATTGTAGTACCCCTGAAGCCAAGCGATACTAGTAAATTACTGTATATAGGAATAGAGGCAGAGAAGGAAAAGATAGGAATTCAGAGTAGCATAATCTTAGGGGACTATACTGAGTTGTTCTCAAAATTTGTGAAGCAGGATATTATCGATGTCATTCTTGGGAGTGCCTTTATTTTTATAGCCGTTGTCATGCTGATCTGTACCATCTTTATTACTAGAAACTTTATATCCAGCTGGGTTTCTTTATGCGTCATTATTTTATCAACAGGTATTCTAGTCTTGACCTATTCTTCATACTTGTATGATCTTTATGATAATCATGGAAAAATATATACATGTTTATTTGATTGTGCTTTATTAATTATTTTACCTACTGTAACTTATTTCTTTGAAAAAATACAAGGGAATGGCTATCATCCCATTATTTCTAGATATAGAAAATTTCAAATTGTCTATTCTATTCTTTGTTTTATATGTATGATCGTAACCGTCGTTGTTCTAGATAAATATCATGAACTGAACTACTTCATATCTGTCACCATATTAGGATATACGATGATCATTCAATGTCTAATGTTATTAGTGACTTTAATTATTAATGCAGTCAAAGGGAATAAGGATGCCTATATTTTCTCAATTGGTATTGGAATATTTACTGGAGCATCATTAATAGATCTAATCATATTCTATATTAAATCGGGTAACTACGAGTTCAGCTTATGGAAATGGGGGATTATAGGTTCTATTACTATTCTTATCATTATCATAGGAAGTAAATTTGCTGATAGTCACGACCAAATTGTGAAATACTCCAAGGAGCAGGAGTTATTTAATATTGAATTACAACGTTCTGAGAAGATGGAGATTATTAGTGAATTGGCAGCTTCAGTTGCACATGAGGTGAGAAATCCCCTTCAAGTAAGCCGTGGATTCATACAACTTTTAATTGAAGAGAATGAACAGCAGCAGCCATATTTATTAATGGCGCTAGAGGAATTGAATAGAGCTTCTAGCATTATTACGGATTTCCTAACCTTTGCGGAGCCCGAATTTGATCAGGTAACACGATTGAACATCAGTGAAGAGCTTAGGCATATTGAGGGAATCCTTTTACCTTTAACTAATTTGCAAAAAGGAATTATAACCATCGATGTACCACAGGACCTCTACGTAGCGGGCAATTCTTCGAAATTCAAGCAAGCCTTCATTAATATGATGAAGAATAGCATTGAAGCCTTGAATGACAATGGTGATATTAGAGTATGGGCTTATGAAGCAGACGATGAAGTTGTTATTCATATTAAGGATAACGGTGAAGGGATGAGTCCGATGGTGTTATCTAGATTAGGAGAGCCTTACTTCTCTAATAAGACGAAGGGGACTGGACTTGGATTGATGGTAAGCTATCGGATTGTTGAAGTGATGAAGGGGAGTATCACCTTTACAAGTGAAGAAGGAGTAGGAACAGAGGTTATAATCAAATTTCCATCCATCCTATAATAAACAAGGAGAGATGGAAATTTGAAGACCTCTTGATTCTACCCCTTAAATAGTGATCTATGCTGTCAAATACATTTGATTACCACTTGGCTCTTCGTTGACTATTATTAAGATTTATTTCAGATGGACTTGAAGGAATAACTAAGTAAAGTTCGTCAGAAGATTCCTCGACAGCTTTAAGTTTAATGTGTTCAGGGATAATTACCCCAAGTACGTCTTTAATTGCGGCTTTAGGATCTGCTAAAAGAAGCTCCTTAAAGCTTGGATCCGCCCATGCTTTATTAATAATTTGTGTTTGAAGGAGAGCCTGTGTTGTCAATAGAATCACCCTTTCGAATTTTGTTAATATTACCATAAAAGTATAACATGGACATAAATATATATCTATTACTTTCTAGTGTTTTCTAGCAACCAGTAATGTAGGCCGCCTTGCTGTTGCGATATTCTCGATTCTTCAATTTCTTGAGCATCTTGTGATAGATCATTCACTAGCATTTCATGAAAGGAGAGCAGATGCGTAAGCTGGATATCCAAGCTTAGAAGATACTGATGATTAGCAGTGGCGATGTCTACATAGTTTTTCATAATACTGCGAACATAGATTGAAGTTTTGACTGTATCTACAGTTAGTATTTGGTTGGGGTAGTGCTCTTTCTTGATCATAGACAATAAGCTGTTATAGTTACCGTCTGCAAGATCTTCATGCCAATCGATCCAGTCATCGGCCATTTGCAGTGTGATTAGGACACGTTCAACGAGATCGGATACGATAGGAATAAGATCATTTTGACCAGACAATAGAAGAATACCCGTGCTAGATAGTTTGAGAGGAGCTGACTTTTTGGCAATCATACTTGGATCTGACTGGAAGTAATCTTTATGGTTCTCATTAGTAAGACCGACTGACCACTCTCTTATGTATTGGTTAAAGTAAATCCAGAATAGTGAATCTGAAGCGAAGTAGGATCTATAGATGTCAAGGAAGTGCAGGTAGAATAAATTGCTCAGAATTAGTTGTGATCTGTCGTTATTTGAAGGCTCATCCATGAGATCGTCCTGAATGAAAAAGTACAGCATTGCGAACACGTTACCTAAGGAAAGCTTTCGGTAATCTTCATTGGGGAGAGTTGAAGTCTCCTTCATCCAAAAAGGTAAAAGATAGCAAATATAATTTTTGGTGCTATCCTCAGAATGGATATTAAACTTGTTTAAGTAGGACAGTCCCTTATGTTCAAGGGGAGGCGGAAATTGTGAAATGATGGCTTGCGCTTCTACAAATACTTGGGATATTTCATTATCAAATTCTTTTAACCATTTCATAGCATCACCTAAATTATTAAGATTTCATTTCCATGATAGTAAAATGAAATTATGTCATTGATATATTATCATATTTTTACAAAATAACCCATACAAATTCCGGAGTATAAAATATTTGGGATAAAATTTTAGGTATTCCATATTTTTTTGAAGGGAAGCTTGGAACTTTGTCGAATGATAGTTAATATTATGTTTATTTCTAACGCTCGAGGTGCTGGTATGAGGTTCGTTTCAACATGGTTTTTATACATAATCGTTATACTGTCGATGTTGTCGTCGTTAGTAATAACGTCTAAAGATACTAATGCAGAAGTAACAACAAAGCGTATTACCCAGTGGCAATTTATGTGGGAGCATACAAGCAATACTGGGTCTGAGATCACAGCCAACCCTTCCTCGACTGAATGGTCTTGGTTGGAGGTTGATCAGGCTCTACCAATGGGTAGAGAGGAGAGTGATGCAGCATGGATTAAATTTCAATTACCGCAATCAGATTTACCATATCCAGCTCTTTTAATTAAATCAATTCATGCTCAAAGACTATCTGTATATATGAATACAACTCTAATTTATGAAGTTAGTCGAGATTATGGATATGATTTCAATAAGATTTTGTTGCCGTTTCATCAACAGGATGCTGGTAAAGATATTTATATACACGTACAAACGGAGACAAATAGAATAGGTCTGTTAGATGAACCGAGAATAGGTGATTACCAAACCATGCTAAATGTATTTGTAAGAGAAGATTTAATTGATGTTATTTTGGGTAGCTCAGTTATTTTTATAGCATTAGTTATGCTGATTTGTACTTTTTTTCTAAAAAAAGTACAAATGCCTAATTGGTTATCTCTTAGTATTGTTTTGATATCGATAGGGACGTTGATTTTGACGTATTCTCCATTCCTATACACTTACTATGGAGAATATGGGAAGTTGTATGTCACCATGTTCGATATATCCTTATACGTTTGTTCTCCAGGACTTACATATACATTTGAGACGATGATTGGGAGGGGTTATCACTCCATCATTCGGAAATATAGGAAATTTCAAGTTATATATTCATTGTTTGGTCTAGCGTTTATGTTTGTTAATCTAATGCTTGATAATGCTTTATATCAACAGTATCATATGTTTTCTGTTACGATCTTAGGAATTCTTATCATTATACAAGGGATTTTACTTGTGACGAGTGCAGCCTATTATTCAGCCAAAGGAAATAAGGATGCGATCATTATCTCCATCGGTTTTGCTGTGTTCTCCTTGTGTGGAATATTTGAAATGATATGGTTCTATATTCAAGACGGTGAGTATGATTTATTTCTGTGGAAATGGGGCGTAATGGGATTTGTTATTTCTTTAATCGTTCTGCTGGGCCGGAAGTTCGCTCTAAATCATCAGCGGGTTGTGGAGTACTCTAAGGAATTAGCATTGTTCAACAATGAACTGCAACGATCGGAGAAGATGGATATCATTAGTGAGCTTGCAGCATCTGTTGCTCATGAGGTAAGAAATCCATTGCAGGTGACAAGAGGTTTCTTACAGCTACTGGAGGAGAAATCCAATGGGAAGGAAAAAGGTTATCTTAAGTTAGCGCTTGAAGAATTAGAAAGAGCTTCGAATATTATTACAGACTTCCTAACCTTTGCTAAGCCAGAGATTGAGCATGTTGCCATACTAGACGTTGCACATGAATTCAAGCATATCGAAGGGATCCTTATACCTTTAGCTAATTTACAGGGAGGAAGTATTCATACCAGCATTCCTTCGAAATTAATAATCCAAGGTAACTCATCCAAGTTCAAGCAAGCTTTTATTAATATGATTAAGAATAGTATTGAAGCTCTTGGAGATCGAGGTTTCATCCATATTTGGGCTTATCAAGAAAAGGATCAGATTGTCATCCACATTCAGGATAATGGTGTGGGGATGGGAGAAGCCGAGATAATAAGGTTAGGGGAACCCTATTATTCTAATAAAACAAAAGGAACAGGGCTCGGTCTTATGGTCACCTATCGCATTGTTGAAGCTATGAAGGGCAAAATTAAGTTTAAGAGCGAGATAGGAAGTGGTACGGAAGCGATCATTACATTTCCTGTGGCTGCTGAAGAAGATATAGCAAGGGAGGAATAATAAAAAGGGGTTGCGCAGATGATACTATCTGCTCAATCCCTTTTTATGTAAAATATAATATAATTAAATACTTTGTATGAGTTCTGATATTGCATTTTAGCTACAACTATTTTATGATGTTTATGAAAATAATTTTCTTTGAAATTATTCAATAGAATAAAATTATTTTCATAAGTAGGAGGTTTGTTCGTGGCTCCCATACTACAAGCATTAATTAAGGAAAGAGAGAAGCTTTCGCTTCTAGAACAACGGCTAGTAGATTATATTTTAGAATTTCCAAGCAATGTAGTTCGTACGAGTATTAAAGAATTAGCAGAGCTATGTGGGGTGAGTCCCGCTACAGTAACAAGATTCTGCAAGAACTTTCATTTTAAAGGCTATCCTGATTTCAAATTGAAACTTGCAGGTGAGATCGCACATCTTGATGGAGAGACCAATTCTCTTCACACCTCCTATCAGGATATTGTGGCAGGTAATTCACTATCCATGATTATTGAGGCAATGCAGTCCAACCATTTAACTTCAATTCGCGATACGACGTCCTTATTAGATTTAGGACGTTTAGAACAAGTTGTGGATTGGTTATGTCAGGCATCAAGGATTGATTTATATGGGATGGCAACCTCCTCCATTGTAGCTCAGGATTTCTATCAAAAGCTAATTCGGATAGGCAAGAATTGTACAGCATTTGCAGATGCACACATGCAGATTACATCTGCATCCACGTTGAAGCCGACTGATGTAGCACTCGCTATTTCTTATTCCGGCGAAACACCAGAAACGATCGATGCTTTGGACTGTGCTAAATCAAGTGGAGCTTTCACAATCTCGATCACATCGTACGGAAAGAGCACGTTGGCCTCTGTCGCGGACATTACTTTATTTTCTTCTTCTTTAGAAAAGGGTATGCGCAGGGGAGATATGGCTTCACGTATTGCCCAGTTACATATTATTGATATTCTGTTTATGGGAATGACCAGTAAAGGTTTTGATTTTTTTGTTCCTAATCTAGAGCGATCTTATCTTAATGTTCAAAAATATCGTAAAAACTAAGGAGGATAAATATTTATGAATATCTACACGTTTCAACAAGAAGAAGATTTCGTCGAGACAGGTGCCAATCTGATTGCAAGCTTGCTTCTTACTAATCCTAAGGCTATTCTGGGGCTTGCTACAGGAAGTTCACCTATAGGTATCTACAAGCGATTAATTGAAATGTACCGCAAAGGGTTTATTAGTTTCTCTAGAGCTTCTTCTTATAATTTGGATGAGTATGTTGGGCTTCCGGTTGGGCATTCCGAAAGCTACAGAACCTTTATGGATACTCAGTTGTTTGATCACATTGATTTACCTCTAGCTCATAGCCATATTCCTAACAGTAACGCTCAAGATTTACAAGAAGAATGTAGAAGATACGATCGTATGCTAGAAGATCACGGCCCTGTTGATTTGCAATTGCTCGGTCTTGGTCACAACGGACATATTGGATTTAATGAACCTGATACTAGCTTAGTAGGGGGAACGCATGTCGTGGAACTACAGGAAAAGACACGTACGGCGAATGCAAGATTTTTCCCTAGCTTAGACGATGTACCAAGACAAGCGATTACGATGGGTGTAGGAAGTATATTGAAAGCAAAACAGATTGTATTATTAGTACGTGGAGAAGAGAAAGCGGAGATCGCCAAGCGTGCACTCCAAGGTCCAATCACGACAGATTGTCCAGCTTCTCTGCTTCAATGTCATCCTAATGTCGTTGTGCTGCTAGACCAAGAAGCAGGGAGACTATTAACATGAGTAATGACTCCGTACCACAACTGATCTTCGGCAAGTTGCTAACACCTCATGGATTCATTGATCATGGTGTTCTGGCTCTAGAAGGAGAGAATATTGTATACGCAGGTGAAGCACAATGGCTTCCATCTCGTTATATGGATCGGGCAGTGAAGGTTGAGGCGGTAGACCAATATATTATTCCTGGTTTCATTGATGTTCACGTCCACGGTGGGTATGGACAAGACTTTATGGATGCTGGGCAAGAAGAACTAGATACGATTACTAAGTTCCATTGTTCTCAGGGTACAACGACGATGTTAGCGACGACAATGACGGCTCCTAAGCAAGCTATTGATAAGGTATTAGAAGAGGTAAATACGTATCAGACTCGTGGAATGCCCTATGCTCAACTCAGTGGTGTACATTTAGAAGGTCCTTTCGTTAATCCTAAATGGTGTGGTGCTCAGAATCCTGAACATATGATTCCTGCCAATCTTTCTTGGCTTAATGAATGGGAATCAAAGTATCCTGGACTGATTAGACAGGTGACGTTAGCTCCTGAAGGCGAGGGAGCGCTTGAGGCGATACTTTGGCTAAGAAAACACAATATTACAGCTGCACTAGGGCATACGGATGCTACCTATGATGAGGTTAAGGCAGCTGCAGAGATGGGGCTAAATCAGTGTGTTCATTGCTTTAATGCAATGACTCCATTGCATCATCGTAACCCAGGGGCGGTAGGCGCGATACTAAGTGATGAACGTATTAGAGCGGAAATTATTGCAGATGGTGTTCATGTTCATCCTGCGGTCGTAACGATTCTTGCTCGCCTTAAGCAGAATAATAATCTAATACTGATTACCGATGCTATGTCAGCGACGGGTCTGTGCGATGGTGAATATATGTTAGGTGATTTACCTGTAGTAGTTCATGAAGGCATAGCCACCTTAAGAGATAATGAGGGTGCTTTGGCAGGAAGTACTCTGACGATGATTAAGGGTTATCGTTATTTAATTCATAACGTGGGCCTTACTCTTGAAGAGGCTTCTCAAGTAGCTAGCTTAAACCCAGCTATCTCTCTTGGCATAGCGCAACGTACCGGAACCTTGGAAGTTGGCAAGCAGGGAGATGTCCTGTTATTAGATAAAGATTTGGAGCTCCAAGGTGTATGGGTAAAGGGGAAAAAGGTTTCTTAAAATATAAGAAAATTAAGCTTTAACCATACTTTCTTATATTTCTACGAGAAGGGGCTGTCCCAAAAGTAGAATACTCTTCTTGATGAGACAACCACCTTTTCTAAAAAAGAACTGATGTCAGAGAAAGCAGGTCAAGGTATTATCCTTGGCCTGCTTTTTGGTATGTTTGTTCCATTGCGGCTTGCTTCAATAGATTATGGGCGAGTGAAAGTCACCCGATCTCAAGGCTAACTTATTGCGAATCTCATAGCCACTTTCTGTGATCTCTTTGCTCTCGTAACGAAAATGGTCTATGCAAGTGCGTAACGAGATGCAGGTTAAAATGGCTCTCGTAAGATGGGTATAATATACCTAGCACATGTAACGGAGGAACTATAACATTGAATAATTTTAGGCTCTAAATCATAATTAGTGGTTGCAGTAAATAGAGATCTATGCAGATGGTAGCGGAGAGGATGGAATTGTCGTGGAGAAGCGTAGCATTCGCCTTTGCCCCTGAATTTTTACCGTAAAGAACGGTTAATCAAAAAAAT
>DASXLR010000014.1:0-10269 GCA_036496075.1 Paenibacillus sp. | reverse complement strand
AAAGGCCTTTATCTGTCAGCTGGCGAAGGAGGGGGGACTGGGTGAACCAGCTGTCCATCAGCACGTAATCGGCGCTGAATCCAGCCGTTAAAGCCCGATCTAGCAGGGCGACTACGGCATCCGGCTTACGAGAAAGAGCCTCCATTCGGCGCTTATACCCCAGGCTGCGCTTAGAAACTTTTGATGTCATCTCACAAATTCGATTCGTAATCTTCGCTGAAGAAAGCAGAACAAAGTCAAGCGGAGCAAAGCTGAGTCCGTCTGACCATCCAAGTATCAGCATGCTGTATCCTTTGGTGAAACGATCGGTCGTATGGTCAAAACCCGAGCCAGCAATTCGGCTTTTTTACTCCGGTTGCGACTGAGTACAGAATCGTCGATGATGAATACTCGAACACGAGTAGATGAAATGAGCGACTCAAAATGCAACACGATTTTAAGGCTTAGAGCGTGCAGAAATCTACGCCAAGCAAAGGAAGAATGATTTAGAAAACGATAGATGACATCTTTTTCGAGAAAATCTATGCCCCGCTGATTTTCTAGGTGCGAAAGTTGGGTTAGTCATAAATACCGGTTTTAAATCTTTTTTGCCTGACTATGCTCGAGGGTTCCCACTCATTTCTCTCAACTCTTGAATTATAGTAGGATATTTCTTATCAAGTTTGTAGAATAGTAATATTAAAATAGTCAAGGCACTGATGATTAAAGGTGAATACAAGTACAATAATTTGATAATAGATAAAGCTGTATCAGATTGAGTTTCTAACGTACCGTTCTAACGTACCGTTCTAACCTCCCATAGCTAACGACCATCCTACGATTGCACCACCCACACCGCTGCCTACTTTGGTACCAAAACTACCTGCGCTATAGACAAGTCCTTCCGAACGAATACCAGATTTCCATTCCCCATAATCAATGGTGTCAGCGAGCATAGCAAACATTGTCCCAGCAATGGGAGCCATGAACAGTGCTTTTAAAACGGTACCAAGGATAATTAATGTGACGTTATAAGGACTAAAGATAACAATTACAATACCCATAATTCCAAAAAAACTAGAAAATAATGCGATATTCCTTTTTCCGAATCGTTTAACCAGAGGCGCTGTCAGAGGAATGCCAATTAGTATCGGAAGCAGACTGGCCAGTCCTAGTGAACCAACTAGTTCAGCATCCTCTAGAATGTATTTTGCATAATAGGCGTTAAGCGCACTTGTAAGACCAGTGCCGATGTAGACTACGAGACAGAATAAGACCATAAGAAGCCAGTATTTGTTGCGGAATAAAGCTGGAATCGCCCTTTTCAAGGGTACACTTTTCTCTGTAACGACAGGTTTAACTCGTTCTTTTGTCGATTTAAATGTAATTAGATAGATAAAAGGAGTCACTATACCAAAGATTAAAAAAGTCACAAACCGTCCCGTTTTTCCACCACCAAAATGATTCACGAGGGGCATCGTTACATAAGTAATCAAAGCTGCACCAGTCATTGCAAGAGTCATCCTAAAAATATTCAGTAAAGATCGCTGATATGGCTCCTGTGTGATTAACGCATTTCAAAGTAGAGTAGGGAATATTGATTGCAGTATAGACCAAGTTAATAAACAAATAGGTTACATAAGCATATATAAGAGAACCTGAAGGACCAAAGTCAGGGGAGGTAAATAGTAATATAAGTCCATTGTTCCTATAACTGCTGGGGCGATACCAACGACATCGGTATAAAAGATACTCAAAAATGCTCCAATAGCCGTAAATACTAAACTGGTTGAGAAGTCTCCAATTCCGTAACCCAGTTTCTCTTTAAAGCTTATAGCAGCATAATTTTCATTTTCTGCTTTGTTTGTGCTCATGATTAGTCCTCCAGTTCAAACGAAACTATCGCTATAGCGCGTGTAAATCACACGCTGTAAGGATAACTTATCCTGACAGCGTGCTTATTAAATTACAATCGAATTAAGTTAAGATCAATATTTTTTCAGAAAAATATTGTAATCGCTTTTATTTATGCTACAATAGCTTTAATAAAGGATTGTGACCGGTAATGCGGGCAATGCCTAAGTTAACTTGAGTATCATTTATTAAATGATATTGAAATTAACTTGGGCTTTTTTCGTTCCTTGAGTCATTGGAGGTGAAAAATAGATGATTATCGAGAAAGTGCTAAACAATAATGTGCTATTAACTAGAAACCCAAAAGGTAAAGAAATGATTGTGATGGGCCGAGGTATTTCATTTAACAAGGTCGCAGGGGATGCCGTCGACCTCGATAATGTGGATAAAATATTTACACTAAATGAGAATGAATTTACGGCAAAGTTTACTGAGCTTTTAAGTGATATACCTGTGTCTCATTTAGAATTAGCTAATCAAATTATTACCCATGCTAATGAAGTGCTTAAGACAGAGCTAAGTGATAGTATCTATTTGACATTAACCGATCATATTCATTTTGCTGTCCAGCGATATGAAAAGGGAATTGATCTCAAAAATGCGATGCTATTTGAAATTAAACGCTTCTATAAGAAAGAATTCTCCCTTGGAATGGATGCACTGCAATTCATTGAGAACACTACGGGGGTAGCTCTTGGGGAAGATGAGGCAGGTTTTATTGCCCTTCATATTGTTAATGCAAGAATGGACGGCAATGAAATGAAGTCCACATTAAAAATGACTGAAATTGTTCAAAATATATTGAATTTTGTTACGTATCATTTCAGTGTTGTCTTGGATGAATCTACGCTTAGTTACTCCAGATTTCTAAGACACCTACAGTATTTTGCAATGAGGGTGCTACGTAATGAAGTGAACGATAGTAAAGAAGAGTTTCTATATAATCAAGTTAAGATAACGTATATCGAGGCTTTTGAGTGTGTTAATAAAATCAATGATTATTTGGAAAAAACCTATAAACAATCGTTAAGCAAAGATGAGTATGTCTATTTAACAATTCATATTCACCGTGTTACCGAGCGAAATAACATAGAATAAATATTCACATCTCTGCACAGGGTGTTACTGGTAAAGCAGGCAAAACCTGAACTGATGGTGAAATGGACGTTTTTAGACGTTTATTTTACCACGAGTTCAGGTTTTCCTTGTTTGTAGGAGTTGAAAAGTTGAATGCTAGCGCATCTTATTAACGACTGCTACATGTAAAATCCTGAATGAAACTTATGAATTTATAAAATGAGGTAAAGGAGTTGTTGGGGAATGAGCAATAAAGAATTATCTCAAAAAATCATCGCTCTGGTTGGTGGGGAATCTAACGTGAATTCTGTATTTCACTGTGCTACCAGATTAAGATTTAAATTAAAAGATCGCACGAAAGCCGATAAAGAAGCTTTAGAGAATACGCATGGAGTCATAACTGTTGTTGAGAATAGTGGTCAATTCCAAGTTGTTATTGGTAATTCTGTAGGTAAGGTTTTTGAGCAGATCATGGAAGAGACCCATTTACAGGATTCCGAAAAAACAAATAAGAAGGAAGAATCCTCCTCAGATAATGTTAGCATTCTTGGCAAGGCCGTTGATATTATTTCTAGTATCTTTTCTCCCATTCTGGGGGCTCTTGCGGGTGCAGGGCTATTAAAGGGGATTCTAGCGTTACTCTCATCGCTTCACTGGATTGATGCGGCTACGGGTACCTACATGATTCTAAATGCGGCATCAGATAGTGTATTCTATTTCTTACCCATTTTTCTAGCGATTACATCAGCACGTAAATTTAAAGCGAGTCCATTTGTATCCGTTGCAATAGCAGGTGCGCTTGTATACCCAGCAGTACTTACTGCATTAAACAGTCCGGATTCATTATCATTCTTAGGAATACCTATTGTATTAGTGAACTACTCATCGAGTGTTATACCTATTATTCTGGCAGTGTGGGTTCAATCCTATGTGGAGAAATGGTTTAATTCTTTCATTCATGAATCTGTTAAGAATATTATTGTGCCTATGTTGGCTCTATTAATTGTTGTACCTCTCACTTTCTTGGCATTTGGTCCAGTTGGCAACATGGTCAGTGAAGGGTTAGCAACAGGGTTTACATGGATATATAATCTAAGTCCGCTGTTGGCAGGTGCAATTGGCGGTGCTTTCTGGCAAGTTTTTGTTATCTTCGGCGTCCATTGGGGACTTGTTCCCATTATGTTTGGGAATATTGCAAGTATGGGTTACGATACGATGTTACCTATGCTTTGTGCAGCGGTACTTGCTCAAGCTGGGGCTGCATTTGGAGTGTTCTTAAAAGCTAAAAATCCACAGCTAAAAGCATTGGCAGGTTCTGCAACACTACCAGCAATATTTGGTATTACTGAACCAACGATTTACGGAATCACATTAAAGCTGAAAAAACCATTTATTTATGCTTGTATTTCAGGTGCTATTGGTGGAGCCATTATTGGTGCTGGCGGAGCAAGAGCTTTGGCATTCGCTTTACCGGGTCTTTTAGCATTACCAACGTATTTCGGTGTTGGATTTATGTCTGTTGTAATTGGGCTGGTGGTATCTTTTGTTCTTGCGGTAGTTCTAGTCTATGTATTGGGTTTTGATAATCCAGATGTCACTGAAACTCCACAAAAATCTGAAGCATCTAAACAAGTAAAAGGAACGACAATCGAGAAAGTGATCATTGAAAGTCCATTGCAAGGGGAGATACGATCTTTAACATCATTACCAGATGAGGCATTCTCCTCAGGTGCGATGGGTAAGGGGATTGGTATTGAACCCACGTCGGGTAGATTGACAGCTCCTGTGAGCGGAATCGTTACTACTGTTTTCCCAACAGGACACGCAATTGGAATTACGTCAGATGAAGGTGTTGAAATATTGATTCATGTAGGTGTGAATACCGTTCGATTGAAAGGAAAATTCTTCGAGAAACGCGTGAAGGAAGGCGACCGCGTAGAACGTGGACAATTACTACTGGAGTTCGATATAGAGCAAATTAGAGCAGCTGGATATTTATTAACAACACCTGTTATAGTTACCAATTCGAGTAATTATTTAGATGTTCTAAAGACTGCTGAAGCTGAAGTTCAGAATCAAGATTACTTATTAACCGTTGTTGTTTAAGCTAGATAATATGGAGAGGGGTATACAATAATGACGAAAATACTAAAAGGATTTCCTAAAGATTTTTTATGGGGGGGCGCTACTGCTGCGAATCAAGTAGAAGGTGCTTATGACGTTGATGGAAAAGGCTTATCCAGTGCAGATATGGTTGCTTATATTCCGAAGGATAAGCGCACGAATGACCACGCGATTGAAATTACTTCAGAACAGATTGAGAACATCCTATCTGGGAAAGTAGTGGCGCGTTTTCCTAAACGTGAGGGAATTGATTTCTATCATCGCTACAAAGAAGATATTGCCTTGTTTGCGGAAATGGGCTTTAAAATATTCCGCATCTCTATAAACTGGGCGCGAATCTTTCCAAATGGTGATGATGCAGAGCCTAATGAAGCTGGATTGAAATTTTACGAGGATGTATTTGATGAATTGCATAAGTATGGCATTGAACCCCTTGTCACGTTGGCTCACTATGAGACTCCGCTTGGTTTAACGCAGAAGTACAACGGATGGGCGAGTCGTGAAGTCGTTCACTGTTTCACTAAATATGCTGAGACTGTATTTACTCGCTATAAAGATAAAGTGAAATACTGGATCACCTTCAATGAGATTAATATGATCACGTTAAGTCCATTTACAGGTGGCGGTGTTGTGATAGATCGATCCGAGAATGAATTACAGACGATATACCAGGCTCTACATCATCAATTTGTGGCCAGCGCTCTTGCAACAAAGTTATGTCATGAGATTATTCTTGGTTCACAAATAGGTTGTATGCTGGCACGTATGGAAAGTTATGCATTCACATGTAATCCTGAGGATGTACTGAAAAATCAACAGGAAAACCAGATGAACTTGTTCTTTACAGATGTTCATTCCCGTGGAGAATATCCTCTTTACATGGAACGTTACTTCGAAGAAAATGATATTGTGATTCAGAAAAAGGATGACGATGATGAAATTCTGAAAAAATATACGGTTGATTATATTTCTTTCAGTTATTATATGACACTAACGGTATCCGTGAGTCCTGAAGGTGAAAGAGCAAAAGGAAACTTGTTCGGTGGTGTGAAGAATCCTTATTTGAAGGCGTCAGAATGGGGCTGGCAAATCGATCCGATCGGGTTACGAATTATGCTAAACACGATGTATGACCGCTATCAAAAGCCTCTTTTTATCGTTGAAAATGGCTTAGGTGCATACGATAAGGTGGAAGAGGACGGATCCATCCATGATACTTACCGTATTGATTATCTAAGTCAGCATATTGCTCAAATGAAAGAGGCTGTTGCAGACGGAGTGGAATTAATGGGCTATACTAGCTGGGGTCCTATTGATCTTGTCAGTATGTCTACATCCGAAATGTCCAAACGCTATGGGTTTATCTATGTAGATTTAGATGATGATGGAAAGGGGTCTTTAAATCGTTCTAAGAAAGATTCCTTCGAATGGTATAAAAAAGTTATTGCCAGTAATGGTGAACAATTGTAAGCAAGAGGAAACTTCAAATAGACTATCTTTCACTTTTAAGAGTGAAGGATAGTCTATTTTTCATCAAGGCTACCTGACGTTTTTCAGCATATCCGAAATGAAGTATGAATTGAAGTGACTGCATTGTGCTGTTTAGAGTCCCATTTTTTTGTTAGGGTGGGTGTATTTTAGATCTAACTCCGATATAATTAGTGGATTATCTACGAGGAGAGGCGTGACATGTTGAGACGGAGCGGGAAAAGGAATCATATTTGCGATTTATTCCATTGGGGTGTTTACTGCTTGGAGGATACGTGTCTCAATGCTCTTGGATAACCTAAGGAGGTTAACATGTCCTACAAACAAATTAAATGGATGATTCTCATTCTACCTACGCTAGTAGTGGGGATATGGGAATATGTACGACATCGTTTTCTAATGCCATATATTTCAATGGATCTAGGAAATTATCTAACGCCTGTTATCGTATTTCTAATTAGCATGACGTTACTGAATCAACTATTTAAATCACTTGAACAAATTCAGGAGGAACTCAATCAGGAACGCGCCGAGAGAATTTCTCTGAAGGAGAAAGACCAGTTGGCAAGAGAGCTCCATGATGGTATTGCACAATCCTTGTTTTTATTATCTGTTCAAATTGACAGGGCCGAAGCTAAACAAACTTCCAATGAGGAACAAGTGGATTTACATGAAATTCGTAAAACAGTCCATGAAGTTAATCGATATGCTCGTCAAGCCATTGCAAATTTACGTTATCCTGTCATATCCTCAGAAGATACATACGAAGATTCTATGAAGTCTAGAATTGTGCATTCGGCTGAAGAAGCTTCCATAATGAACCTTCTTATTCAGTGGAACATTCCAGATACGGATCTAAGTTCTAAACAAAAAGTAGAACTACTTGCTTGTATTCGCGAGGCATTGATGAACACAACCAAACATGCTCAGGCATCGGTTGTTTCCATTACAGGAGAGGGAACAAAGGCTGCCTGGGTTGTTTCTATTAAGGATAATGGTACAGGTATTCGAGAAGATGCACCGAAACGTATGGATCGATATGGTCTGCGGATTATGAAAGAAAGAGCACAGGAGCTGGGATGGGATGTTACAATGCCTCCTGTGGATCAGGGTACAGCGATTGAAATTCGGAAGGAGGATCAACCCTTATGAGTATATATCGAGTGCTAGTTGTGGATGATTCACCTCAAGCAAGGGAGGCGATCGGCAATATCCTAGCTGAAGAACCTTCGTTTGAAATTGTGGGTGTGGTTTCTAGTGGAGAAGAAGCTGTGACTTGTACGGAGACACTGATGCCGGATCTAATTCTTATGGATATCCAAATGCATGGAATGGGGGGGCTTGAAGCTACCCGAGTCATTAAGTTGCAATACCCATACGTCAAAATCGTCATGATTACGGTATCGGATGATGTAACACATCTATTCGAAGCTTTGAAGCAAGGCGCGCAAGGTTATTTGCTCAAAAATTTATCGCCGTCAACGTGGCTAGAATATTTACAGGCAATCATGAGCGATGAAGCTCCACTCAGTCGTGAGTTGGCTTTCAGAATATTGAAGGAATTTCCTGTGTCTGTAGCAGGCGAAGATCACATTCCTTTAACCGCACGAGAGCGAGAAATTCTGAACTGGGTCGCTTCGGGGATGACGAACAAAGAGATTGCACTAGAGCTTGCTATTTCAGATCAAACTGTGAAGAATCATTTGAAAAATATATTACAAAAGTTACATCTCGAGAACCGGGTCCAATTAACACGTTATGCAATGGAAAAAGGATTAGTCAGTAGAAAAAATGGACTGTTTCATAAATGGAAGTAGCTTCAAATCACAAGAAATAAACAAGAAAAAGGCTTCGCAGTCTAACTTGAGTGGAATACTCCCATCTCAGTAGAAGGCGAAGCCTTACTATGTTGCCCAGTCATCCATGGATTGACTCATTTGGAGCTTCCCCACTAACCTATCGTTATTTTACCTTCTGGATAACGGAAAGGTGTCTTTTGTTTCTTCGGAGTCAGTGCGTAAGCTAAGGTTAAAGGTCCTAGCCGGCCTAGGAACATGAGAAATGTAATGGCAATTTTGCCGATAGGAGAGAGTTGTTGCGTTAACCCTATCGAAATACCACATGTACCAAATGCAGAGGTTGCTTCGAATAATATACTCAGAAATTGTTGATCCTCGGTTATAGATAGTAGCATGGTAAAGGCGATAACGAGTAGAAAGGATAATAACGTCAGTGTGATGGCTTTATATACGACTTCCTTGGAGATTCGATTGCGGAAAAAGACAACATCTTCTTTGCCACGCGCCATACTAATCACGGCGCCGATGAGAATGGCAAAGGTTGTTACTTTGATCCCACCTCCTGTTGAACCAGGTGCAGCACCGATGAACATTAAGATGATCATGAAAAATTGCGTTGATTGTCTCAAAGAAGCGGTATCCAATGTTGTAATTCCTCCGGAGCGTGTTGTGACAGATTGAAATAAAGAGGCCATTAATTTGCCTGGTTCACTCAGGGCTTTCAAAGTATCCTGATTACTATATTCGCTCAAATAGATAACGATCGTACCCAACACAATAAGACAGACTGAGGTGGATAGGACAATTTTGCTATGGAGTGAGAGTTTTCTAGTCTCGCGGTAGCTTAGTAAGTCCGAAATAACGATAAAGCCGATTCCTCCGAGGAAGATTAAGACCATTAGAATCAGATTGATATAAGTATCGTTCACATAGGAATTAAAGCCATCCGAGAATTCCTGAATGTTACCAAATATATTGAATCCCGCGTTATTGAACGTAGAGATACTGTGGAACATACCGAAATAAGCGGCTTTCCAGAAAGGCATGTCCAAGGAGAATCGAATAGCAAGGAGAATCGTACCGATGAGCTCAATTAATAATGAGTACAGAATCACTTTTCGGATGAGTCTCACAATACCTTCCATACTGCCATGGTTCATCGCTTGTTGAAGGATTAAGCGCTCTTTAAGTGAGATGCGTTTATTAAACAACAGTGCAATAAGGGTTGCCATAGTTGTGAAACCTATTCCTCCAATCTGGACAAGAAATAATAATACCAGCTCTCCAAAGGTGGATAAGTGAATTCCCGGATCTATTACAGCTAGTCCTGTTACACACGTAGCCGAGGTAGCCATGAATAGTGCATTTACAAAGGATAACGGTTCAGCTTCTGAAGTCGCTAGGGGTGAGGAGAGCAATATGGCCCCCGTTAGTATAATTAACATAAACCCCAGTACTAATATTTTGGGAGGCGTTAATAAAAATCGTAATATCTTCTTTCTTTTCATATGTAGTGGTTCACCTTCCAAAAATGTCATTCTGTCTATTATAGTGTACCCAACAATAATTAAACAGATGTTATTGACTTTATTCAACTTATTGATGTAAGGTATTGTGAACTATATTATTTAAAAAGCTTATCAAGATCATAAGTCCAAGTATGCAGTGTGAATACTTTCGTCCCTTCACAGGGTTGAATGTGTTCTTTACTATGTTTGGGAGGAGATAAGGATGAGACAGAATACATTATTTATGCCAACACTAAGAGATACCCCTTCTGAGACCGATGCGATTAGCCATCAACTATTATTAAGAGCAGGGTTAATCAGACAGCTTGCTGCTGGCGTATATTCATATTTACCGATGGGCTGGAGAGTACTGCGAAAGA
>DASXLR010000013.1:0-5115 GCA_036496075.1 Paenibacillus sp. | reverse complement strand
AGTTATTGATCGTTTGAAGCAGAACGTAATCCATCTAAATAATGGTGAGCATTCCTATAAGTACAAAGTTGAACTGAACCTTAAGATTGGAGCTGTTGAGTATGACCCGGAAGGGATTTCAACACCGCTCGATTTTATTGCAGAGGCAAGAAAACAATTGGAGTATGACGTATAGTTCTCTTCATCCTAATGTAGATTTAAGACTGTTAACAAAGGAGGTATATCATGGAACATCGTAATCAATACCCGATCCTTACAATGGTTGTTCCTTGTTACAATGAAGAGGAAGTTATTCATGAAACAACGAGTAGATTGTCGAGTGTCATTCATAATCTTATCGAAGATAAGCAAATATCACCGCTAAGTACCATCCTCTATGTAGACGATGGAAGCAAGGATCGCACATGGGAGAACATTCTGGAACTCAATTTGACGAACCCATTCGTTAGCGGGCTAAAACTAGCTAGAAACGTAGGCCACCAGAATGCATTGTTAGCGGGTCTCCTGCATGCAAAAGCCAAGTCGGATTGCGTGATATCCATGGACGCTGATTTGCAAGATGATGTGAATGTGATTCCTGAATTTATAGACAAGTATAAAGAGGGCTATGATATTGTTTATGGCGTGCGCAAGGATCGGAGTTCGGACACCTATTTCAAACGTAATAGTGCGATGATGTTCTATCGATTTCTTAGACGTATGGGCGTCAATATCGTTACAAACCATGCAGATTACCGTCTGATGAGCAAGAGGGCCCTGGAGGGGTTAGAGCAATTTAAAGAAGTTAATTTATTCTTGAGAGGAGTTATTCCTCTTATCGGATATAAGTCTACGGAAGTATACTACGAACGTCATCCAAGATTTGCAGGAGAATCCAAGTATCCTTTGAAGAGAATGCTGTCCTTTGCTTTGGATGGAATCGTTTCTTTTAGTATTTCTCCCATAAGGGCTGTATCTCTTATTGGGGTGATATTCTCTCTATTAAGCATCATCTTGGCAATCTACGTATTCGTAAGCAAACTCTATGGAAATGCCGTGTCGGGTTGGGCATCGCTGATGATTTCCATATGGTTTATTGGAGGAGTGCAGCTCATTAGTCTAGGTCTGATTGGAGAGTACATCGGAAGAATTTATAAAGAGGTTAAGAATAGACCTAAATATATTGCCGAAGTGAAGCTCGAAGCACAAGTCGTGCAGGACGTGCAGGACGTATTCCAAGATCAAAGATATGGGTTGCAACCAACTCAAGTGTTAATCCATGGAGGGTAGTAGACAAATTAACGATGAAAAAGAAAATAGCAAAATTAAGTATTCAGATTCTGATTAGCGGATTTTTTTTATGGTTGGCATTCAGACATGTGGTCTGGAGTGATATTATCACAGCGTTCTCTCAAATTGACGTGAAGTATGTCATCATCGGGACGGTGTTGCATAGCAGCAGCTTCTTCATTCGAGCAAGTCGTTGGCAATATTTATTGTCTCCGGTTAAAAAAATCAGTTATGCCTCCTCCTATCAAGTGATGACGATTAGTTATGCAGCGAATAACTTAATTCCATTACGAGCGGGAGATATTCTAAGAGCCGTTCTGATTGGCAACAAAGAAAAAATAAGTAAAGTGGCTTCATTCTCCAGCGTCATCTTGGAACGAGTGGTAGATGGATTAACCATGCTCATATTCCTAATCATAGGTTTTGCTAATTTGCATACGGAATCCCTATGGCTAACAAGAGTAATGTATTTATCGATTTTAGTTTTCTTCACATGCATTGTGTTTATCGTTCTCTTATGTAAATATCAACAATCTTTCATTCACTTCTTAGGGCGAATGATCTCCAAGAAATCCGAGAAACTGGCGGATGCAGCAATACGTTTTATGCAGAACTTTCTGGTTGCTTTTCAGGTTGTGCAATCCAAATCCATGCTAGTGAAAATCTTGGTATCTTCTTTATTGATCTGGGGATTGGAAGCAAGTTTATTTATGATGGTAGCTAAGTCTTTCGGGATTTCCGATCACGTATTTCTACTGGGTATCGTGTCCGTTGCAATCGTTAGTTTAGGAATCATGATTCCGTCATCGCCTGGCTATGTAGGAACATTTGAATTCTTCTGTACATTAAGCTTGGGGCTGTTCATGATTCATTCCTCGCAATCAGCAAGCTTTAGTATATTGGTGCATGTGAGTCAATATATTCCGATCACCGTGATAGGATGCATCATGTGGTTATCACTTACGTTGAGCAATAAATCATCACGACAAAGAATAGAAACGATAAAGGATGAGTCTGTATGAAGATCGTAATGCAATTATTCATCCCTAAAACCAGAGTTCCAGACATCCATACCCCATGTGTATATTGCGAATATGACCCACATTTATCCGGAAGACCGGGGTATGAACTATGCAATCCGCACGGGGTATGAAGTTGTGGATGTCATGTTGCACGATTTACGCTAAATTGATGATTTTTTTGCAACAATAATGAGCGCCGGAGATGCGGCAGACGAATACGGTTCGGCATCAAAATTGCCGTAAGTCTCTACAGACGCAAATCCGCAAGATTGAAGAACTGGCCGAAGCTGCTCCGCCGTAACAGGATATAGAGGAATCGTGTTAGATAAGCGCTCCCCATCTGCTGTTAGTGTCGTTGTGAACAGTACTTTATCGTCTGCCAAGGCGTAGCTTCGTTCGAATTGAAATGTCTCCCGGGTTATGACAGGGAACTTGAAATCCTGATGAAGAAGCACTTTCTCGTAGTTGACGATTTGTATAACCAACTTGCCATGGTCATTCAGCTGGCTGTACGCGGTATGCAGGAAGTCTTGTATTTCGGCCATATCATTCAAATGTACGAGTGTATTTCCCACGCAATAAATGCCATCAAAGGCCTCCCCGACATCTTCGATTTGCTGCATAGGAAGCGTGCTGACGGTTAGCTTATCAGACTTCTCTGCTTTCTTCATCATTTGCTCCGCCATCATGCGTTCAGGTTCTGCAGCGAGGACGGTAAATCCCTGCTCAACGAGAGCCGCAGCCATATTCCCTGTACCAGCACCTACATCAAGCAGACGGCCTTTTTTTTGGCGAAGGTAGTTGATAAGAAATGCAACTGTTTGGGATTAGCCGGGAAAATTTGATCATAGTAGGGCGTTAAAGTTTCGTAAAAAGTCATGGTCGGGATCATCCTTTCCTAGACGTGAACGCCTAGAGCGATTTTGGCGTATCGAGACATGCGGTCTTTGGTCCATTGCGGCTTCCAGACAATTTCAACGTCAACTTGTTGAACAGGGAGGGTGGCATGTAATTGTTTCTTGAGACTAGCTACAATTTGCCCCGCCATAGGACATCCCATGGAGGTCATGGTCATGATGATCTTGACATGATTCTCTTCCTCGATGATCGCGTCGTACACAAGACCAAGATTGAGAATATCCATACCAAGCTCGGGATCCATTACATATTCAAGCTGCTCGTAGATTTGTTCTTTGGTTAATGTCATCTTGTTGGTCCTCCTTATACGGATAGATGAGAATAGCTTAAATATACGGCAGAGATAGGGAGAGGCTTGTGATTTCAATCACGAACTTCAAGGTATGGGGAGCATGCAATTCTATCCAATGATGAAGCTTAGGCCATCTAGCATTTGTAGACGCTATGAATCTATTGATATACTAGACAAATGCAAATCTTCCACGATGTGGAGGATTTCGTAAAGATCTCATAGGGAGATGAGAGGAATGAAGCATTGGGGAAAATCGGCTGCAGCAGCACTTCTAGCATTATCCATCATCGGAGCAGCTCCGTTCACAGGTCACGCGCAAGCGGCGTCCAATATGACTGTATTACTCGATCATGTACCGCTCACATTCGACGCGGCGCCGCGGGTGGATAAGGGAGTTACCTTCGTGCCTTTCCGCGCGATCGGCGAGGCGTTAGGGATTCAAGTGACATGGGACAACAAGACCCAAATCGTGAAGGCTGTGGGGATGAAGAACGGCGAGCCGACGGAAGTGATTCTGCAAGTAGGGAATCTATCCGCAACGGTCAATGGGACGAAGGTGAAGCTGCCGGCGGCGCCTGTTCAGCGCGAAGGTCGCGTATTGATTCCGTTGAACTTCTTTAGCAGCCAATTTGGCGCACAAGTGGCATGGAATCAGGCTTCAAGCACCGTGTCAATTGTATCTCCGAAGCGGGAGATGCATTTGCGGGCATTCTATGCCCTGCAATCTTTTCAGGAGAGAGATGTTATCGCTTCGATGAATTCCGTGGCCTTTGGCTGGAGCCGGATTGATCGGGACGGCAAATTTACGTTAGAAGGCGATGAATATCGTCTGCCGGCAGCTGCAGGGGATACCACACCGCAGTCTATAGTGACGGATGCATCTACGCAAGGCGTAAAGCCCTATTTAATGGTATATTCGCTCGATGGCAACGGTGAATTGACGAAGATGTTAAACGATGCAACTTTACGCAACGAGTCGATTGCCGGCATTGCGACGGCTGTGAAAGAGAATGGTTTCGGTGGAGTTGCCCTTGATTTCGAAGGGCTTGGATTTAAGCTCAATCCGAAGGTACAACAACAATTATTGAACGCATACGTGAAAGAGCTCCGAGAGGCGTTACCGCAAGGTACAGCGTTATCTCTCGCAGTTCCGCCATTGAATAGTGCCTATCAAGGGTACGATTATAAGACGCTTGCATCGCTAGCAGACGATCTTATGATCATGGCCTATCAATATAACCCGGTTGGTACAGGCTCGCAGATGGCAGAACCGAATAGTCTTGTGAATGAAGCCATTCAGTTGGCTTTACAAGCGGGAGTGCCAAAAGACAAACTGCTGTTAGGTATCAGTCTAAGCAGTGAAACGCCAACATCAGTGGATGATAAGTTGGGTCTCGCCAAACGTTATGACCTGAAGGGTGCCGCATTCTGGCGATTGGGTCTATTCCGTGCTTACAATGACCAGATGGTAACTGCTGTGAACAGTTCGGTAGGAAAAGAATAACAAGTTAAGACCGGCAAAGGAGAGCTTTGTGGTATTATCCCCTTCAAGTAGACACTCAAAAAAACCTCCATGTTAATATGGAGGTTGGAGTGACACTTGGAGGGGATATT
>DASXLR010000012.1:0-5103 GCA_036496075.1 Paenibacillus sp. | reverse complement strand
GTTATAGAATCTGTAGTATTATCTTGTTCATTATCAGGAGCCGTATTATTGGAACTATTCACGGTATTAGAAGATGACTGTGGATCAGCACCCGTCAATGGCTTTTGTCCACAAGCTACTGCAAACACTAGTATGAGAGTTAATGCAACTGTACAGGTTACTTTTTTATTCATTTTGCCACATCCTTCGTGAGGAATCGCCTTACTTGACTCCTAAATATTCTTTAATCCCATCCACAATTCCTTTTGCAACGTTATTCTGAAACTCCTCTGTAAATAGCAATGCTTCGTCATAAGTATTACTTAAGAAGCCTACCTCTAATAATACTGCAGGCATCTTTGTTTCTCTAATTACATGAAGATTACCGCTAGTAACCCCCCTATCTTTCAATCCTGTGGCTGTCATTAAATGTTTGTGCATCACATTCGCTAATGCCTTACTATCAGCACGTTTATAATAGAATGTCTGACTTCCGCTTGGAGTTGAAGCGGGATTACTATTGCCGTGTATAGAAACAAATACGTTCGCGTTCAAATTGTTCGCGATAGATACACGCTCTTGTAATGTTGGAAAAGTATCCGAATTTCGTGTCATAATCACTTGAATATTAGGTTCTTGCAATAGTAGCTGTTCTACTTTTAGAGCAAGCGCCAGATTGAAATCTTTCTCTTTCTTCTTAGTCACACTAATAGCTCCTGGATCCCCATTCCCATGTCCAGGATCAATAACGACTATTTTACGTCCATCATTACCATTAGGTACATTTGGATCGGGAACAACAGTATCCTCTCCGCTATTAAGTTGAAGAGTAATAAGAGTAGAATCATTAGTCTCATTCAGCAATGTATATTTCATAGCATAGTTCAAGTCTACAACCATACGAACTGTCGATGGACTTGAGCTGAACAGTGAATATCTTACACCAGATACGTCCGGATATCCAATAACTTCTAATTTACCGTTAGATTTGGTATCAAGATTCTGTGAATCCCCAAATGAATCAGAGAACATCGCATTTGGTAAATCTAACACGATTCTGTCGGGTCCCGTTAACGTGGAAACTTTCGGCTGAACACTCCCGCTTATTGAAATTCTTAATTGATTATCGCTAAATTGGATAGCATTAACCTTAGACAAGAATTCTGATGGTTCAGCTCCGGGATCAGAGGTCACTGGTTTATTTCCACTTCCTGTAGAGGGGACGGTAACAGGTTCTGTTATAGATTCTACAACTGGTGTAGCCAGAGATACAATTTTGTCAGTATTATTCCACTGTACTTCCATTCCCATCTGTTCACTGACGAATCGAATGGGCACAACAACAGTGCCTTTACGTAATAATGGCGCTGCATTTAAATTTTCCTGTTTCCCATCTACCGTAGCGACCAGATTATTAACAACGAGTTGAACAACTTTATCCTGTTGTTCAATTTTAACACTTTGACTCTTCTGATTCCAAGTCACCTTAAACCCTAGGTTCTCCACGACAACTCGAATAGGAATCATAATGTTACCATCTAGGTTCTCTATTTCTACTTTCTCGGGCAAGCTAAGCTCTTTACCATCTAGAAACATTCTTGAATCCGTCGCAGCATGACCTTGACCTGACAAAAACATGAAAAAAACACACCATAGCAGCATAAAACTAATACTAAATTTCTTCATTTTCCACCTCAGTTGATAAATTTATGCTAAACAAAAACTTAACGACGACAAAATACTTCATAAATCCTTTTATATGGTTAAGACAATATTCTCGCTCTAGGGGTCAATATCCTGCTTAATATTACAAATAGTTATGATAAATTTACCAACAACAAAGAAGGTGTCTCAGCCTTGGCTACAGACACCTCTAAATGTTTCGTTATTTCACAATGCTATTTACAATATTATCGATGGTTTGTGAATTCGCAGTTGCTCCGTAATACAACCATGTGCTTGTTTTGTCAAATTGAAATACGTCACCATTTGCAACAGCCGGAATGCTCTTCCAGACCGCATCCTGAAGAGCCTCCGCCCCGTCTGCTTGGTCACTGTTGATGAGGAAAATATAATCCGCATCCATCTGTGCCATCTCCTCCAGCGATATCGGGTTCCAGTTCGCTTTAGAATTGGAAATTTTCTTGACCGATTCTGGCACGGTCACCCCCAGATCCTGATACAGAACCGAACCGCTCGATACATTATCACCGACTATGAAGAACTTCTTATTAATCAGCCATATCGCTGCAGCCGACTTCGTCCCTCCAGTCACCTTCTGTATTTTCGCTTTTGCTTCCGCTGCCTTGGCATCATAGTCATCCAGCGCTTTCTGTGCTTCCTTACTCTTGTCGAGAATTTCTCCCACCTTCAGCAATGCTTTACGCCAGTCATTGTTAATCTCGTCTCCGAGTACGTACGTTGGGGCGATTTTGGCGTATTGTGCGTATTTATCCCCTTCTATCGTATTGCTCGAACCCATAATAATTAAATCCGGGTTGTGGCTTGCAACGACTTCATAAGGCATATCGTAAGGAATCGTAGGAATTCCAGTTAACTCGTTCTGGAGGTAATCCTGAATGCCATTCGCCACGGACCATTGTGCCACTGGTTTTACTCCTAGGGTAACCAGATAGTCTTCCAGATAAGATGCTATAATCCGTTCAGGATTCACAGGAACTTTTACCTCATGCCCTAATGGGTCCGTCAATGTTCTCTCTGTAGCCACTCCCGGTGTCTCTGTCCCCGTTGTTGCTTTATCTGATGTATTAGATCCGCTTGCGTTACTTGTGCTGCCTGTGTTATTGCCTTCGCCGCATGCCGCAAGACATAAGGACATAACAACTAAACTTATGAACAAAAACATGAATCTATTTTTCTCTCCTGAAAACACATTGTTTCCCCCTTGTACGACCTGTTAAATAGATATCTTATGTACTATTCCGGCCTAACATGATTGATAATAATAACCGTTATCAATCATGTTGTCAAAAAAATTTATCTTGCAGCTGCCACGTTGACCTCATGTCTGTTCTATCATTTTATTTATGAACGAAAAAAAAATCTTCTAAATCCTTGGAAACAAGGACCTAGAAAATTCCAATCAACCATATGTTATATCAAAGATTGCTATACCAATACTTGACTGGCACGCTTTTGCTCGTATGCAGTAATCTCAGACTCATGTTGAAGTGTTAAGCCAATGTCATCCAATCCTTGTAACAGGAATTGACGACGATGCTCATCAAGAACAAAATCGATATGCAGGCCATAATCATCTGTCAACGTGTTATTCTCCAAGTCAACATGCATCTTGTAGTCTTCATGCCCAGCAGTCCGCTGGAACACATCTTCCACTTGCTCTTCTGACAATTTAAGTGGCAGAATGCCATTCTTAAAACAGTTATTATAGAAGATATCCGCAAATGAAGGTGCAATAACACATTTGAAACCATAGTCCATGATTGCCCAAGGAGCATGTTCACGTGATGATCCACAGCCGAAGTTGGCTCTAGATACGAGTACTGATGCACCTTTATAACGAGGCTTATTTAATTCGAAATTTTCATTGTCATTGCCTTCTTCATCAAAGCGCCATTCGTAAAATAAGTACTGTCCAAAACCCGTCCGTTCGATCCGTTTTAGAAATTGCTTAGGAATGATGGCATCTGTATCTACGTTAACCCGATCTACGGGTCCTACAATACCTGTTAATTTAGTGAATGCTTCCATAGGATATATCCCTCTCTTTCTTCTCTTTAGTTAACTACTTCTGTCTTAAAGTTCCAATCACGAACGTCAATGAAACGTCCTTTGATCGCTGCTGCTGCTGCCATAGCTGGGGATACAAGATGCGTCCGTCCACCGCGTCCTTGGCGTCCTTCGAAGTTACGGTTCGAAGTTGAAGCGCAACGTTGACCAGGCTTCAATACATCCGGATTCATTGCAAGACACATACTGCAACCTGCATCACGCCATTCAAATCCAGCCTTTGTGAATATTTCATCAAGCCCTTCTTCTTCGGCTTGTATTTTGACTCTTCCTGATCCCGGTACAACAATCGCTGTCACTCGCTCAGATACGCTGTAACCTTTAGCCACTTCGGCTGCGGCACGCAAATCTTCAATCCGGCCATTTGTACATGAACCAATGAATACATAATCTATTGTAATTTCGGAAATTGGAGTACCTGGTGTAAGCCCCATATATTCCAATGCTTTCTCAGCTGCTTTACGTTCGTTCTCTGTAGGTAGCTCTGATGGAACTGGAACTTTAGAAGTAATTTCTGTCCCCATACCGGGACTTGTTCCCCAGGTCACTTGCGGAATCAACGAATCTACATCGAATTCCAATACAAGATCAAATGAAGCTCCCTCATCTGTCAACAGTTCATTCCAACCTTCAACAGCTTTGTCAAACGCAGCACCTTGCGGTACATGTTGGCGGCCACGTAAATATTCAAATGTCGTTTCATCCGGAGCGATCATACCTGCCCGCGCTCCACCTTCGATGGACATATTACATACCGTCATACGTTCTTCCATCGTCAACGTTCTAATCGACTCACCTGTATATTCAATAACATAACCCGTTGCGAAATCCGTACCATACTTAGCAATAACTCCTAGAATCATATCTTTAGCTGTCACACCTGGTTTGCGGTGACCGACAAAACGGATTTCCATCGTTTTAGCTTTAGATTGTTGTAAACATTGTGTAGCAAGCACGTGTTCAACTTCACTTGTACCAATACCGAATGCCAATGCACCGAAAGCACCGTGAGTTGAAGTATGGCTATCACCGCACACAATAGTTTTACCTGGATGCGTAAGTCCTAGCTCAGGACCCATAACGTGTACTACACCTTGATCAATTGAGTCAAGATCATACAATTTGACACCGAAATCACGGCAGTTTTGTGAAAGTGTATCAATTTGTTGCTTGGAGATTGGATCTTTAATGTTGAAACGGTCTTGCGTTGGAACATTATGATCCATAGTTGCAAAAGTTAGTTCAGGTCTACGAACTTGACGTCCACTAAGACGAAGTCCTTCAAACGCTTGCGGCGATGTCACTTCATGAACGAGATGTAAATCAATATACAGAATACTAGGTTTACTCTCT
>DASXLR010000011.1:0-7567 GCA_036496075.1 Paenibacillus sp. | reverse complement strand
TTTACGATCAGAAATCGGTGATTGTTCAGAAGAGAAAGTGTACATATTCCCTACTGTACTAACGGCAACAATCTGCAGGGCATCCTTACAATAGAACGCACCGACCAATCGGCTGCCATTAGGACGAACTCGTTTACCTTCTTTGAATTCGAACGTCACTACTCCTTTACCACCACGACTTTGGGGAATATAATCGACTAGAAGTGAACGCTTGCCGTAGCCAAGATCACTTAGCGTTAGAATCTCACCCTCATCGTCCTTGACCCATAAGGAGGATACAATTTCATCTCCATCACGTAATTGAATACCTCGCACACCTCCGGACACACGGCCCATAGGATTCACTTCTTGTTCAGGAAAGCGAATACTCATACCCTCTTTACTGATCAGAAGGATGTCTTTACTACCATCGCTGAGTGTGACAGACAGAACTTCATCCCCTTCTGACACTTTGCACGCTGCAACAGCATTAGACCTAGTTGTCATATACTCTTTCAGTTCGGTACGCTTAACTTGTCCTTTTCTTGTCACAAACACCAAGCTCTTATCTGGTTCTTCAAAATTGGATACAGGGATTACACCAATAATGGCATCTTCTTTAGATAAATGAATGACGTTAACGATAGCTGTTCCAGCTTCCTTCCACTTGAATTCAGGAATTTGGTGAACAGGCAATAAGAAATATTGTCCCTTTTGCGTAAAGACGAGTAGTTTCTCAAGGGTATTAATCTCAAATACTTTCTTGATGTAATCGCCATCCTTAACGCCAGAGGTTTCCCTCTCACCCCCCGAACGTGTAAATGACTGCATACTAGTACGCTTAATATATCCGTCTTTGGATAAAGTCACGAGAACATCTTCGCTGTTCACCATCACTTCAAGATTAACTTTGATCTCTTCCACTTCACCTTGAATAGCAGATCTACGATCTACACCGTATTTCTCTCTGATCTCCAACAGCTCTTTGCGAATAAGGGCAACAAGCTTCTTGTCACTCTCAAGAATAGCACGTAGATTCGTAACTTTCTTATGAATCTCATCCATTTCTTTTTGCAATGTTGTAATTTCCAGATTCGTAATACGATATAACTGTAAAGTAAGAATGGAATCTGCTTGACGCTCTGTAAAGCCAAACATCCATTGTAAGTTGTTCTGAGCATCCTGACGATTCTTAGAAGCCTTAATCGCCGCTATGACTTCATCCAGTATGTTAAGAGCCTTCACAAGCCCTTCTAAGACATGTAAGCGGTCTTCGGCCTTATCTAGATCATACTGAGTTCTACGCGTCACTACCTCACGTTGATGGGCGATATAAGCATTTAATATCGGTTTAAGTCCAAGCTGTTGAGGAGCTTTGTTAACAATCGCGACCATATTAAAGTTATACGTAATTTGTAAGTCTGTTTTTTTGAGCAAATACGCTAAAATCCCCTGCGCATCGGCATCCTTCTTGAGCTCAATTACAATACGCAATCCTTCTCGTCCACTCTCATCACGAACTTCAGCGATACCCTCTACTTTTTTCTCTAAGCGGATATTCTCCATAGCCGTAACAAGTCGTGATTTTACAATTTGAAAAGGAATTTCTGTAATCACGATTTGCTGTTTACCACCACGCATAAATTCGATATCTGTCTTTGATCTTAAATAGATCCGACCTTTACCTGTGCGATAGGCATCCATAATGCCATCTCCACCCATAATGAGTCCACCAATGGGGAAGTCAGGACCTTTTATAAAAGTCATGAGCTCTTCAAGCTCAATCTCTGGCTTTTGCATAACTGCTATACAAGCATCAATAACTTCACGCAAGTTATGGGGTGGAATTTCCGTTGCAAAACCGGCAGAAATACCGCTCGCACCGTTTACGAGCAGATTTGGATAACGAGAAGGGAGAACGACAGGCTCTTGTGTTGTATTATCGAAATTATCCTTGTACAGCACTGTCCCTTTCTCGATATCTCTTAACAATTCTAAAGCGATCGGTGACAAGCGAGCCTCCGTATAACGCATTGCCGCAGCTGGATCATCATCGATAGAGCCCCAGTTTCCGTGACCATCAATAAGGACATGTCCCATCTTCCATGGTTGTGCCATCCGCACCATACCGTCATAAATGGATGAATCTCCATGGGGATGATAATTCCCCATCACATCACCAACTGCCTTAGCTGACTTGCGATAAGGTTTATCCGGCATGTTGCCAGAGTCATACATCGAATACAGGATACGCCGCTGAACAGGCTTCAGCCCATCTCTAACGTCTGGAATTGCGCGATCTTGAATAATATATTTAGAGTACCGGCCAAAGCGATCTCCCACGACCTCTTCTAAATATGCCGGTAGGTATTCTTCTGATAAGCTCACAAATTCACCTTCTATTCCTCAACATCTGTAAAGTCCACGTTATCTACAATCCACCGTTTGCGTGGATCAACTTTGTCACCCATCAATGTCGAGACACGTCGTTCAGCTTTGGCCGCATCTACGATCTGCACTTTAAGCAGTGTTCTCGATTCGGGATTCATCGTCGTCTCCCATAATTGCTCAGGATTCATCTCACCGAGTCCTTTATAACGTTGTAATTCAAATTTACTTCCGAATTCTTTCAAATAATTCTGTAGCTCTTCATCACTCCAAGCATAACGCATCGTCTCAAGCTTACCCGATTTACGTGTTATCTTGTACAGTGGAGGTTGAGCAATGAACACCCGTCCAGCGTCGATAAGCGGCTTCATATAGCGATAAAAGAATGTCAGCAATAACACTTGAATATGAGCCCCGTCTGTATCGGCATCCGTCATAATAATAACTTTAGAATAATTGCTATCTTCCACTTCGAAATCCGTTCCAATTCCTGCTCCAATAGCAGATACGATAGCGCGATATTCTTCATTCTTCAGGACTTCTGCAAGCTTAGCCTTTTCAGGATTGAGAGGCTTACCTTTTAATGGTAAAATAGCTTGAATCTTTGAGTCACGACCCTGTTTAGCCGACCCTCCTGCAGAATCTCCTTCCACGATGAAAAGCTCTGTGCGCGTGACGTCTTTAGACTGTGCTGGTGTAAGTTTACCATTCAGATTGGAACTTTCACTCCGCTTCTTCCCCGTACGCATATCATCACGAGCTTTACGTGCAGCTTCTCGAGCTTTCGATGCTTGAACCGATTTCTTAATTAGAGTCTGTGCGACCTGTGGATTCTCTTCTAAGAAAATCTGCATATTCTCCGAGACGATAGCATCAACTGTACTACGTGCAGACGCGCTTCCTAACTGATCTTTCGTCTGACCAACAAACTCTACATCAGACATTTTAACACTGATGACTGTCATCATGCCTTCACGCAAATCGCTACCTTCGAGATTCTTATCCTTCTCTTTGAGAAGGTTTGTTTTGCGCGCATAATCATTCATTACACGTGTATAGGCCGTCTTGAAGCCCGTTTCATGTGTTCCTCCACCCCGTGTTGGAATAGAGTTAACAAAGGATGCCAACGTCTCCGTATATCCAGCATTATACTGGAGGGCTACTTCAACCTCTACATCATCTTTTTCCGCGTTAAAATGAATAACATCATGCAGTACATCTTTTCCTTCATTGAGAAATTCTACGAATTGGCTTGCGCCACCCTCGTAAAGAAATTCATCTTGCTTGTCAGACCGATTATCTTTAAGAGTAATTCGAAGACCTGAGTTCAAAAATGCGAGTTCCTGCAATCGATCTGCAAGTGTCTCGTAATTGAACAAAATTCCTGCGTGAAACACGCGAATATCAGGCTTAAATGTAATCTTCGATCCTGTCTTGTTGGTATTCCCTAATTGCTCAAGTCCACCGACAGGTTCTCCAACATGTTCTATTCCTTTTTTGTCCACCCAATATTCAAAACGTTGGCGATGAATTTTACCTTCACGATAAATTTCAACCTCCAACCATTCAGATAATGCATTCGTAACGGAGGCTCCGACACCATGAAGACCACCTGACTTCTTATAACCTGAACCTCCAAATTTACCTCCTGCATGCAGGATCGTAAATACAACCTGTGGTGTTGGTATGCCTGTTTTATGCATTCCTGTTGGAATTCCGCGACCATTATCTTGAACAGTCACCGACCCATCCTTGTGTAGCGTTATATCAATTCTCGTGCAGTATTTGGCAAGATGTTCGTCAACGGCATTATCCACAATTTCCCACAACAAATGATGAAGTCCCGATGCACTCGTACTGCCAATATACATTCCTGGCCGTTTGCGTACTGCAACCAGACCTTCGAGCACTTGAATGTCGTCTGCCTCATACCCAGTTTGGCTTGTATCACCGCTCTTAGATGACCCTGCAGACAAATCGATTTCCTCGACCATTCATGCTCCCCCTTTGTAACACTTTATGTAGAATAAAAAACATCCGGATACAAACAGATGTTTTGTTATCCTTGTCCATTTTAATTCAAGATATCCCTTTTCGTAAAGACGGTGAAAGAAACAATGATGGAAGCAACTGCCCAAATGGCTAATACCATCAACGAAAAATTAAGATTCATCCCCTCGATTGGAGCTGGACTACCCGACAAATAATCCGTAAGCTGTAAGTTTACCATAAAAAAGTACTTAGCGCTGGTCCATGCTGATGCCATATTTGTAAGAATAGTACCCGCTATGAGCGCTGCCATCATGACAACAATACTTGCTGCTGTACTCTTAACCAAGACAGATACCATGAAAGCAAGCATAGCTACAGTCACACTGACGAACCAGATCAATCCACATTGCATCACAATATACAGCCACTGAGGTACCGCATGTACAGCGGACATATCTACGTCAGAGCCCTGAATCTGAAAACCTGTAAACACAGGGATATTGAATCCTTTATATCCAAAAAATAATCCCGATACTAGATAACTAATCAAAAATGTGGACACTACAATTAATGATACAAACATAATGAGCGCTATTAGTTTGCTCAAGAGTACTTTCCATCTTTTAACCGGTCTTGTCAACAGCATCTTAATCGTTCCAGATGTTCGCTCACCTGAGACAATATCCGATGCAACCGCCATGATTAATAAAGGAATAAATAGAGAAATCGAATTATTCATGAATTCTCTTGTGAAGGTTACCCCGTTGGGTTCTTTGGGATTCACATCATTGTCTAAATAGTATTGAAGCTGCTGTACGAAAATAAGTCTGTATTTCTTCCATTCTTCGGGTATACGATTGCTACCTAAAGAGTTCTCGTTGTCTGTAATTTGCTGCTGGACTTCTAATCTCCAGTCACCATTGAAATTTTTGCGGCTATGTTCAGAAGAACGCATTTGTGCATATGTAAACATAGGCACGAGGATAAGCAAAATAAGTAAAATCACATAGAAACGCTTCTTCTTAATAATTTTGATACATTCGTTCTGGATTAAAGGTAGCACACTACTCAATGTTTTCACCTTCTGTCATTTTCAAGAATAGTTGTTCTAGTGTTGGATTAATCTTATTCGCACCTTTCACCTGAACACCGGAAGATACTAGCTGCGTGATGATGTCAGGAATAACCTCTTCCCCATTCTGAGTAACAATTGCCCCAGGTGCCATGCCAGCAATAATGGAATCGTCCAACAAGTACTCAACCCCTTCAACGACTTGAACTCCGTCATAGTGGGATAGAATATCTATTCCGAGGTCCGTAGGCTCCAAATCCCAGATTACATACTCAGCATTCTGGGACACCAATTCCTCCACATCACCTACTGCTAGCACACGCCCTTGACTTATAATAGCCACGCGATCACATAGCAACTGAATTTCGCTTAGTAAATGACTGGATACGAGAACGGCTAATCCTTCTTCAGCCAACTGCCTAATGAATAAACGCAGTTCTTTGATCCCTTTTGGATCAAGTCCATTCGTTGGCTCATCTAGAATAAGTAGTCTAGGTCGTCCAAGAAGGGCTTGAGCAATACCTAGGCGTTGTCTCATGCCGAGTGAATAAGTGCGAACTTTATCATGAATGCGTTGATCTAGTCTTACAATATCTACAACCTCTTGAATTCGATTAGCATCCACACCATGTTGCATCCGAGCAAAATGTTCTAGATTCTCCCATCCCGTTAAATAGGTATATACTTCTGGATTCTCAACAATCGAGCCTACATATTGCAGCGCCTTTTCCTGATCTCGATTCACATCATAACCACATACTTTAATCATGCCACTAGTCGGTTTAATTAAATCTACCAGCATGCGAATCGTTGTAGTTTTTCCGGCTCCATTAGGCCCTAAGAATCCAAATATTTCTCCTTGTCTTACATCAAAGGTAATATCCTTAATAATCCACTTTCTGCCGATTCTTTTCTTTACATTCTCCACAGACAGAATGATTTCATCCGCTCTAGTTATCAATGTTCTGTTCGCTCCCTTCTCTTATGATTCTAACGAATGCCTTGAACAATTCGGTCTGCAATCTGCTGGTAACCTTCACCATTCGGATGAAAATGGTCACTGGACAAATATTGTTCTAAATGATGCGTAAATAGATCAAAAGTCGGTACGAGCGTCATCTTCTCATATTTATTGATTAATGTTTGCGCCGAATTGTTCCACGTTGCTACTGCATCATTCCCCACAATTTGCAACTCCTCAATATCACCAAATGGATTGTATAACCCAATATAGATGATATAAGCATCTGGATTAATCTTCCTTACCCTTTCTAGAATGCTCTTCAAATAACTAGAAGCTTCGGGTAATGCCGCTAAAAGTTGATCGGGAGTAAGATCTTGTTGTACTTCATTGGTAGATGTTTCCTTTGATTCACCATTATTGTCGCTTAGCAACTGAGACCCCTTGAATAAATCATTTCCCCCAATGGACACCAGTATAATATCCGATTGTTTCAAAGCATACTGTGCGCCCTTTTCTTCCAACTTAGGCAAAAGACGTGCCGTCGTGAGACCGTTAATCCCTAGATTATTAAGCAATGTGACTTTTTTACCTGTTGCGGTGGATAAGCCTTCTATGCTTCTTCGTACGAAGCCACTTCCTGTATTGTCTCCAGTTCCTTTTGCCAATGAATCACCGATCGCAGTCACCCTAATTTCTTGCTTATCGGCTAAATTACCCTTAACAACTGCTTCCGGTTGAGACGGTTTTTCAACGACAATATCTGTACTTGCTTGTGGCATATTAACATCTCGAACAGCATAAACAAATCCAATAATCAGTAATATTGTAGCCACAACGGAGACTGTGCTCACAATGCGCCATATCCATTTCGATGAGTTCAATCCTATCCCCCCATGATCTTTATGTATCCAATTTAATATGTACTTTACCATAGAACTTCTATTTATAATTTGCAAATTAGAGTATCTTTTTTGCATGCTAACACTATATTTTTGTCTATTTTGTGAACGAGCTGGTGTTTTAGAACTTATTGTAGTAATATATATTTTGTTGATTGTTACGGGTTATTAGCTCAGCTGGTAGAGCATCCGACTCTTAATCGGCAGGTCGCAGGTTCGACCCCTGCATAACCCATCTTTATTAAGTTTAAGAAAGAAGCAAAGTTAACTTTG
>DASXLR010000010.1:0-7928 GCA_036496075.1 Paenibacillus sp. | reverse complement strand
CACGTGGTGGTTATTAATACGATAGCTAATATATTTGTAAACACGGTTGTAGTACGTATCGTACATCCGGGTAAATTCCTCTTTTGACATCATGGCATCACGTGATCTTTCGATATTCTTGTAACGGTCCGCAGTACCCTGAATAACTTCCATCTCCACCCTCCTTCCACCTCCCCTTCATCAAAAGCTAAACAAATTGCGCAATTTGTTGTGAGGAAACTTACATATGTTAATACGTAGAAAAGCCCAAACCATTAACAAATCTTTTGATAATTGTGGGGAGGGGTGAGAAACTATCATACAACTTATAGTTCACCATATGGAGACAAGGAACCTTTTTCAGCGTTCGTTCATGAGATTAACAATCACAACACAAGAAACGCAACCCCGAAAGGCTGCGCTAATGTTAATCCCTAACTTGCTACTCTCCCTAGTCTAATTAGTTATTTTTGCAGGTGCAAGCTTTAGTAATTCCACGGTTAGCCGCTGCGCCGCTTCCTCATCAATACGATACCCATCAGCTTCTAAACGTTCAATTTGCCGATCCAAGAAATAAACTGTATTTAAAATCTCAGTAGCACCCAGTACAGATAAGACGGGTTTTAATGCATATTCAATCGCTAGAAGATGGCCTAACGAACCCCCAATAGCAATAGGTACAATTCGCTTACCAACCAGCGCTTTTTGCGGATGGAGATCTAAATAGGTCTTCAAGATTCCCGTATAGGAGGCTTTATAATGACTGCTTTGCTCATTACACATTCCCTCCTGTACTCGCACCGGTTAGTGCTTTTTTATGTGTCGGTACAACAGGTAAAGAACCTATTATGAACTGGATGAATATACAGAAATTTTTCTGAAAAAAAACAAAAAAATGCCAATCTCCATTAGGAGTGGCACTTATCTATTCCATTTGATATTCCTTATTTTCCTGTCGCTTTTCGTTCGCCAAGCAAAGAGTTTAATTGCTCCAACAAATCCCCGCCACCCGTAAAAGATATGGATCCGATTTTCTCGCATATTCTCTCGAGGAATTCCAGCTCTTTCAGTCGGAACAGCGTCTGATTCTCATCCATTAGCTTTGCGGTGTTAAGCAAGCTTCGGGTTGCGGCCGTTTCTTCACGACGAGTAATTAGATTTGCCTGTGCTCTTTTCTCCGCAAGCAGAACAGTGTTAATTATATCTCTCATTTCCCCTGGCAAAACGACATCCTTAACCCCAGCACTCAGGAAATCTACTCCGAACTCTTCACCCTTCTCACGTAAACGGGATAAGACGAACGACGCAACGTCCTCTTTTCGTTTCAGAAGATCATCCAATTTGAGCGTTCCGACATATTCCCGCAGCATAAGCTGAAGCTGGATATGGATTTGCTCGTCAAATGACTTCATTTCCAGAGCACGTAATGGCGTTACGATCTTGTACTGACAAACGAAGTTAAGCCGCAGCGAAACTTTGTCTTCCGTCATGATCTCTTGGCCGATGAGATCCATTTGTTGTTGTCTTAAATCAATCGTCTTTACCACAGTCGAAACTGGACCTCTCCAGAAGTGGTACTTGCCAGGAGGAAGTTCTTGTTGTAATACGTGATCATAAAACAGAAATCCAGATTCGTAGCTCGCAATTTCGTAGGACTGCACATTAGCTGTTAGCTTCGCTATAATTGCACGGTTTACCTCGACAGGCAATTCAGGTTGTCTGATATCTGCATGGAAAAAGGTGTGTTCTTTAAGTATATTCCAGAATGCGTAGACACCAGGCTTAAGTAATTGAACAAATTGTCCGTCCTCATAGTACAGAACATACTCGTGATCTTGTACACGTACGATATCGAGCTCACGCACGAGATCTTCATCATGAAGGAATAACTTCATATCTTTTCCTTCCACATTAAATGGTTTAGCGATATTCAACACCACAACGGTGGATTTTGACCACATTGAAAAGTGATAGCTCCCCGGCATCAGCTTTTTCACATAACTTCCTTTATGAAATAGCAAACCACGTTCGTCAGCTTGAATCGTTACTTTGTTCAACATAATGTTTCCCCCTAATTAGTTCGACCATTGGTCTTAGAATCCCACTGAAGTTCTGGCGGAATCTCGTTTTAGCTAAGCGATTTATCTGTTGTTCTCATGGATATTCTCACACTTTAATCTAAGAGAACTTCCTGAAATTTCGCACAAGCGGTATCCACGGATTGCAAAGCCTTACTTCAGTGCACTAAAGCTAGCTGCAAGGGATTCTAGCCTTTGGTCTTTTCTTCAATTTTTCGCTCGATTTAAAGTCGAGTGCTCTACCAGAATCGCGTCCAAGGCGATTGGGGAATCGAACCCCTAATAAGGGATTCTTACCGATCCGATCGTACAGGATACCGTAACATAGCATGCGCGGCACTGCGGGATACATCGATATCCGCGCCTCGTTACGACCGTCCAAATAAGAACCAATGTATGATGAAACGCCATTTGGCGTTTACCATCTTGCTAAATGCTGCCTTACAGGTTCTATAATCGCTCATTTCAGCCTTAACGAACATGGTGAAAGTATTACGACTGCATATAAACTTTTCCATTACACCCAAATCCCTCCCCTGTTACAATGGAAGAAGATGCTTCATTTGAACGGAGGATACCTTTGGCTAAAGAAAGCTTTGATAAAGAAATACAGTTTCTGAGAATGCTGGTGCTTACGAGCGGGGCATTCAGCAGACAACAGTTCGCAGACAGATTGGGTATTTCCGTTCACACCTTTGATAAAACGATCCGACGGCTCAAACAAGTAGCTAGCTCCACACACCAGCACTTGCCGGATGAACAGAGCAAGGAATTTTCCGAGACCTTTCGCCTCAGATATTATGACTCCACCGATCCATTACTCTTATTTCTATTCCGCGCCAAATCCGTAAAGGAATCTGAAAGCCAGCGAGTCTCGCTGCTTCTAGGTGCAATGAATGGACAAGCCTTGACTGCGAAGGATTTATTGGAGATGTGCTGCAGCAGTCTGCCTTCTGATCTACCTTTACCTGACGAAAAGACCATTCGCTCGGATCTCAAATACTTGGAGGAGGTCGGAGTCATTACAAGAGAGCCGGGATCTCGCCCGTACCGGTATCGAATCCAAGACGACTTGATTCGAAGCTTATTGGATGAAGAGCTTATCGACTTATATGATTTTGTAGATATGATGGCGAACACTCAAGTCCCTTCCGTTCAAGGATATTTACTGCGTGATGGATTAAAAAAACATCTTCTCCGCAATCAAGTTGAGCGGCATGCCGTTGAACCATTTTTATATAAATATCACTATTACTCGAGGATTTTAGATGAGGCCCATCTGTTTACACTTCTTCATGCCATGCGCCATCGCCGCAAAGTCAGGTTTCTGTATTTCTCACCGAAGTCTGAGAAAAGCTACGCATCCAAAAACACCAATCCCCTGTTTGAACGTGAACCAGAGGGCAAAGCTGAAAAGGTGGCTCCACTTAAAATTGTGTACGATCATCAATATGGAAGATGGTATTTGCTCTCATATGATAGACAGGGTATTCGGAAATACCGGATGGAAGGAATTACGCAAATCGAAGAAGCTGAACCTGTGGATGAGATCTGGTACGACGAAAAGAATAAAGAACTTGCCGAGAAGATTAGGTACAGCTGGTTGATAGATACTGGCCGGCCGGTGACCGTACGTGTCCGGTTTTTTAATCCGGGAGGTTCGGAACCGAACTTCATCAAGGAACGGGTACTCTTGCAGGGACAATGGGGGGGAATTGTGTTTGAGGATGAACATTCGTTTATTTATGAAATCATCGTAAACGGGGTTACTGAAATTAAGCCATGGCTACGTAGCTTCGGTTCTAGCTGCGAGGTTCTGGAGCCCGCTTCGTTTCGCCAGGAAATAATTGCTGAATGGAAGGAGATCCAAGCTTACTATGAATCTGTTTGAGAAAATATTCAATCACCAGATCATTTCCCGATTGGAGGATTCCGGTACTTTCATGATCACTACGCACGAACGGGCCTGGCTGAAGACGATGCTGGAGCATCCCTCGGCAGCTGATGCTTTCACTGCGGATACTATGGACAAGCTACGTACTGCCCTTGAGTCGGAACATGGGATGGATATTTCCAATCATTTGATTGAAAAAGCCCGTACGCTAGAAAAACAAGTCTACCACCCTCTTCTGCGATCTTTGCGCCGGCATATCATGAATAAAACGGGCATTCTTATCACCTACGCGATTAAGGGCGACCGTATTAATAAGGATCATTTGGGGTTTCCGTATAAGCTGGAATACTCCATGGTCAAAAGAGAATGGTATTTGCTCTGGTATCACACTCGGCATCACTCCTTGATGAGTACCCGGCTAAAGAAGATCCAGTCCGTCACATCAGAACCAATCGAACCCTCAGCAGCAAAGAACATTCTAAGGAAGATCGGAAAAACGCTTGAATCGCGTAAAACCGAAGTCATCATTGAAATTGTCCGCGTTTATAACGCAGAGCTATCCCGTATTCTATACGCCTTCTCCAGCTTTGAAAAAAATGTTGAGTATGATACGGAGAAGGATACCTATCGAGTCAGAGTTTCTCTGCTTGGGGATGAGCTCGAGTATTTACTTTCCAAGATACGTTTTCTGGGAAAGCGGGTTTGGGTGGTCGAAGGCGATTATTTGAAAAAGCGGATGCTCGAATCATCGTCAAAAGCTTTAGAGCGTTATGGAATCATACCAACCGATGAAGAACTATCTTCATAATCTGAGATAAATAAGAGTCATGTAGTTAGCAATCTATGCCTACATGACTCTTTTGAATTACCTATTAATAATACTGCTATGAAATCATCAACATAATCTTTTGCCATCTCATAACTCAGTTTCCCGACTCCACCAAGAAGAACATCACACAATGACTCCTCGTTAGGATATTCTTCATAGAAGATGTTATCTTCGTAAGATTTCAACATTGCAGGACAAGCATCTGTTTGTACTCCAATAATACGGATAGCTGGGTTAATCGCTTTAGCCGCAACCGCGATCCCTGTAATAAGACCTCCGCCACCTATTGGAAATACTATGATATCAATATCTTTATTCTGTTCCACAATTTCAATTGCAACGGTCCCTTGCCCTCCATAGATTTCTGGATCACTATAGTATGCGTCAATATAGGTTAAGCCGCGTTCACTAATATTCTTCATACCTAATGAATGAGCCTCATCATAATTTTTACCTAATTGCATTACATCGGCTCCGAAATACTTGATTTTATCTATCTTACTTATGGGAGTACCCAGTGGCACAATTACATTTTTTATTCCTAGGATTGATGCTGCATAGCTTACGGAGCTTCCAACGCGCAGCTTGTGGCGGTTTGGATTCGGATCTTATAAAGAGAGAAAATAGAGTTATAAGCATAAGAGAACCTTATATGATCTAGATTTACAATATGTATGGTTATTCAACAATATGGGAACTATCCCTTTATTCAGATTATGAGTGGAAGTTTGCCCACTTTTTGAATGAATAGCATCGGAAAAACAAGAATTTCAAACATATACAAGAAAAAAGACTGTCGCATGTACAGTCCGAAAATAAAGTATGCGCTTACCCCTTTGGTTCCGATACCTATGTATTTTCCGGTAGCTATAGGGCATGCCTTAGTCCGAGAGAGCCGAAGGAACAGTAAAGGCATTTGCAAGCTGCATGCCATCCTTTAGTCCTTGTAGATATAGACGTTCATAAACAACGGCTTGCTTCAATTGAAGCTTATCCTCCCAGTACTCAAACTCTGGCATACTTGCAATGTCCATGGAGTCAAACAACGCTTGAAAAGCTTTGCGCTCTTCTTCAAAAACATGTCTAGGCTCGGATTGATGTTCAATCTGTGCGGTCACCTCATCCAATCGACCTTGAATTGTCTGTAAAAACCATACCGGAAAGCCCACCACATCTCCTCCAAGACAAAAGTTCAAACGAAAAGACGCTGTATGTCCAACTTTTTCTTGATACATCCGATTAATGAGTTCGTCCATCTTACGGCTCTGGGCCTGAACCGCTTCATTACTGCTTAACGGAATTCCCTGCTCCAGTGATTTCTGTCCGAGTTCATTCAGCTTGCGCTTTTCCTCCTCATATTTGTACTTCAAATGTTGCACTGCACCCCCACCTTCTTGGAAAAGCTATGTTTGTTGACATTTTCATTTACACTGAATATGAATAGTTTTTATTTGGATTTCTGTACGTATAACTTTTTCAAAGTAAATTTATTAGTGCCACCCAAGAATGGGATAAAAATATACGTTAGCAAGAACAATAAGTTTCTGAGTGTTACGCATATGAGTACCATACTTGAAAACATTATACGGTACGCTTATACGTATAGTCAAGATTAAAACTCAGAACAAGCGAGGAGATCCTAGTGGGAAAGAGAGTTATCGTGAAAATATCTCAGTTGACGAAAAAGCATGGTATCTCTCTAAGAGAGTTGTCAAGAATATCCGATGTTAGACATGCTGCTTTGAGCGAATTAGCCAATAATAAAAGAGAAGGTATTAACTTTAATCATATTATTAGAATAGCAGAGTCTTTAGAGATTAACGATATTCGAGAGATTATTGATTTAGTTGACACTGGAGATACAAATTGACCAGTAATACTGCGAGTAATCTCATGGTCAACTTTCTAGGAATTAAATATCAAGCTAAAAATCAATAAAAAAACGAGAATACCTGATTCTAATACGTCAGATGATATTCTCGCTTTTTCGTCTTCAATCATTTACTTCAATCTTTTTTATCTGTATTTCATTCTTCCGCACCATCAATATTATGACTCAACCCGATCTACTACTACATTTTTTACAGCATCGCTTACCAACACAGCCACTCTCCACATGGGATGAATGTCCGGTGTGAACAACTTTATACGATGAATCTCCAACAAAGTTTGATATATGTCCGCTTACGAGATAGCGACTATTTTGAAGCTGATTTATCTGGTGCATTTACCTATCTTGGCTCTCCACAAACACTATTTTCTCTCCATTTATGAGTTCAGCGATAGAATAGTATCGTGCACCAGAGTTATTAATCTGTGGCTTGGGTAGATGCTTCAAATGAATTACACCTTTACTACAAAGATTATAGAAACGATACTCTTCTCCCGGATGATTAAATCCATATCCACCATTTATACGATTTGATATGTATTCCTTAATTCTAGTAGCAAAATCTATCTGTACACCTTCTAATAAAACGTTGAGAGAAGGAGACAACGGATCGAGAACAACAATCTCATCAATTTTATATAGAAACTCCATTTCTCCACCACCACTAGATCTGAAAGTTATATATATTGGAGTTTTATATGAAAAACCCTTCGCAGTATGTGGGCACGCATGAATAAAGTAATTTTTCGTTAACTCATACGTCTTACCCGCAGCAACCGATAGAACTTCAACCTCGTAATATTTCATTCCTTTTCTCACCCCTTTAATAAATTCTATAAATTCTGTTGCAACTGTTACATCCTCACCTCTTCTTTTCTCTTGACTAATTACATCATTTATTAATTCTATAATGTCTGTCCAAGTAAGACTGACAAATCCAGTTTCAGGTGGATGAAGCACTCTATATTTTGTTAAGGTTACACCTACCTTAGGCACATTAGCATCGAGGGGAAAATTTGTTGGATCAAGATACGACTCCAGCTGTCTTGTGATCTCCTGTTGCTGTACAGAAGCACTTATACTCTTTGCTTCAATTACTATAACTAGTTTTTTGGTGTTCCCGTGGAATAAAGACAAAGTAATATCGCGTCTTATTTTCTTTACTCCAGCTGATAACATTTCTGCGTCTACTTGGACAAAATCGATTCCCTGCTTAAATTCTGGATACTTATATTTAGTCAGACGATTAATTTCTTT
>DASXLR010000009.1:0-12774 GCA_036496075.1 Paenibacillus sp. | reverse complement strand
TAGTTCGCATATAATTCAAACAAACGTTCTTATAAGGAGTGAGTGCCATGCCAATGAAGTACCTAGGGAAAATCGTTGAGATCATGTATATGGATCAATCAGGAAAGATCACACAGCGGAGAATCGAAGTAAATAGTATCCGTAATGGTCTGATCAAAGCGACCTGTCTAATGACTGGATCACCACGTACCTTCCGTATAGATAACATACTGGCATGGCAAGCTCCAAGAACAAAAGTAAGGGAGGCGATCTAATGCTTGCTGATGCAGAGCGTAAGCTATTAAGAGTGCTATACAACTACTCTAATCAGCATAAGGTAATACCGACTATAGTCGACTTGGAACGGCTAACGGGTAGGAATAGGAAAGACATATGGGGTAGTTTAGTAACATTGAAAAGACAGAATTACATATTTTGGGAACGCAAGGCCTCAATGAGTTCAATTCAGATCATTGAGGGATGGGAGAGAGAGGAGAATAAACCTGCAGCTCCTCCAACGTCGAATGGAAGTACTAACTATTGGATGGAACACTAAAAGTATATTTTATTAGATAATGAATAAACCCTTTTTCCGCAAGGTACATTTATAACAGATGGTTGTGAGTGAATAACAAGCAATGATATAATGAAAAAGCAATATATACAGAATATCTTAGTACATGATTTGCTAACCAACAGACCATAACACATTAAAACAAGACATCTTAAAAACTCATGAGACTGCCATTTTCTAATCACAAAATAATACAGCAAACTGTTCCCCCAAGATCAGTTGGTCAGAACGGTCGGCTCATAACCGATTGGTCGGGGGTTCGAGTCCCTCAAGGCCTATACGCCAAAAAACCTTGTATATCAAGGTTTTTTGGCGTATAGGGTGTTTAAAGAGAATAGCAGTGATTACCCCGAAACATCAAAAAATAGCATATGGTCCACATTTTGATCACGGTGCTGTTTTATTCACAGGTTTTTGTGTAGCTGATGCCCCAATAAATTTCCAAGTCCGAGATTATGGAGCCTGGGATAACTGTACTTCCAACAACCCCAACAAATTATACTAAATTTATATAAGGTGTACTTGTTATGGAAAAGACTAGTGGATGGCGCTATATTAGTTAGGCGGAGTGCTATTAATGTTGTATATTGGAGCTGGAAAGTCAAAGGAGAGATGATATGTCGACAATAGAGGGAACAAAAGAAAATCCTTGGAAACTAAAAACTCCTCCTCAAACATCTGATTATGAAATGTTTAAGGACGAAAAAGATGGAAAAGTAATTTTAGTATGTACTGTAGGCAAAACTGTTTTGCATTATGACTATCGTTGTGTTGATGACTTAAACACTATGCTCAAACAGCATGGTGACTGGATGGAACTAGCTAGTGCTGATGAACAGAAACCTGTAAAAGAAGGAACTGTTGAAGCCTGGGGGCGTTCACCTGAAAATCCAATTGGTGGTTGGTACGGCTTGAAAAAAGGTTTGCGTGGTAGATTTGGTATGTATATCCCACCTTTGATGGAGAAATTAGGACTCGCAGAAGTGGAACACAACCCAAGGAATAATCGAATGAGGACAATAAAGTAACAGTAAGAATAAGAGGAGTGACTCAAAGGTGGCTCTTCATTTTTATTCAGCTAACGGAGCACGATAGTTTAGAATCAACCCCCTAATGATGAACTGCACCCCCAATGTTAGACACCATCTAACATTGGAGGTGCAGTTTTTCTATGACTAAGTGTAGTACAGATGAAAAATTACAAGCAGTTATTCGTTATCAAAATGGATCGGAAAGCTTGAAAGGTATTGCGAAATCCATAGGGATCCATGATTCAGTCTTATCAAATTGGATTAGACTGAATCATGGTGAAGAAGCTTTTAAAAATGGCTATACAACATATTCTGCACAAGATAAACTAGACGTACTTAATCATATGAACGAACATGGGACGTCTGCTAGAGAAACGGCTGCGGTATTTAACATTGCGAGTCATAGTACCATTTTAAGCTGGAAAAGAAGCTTGGAATTACAAGGGATAGACGCCCTACAACCAAAGAAAAAGGGGCGCTCATCCATGAAAAAAGAACCTGAGGAACGGAAGAATCAAACGTTAGTAGAAGGGTCTGTAGAGGCTCTACAAGCAGAGGTAGATCGTTTGCGAATGGAGAATGCGTATTTAAAAAAGTTGAATGCCTTAGTTCAAAACAAGGAAAAATCACCAAACAAGATAGGGTTATCACCGTATTCGAGATGAGTTGGTGAATCGTGGACGCCATGTGAATCATAAGAGGGTACAACGATTGATGAAGGTTTTGGGATTAAAGAGCCTACGATGTTAGAACTAGCGTTTAGTCGATGAACCGCTGAAGATAAGCTCCTGATTCATTCTGACCAAGGCTGGCATTATCAGATGAAACAGTACCGCCATGCCTTAAGGAACGTGATATCAAGCAAAGTATGTCCCGCAAAGGTAATTGCTACGACAACGTCGTCATTGAGAATTTCTTTGGGATCATGAAATCTGAATTTCTGTATTTAAAGGAATTTGAAAGTATTGAGCATTTTAAACAAGAGCTCTCTACATACATCGATTATTACAATCACAAGCAAATTAAAGCAAAACTAAAAGGCATGAGTCCGGTACAGTACCGGACTCATGCTCAACAAATCGCCTAATAAAATAATCTGTCTAACTTTATGGGGTCACTTCAGAAATATCTCAAAAGGGCAATGAAGACCGAAAGGATTACGTAAATGACGTAATCACGAGGGCGGAAAACATCATGAATTGTCATGTCGTGGGCCTGTGAGCTTATTTGCGCATAACGCTGCACAGGAGATCAATTTAGCGGAACTATGTCCTCTTTCATAGAAAAAGTCTGGTGTCATAATGGACAAAGCATATCCCATATGCCTAAAGTAAATGTTTTTTCTTACAAAGGAGGGATATAAGTGGATGCATTTGTTGTCCGATCGTTAGACGAGATACGGTTTTGGTCTAGGATCATGAAGGAACATTCATTTTTTCTGGGATTAGGTTTTAGAGCTGAAGATACTAAACTCATTAAAGAAGCTAATCAGTTTCACACTATTTTTGAGAATATTGAGAGAAGATCGTATGAATTTAATAGCGATACAGACCCTTACACAATCAGAGAGTTTAATACGGAGGTTCGGAATGCGGCGACTAATATTTGGGCATTTAAGAGAATGGTACTAGGCCTTATATTGCAATGCAAACTTCCAGGACAAACAAATTTCCCCTTATTGGTAGATCATATAAGCCGAGAAGCGAATTATTTCAGAAACCGCTTAGAGGAACTCAATTTAGGGAAACTCGAACCATTACCCGATGCTATTATCGATGAAAATGTCTTCTTCTTAAAGATTATGGCCGATCATGCAAAATTTATTGGCCATTTACTTGATCCATCTGAACGTAAATTGGTCGAGCAAGCACGGGATTTTAGTCATGATTTTGATACGCTGATGTTCCAAGCGATTGATTTAAGTAATATGCGACCACAATCTCAAACGGTCCCGTTACTAAGTCAATTTGTTGATGAAAACCGAGTCTCTGTTAAATCTTTGCGTGATTTCAAGAAAACGGCTCGTGATTTAATCGACGAATGTCGAATAAAAAGTATTATCCATCCTTTGTTAGCAGATCATGTATTTCGTGAAGCTGAAAGGTTCCTTTTCATTCTCGATATGTTTGACCAATCTTTATCAGGTGTTAAAGTGAACAAGAAAGAAATAATGCATTGATTTTCCGTTGATTTATTATTTAATATGGTTGTAGATGTCCAGAGAGAGTATCTATTTATTAACAATCTACAAAATGAAGAACCGCAGAATAGTTCTGCGGTTCTTCATTTATGCTTGAATATCTAAGTTTTTTCCTAGATTAGGGTTAGCACTTTGTTCAAGCATTTGCACGAGATTGTTGCTTTGGATGTCTGCTTGATTTTTGGCTAGAGTTAATACCTTGATTCCAACAGCTTGTGACAATGAAGCCTGTTTCATTGAGATAGATAATGCTGCAATATCCATATCACACCTCCCTTTTATATATATCGACATATGAGAACGAATTATGATGTGCAAATTTGTATCATTGATATTGTCGGAATTTACCATTAAGCTACTGAAAATGCAGACGGGGTTATATACAACGAAGGGATCTTTGCATTATCAAGCGTTGGAACATTTGTGGGGGACGTCGGATAAATTCCAGTACGTTTATCAACCTCTACAAGGGAACGGAACCATTATTACGCGTGTAACATCATTGCCAGCGACGGATGGTTGGGCTAAGGCAGGGGTGATGATTCGAGAAACGTTATCAACGCAAATAGTTAATATTAAAAAAAAGCTTGAAATTAATCGTGGAACGTTATATAATAAAAAAGCTGAAATTGACAACGTTGTTCTTAGTAAAAGAGCAAGTACAAGTTGTACGCCTTATTATGCCGGAGTGGCGGAATTGGCAGACGCACAGGACTTAAAATCCTGCGGTAGGTGACTACCGTACCGGTTCGATTCCGGTCTTCGGCATCATGAATAACAAGTTTAAGTAAAATAGGCCGGCTCCGCTTTGCGGGGTCGGTCTATTTTTGTAATACAGAGAAGGAAAAGAGGGAGCTATATGTTCGGTAATGATTGGGATGATATTTTACAGGATGAAATGAAAGAACCTTATTTTATAAATTTACAACAAACAATAGAGCGGGAATACAAGGAGCATACAGTTTATCCTCCTCAGGAAAATGTGCATCAGGCACTCAAGTTGACGCCTTACCAAGAGACGAAGGCTCTTATATTAGGCCAGGACCCTTATCATGGTGCAGGACAGGCTCATGGACTTAGTTTCTCCGTTCTACCAGGAGTACGTATTCCGCCATCGTTACGAAATATGTATAAAGAACTTCATACCGATCTAGGCATTGACATACCGAATCATGGCTGCTTAACGCATTGGGGTCGTGAAGGGGTTCTTCTACTTAATACTGTACTTACAGTACGTGAAGGTCAGCCGGCCTCTCACCAAGGATTAGGCTGGGAGCTTTTTACGGATGCTATCATCAAGAAGTTGAACGAAAGGGAAGAGTCGTTGGTATTCATACTGTGGGGAAGTCATGCTATTAAAAAAACACATTTAATTAATACAAATATACATAAAATTGTGCAGTCTACGCACCCAAGCCCATTAGCAGCATATCGTGGATTTTTAGGGAGTCGTCCTTTTTCGCAATGTAATGAGTTCTTAGAATCTGTAGACAAAACACCGATTGACTGGGCAATTCCCAACCTTTGAGCTATATTCGTGGACAGGAGGTAGCCTTTAGATGAAGCATTGGATCGGGAGGCAAGTGATCGTATATTGTGATACTGAGCATCACCCTCCAATAATAGGCATACTGCGTAGATGGGATAGTTCTGGATTCTGTATTGTAGGTGGAACGTATAACAAGAAGATTTATTTTCGTAATATTCGTAAAATAGAAAAGGTTAATGGAAGCCGCGAGAGCCAGAGTTCATCCCTTCATTCGGTAGGTTACATAATGAATACGTCACTTCAATTTGATAATGCTATTTATTTCAAGTCATTCGTAATGATTTGGGACAAGGATGAGCTGTTCGCTTATGGAGTTACCCTTATGGCTCATGATAACGAGACCGTTACTTTGTCAGATGATAGAATATTGTATAAGGATCAATTTCAATTCGTAGTACGCTCTTTGCGGAGTAAATTATAGTAATATCTTTAATATTGACTTCACATCTTATCTTTTACGCTGATATTTCCGATATATGGAATAGAACAAAGAGTTTTGTTCAGGTAGAGAAGATATAAATAAAGGAGAGAAGTTAATGAATCGGTGTACTAGATTGTCTAGACTACTTGTGGTTCTCGTGATGCTGGTAGCTATAGTTATTCCTGCGGGAACGGGATATGCAGAGGAAGTGATCACTTCACTTGAGTATGATAAACCAGATAATATTGAAATTTCACTTGGCGTTGAGGGAGTTTCTGTAAGGATCTGGGGTGTGAATTCGGTAGAAGAGACTAAGCGGGATTACTCTGCCAAGGTCGAATGGTCATTAAGTGACGATAAGATTATTAAGGTTGAGAAGGGGGTCCTTACACCGCTTGCAGAGGGTACAGTAACCCTTACCGCTAAATATCAAAACTTTCAAGTAAATAAGCAAATCAAGGTTACGGCATCCAAAGTAGTGGAAAAGGTAGTGAATCTAAAAGCTTCGGAGAATAGCTATACGCTATTAGCGGGTAGTGAACAGAAGCTACCTATCATTGAGGCACAGTTGGAGAGTGGAACGAAAGTAGATGTATCAGATAAAGTAAGTTGGGTATCCACATCTACTAAGATAGTCACTGTTAAGGATGGCAAGATCAAGGGTATGTCTGTTGGGAAAACAACAGTTAAAGCGATGTACTCTGGAAAGTTCGTCAAAGTACCGGTCACTGTCGAACAGAAGATAGCCAGTCTTACGGTACAACCTAAGAACATTGTTCTAGTCGCTGGAAAGTCCGTAGCTTTGAAAGTGACGGGTGTGAACTCTGCGGGTAAAAATTTGGTGTTATCAACCAAGGTAAACTGGGTTTCATCTGATACGAGTGTGGCAACGGTTAAAGGGGCATCTGTAAGAGCTATTGCGAATGGAACAACGACTTTGAATGGTTCATATCAAGGAATTCCGGTTACAGTGAATGTTAGTGTAGTTCCAAAGTTGCTGAAGTTAACCTCATCGACAAAGAATTTTAGTTTTATTGTTGGTGGGGGCCAGAAGCTGCCATTGATTCAAGCTGAATATGCAGATGGAACGAAAGTAGATGTGTCAGATAAAGTAAGTTGGGTGTCTACATCAACAAAAGTACTGATGATCAAGGATGGAAGTCTAACGGCTGTATCTAAGGGAAAAGCGGCAGTGAAAGCTACATACCTAGGTAAATATATCAAGGTCCCCGTCACGGTCGAACAGAAGATAACTTCTCTTATAGTTGAACCTAACAGCGTTGTACTGACTATAGGGAAGACTAAACCTATCAAAGTGACGGGTGTGAACTCCACTGGAGAGCGCTCAGTATTATCTGCTAAAGTGAATTGGGTTTCGTCGAATACGAGTGTAATTACGGTTAAAGGCGCGACGATCAAGGCGATAGGTACAGGGTCAGCTACGCTTACCGGTTCGTATCAAGGGATTCCTGTCACGTTAACTGTTAGCATAGTACCAAAAGGATAAATAACCAAAAATACCCAATCTGTTGCAGTGTGCTGTAACGGATTGGGTATTTTTTTAATATAAGAAGTTGTTTATCTTTGATTTAAAAGCTTATTCTATGATTTTCTTCGACCTTATCGGTTAGAGAGCCCATAAAGATTCAGTAGTTCTGGTATTTATTTAATTGTTTCTGTAAATCCTCAATTAAGTTTTAGAGGAAGTTAGAATGGATGAAAAAAGGAAGGCGAATTATCGCCTTCCTTCAAATCATACTAGAAACAACATCTATGGTGTCTGTGTCTTCTGTGGCGGCGTTTTGCAGTGACGAGTACTTTTTGACCAGGACGTAAGGAAATTTTAATTGCTCTTCTAGAACTTGACATGTAGATCACCTCCTAACTAACAACAATTTATGAACAATTCATGTAAAAAGTGTGGGGGGAATGTAAAATAGGGAGATGCCACGCCACTATTTCTCTGACTCATAATGAAGTGGACTTTAGAAGTAACTTTGCAGCGTAACCTGACAAAGTTTTTTTGTTCGTATTTTGTTCTTGTTTTTCTTGTCAAAAGTTTGAGTTCTATGATATATTCCAGACTTAGACTTTTTTTATAATGTGAAGGGAGAAGGGTAAGTGAGAAAGTTGAAAAAGACGCTATCAAGCTTTATTATTGCTGCCATTGTGGCGGCCGTAGCCTACTATTTAAATTTGGATGTGTCGCATGAGTCTGTTCCTGTTCATCAAAGTACGGAGGCTGATCATACCTTGTTGTTCCCAAGTGATCGATATCCAGAGACTGCATCTCACATACAGGAGGCTATAGAAGCAGGACATTCTGCGATATGTACGATTGATCGATCTGGGGCAGAAGAGAATCGTAATGAGTCTTTAAAGGGGATAGCAACCAAAAAAGGCTATGATCGTGATGAGTGGCCTATGGCCATGTGCGCAGAAGGCGGAGCAGGCGCAGATATAGAATACATAAGCCCTAAGGATAATAGAGGTGCAGGATCTTGGGTTGGACATCAACTTGAGAATTATGTAGAGGGTGCAAAAGTGGAATTTATATTTGAATGATGGCAAGAATGGGTTGGATTATTTAGAATGAAATTATCTACGCTTACTGAGTAGAGTCGCCTTACACTGGCATATGAGTCTAAGTTATTGTTGGAGCGATTGAACATCAAGTGTACAAATGCTTGATGTTTTTTTGCGAATACTCATAGTCTGATCCACTGCATTGAAATATAATGCCAATGATTGTTAATTATTGTGGAATATTAAAAAGCCCCGGAAAAGATCCGAGGCTTCCTATTATTTAATCGCTTCTGAAATACTAAATCTTATACCGATCGTGTCAGAAGATTGGATCTGATACTGTAAGCCGTTACGAACGGTTGATTGGCTAAGGTTGGAGAAATCAGTATTCTCATCCGTGAAGCCGATATCTCTGATAATAGCACCGCGATCTTCGGTATTTAAGGTAGGATTAGTGGCCATAATGAGGACACCGATAGATAATAGAATGTCCGCACCCGAGTCTGCACTACCATCGCCACGACTAGTAACAGTCACATGACGGATGTTGCCATCTTTTTTATCAACAATTCCTTGTAAAGATAAATTATCGACCAGCACGTACATGAAATCATCGTTCACATCTCCGTTGTTAATATTTAGTTTCGATATATTTAATCCAGTCTGAAACTCTTTGGCACTGGTGTTGAATGCTTGTGTGAATTGATCAACTGACATCCCTAAAGTTCCTTTAACGGGTTGGTCAGATGGAAAGGGTTGCTGCGGTACGACTGCTTCTTTGGTTTGTGTTGGTTCTTCTACCTTGATGGAACTTACTTCTTCAGGTTGTTGTGTTATTATATTTCTTGCACCATTAATAGCTCCAATAATCAAAATAACAATACCCCAGAACCACCATTTTTTAAATAGCTGTTTATTCAATTTCCTGTTCCCCCTAAGTAAGATAACAATCACCAAACAGTCTATCAGAGCTAAGTGAAAATATCCATGTTAATAAGCTGTAATATCGTAGAATCATAGACAAAATTAGTGGGTAGAGAGCTACATAGAGGCTTTTCACAGTCATATCAACATCAAGAGCACCTTAGATGTGTATTTTTTATGCCCTCATAACCATGGGGGCTATTTTTTATAGAGTACGGGGGAGTTGGATGGAATGAGTAGGGATCATAGCTCTCATAGCTGCGATCAGTGGGATGCATTAGGGTGAACAAGGAAAAATAGCTTCTTTTAAATAAGAAATCGCACAAGAAGCTGGGAGTGACGCTGTGCTATAAACGTATGTCCCGCGTACATAAAGAAAGGTATCGACGACATTCGGGTAGATGTGCGTATGCAGGGTCAACGAGTGGACGGTTTATCAGAATATATTACAGAGTAGAAGAGTCGGCTAAGCAAGCGCACAAGCGGATTGACCTACTAGTGTAATAGAATGTATTAGAATTCAGAGAGGATGATTTAAATGGAATGCAATCTTTCAATTGATTGATCCAAAGTTGCTTGTTGTTGATGTAGGCTGGGTGATCGGATTCGTGCTTAAGCAGAAACCGAGAGTACTGAATTGGAGCATCGTTTATAGGGGAGGGGCTGGTGCACTCGCGGTATTGGTAACCAGTTAATCAAGCAAGCCAAGAAAGGGTGGATTCAGATGCAAAATCGGAGTAAGGGCAACGCTCAAGGGGTTGATGTATCCCGCTGGCAAGGTGTGATCGATTGGAAAAAGGTAGCTGCAGCTGGAATATCTTTTGTTTTTATCAAGGCTACGCAAAACAGCATGGACGACAAATTTCTAGATAACGTCAAGGGCGCAAAGGCGGCTGAATTGCTGGTAGGGGCGTACCATTACATCGACGACTCAGTAATAACAGCGGATAAGGCACGGACAGCAGCTCAGACATTTTATAATGCGATTCAAGTAGCTGGGGGTGTTAGCGTTTTTGATCTGCCGCCTGTGATGGATTATGAGAGCAACAAAAGCAATTTGAGCAAGACAACCATTACCGCTGTTGCGAAATCCTTTTTGAAAGAGATCAACCAACTCACGGGCGTTAAGCCTTTGGTATACACCTATCCGTCATTTATAGGTAATTTCACGGGTCTGAGCGACTACCCACTGTGGATCGCACGTTACAATGCTTCGACACCACCCGTCAACGCATCGGGCTGGGTGCGTTGGGAGTTTTGGCAGTATAGTGACGGAGTAGCAGGAGGGACTTTGCCGAGTGGTACAAGATCAGTTCCGGGTATAAGCGGCGCAGTTGATCTGAATGAATTTAATGGATCGATGGACGAGTTGCAGGCGCGTTATGGCATGAAAATAGAACCTGGGAAGGAGGGGGAGAAAGTGGACAAAGCGAATGTAATTGTAAACGGAAAACAGATCGAGAACGGCCTATTAATCGATGGCAAGACATATGTACCGCTACGGGCCGTTAGTGATGCCTTAGGTGCAAAAATAGCCTGGGACAATAATACCAAGACGGCTACGATCACTAAATAAATGAATCCTTACTGACTTTGGTCAAGACCCCATACAGTGGACGTTTAAAAACGAATAAATTCCTCCATTTTTGATTGGGCCTCATCTACTTCGTATATGATAAGAATAAAGCGCTTCGACTTTAAGATGAAAGAGGAAACTCTCCATTGAGACATTGTCATAACAATTGCCTCAGCGAGACATGCTGATTTGCTCCAACCTGCTAATACTAAATTAGCGATTAGCGCAGAGTTCCTTAGTACTTCGTTTGTGCTTTAGCTCATCGGGATTCAAGATTTGTAACCACCTTTTTAGGACATCTACCTCCAGACACAGACGGCGGAGCTCACTTTCTTACTCAGTCTCGACTTTATGAGAATATCCTCGTCTATCCTCGAATGCCATTTGTCCACTTTCACGATACTTCCTCATCCAGACCTTTACTCTGTTCTTGTTCTAAAAATGCACCTCTAGAATTCATCGGCTAAACCCGAGGGTTTTTCCAATGTTTATTCTAAGGGGTTCACTTCATTACGCCAATATGGTCTTTAGTTTTATAGTTATACTCTATATGTAATTCTTGAAATCTTTTAATTGAATACAATGACGCTTTACTATTACCTATTGGATTCGGTTGAGATGGGAGTGTATCAACGTGCGTTTCTCTGCATAAGTTCTTTAAGCATGTGACTATGCCATTCTAACAACTCGAGCATTTTGGAGAATGCTAGAAATAGTATGCCAGAGACTACGCCGCTTACCCACCAGGATAGTGCTACAGCAAATCGAAAGCTGTCATCCATCTCTAGCAATTTTGCCATTGGGTCTTCTTTTATCCCGTAAATGATGCCAACTATGATTCCTCCAATGATTGAAATGATGCCAAGAGCTTTAAGGGTTTTGATCAATTTGAACTCCTCCATAAAATTGTTTTGGGATAAGCCTATCAGATTTAGGTGAATAGTACCATAGAAGTAGGATGTTATTTTATTGTGCTTATATATCGTATGTTAATATTCATGGTGCTCGTCATAAGTCTAATAAAGGTCTAATGGCTGGATCACCAAGCGTTGCTGGGGTTATAATCTTCAGGGACAGCTCGGGAATGGAACTAAGTAAGATATCTTAATTCTTACACGCCTAGGTAAAGATAATAATTGGATTGCTGTTTCGGCTGGATATAAGATGAGTTACGCAGTGAAGAAAGTAGAAAATTCTTTTATTCGACTAACGGTGAATGATAGTGCAAAGGAGAGACCACAAAGGCATAACGACAATGTGGTCATTGGTTTAATTGAGCATATTTATTACTCGTGACACATGTTCTATTTTGATTATATGGTACCTTGCTGGCGTGAGTGCTGCAGGTTTTTTTCTGTTTAGGATAAGGAAGCTTTTCCTTAGCAACGGATAGTATTCATTTACAGAATGTCCCAAGTGTATTATATTGATTTACATTATACGTAAGCAGCGTACCCCGCCAGTATTGGCAGGTATTTTATGTTCGAGAAGAATGAGCATTAGACTGGACGCGTTATTAAGCTAACAGGCAGACTTGCTTATATAAATTTATAACCTAAGATTATACCGTGAAATCAGAGTAACTGTAGGAAATGGAGGAAACATCTATGGTGACAATTGAGGACTTTTTGAAATTAGATATGCGTGTTGGCACTGTAATTAAAGCAGAGCCTTTTCCAGAAGCTCGAAAACTCGCAATAAAATTAGAAATTGATTTTGGTGAAATGGGTATTAAACGCTCTTCGGCTCAAATTACACAAAGATATGAACCGGAACAACTTATTGGACATCAAGTTATCGCAGTAATCAACTTTCCAGTTAGACGTATCGCAGGTTTTAAATCTGAGGTGTTGGTAATCGGTGGTATTCCGGGAGAGGGTGATGTGGTGCTCTTAAAGCCAGATGAACCTGTTAAAAATGGTACACCAGTTGCCTAAGACATTAGAGCCTACTGGATACCTCTCATTGTTTCAATAATTGAATCAATCAACAAA
>DASXLR010000008.1:0-56329 GCA_036496075.1 Paenibacillus sp. | reverse complement strand
CCATTCAACTGTCATTTTATGATTGGGAAGGTCGGTCCGAGATTCTTAAAACCTTAAAGACATGTCAAGAATCCATTTCAAAAAAGAGGCTGGTTTCGTTTGATTATACAGATAAGGACGGGGCTGTAACGAATAGAATGGTCGAGCCCTATGAGCTGCATTTTAGCGAATCAAGTTGGTACTTGAAAGGATTCTGTTTACATCGACAGGGATATCGAACTTTCAAGTTATCTCGGATCGATCATATTACTATGGATGAACGCCCGTTTCATCCTAGAGACGATTGGTCAGAGCAAGGGCACGAAGCAAGTTATCTACCGCAATTCGTCACGATTAAGGCATGGATATCGCCTAGCATAAAAGATCAAATCATCGAAAGGTATGGTCGAAGAAGTATTGAAGACCATCGTTCTGGACTTTTATTAGCAACTATTTATGTCCCACAAAATCATATGGGATTTCAATTTTTAGCAAGCTTCGGCACTCATCTAAAAGTTGTAGAGCCCAAAACCTATGTTGAAGACTTTCGAAATTATTTATATCAAATGATGGAGAACTATTCCTGATAGATTTAGCATTAAAGCTTCAACCTTCAACTCAACTTTTCTCCGTCACTTATGGTAAGGTTCCCCCCGATTTATCTTCACCGCCCGATACACCTGCTCCGTCAACACCAGCCGCATCAGCTGATGCGGCAACGTCATACGCCCGAAGCTGAGCTTCTGCTGGGCGCGCTGTAGCACTCCATCGGAGAGCCCGTGGCTTCCTCCGATCACGAACACAACATGGCTCGTCCCATAGGTGCCGAGCTTGTCGATCTCTGCAGCCAGCTCTTCCGAACTCCATAGCTGGCCCCCGATAGCGAGCGCAACGACATGCGCCTCGCTCTTAATATGCGCGAGGATGCGTTCGCCCTCGCGATCCTTAACCTGCGATACCTCTGCTTCGCTCAAGGTGTCTGGTGCCTTCTCATCCGCTACCTCCACCATCTGGAACTTGATGTAAGGAGTAAGCCGCTTGGCATATTCCTGAATGCCCAACACTAAATATTTCTCTTTCAATTTGCCGACACCGATAATCTGAATAAACACCTTAATCAACCTCCACAATTTATATATACCTTCTATGATAAACAACCACGGTTATTTAATGTTCTATATCTATTTAGGATCTAATTCATAATCAGTGCTTGCTGAAAATAGAATTTTATGCTGATTGTAGCGGAGAGGATGGAATTGTCGTGGAGAAGCGTAGCGTTCGCCTAAAAGCTTTCCTTTGGAAAGCTACTTCGGAAGCACACGCTTTGCCCCTGAATTTTAACCGCTAACAGCGATATATTCAAAAAAATTTGGGGGCAACAGTGATCGGAAGGACAATCCATCCACGTAGCGGTCATTTATCAACTCGCTATATTTTTCAAGCACTGATTAATGTCCTAAAATCTATTTACTCTACTTATCTTTTACTTTTACCTTTTCATTATCCTTATTCCTGTCCTTGTCCTTGAAGCTCTCTCCCACAAATACAAAAAAGGGCGCAAAAACACGCCCCTCCCTCATTTCACATATTCTGCTCTTCTATTCTAAACGACCAAATATTGTGCGGATTGCTCGCATTCACGGCATTTCACTGGTGGATCCCAATCAGAGAATTCCGTTTCCTTCAGATCTACAATATCAGGCGCATCCTCAAATTCATCGACGAACATATCAATCGCAAGTTCTACATGATCTTTACATACCACGTACATGAATGAAAGCATCCTTTCTGATTTACACTCTGCTGTATATACATAAAATGAACTAAAGACGAACCCCATAAGCTTTATTTTCGCTAGAATCTATAGCATTTGGAGGGTGTACACTTTAGTTCAATTTATATACATAAATATACCTCTATCTTCTCAGGTTCACAACCGGTAACTGAGGTGTATATGTACCTTTCTACTCGTGTCTGCCTCATAAACGTCACGATCTTTAGTTGAACCATCAACTTTAGACACTCATTTACGCCATATAGACTTCAATGTAACACAGCTCACTTACATGTTTGCTATCCTACTTCACGTCCTCAAGATCAGGCTTATCCTTCAACAGTACTTTAGTCGTCTTCAGTTCACCCTCACGATAGTAAGTAATCGTCAGTTCATCGCCAACCTTCGTCTCATCATAGAGAAATTTCTTTAACTCGAGTGTCTTGTTAATCGCCTTACCATTAAACTGCGTAATGACATCATTCAGTTTCATTCCTGCATCCAGCGCAGGACCGACCACATCTAGAACGAGAACGCCATCCTTCACATCACTAGGTAACTTCAGTTCCTTACGTTGATCTGCATCGATAGGAGAGAAGGAATTATTCAAATCTACCGTATATACGCCAAGGTAGGAACGAGATATTTTACCATTCTCCATCAGATCCCCAGCTGTCTTCATCACTTGATCCATTGGAATAGCGAAACCTAATCCTTCTACACCAGTATCCGATATTTTCATCGTATTAATACCAATGACTTTGCCGTTCAGATCAACCAATGCCCCACCACTATTACCTTCGTTAATGGCAGCATCCGTCTGAATGACCTTTTGTTCCCAATCATATACACCATCTTGGTTCAGAGACACAGGAATCATACGATTCGTGTAACTGATAATCCCAGAGGTTAGCGTATCTCCAAGCCCAAGGGGGTTCCCAATAGCAATAACCGTCTCGCCCAGGCGTAATTTGTCCGAATCACCCATCTCGGCTATCACTTTAATATTCTTGTCATCTATAGACAATACTGCGATATCATTAACGGGGTCTGTACCGATCAATTTAGCTTTATGTTTCTCACCATCAATGGTTATCACTTCCAGCTCTTCAGCTTCATTAATGACGTGATGATTCGTAATGATATAAGCAAGACCATTCTTTTGTTTATAAATAACTCCTGACCCAACGCCAGATTCATCTAACGTTAGAACATCCTTCTTATGATCCTTATAATTAACGATACTCACCACAGCAGGACGAACCTTCGCCGCCGCCTGAATAAGTCGTTCGAAAGGATCTCCATCAATCTGCTTGATTGGAGCAGCACTCACGGTAGCTGAATCCTTCGGTGAAGTGGGTAACCCTGTAACTAGACTGATTAATAGAACTGTCATAAAAGCACTAACAACCGAACTAATCAAGGAAATCTGCAAAGTGGACAGACCTAAACGACGACGGGGGCGGGGCCAATTTACCGATCTTCTTCTTACTTTGACATTTTCTTTTTTCTGTCTCGATACTTTGGTCGAGTAAAACTCATCATCAAACAAGCCCATCGTGATCCTCTCCCCCTAGTTGTCACGCACCAAGAACCTGGACCGTTACAACCTATACTACTTTAAACTACGAAACATCCCAAAAGGTTGCACTGTAAGCCCCTTTTATTTTACATCACCACAAATACGCCGGTCTAAGCTCCAAAAGACCTCTTTCTCAAAAATATTATTGAAAACCAGGTCCAAAGATGCATTTTATTTCATATTCAATAAATTTTGTATGATCAAAGGAATGTTTTTGAACAAAACCGACTACACTAACAATATAACTCTTGATTTAAAAAGTTTCATAGATTCATATCGGTCATTTTATTGTATCATATGTGACTCTACGGACATAATCTTTTATCCAAGAGATCAATGGTTGATGTTGGAAGTACCGTCACTAATCGAAGGAGGGTTTTAGAACGATGGAACAATCTAATTTATCTATGGACATGGTGTCGATGATTGCCAAACTAGCGGACTTAAAGGACGAGCATTACCGCAACACCCTCGCCATCAGCACGATGCTCGAACTGCTAGTAGACAAGGGCGTCTTCACCCGTGAAGAAATGGAAAAGAAAGCAGCTGAACTTGATCAATTTATGGCTTACTCACCTTATCCCATGGCGTAGGGCGATCATAATAGGTGTCACACAACTGGAAATCCGTTTCTTTATAGAAACATCCACGTTCTTCCATGGCATCCCGCACGGTCATTTTGGCTAAATCCATCATATTGTGGTCTCGGCTTAGATGGGCTAAATACGTTCGTTTGGTCCCTCCGGTCAGCAGTTCGCTCATCGCTTCACCCGAAGCCTCATTCGAGAGGTGACCCATATCGCCAAGAATACGGCGCTTGGTATTCCATGGATAGCGTCCCATCCGCAACAACTCGATATCATGGTTCGCTTCCAATACCAATACGTCTGCGTCAGAGATGGCGCGCTTCACTTTATCACTCACATATCCTAGATCTGTAGCTACACTAAGCTTCTCTTCTCCATCATAGAAATTGTAGCCGACAGGATCAGCAGCATCATGTGAGATCCCGAAAGATTCAACTTGAAGTGTGCCGAAATCCATCGCTTCACCACTATCCATCACAATCCGATTCTCTTCGGCAATTTTTCCGATCGATTTATTCATAGCATCCCACGTCTTCTCATTGGCATAGATCGGTAGATTATATTTACGTGCTACCGGACCCAGACCTTTGATGTGATCCGAATGCTCGTGAGTGACTAAGATACCATCAATATCGCTTCCCACTAGATCTCTTTCATTTAGTAGCTCATCAATGCGCTTCGCACTGAATCCCGCATCAATCAAGAGCGTCTTGTCTCCGTTCGTAACCACTGTTGCATTCCCTGTTGACCCACTCGACAACACGGTAAAAGATATCCCCATGAATCTCTACTCCTTTACTTTCTCGGTCTTAGGACTAATAACATCCCCGCTTATGCCTTGCACATAGTACACTCCGTTCTCTAGCGTGAAACGCCATGCAGGAGCTGCGACCTGATTCTCCGAATTAAACATCTCTCCATAATAACCTAGCTTTATATCCTTCACCACCGAATTGGGTGGAATATAATTGTTATCGATCAAAGTCCCTAACGCATCTGCCGCAGGCAGTACCTTCTGCTGTTCTTCTTCATTCGAAGAAATAATTTCAATAAGCGATAATTGATAGGAATTAATCTTCTGATTACTATACATTAAGTTCAATTTCGTCTGATCATTGAAAAGAGGCCATTTGCCCTCAACAAGAGGGTGAAGCACGAAGACCCCATCCTCTCTAGACGTAGGATCGAATTGATAGTCCTTAATTTGAGGAATTTGATTGGCTAGCGCCTTCACTAACTCGTTACCAATAAAGACTAACTTGCTGTCAATCGGTTGCTCTAACACGACAGGCTCGCTGGCGCTGTCCCCCGAAAGGTAATGATAAGTAATCTTAGGAAGCACAGGCGTAACGTTCGGAATTAATGATAAGAGCTGAATATTCTTCTCCTTCATCATTTTCTGAGTATTGGCGCCTAGTGAAGTAAAGTCTAGATTGGTGTTCGCCTGCTCGCGTACATCAATCCATAACTGGTAGCCCAGTACAAGATTAAGCAACAAGAACGCGTATATAAGTACATTTTTGGCTCGTCCCCAATCCATCCTTATTCCTCCTTCACTAAGTACAATTTATTTATAGAAGTTGTTCGAAAAGCTATTGAACTGAACATACGAAGTAGTATCTCGACTTCTTGAACGTGCATTTACTGTAATCCGCCCTCTTCATGCTCAACTCTAAGTTAAGCACCCACAAATGAATCCTTCCTACTCCAGCACAGTCACTGTGCCGTTCTGTAACTTCACTGCCCACACCGGAGTAAGCAGCATACCTTTCTTCGTCAACGACGGCTGATAGGCCGGATAGAGATCTACGATGCCTGATATGCTCTCCGCATTTTTAAGCTTAGCCTTCAGATCATTCCCGCCTAGTAATTTCTTTATCTTCTTGCTTACGCTGCCAGATTTACTGTAGATCAGTGATCGCTGATAGGCAGACACGGTACCCTGCTGTAAGTTCAGAGTCATGACGCCATACTTAAATTGTGGTGTATCAAGAACGGGATATGCACCATAATACTGCTGGAACACAACGCCGTTCTCCTCCTCCCCACTACCAACCAGGCTTAACCTATACTCACCGTTCCACCCACCATGCTGGTTCACGAAATCAACTGCGGCCAGCACATCTGTATCCGCACTACTCTCGCCGGCAGGAAGCGCTGCGGGGTCCGTATAACTCATCCACTTTTGCTCCTGTCTAACTTGTAGACTTCGCTTACTATCCGTATAAATCTCCGATCCATCCTTTTCCCGAATGTTGCGAGTTATACTTGGATCGAAGAATAGACTGCGATGCATTTGCTCTGTAGCATACACGCCGATCTCAAATTCAGCCTCCATCATATCTATATCCGCCTCTGGAATATAGTAGGAACCTTTAATAGAAGTATAAGCCGTCCACTGTTTACCGAAATCAACATGTTGCTGGACATCCTGTGCCGTGAGATCCGCTTTACCTGCCTCATAGACGACACCACCTTCTGTACTAAAGAACAATGCGTGCGCCTTCGACTCATTCTTAACATTATAAATCCAAATGCGATTAATTTGCTCCGCTTGGAACAATGCGTCCGGCCGAATCTGCATCACTCGCTCCAAAAGAGATACAGGTACTCCAGATGCAAAGGTTAATTCAATGCCATCATTCTGAGAACGTAATTCACTGATATCGATATTTTGTATAGATCGGCGTTGAAAACTATCAAAGCTCCGCGCCTGTAATCGAGAGAAAATCAAATTATAGAAAGTGGAGTGAGGATAGAAAATGGTATGCTTATCCCCCCCCATATGAATAATCATTTTGTCCGGATAAATAAGATTCTCCACTCGTTCCTCAGGCCCCATATCATCCGTCTTAATATAATTCGTTGCTGATTTGGCTACAGAATCGCTTCCAGGGAGACGGTACATCAAGAAATAGCTCTGAATGAGACTACTTGTTACCAACAACACTAACAAAACGGTCTTAAGTTTCTCCTTCATATCGTCTCCCCTCCTTCTTCTTGCAGAGGTAGTGTAAAGGTGATCTTCGACCCTTGCCCAAACTCCGATTGAAGAGCTATTGTGCCACCATGAGCACTAACAATTTCCCGGGCAATGGACAACCCAAGTCCTGTACCTCCCATATTACGTGAACGAGCCTTGTCCACTCTATAAAAACGGTCAAAAATCCGTCCTAAATCTTTCTTAGGGATTCCTATCCCCGTATCCTGAACAGAGATCGCAATCATATGATTGTCTGTTAGTCTAGCATCTAGCGTTATCTTTCCACCCTCAGGTGTATATTTAAGTGAATTGGAGACGAGGTTATCCAACACTTGGTCAATCTGGTCGCGATCAAGCCATGCACTCTGGATTTTCTCTTCCACCGTAATTTCTGATTGAATATTCTTCTGCTGCATTTGAAAAGAGAACCGATCACTCACATCCTCTAACATCTCAAACATATCCGTCATCTGCTTACGTAAGAATGATTCCTTATTATCCAATCTTGATAAATGAAGGAGATCTGTCACGAGGCGAATCATTCGCTCTGTCTCATTCTGAATAACACCCACGAACCTTGATGCTAACTGTGGGTCCTCTAATGCACCATCATCAAGCGCTTCTGTATAACTTTTAATCGTCGTCAGCGGCGTTCTTAATTCATGAGATACATTGGCCACGAACTCTCGGCGAGAAGCCTCTAATTTCTCTTGTTCCGTCACATCCTGCAGTACAGCAATAGTGCCAGTAATACCGAACTCCCTCCGATAAATAGGCATGAACGTTACACGCACCATATACGGATCGTTCGTTTCCTCAGGACTAATCTCAAGTAGCGTAGTACTAATGGTTCCCTCGGTAAATGCCCGTGACTGCTCTAAGTCAAGCCTAAGCAATAACGTAATGTCTCGAGTGACTACAGACGCCTCATCAAGATTTAGCATCTCACCAGCACGACGGTTCACCAGAATAATATGTCCCGCCTCATTGGTTGCAATGACACCATCGCTCATATTGGTGAGAATCGAAGCTAGCTTCTCTTTCTCCTCTTCATTCTGTAGCAACGCTTCTTGTAGTCGACTTGTCATATAGTTAAAGGCTTCACTCAACTGTCCAATCTCATCTTTACCGAATATCGGCATCTTCTGATCGAAGCTTCCTTCCGCTACTGCTTTAGCATGACGAGTTAACTCTATGATTGGCTGCGTAATGGTATGCGCTAGAATAACCCCTAATACCGCTGTTAATCCTAGCGCTATTAATATCCCTGATATGAATATATTATTAACTCGCCCCATCGTGTCATGTAACTCACCCATGGAGGCAACGATATATATGGCTCCTACAATTTTGCCATTGCTGATAACAGGCTTAGCAACGACACGCTTACGTTCATTATCTTCATCTATCATATACTCTTCATTGTCACTAATACCTTGAAGCGCACGACTAACCACCGTCTGCGTATTTTTGCGTCCTATATAATTATCATGCGCAGAGAGAGAGGTGATCATTACCTTACCATTTGCATCGAGTACCTGAATCTCCACACCACTTAGATTAAATAGGTTATTAACAATAATCGCTAGGCTTTCAACGGAGTTCTTCCCGGCGTCGATGTCGCCTCCCAATTTGTCCGCAGCCATGACTGAGAGTAGTTCTGCCTGTTCTTGCAGATCCTTGGTAAAGTTGCTGGTTAGTGAATTTTTCATAGCACTCACGAAATAGACGCCAATCAGCTGCATGGCGATTAGAATCAGCAGCATATATACAATAATAAGCTTTGCCTGAATCGTGCGGAAAAAAGAGGCTATTTTCATTACAGTCCTCCGTTTTTAGGACTGCGCATGACATAGCCAAGCCCTCTACGGGTAAGGATATATTCCGGTTTACTTGGATTCTCCTCTATTTTCTCGCGAAGTCTACGAATGGTTACGTCTACCGTGCGCACATCTCCGAAATACTCAAATCCCCATACAGCCTGAAGTAAATGCTCACGCGTCATCACTTTTCCTGCATTCTTTACAAGATAGAATAGAAGCTCGTACTCACGATGCGTCAGATCTAGCGGTTCCCCATTCTTAAACACTAAGTACATGTCCGTATCAATGAACAAGTCAAAAAGTTTTACCCCTTGCTTCTCTTCATCCGCTGCCAATGCTTCGGACGAAATGGTAGGCTTTATCTGCCGCCGCATATGTGCTTTCACCCGCGCTAACAACTCGCGTGTACTGAACGGCTTGGTCACATAATCATCCGCACCTAGCTCTAGACCTAGAACTTTATCAATCTCTCCATCTTTAGCTGTCAACATAATAATAGGCATTTGCAAATGTGCAGCCCGTACTTCCCGGCATACATCCATCCCATCTTTACCTGGCAACATCAGATCCAACAATATGAGATCCGGCTTCTTTGCCAGAGCCAACTCAACAGCACGAATGCCATCCAAGGCACAAATGACGTCGTAGCCTTCTTTTTCTAAATTAAATTTCAGAATATCGGCAATAGGTTGTTCATCGTCCACGACCAGAATGGTTCCCTGCATGACATTATCCCACCTTATATTTCAAGACATAAGTCTAGTCTTATACTCTCTTTTATTATCTTAACACACCTGAAGGACAGCGACACCCTACCTATATCTACCTCTACTAGTCAAACCGCAAAGAGAGCAATACCTCCCTTGCAAGGTATCACTCTCTTTAAAATGAATAATATAGGTTATCTCTATTCTAAGTACTTCATTGGATTCTGGGCAACGTTATTCTTGAGAATTTCAAAATGAAGATGTGTCCCTGTCGAGCGACCCGTATTGCCCATAATACCAATACCTTTCCCTTGATTAACTGCTTCACCTTGATTGACAGTAATCCTACTGAGATGCCCGTATAACGTCGTGTAACCATTGCTATGATTAATAATCACCGCATTACCATAGCCACTTATAGTTCCTGTAAAGGTAACAATGCCGCTATCTGAGGCCATTATCGTACGATTTCCTGATACGACATCAATTCCCTTGTGCGTTTTACCCCAACGTGAACCGTATGTACTTGTAATGGTTGCACTGTTCACCGGCCAAGCAAATTGCCCTGACCCTTGACCTATAATCTTTGTTCCTTGCAACACAACCTCAGTTAGTGATTCGTTAATCACTTCTTGACCGAGCCACTGTTCATTGACCACTTGCCCATTCTCTTTCGTCACGAGATATTCCATCACTTTAAGACCCTCTCGCCCTGAACGGACAACCTTCGTTTTACCTGCAGGGAGATCTGAGCTTTTACGAATCTCTACTTTAGGTTCTGTCACAACCTCTTCAGAGAATTGTTCTACCGTGGTTACTGTTAATGGAGATTTGGGAATGGTTAGCTTCAACGAATCGCCAATTTGAAGATATTTTTCCTTGATCTCTGGATTATTAAGATACAACTCCTTCTCAGTCACCGTATAACGCTTCGCGATGGAGCTTATTGTATCTCCCTCAGCTACTGTATACAGCACTGGGGCTTCTTCTCCTTTGACTAGAAGCTTCGCCACATCCTCTGAACTTAACACTTTATTAGGGTCTACTTTAGCAGGAGTGGAATCAATTTTCTCGCCAATCTTGACCGATTGAACAGAAGATTCTGGCGCAACTGATGCATTCACAGCAGCGACCCTGCTTGATGGGTAGGACAGTTTCTTCACGTTCAGTTGGCTCTTGGCTACTACGGGCAAGTATTCCTGCTTCACCTGCTCCAACACCTCATCTACCGCCTTCTGATCCCTAAGAATGGCAACCACTTTACCATCCACCTTCATCTCAACACCTTTAGCATAAGCCTTCAGCATGCCATCTAGCTTTTGAAGGGTCGCGGAACTATCCACTTCTTCCAGAAAAGCAACATCTTCTTGCGTAGTAATTCCTTCTGTTTGTAATACCATTTCTACATCAGGATACTTACTTTGATATTCCTCTCTCTTCTGGTTAAATAATTGTTCAAGTTGCTCCTTATCCTTAATCTTCCCGATTTCCTGATCTTGAACATACACCTTATAATAAGGAACCTTGTTAGCATCAATGTACTCATTACCCGCAAATACAAGACCTACAGTAATAACCACGCCTGATGCCAATATCGTGAGCCATCTTCTACCCTTAGGGGATGAACCGTCATCCTTGCCTTCTTCTAGTTTAGTAGGCTCGTTACTGGATTCCAACTTGTCCTTTGTTTTTCGAAACATTTGCATACCTTTGAACACGTTCATGCTTCTCTCCTTTTGTAAGCCCAATCGCTACTACATTCGTAACAGATGTCACCTTGTCGAATGAATTATAATCCTCAAAAGGTATCAAAAATTTAACCTTTTCAACTATTATTTACTTTAACACATGCTTAAAGCGTTATTCAACCTTACCCCAATGCCAAAAAAACCCGCTAACAATGCAGGTTTTCGCATTTTTCCTGAATCTGGCCAACACTATATTAGTAACAACTATGTGACAACTGTTTTGTCTTATGATTTCAGTAGTGCCATTAGTTTGTCATACTCCTCTTGACTTAAGTACTTGGATAACGTCTTTTCTATGCTAATAAGCTCTTGTTCCGTTAGACCATCCTCCATGGCACTGGATATATCTTGTACTTCTTGTTGTGGAAGCTTAGTCATTAATATGTTAAATATTTCTTCTTTCTCGCTTGCAGGTAAATTATCCTTTTTGCGCACGACATCATCGGGTGTCACGATAACCAATTGATCGTTCTCTGGTTGATCGACCTTATTCTGTTCTGCTGGTTCTGTCGTCTCTGATTGACTCTGGCCCATTACAGGAAGCGCATCAATCGGTGCCTTCTCTCCAGTCTCTTCAGAATCCCCCTCACTCTTTGTCCCTTGCATCTTGTTGTCATCTTTATTAACGGTGGTAGGTTCCTCAACTTTCAGATCCGTATCGGTATTCTTCTTCTCGGTATTCATTCCGAGCATTCCTTGCAACATACCACCCCATGTAAATGTCTGTCCCTCAAGTTCAATATTAAATTTAGCTAATATCGATTCAAGATACGTATTCACTACCATTCCCGTGGTGAACACCGTCAAGGCACTAACCAGTGTAACCGTTAAAGCTATCTTCAGCAGCCATTGCATGAATTTCATGTGTCACATCCCCCTTTACTTCCCATCCTGATGCTTCTCTATGACAGTATTGACCATATGGAAGGGTTTCAATCCCATATAAGGATAAGTGACCACAAAGACATGACTTTCTAATCCATAACACCAAGAAGAAACGCTTCGCAGTCCTTAAAGGGACAGTAACCGTCTTTCGTAGAAATATAAGCAGAGCTTAATGGAGCTTAACCTTTCTTAATATTTACAAAAAGCCTGCCTACCGCTACATAGCGGCAGACAGGCTTATGATATGGATCTCAATCCATTATGATTTGTAAATAGGTAATACTTGGTTCGTCTGATCACGATTACGTCCAACGGAGAAGATAGCAATTGGAATACCTGTCAATTCAGATACACGTTGTACATAATTACGCGTATTCTCAGGTAAATCTGCCAATGACTTAGCTCCTGTAATATCTTCACTCCAACCTGGCATCTCTTCGTAGACTGCTTCACATTCTGCCAACATCTTGAGACTAGCTGGGTAATACTGAATCACTTCATCACGATATTTATATCCAGTACAGATCTTCACAGTATCCAGTCCAGATAGAACATCTAGCGAGTTAAGAGACAATCCAGTAATACCACTAACCCGGCGAGCGTGACGTACTACTACGCTATCGAACCAACCTACGCGACGAGCACGACCTGTAACGGTACCATACTCAAATCCTTTTTCACGAATATAATGACCTACTTCATTATCAAGTTCAGTAGGGAATGGACCATCACCCACACGAGTGGTGTAAGACTTAGCCACACCAATAACTTGCTCTATCTTAGATGGACCTACACCAGAACCGATACATACCCCACCAGCAGAAGGATTAGAAGAAGTCACGAAAGGATATGTACCTTGATCGATATCAAGCATCACACCTTGTGCTCCTTCAAACAATACCTTACGATCTTCATCAATAGCTTCATTTAACACGACCGATGTATCCGTTACATAAGGTCTAACAAACTCCGCATATTCCAGGTATTGCTTCAAGATTTCTTCTACATCTAGTGGTTCAGCCCCATACACTTGCTCAAGCATATGATTCTTTTCTTTCATCATTTGACGAAGGCGCAATTCGAATTCTTCTGGATCGAGTAGATCAGAGATTCGAATACCATTACGCGCTGCTTTATCCATATAACAAGGGCCGATTCCCTTACGCGTTGTACCAATCTTATTCGGTCCTTTGCGATCTTCTTCCAATGCATCAAGAAGCATATGGTAGGGCATAATGACATGTGCGCGATCACTAATGACCAAATTATTTGTTGTGAATCCATTATCATGAATGTAGGTAATTTCCTCAATAAGTGCAGCCGGGTTAATTACCATTCCGTTACCGATAACGCAGATCTTATCATCATAGAAAACACCTGATGGGATAAGACTGAGTTTATATTTTTTACCGTCAATCAGAATGGTATGGCCAGCGTTGTTGCCGCCTTGATACCGGGCAACCACATCAGCACTCTCCGCGAGAAAGTCCGTGATTTTGCCTTTGCCTTCGTCTCCCCATTGTGTCCCCACAACGACTACTGTTGACATGTTCATTCCCCTTTGGGTGTTTATACACCTTGTTTTAATTTCATAGTTGACTCTGTTAGCATATCCATTCACTGCACTAAAGCAGCATTATCAGTTTACCAGCCCCAATTTTTAAAGTCAAATAAAAAACGAACAATCACACATTGAAATGTGCAATTGTTCGGAATTGGATTATCGTTTTCCCATCATCATAGCTATCACGCCACATTAACCTGCAAATGGGTCTGAGTGAGCCCGTTCATAATTAACGAATTTATTGAAATTCTTAAGAAACACGAGCTCAACTGTTCCTACTGGACCGTTCCGCTGTTTAGCAATAATAATCTCAATAATATTCTTTTTCTCTGTATCCGCATTATAGTAATCATCACGGTACAAGAATGAGACAATGTCAGCATCTTGCTCGATAGAACCAGACTCCCGCAAATCACTCATCATGGGACGCTTGTCCTGCCGTTGCTCAACACCCCGGCTAAGCTGAGATAACGCCACTACTGGGACTTCAAGCTCACGTGCAATCTGCTTCAGTGTACGGGAAATTTCAGATACTTCCTGCTGACGATTCTCTCCAGCTTTACCACGACCATGAATAAGCTGTAAATAATCGATAACAATCATGCCAAGGCCCTTCTCTTTCTGAAGTCGACGACATTTCGCACGGATATCCGCTACCGTTATACCCGGTGTATCATCGATATAAATCTCTGCCTCTGACAGAGAGGAGATTCCCATGGTTAGCTTGGCCCAATCGTCATCCTTAAATTCACCCGTACGCATCACATTTGCATCCAAGTTAGCCTCCGCACAGATCATCCGTTGCACAAGCTGAGGTGCGGACATTTCCAGACTGAAAATAGCCACGGTTTCTTTAGCACGCACAGCAACATTCTGGGCAATGTTCAAAGCAAATGCCGTTTTACCTACAGAAGGTCTAGCAGCTACAATAATAAGGTCATTACGCTGGAATCCATTGGTCATCTTATCAAGATCAACGAATCCTGTTGGAATTCCCGAGGTCCCACCTTTGTTCTCGTGTAGCATTTCTACCCGTTCAAATACATCCATGAGTACATCACGAATCCACACAAATCCGCTTCCGCTACGTCGATTTGAGATTTCCAAGATACGGCGTTCTGCATCCCCCAACATGCCGGAGACGTCTTCTCCCCCTGTATACCCTTCACTCACAATCTGCGTTGCTGTGCGGATCAAGCGCCGCAGCATCGATTTCTCTTCAATAATCTGCGCATAATAATCGACGTTCGCTGCCGTTGGTACAGCATGAGCCAACCTTGCTAAGTAACTTACGCCGCCTATATCCTCAAGCTGTCCACGATCCTGAAGCAAAGAGGTCAGCGTAATTAAATCTATCGGTTGATTCTGCTCACCGAGGTCAATCATAGCCTCATAAATTAATTGATGGGGCTTATCATAGAAATCCTCGGTCTGTACCCGCTCCATTGCCGTGATCATAGCTTCACTTTGTAGTAATATAGCGCCAATTACAGCTTGTTCTGCTTCTAGGTTTTGTGGGGGAATCCGATCAAAAAACAGCTCGCCACCCATCTTATCCCTCCGCTACTTGAACCTTCAACGTTGCTTTTACTTCTGGGTGCAACTTCACAGGTACCTGAGTTACGCCTAAGTTCCGAATCGGATCACCTAACTCAATCTTACGTTTATCAATCTTCACGCCAAGACCCGCCAATGTTTCAGCGATCTGTTTACTCGTAATAGCTCCGAACAAGCGTCCGCCTTCACCAGATTTAGCATTAAGAACGATGTTCATGCCCTCTAGTTTCTTACCCAGTGCCTCAGCTTCTTCCTTCTCCTGATCCTTACGCTTCTGCTCAGCTACAGTCTGATTCTCAAGCGTCTTCATGTTTCCGTCTGTTGCCGATCTTGCTAATCCACGAGGAAATAAGAAATTCGCTGCAAATCCTTCTGATACTTCCTTAACTTGCCCTTTTTTACCTTGGCCCTTAACATCTTTTATAAAAATGACTTTCATTCGAATAGCCCTTCTTTCTCTTCAATTTGCGCCAACACTTCCTCAAGCTTTGCTGCCGCTTCATTTACAGTACTCTTAAGCTGAACAGCAGCATTCGTCAAATGACCACCGCCGCCGAGCTTCTCCATCACGACTTGCACATTCATTCGCCCTAAAGAACGGGCACTAATTCCAATCATACCATCCGGACGTTCGCTAATCACAAAGGAAGCCACGACATCCGTCATACTAAGCAACGTATCTGCTACCTGTGCAATGAGTAGCTGAGATATGACCGTCCCAGGCTCTGTTACAGCTAATGCAATGTGGTTATGCACCATCTTAGCTTTCTTAATAATCTCTGCCTTAGCTAGATACTCATGAAGGTCTTCCTTCAGCATTCGTTGAATCATCGCCGTATCGGCACCTCCACGGCGTAGGAACCCAGCCGCTTCGAAGGTTCTAGACCCTGTATGAAGCGCGAAATGCTTCGTATCTACAATAATTCCCGCTAATAACATCGTAGCTTCCAATGGACTTAGCAGTATTTTCTCATGTATATATTGTAACAGCTCCGTTACGAGTTCGCTGGCAGATGAAGCATACGGCTCCATATAGACAAGTACGGCATCGTTAATAAATTCTTCCCCACGGCGATGATGGTCTACGACAACAATCCTAGACGCATTATGCACAAGACGAGGTTCCATCGTCATCGATGCTTTGTGTGTATCCACAACGACGAGCAGACTGTTCTGGGTGAGCATTTGCAAGGCTTGTTCCGGTGTTATAAAGCGCTGCATAAGTTTCTCGTCTTTGGCGACCTGTTCCATCATTCGCTCAATAGAAGGGTTGTTGCCCGAAAGTACGATATAAGAATCGACGTTATACATTTGAGCCGCCTTAAGCACCCCTATTGAAGCACCAATGGCATCCATGTCAGGCATCTTGTGTCCCATAATAAATACTTTATCGCTCTCTTGCATTAGATCCCGCAATGCATGTGCAATGACCCTAGCACGAACTCGTGTCCGCTTCTCTACTGCGCTGGATTTGCCGCCATAGAAGGATAACCGCTGACCCGCCTTCACTGCTGCCTGATCACCGCCACGCCCCAGTGACATATCTAGACTGGATTGCGCCAACTCTCCAAGCTCCGTAATGCTGTTCGAACCGAAGGCCATACCAATACTAAGTGTCATCGGCACTTTCAGATCCGCAGTCATTTCTCGTACCTCATCTAAGATGACGAATCGACTCTTCTCTAATTCCTGAAGCGATCTATAATGGAGCACCATAAGATAACGATCGGAAGAAAGCCTCCGTAAGTATATCTTATACGTTTTGGCCCAATTTGTAATCTCACTGGCAACTTTTGCAATCACCGCTGTGCGTTGTTGATCATCCATTCCTTGAGCCGCTTCATCTAGGTTATCAATCATAATAATCCCTAATGCAAGCTTCTCTTCGTCATACCTTGACCTTAACACCACAAGCTCCGTAATGTCATATAAATAAATCAGACGTTCATCCGGAATCATAATCAACTGAAAGTGTCGATCCTCATATTGAATCTCCGTTTGAACTTGGTATTCTTTATGTGTGTTTTCCTTGACTCCCTCTTTCTTGTCACCAAGGGTCGCCGGAATTTGTGGGAAAATCTCCTGCAATGTCATCCCAATCAACGACTTGCGCGTAAATATGTCACCTACATAACGATTGTGCCATTCTACGGTTCGATCCTCACTGTAAAGTACAATACCGAAAGGTAGCATGCTCATCGCTTCACCTTCCACCCTTTTAATCCGGTATGAAAGGCCGTTGATATATTCTAGCAAGTCTTTGCGGAACGTCATTTCCATCTTGAGTATGAAGTAGCAAAGCGTTCCTACGATACACAAGAAGACGATACCTAGTGGCCAGTTGTACCACGAGACACAAATGACAAGTAGCAAAAGAAGCATAAATGCCCATACGGTATAGTAGCCGTGCCAGCGTTTCTGTAGAAATTTAGGCATGAACGTATCATCCTATCATTTGGATTTCGTCATAAACTGACGCAGTGGAAAGGCTATGTCGAGAATACCAATGATTACCATCGGCGGGAAAATCACTACAGGAAATGCGATCAACACCGGAATCACCGTATTCCACTTACGTGTATAGGCAAGGTAGAAGAAAAATCCAATCGCTTGAATTCTGAAAAACACATCGATGACTGGGCCCATGTTCGCAGATAATAACCTTAGGTAGGAACTGTCCGAGTTCAGAGCGATGATCTCAATCACTACACTCAGTAAATAGTACCAGATCAAAGATCTTGGAAATCTCCACTCATGTGCAGGCTTGAGCTTCAGTACGTTATGACCTAGGTTAGTTAGAGTAGGTCTTGCTAAAGCGTGCGCTATAATAGCCATCACAAATGAACTTACAATAAGCGCATAAGGTATCTTTAATACCGTGACCCTACTTAAGTGATTAACTTCATCTTGTGTCCAAGGCATGCTACTCATGAATGGATTGCTACTTGCATCCAACAATGGTGTCATGATCATATTCGTTATATCTTCAATATATTCAGCAAGATTGAATTGAAAGAACAATGACCCTAAGAGAAGCATCAGAAGGGTCTCAACTAGGATCGTTGCGGCCCCCAATAGTATGGTTCGTAACGACGAGACACGTTTCTTATAACACATTCCCATAACAATCGCTGGAATCGCAAAATATACCGCCATCATGAGTAGAGTCAGATCGGATTGAATCAGAAACGCTATCGCCCAGACTAGAACCATATGCACAATAAACTGCTTCGTCTTCAACATATTAAACAAAATCACTACGGGTACAATTATAACAAATAACGTGAAAATCGAGAACGCAGGGTACTGTAAAGACAGCATCAGGAGCAAATAAACGCCACTCCACGCTACTGAAGACAAATTAAATTTCAACGTTTTCACCTCTTACGCACATGTTCTTCAAGCGCGGAAATATCTTGGTACCAATCTTCAAGCTGGTGACCTTCTTGTTTGTGTTTCTTTAGCTTATCCAATAATAGATTATCGATGTCACGATAAGGTACACCAAGTCGGCGTCCCAGAATATAAGAACTCATGATGAGGCTCGCAAGACTATCGCCTACCCGAGCTGTGCTGCCTTCCCATAATGCCTTGAACAATCGGGATACATGGTCGACCACTTCGGTCTTCAGCCATTCAATGACCTTTGCGCGTTTGGCTACATCCAAATCCTTTGGCATATTCGACACATTAACCTCCCTGAAAAAGCTTTATTCTCAATTATATCACAAATAATTGGTCCTCACATCAAGGGCCCTGGCAGGGGAAAACAGCAAAAAGACCTGCTATGTAGCTATTTCTGTCTAGCTATTTAATGATAGCAAGCCTCTTCATGTATAGGATTATGATGACTTAATGAGAATTGATGGACTCTTTAGATACGAACTTCTCACAATACTCAATAATTTGGCTTCTGCGTACAATACCGATGAAACGATTCATATCATCCACTACAGGCACGAAATTCTGAACCTTGGCTAGATTAATTAAATCTTCCATGTTGGCATCTATGGAGACGGGTTTATTGCTCATTCTTAGAGGAACATCTTTCAATGAGAATTTCGAAGCGTTCTCAAATGTAACTTTGCCCTCTGAATTCTTCATATACCATAATAAATCACCTTCGGTAATCGTTCCCGCATATTCACCATTCTTATCTAGAATAGGAACAGACGTAAAACGATGATACTCCATTCGCTCTAGCGTCTGGCGTAGCGTTGTTTCAACCGTTAAGCATACTACTTCTTGTTTCGGAAGCAGAAAAAATGCAATATTCATATACTGAATTCCTCCTTATGAGTCCCTAATGGAAGGTCCCCCTACCTTTATACGTATGTCACAGCCGAATGTTCCATAAGATATTACAGCAGCAGCCCATTATTGGGACTGCTGCTTTATCAATAATCCTGTTACTCTAACTCTTGATTCTCGGGTCGCATAAGCTGCTCAGAAGTTGTACTCTGATTCATCCAATTATCGATCATATCCTGTGCATATTTCAACGTATCTTCATCAGCCTTATCGTAGTATACCCCATTCATACGCATACCGGTTCCTGAGATGCTATAACTTACAATTTCAGTTTCATTACCCGTCAGGATCTGCTTACCTAGATCTATAATGAATTTCGGCTGCATATTCGTCTGAAAGTTAGATCCCATAATGTCTAGCAAATCCGGAATCTTCGTGATTTGGTTCAAGTTTCTCATCTTTTTGGCAACTGCGTCTAAGAAGATCTGCTGTCTCTTCATCCGATTGGAGCCACTATCTTCACGATAACGTACATAATTTAGCGCCTCTTCACCTGTATAGATAGGTTTATTGGCCTTTACTGTAAACTTCTCGTGGTCTGCACCCTTATTCACAATATCTTTACCGATAGGTAACTCCACGCCACCCAGAGCATCTACTGCGTCCTTCAGCCCTACAAAGTTAATGGTTGCATAATAGTCTAACTCGTGGTCCAATAAGGCCTGCATGGTATCCATGGCCATCTGTTGTCCCCCGAATGCAAAAGCATGATTGATTTTGTCCATCTTCCCCTTGCCGATGATCTCTGTGTACGTATCCCGAGGAACAGAGACAAGGAGAATCTTCGATTCCTTCGGTCTCACCACCGCATACATCATCGTGTCCGAGCGTGCTGTTTCGTCCCCACGCTGATCCGTACCTAACAACAACATTGAGAATGGCTTGGTCTGATAAGAAATAGGCTCAACTTGTAGGGATTGATCTCTATCCAGAGGTCTATAAGATTTCGCTTGTAGCGTATCCTCTACCTGATCAGATAAGAATAGATCAAACGCCAAGATAGCCAGCTGTTTCTGATAAATTAAACCACCAGCCCCAATTAACAATAAGACGATCGTGGCTATTATAAAGCCTTTTGTTCGTTTCTTCATATTTCAATTCCTTCTTTTATATAGGATAAATTTAAATGATTTCAGTTAGACAAACTTGACGATAAGTACTACTCTTACCTCCCTTCCATATTTAAACCGATTAAACCTCCCTTGAAGCATGAATATACAAATTTTAAAAACACCATTTCAATTGTAAACTTAAAGCTATTAAAAAGAAACCAACAAAATTTTAACCATTTGTGAACTCGAACTCCATTTCTAGTGTAAATTAAACAAAAAAATAAAGACTCTACCTTGAGAGGAAGAGTCTGGAGTCTATAAATCTACTATCTAATTTCTGGTTATTTATAATTATTTATGCATAATGACAAGCTACAAAGTGTTCACTGCCAACATCTTTATATTCAGGAACTTGCTGTTTACAAATATCAGAAGCAATAGGACAACGAGTATGGAACTTACACCCAGAAGGTGGATTCGCTGGACTTGGAATATCGCCCTTCAGAACCACTCGATCCCGTTTTAACGTTGGATCTGGAATAGGTATTGCTGACATCAGTGCCTTCGTATAAGGATGTAATGGATTACGGAATAATTCCCTTTTGGGAGCCATTTCAACCATCGACCCTAGATACATAACACCTACCCGGTCACAGAGATGCTCTACCACGCTCAGATCGTGAGAGATGAACAAATAAGTAAGTCCTTTGTCCTTCTGCAAGTCACTCAGTAGGTTAATAATCTGTGCTTGGATGGATACATCCAGCGCCGATACCGGCTCATCCGCTACAATAAATTCTGGATTCATAATAAGAGCACGTGCAATTCCAATCCGTTGGCGCTGTCCTCCAGAGAATTCATGAGGATAACGATTGTACTGATAACTTGCCAAACCACAAATATTCATGGTTTCCAGAACACGTTCCTTAAGCTCTCTATGGCTAACCAATCCGTGGTCTAGAAGAGCCTCACCTATAGCGTCACCAACCTTAACTCTCGGATTAAGTGAACTGTAAGGGTCTTGAAATACAATTTGGATCTTCGGTCTAAGATTACGTAATTCTTGCTTAGGAAGCTTATATATATCTTGTCCCTTGAACAGTACATTCCCTGAAGTCTTCTCATGCAGACGAAGGATCGTGCGGCCGATCGTGCTTTTACCACAACCAGATTCGCCTACAAGACCAAGGGATTCGCCTTTGTTAATATGAAAAGAGACATCATCCACCGCTTTGACATGACCTACTGTCCGTGAGAACACTCCACCGGTAATCGGGAAGTACTTCTTTAGGTGTTCGACTTGCAGTAATGGTTCGCTCACTGTACTTCCCTCTCCTCTTCATATAACCAACAGGCTACTTTATGTGTACCATCCGCATGTGAACGGAATGGAGGTTGTTTCGTTTTGCAGATATCCATACAGAATTCACAACGTTCATGGAAATGGCAGTTATTACCTAGGTCAACAGGGTTAGGAACTTGCCCAGGTATGGAGTATAGACGTTCCTGCTCTTGATTAATAATGGGCTTAGCTTTTAACAGTCCTTGTGTATATGGATGTTTAGGTTCTCTGAACAATTCCAGTACAGGCGCCTCCTCAATCACTTTACCAGCATACATAACGACAACGTAATCGGCCATTTCAGCCACCACACCGAGGTCATGAGTGATAAGCATAATCGAAGTATTCATCTTATCCTTGATATCCCGCATTAAATCCAATATTTGGGCTTGAATGGTTACATCAAGTGCAGTGGTAGGTTCGTCAGCAATAAGCAACTTGGGATTACAACTAAGCGCAATCGCGATCATAATCCGTTGACGCATGCCTCCACTTAATTCATGAGGAAACGAATCATATATTTTCTCTGCACGCGGAATTCCAACCAGATTAATAAGCTCAATAGCCTTCAAGCGTGCTTCTTTACGATTCATCATGAGATGAAGCATAATAGGTTCCGCAATCTGCTCCCCTATAGTCAACACTGGATTCAGTGAAGACATCGGTTCTTGGAAAATAATTGAGATATCATTCCCGCGGATTAAGCTCATTTCACGTTTGCTCATCTTGAGAATATCTTTACCTTCGAACAATATTTCTCCTCCGGCAATTTTCCCTGGAGGAGTCTCAACTAGACGCATGAGAGACATCGCCGTGACACTCTTACCACATCCTGATTCTCCAACGACACACAATGTCTCGCCTTCACGAATTGTAAAGCTAACGTCATCGACTGCTTTTACAATTCCATCAGATGTATGAAAATGCGTTTTTAAATTACGAAACTCTACTAAATCTTTAGCCATATCGCATCTCCTATCTTAAGCATACGGGTGCCCTATTTCTTCATTTTTGGATCCAGGGCATCACGAAGGCCCTCACCGATAAGGTTGATCGCAACAACCGTTGTCAGAATGCACATACCTGGTGGAATCCATAACCAAGGTCTTTTACGGAAATCAATCATATTATTAGCAGCTGAAATCATATTACCCCATGATGGCGTAGGAGGTACAACTCCAATACCAAGGTAACTTAGAGCTGATTCAGCAAGAATTGCTCCTGCGACACCTAGTGTTGCAGAGACAATAATAATTGGAACAACGTTAGGAATCAGATGTTTGAAGATTTTTCGGCGATCACGTAATCCTAATGCTTCCGTAGCTTGCATAAATTCCATTTCACGCAGTGATAATATTTGTCCGCGTACAAGCCGCGATAACCCTGTCCAACCTAAAACACCGATAATCAACATGAGAAAGTAAATACGTTGACCCGAATCGACCTTGAGGTCAGATAGTACCGCACCCAAAATAATCAGAATCGGTAGTGCCGGTAGTGCCATGAAAATATCAGCAACCCGCATGATAACCGTGTCAATCCCTTTACGATAAAAGCCAGCAAGCGCACCTAGCGTTGCTCCAATCGTTACCGAGATTGATGTAGCTACTAACCCTACAGTCAAGGAAATTCTACCTGCAAGCATCACTCTCAACAGAATGTCTCGTCCTAACTTATCTGTACCTAGCCAATGCTCCGCACTAGGGGCTTTATTCTTATCCGCTATGCTATAGTCCCCTAACGTATAGGGAGACAATAACGGACCTGCAAAACTCAATATAAACATAAATATCAGTATAATAAGTCCCATTAATGCTAACCGATTCTTCACAAATCGGCGCATTGCCAATCTCCAAGGAGATGCTGGCGCTTTAACTGGAGCTTGTACATTCATCTCTAGTGGTGTTACGTTTACGGACAATTGAATCTCCTCCTACTTTAAGCGAATTCTTGGATCTGCAACACCATATAATACATCAGAGAGCAGATTACCTAGCAATGTTAGTACGGCAAGGAAAATCGTGAATCCGAGCATAAACGGATAATCACGCATACTGATGGATCCTAGATAAACCTGACCGATTCCCGGCCAAATAAATACCTTTTCCAGTATAATTGCGCCACCAAACAAAGCAGGTAGTTCAAATCCGAGCAAAGTAATCGCTGGAATCATCGCATTGCGAAGGGCATGTTTGAAAATAACTGTGCGCTCTTTTAGACCTTTGGCACGTGCTGTACGAATATAATCCTGACGGATTACTTCTAACATAGAGCTACGGAAATATCGTGTAAGACTACCTGTACTTATCATGGTTAACACAACCGTAGGCAAGAACATATGTGCAGCTACATCTTTGATATATTCCCAACCTGTGGCACCTAGCCCAGCTGTCGTCATCCCGCCCACAGGTGTTATCCCAAGATTTAGACTGACTACTAATATAAGCAGGAGCCCTATAAAGAAGGAGGGTAATGACATCGAAATAAATATAAATAATGTAATGATCTTATCAAGAAATGAGTGCTGGAATTTGGCTGAGAATACCCCAGCAAATATAGCAATAATCCAACTTAGCACTAAACTTGTAAATGCAATAACGACGGAATTCCATACATACGTATTGATGACTTTTGTTACCGGTTTCTTATGCTGTAGCGAATCACCCATATCACCTATAGCCATTTTTCCCACCCAGTCAATATAGGCCTTGGCTACTGGTTTATCTAGACCGTAGATTTCACGAAGCTGCGCTTCTTTCTCTGCTGTCATGTTAGGGGAAGCCTTGGCCGTTATATAATCACCTGGAACCATACGAGAAATTGCAAACACAATGATAGTTATGCCGATCAACGTCGGGATCATCTGCAGCAGTCTACGAAAAATGTACTGCTTCATATTATTCCTCCTGGCTTTATAATTGGACATGCCCAGCCCCTTAAGGGCTGAGCATATATCCATCTAGATAGATTCAACTAAAGTTTACGCCCCCCATCTCTATACATTCTAAAGAAAATTAAGAATATGGGGGTGCGTCTTTAGTTCATTTTATCCTGTTGTATTATTATTGTGGTGCAATTTCCACTTGATTCAGGCTATAAGTGAAGTTTTTGTAAGGAGTCAAATCAAAACCTGTGATTCTTGAATTGATAGGCCACATATCTCTTCTTTGATACATGAAGATGTAAGGAAGATCAGCATTAAGCTGTTGATACATCTCTTTGTATATTTCTTTACGTTTTTCGCGATCTAATTCAGCTTTACCCTTTTTCATCAGCTCATCTACTTTGGCACTAGAATAACCGATATCGTTTTGCGCACCGCCAGAAGTATAGACTGTGTTATCTGGATCTGGCGTTAAGCCCCAAGCTGCAAAGAACATTTCGAAATTTCCAGCATCTTTCTTGGCGCTAATAGCGTTGAAATCAAGTGTTTCTGGAGAAATATCAATCCCAAGATCTTTGTAGTTCTTACTCATGATTGGAAGCAATGCCTCTACAACTGAGTTATCTGCTGTTGCGGAGAAGTTTATCTTGAACTTTTCTCCGTCTTTTTCACGAATACCGTCCGCTCCAACTACCCAACCTGCTTCATCAAGAAGTGATTTTGCCTTCTCAATATCGAAGTCATAAGGCTCAATACCTTCATTTGTGTAAGCCCAGCCTACTTTTGATTCAGGAACATTGATTACATCTGCATATTTACCAAAGGAACCTTCTACAACTTCTTTACGGTTCAGACCGATAGTTAATGCTTGACGGACTTTAGCGTCTTTGAATTTATCCTTCTTATGGTTAAAGGCAACATATCCATAACCATTTGTTGGATAAATATGAACATCTAGGAATCCTAGTGCTTGCAATTCTTCTACATTGTCTTCATTAACAGTAACCATATCCATATCGATCTCACCAGCTTGTAGCATGGCTAGTTTTGTATCATCCGTTGTGACTTTGAAGATCAAGTTTTTGATTTTTGGAGCACCAGCGAAATAATCTGGGTTCGCTTCAAATACCACTTCTTGTCCTGCTGCGAAACTCTTCATAATATATTTACCACTACCTACTGGCTTATCATTCAATGCTTTAATAGAATCTAATTTACCAAATTTATACCCTTTACCATAATAAGCTTCAGGCATGAAAAAAACGTCACTACCTAGTGAATCTTTGGTTATAGCCGTTTTTTCAGTAACATTAATTTCGATTGTATTGTCATCAATAACTTTTACTCCAGCGATTTCTTTGGATTTACCATCGTGGAATTCCTTACCGCCCGCAATTTTCAAGGAAAGAATATCAGATTCTCCATCATAAGTTGGATCATGAAGCACTTTAAGTGAGAATAGGAAATCATTTACTGTAACCGGTGTTCCGTCACTATACTTAACACCTGGTTTCAATTTAAATGTATATTTCAAGCCATCTTCAGAAACATCAATGCTTTCAGCAAGACTCTCTTTGTAAGTTCCATCCCCTTGAACTTCGAGGAAACTGTCAAATACAGTTTCAACAACATATTTATCATATGCCGTAGACCAGAACAATGGGCTGAATGTACCGTTCGGAGCCGTCATACCAATAATTAGCGTATCGGCACGATTAAGTGCAGGCGCTGGGTTAAGCGATGGATCACTTGCTGGGAATACCCCGTCATTAGCTGATTCGTCTGTTGCTGGTTCAGTCGTAGGAGTTTCTTCTGTAACGGGAGTTTCAGTATTCGTTGGTTCTGCTGCTGGCTTAACCTCGTTATTACCACCACATGCCGACAAAATTGTAATCATTACCAAAAGAATTAACATGATACTCGATAACTTCTTCTTCAAAATGAATCCCCCTTAGTACATTTTTTTGATTCATAAATCGCTTTGTAGACACTTACTTAAAAGAATATATTAATTAATTCTTCAAGTAATGACCCACTTTCACTATGAACTCTACCAGAGGAAACTTACGTTAAAGCTATAACACACTAAAGCTTTAACGTAATGACCACCGGTCAATTATAGTCCACAGCATTCGTAGCCACATCTCTTTACTAAATTATTGTAAATCATACAATGTTAAAATAACTCACGTCAATCTATTTTTTTCAATTATCTAATAAATTTTATTAATCATATATATTACAAGCGCTGCATCACCATTTTTACTCTTCAAGATCTTTTTTTATTCTTTTTATATTTAATTACTTAATCATAGTTTATTTCGTAATGCGCTTACATAGAGAAGGGAGGAAAATAATATGGGAGGAATGATGACATGTATGTGATTTTTTCATTCAGTTGGCTGAGTTATGTATGTAGTTCTATACCCTACTAGAAGCGTCAGATTACAATAATTTACTATAGCGTCTCATTAGTTGTCAACTAATTTTAACACTACGCTGACATATTACAATACCATATCTTCCTAAAACAACAAAAAAAGACAGCTGCTTATAGAAGCAACTGTCTTTCTCTTATTTAATACTACTCAGTAGTATATGGTAACAATGCGATTTGACGTGAGCGTTTAATTGCAATTGTCAATGCACGTTGATATTTTGCACTAGTTCCAGTTACACGACGTGGCAAAATCTTTCCACGTTCACTAACGAACTTCTTAAGCAAATCAATATCTTTATAATCAATGTGAGTAATTTTATTAGCTGTGAAGAAACATACCTTACGACGTTTGTTACGGCCGCCACGGCGAGCCGGTCTTTTATCGTTATCGGCGCCTTCTCTTGGTTTAAAAGCCATGCTATTCAGTCCTTTCCGTTACTAAAATGGCAAATCATCATCCGAAATATCTATCGGTTTTCCGTCATCGGAAAAGGGATCTTGATTGTTATTTTTGCGTGAGGAATTTCCACGTCCTTCGCCCCCATAGGAAGGCTCTTCACGTGTAGCACTACTATTCCCGCCGCTACCGCCTTCGCGGTTTGGCGACTCCAAGAAACGAACATTATCGGCAATAACTTCAGTGACGTATACACGTTTACCTTCGTTATTCTCGTAATTTCGTACTTGAATGCGTCCTTCAACAGCCGTTAAACGGCCTTTACGCAAATAATTGGCGCAAGTCTCTGCAAGCTGTCTCCACGTTACAACCGGAATAAAATCCGCTTCGCGCTCGCCGCCTTGTGCCGTAAACGGACGATCCACAGCGAGCGTAAATTGCGTTACAGCCACCCCTGCAGGTGTATAGCGCAATTCGGGATCTTTAGTTAACCGGCCGATCAGAATGACACGATTCAACAATCTAAGTCCCTCCCTCAAGCGATTTAACTACAAAGCAAAACATACTAACTTAGGCTACGTCTTTAGTAATGAGATAACGAATAACATCGTCAGAAATTTTCATGAGGCGTTCAAGTTCGTTAAGAACTTCAGGTGTACCATTGAAGTTAACTAAAACAAATGTACCATCATTAAATTTCGTAATCTCATACGCAAGACGGCGTTTACCCATTACATCGTGCTTTGTAATTTCTCCACCGTTGGAGATGATGCCTTGGAATTTTTCGACGTTAGCTTGAACAGCATCCTGTTCAATGTCTGGACGAATAATGTACATCACTTCATATTTGCGCATATCATTTCACCTCCTTGTGGACTCACGGCCCCCGATCAAACGTCAGGAGCAAGGAACGAGCTTAAACTCGCACCTGATTAATATAACAAATTTGCATGAGTTATGCAAGTACGCCTCTATTTCATTCCATATAGATGAACACATGTTTCTCCAAAGGCATGTACACACTAATGAAGCAGTTTATTTCTTACAACACACAAGGAGGAATACAAATGGGTGAAAAAACAGAATTCGAGCCTGGCGATAAAGCCCCCAATAACGGGACATATATGGAGATTGGTGAGATCAGTATGGATACAGAAATTCATGATCCCAAGCACGTCAAGCTACGCAAAGGCGAACGCTTCCCATCTACAACAAACAAGGATCGTAAGTGGAAGAAGAAAATTAAAGTTAAAGTCCATTAATTATTTTTATTTTGAACACCATGTATAATCATGTCGATTCTGTCCATACTATGATTCAAGCGGTGCAAGAGAGAGGTGTGGTTCCGTTGGACTACTTAGTTGAACAAATCACTGGAGATCTAAAGACAGCACATGAGGTTGTAACAAGGGCTAGTATCGTAAGAAACTAGGGTCTAAGGCAAGCCTAACGTTTGCCCAAAGCTTAACCAATTGTTTCACTTTAGATGTGATTGTGTAAGAATTCCTATATCAATCAAGCACCGCTGTTAAAAAGGAATCCTAACGGATTCCTTTTTGGCTTTATTGCATTATATTTTCGTTAATAAACTAACTGTACAACAGTACAGTTGATGATAAGTTATTGTATATTGTCCTTAAGCCAATTTTGACTACGAAGACATCTCCCCTCAAACTGTATACACTTCTTTCGTTACACGTTGGGCTGTACGATCATTTCATAACAATTTCACTATCAATATCAAGTTTAATAATCTCCTGATGATTTTCTCCTTCATTATCATTCCATGAAATCTCCAAAGTAGTACTTTCATAATTATCTCTATCTTTTTTAGTAACGGACATTTACAATCATCTTAAAAAAGTATTTTCTATTCTGGATTCAACTAATAATATTACCATCTAATTTTACCACAATTATCTAAATGTACAGTATAAAATCGTAACGCTACCTCTGCGATTAGGTCAACGAGTTTTCACCGTTTTACGTCCAGCTCTTTTTATCCATATACGAAAAATACCTCCCACGCGATAATCACATAGAAGGTATTCTGGTATCAGTAAGGCGCTAACAGATCAGCTAGCACACTAACGTATGTAATTCGGTCAGCTTACGCCTCACATATCGTATTGTAAACCGCATAACAGCGGGATTTTACGAGTAATGGCGGAAAGAGTGGGAGTCGAACCCACGCACGCCTTGCGACGCCTAACTGATTTCGAGTCAGCCCCCTTGGACCACTTGGGTACCTTTCCGCAGCAAAATTGATTATACTGTACTTCTAGCTAAAAAGCAATGCCATAAGGGGGTTGCGAGACTACTTTTCTTCCTTGAAGGTTTCTTCAGGTGGTAAGTTAGAACGAAGTACTTTTTTCATGTTTTTCTCAAATTTAGCCCGAGGAATAAGTACACTGTGCTGACATCCCACACATTTGATTCGGATATCCATCCCCATACGAATGATTTCCATCTCGTTACTGCCACACGGGTGCTGCTTCTTCATCTGTACAATATCGCCTAACTGAAAAATTTTACGTTCCATTCCAGTTTTCCCCTCCTATAGTTACAGCTACTGCTTTTCCTCTCTTAAACCTATACCTTGTCCATCTCTGCCTGTATACGAGCCTCTTCGTGTTCCAGAGCCTGTTTGACGCCCATCTGGATTTGGCTCTCTACCTCTCCCTTGGTGTTTGGAAGACATTCAGCCACAATTCGGATGACATACTCACTCGTGCTTAGTGCCTGTATTCCAAGAACATTAGGAGCGGAGATCATATTCGGATTCTTTTCCTGAATATTTACTAATGCCTTCTTCATTAGGTGCAATGTATCTTCTAAAGTTCGTTCATTCTTTATAGGAAGATCTACAACTGCCAGAGCATTAGATACTGAATAGTTGGTTACCGTACTAATGGAGCCATTAGGTAGTATAAAGAGTTCCCCTGTATGACTAACAATTCGAGTAGTACGGATTCCAATCATCTCAACTGTTCCTTTAAATGTCCCCGTCTGAATCACATCACCCACAGCAAATTGATCTTCTAATATAATAAAAAATCCCGTAATAATATCTTTCACTAAACTTTGGGCTCCGAAACCAATAGCCAAACCAAGGACTCCTGCACTTGCAAGCAGTGGCGCAATTTCAAAGTTAAATTCACCTAATACAATTAGAACCATTATGAAATTACATACAAACGAGGTCACATTCTTTAATAATTCTCCAACGGTCACGAACCTTCGGGGATTCAAGTTAAGGCGACTATTTCCTTGTCGTGTCAAAGAGCGATCAATCACCTTATATACAATTCTTATGATTAGACGTGTAGCTAAGAAAATAATGATAATTCTGATCCCAGCATACAGAACATCCATCCACATTTGAGAATCAGTTAACCAATTCCACACCGCGTCCTTGAAAGCAATCACCTCTTTTACAGCACCCTCTGGGCTAGGTACTTCAAGCGTTCGATTCCGCACTGTTCTTCCCCCTTACATCTCGATGTTCTCATATTGCTCTAAGTTGTTTTTAATGAATATCCCTTTTATTTCCACATTTTCTTCCCGAATGATCCTCACCACCGTTGATAATTCACTTCCAGGAAAAAGAATTGATAAGGCACATCCGGCTGTAACCTCTTTTGGCGTAGGAAATAGGTCGATTTCGATGTCGCTATATTCCAGTAACATTTCTGTTCTTAACGCCTGCTGGGTGGAATCGAAAGCGATCAGCATCCATGTCTCCATTGGCACAGGACCCCCTCTTATCCATATATGGTCTATGAATCTCTTGAAAATACCAAAATGCTCACCATATTTTTTTGTAAATAGTTTATATTTATGTAATATTTTATTAATTATCACATATAAGTTATCAAAACATTAGAAATCAGATGTAATCATTGGGACCATAGTATAAAAATATCCTTTCATCCATATACTAGTTACTACTATCTACACATGAAAGGAAGATATTATGAGCCCTCTCTCCAATCCTTTATCACAACAGCAACTATCATGCTTAAAAATACCACATACCGACCCTGAAATCCATTCTGCTATAGTCCATAGGTTATTATTTCATCTAGCTCAAGCCAAAGAAGGACAGCCTGTTATTGTGGTGTGTATAGGTACAGATCGTTCAACTGGAGACAGTCTGGGACCACTCGTAGGCACTTCCTTATCTCGCTATAAGAGCCACCTATTTCGTATTTATGGGACATTAGATGAACCTGTACACGCAGTCAATTTGGAGGAAACCATTACAACCATTTATGAATTATATGAACAACCCTTTGTAATAGGTATTGATGCTTGCCTAGGTCAATCCGCAAGCGTCGGTTGTATCCAGGTTGCCGAAGGCCCACTTAGACCGGGAGCTGGCGTAAATAAACAATTACCGCCGATCGGCGATATCCATTTGACTGGTATCGTTAATGTCGGCGGCTTCATGGAATATTTCGTCTTACAAAACACACGTCTTAGCCTCGTTATGCGTCTATCTGATGTCATCGCTACGAGTCTATACTCAGCTATTAAAGAATGGAAATCCCCTGCTAACTTTTTTGCCTTGCGAGAGTAATGACTTCTTTCTCTTCTTCTGACAGGGAAATCAACGATTCCCCTGCTTGTAGCGGCTTAGAATAGATATAGGAGTTCTCACGATTGTAAATGGACGTAAGCACAACTCCATCTGCATTGTCATCAATAATGGCAATTGAGAAGCTGAGGTCATTCCCTCTCTCACCGAAGGCGTTGTATCTCTTGACAGCTAGATTTCCCTTAACAGCACGAAGCTGCGTCGACAACCCTTTTAACGTCTTCTGCTGCGAACTTTGTTCATCTTCCAAGCTGTCCAATTGTACCTTCAAATCAATGAGTAACGACTCCAAATTATCAATACCATTGCCCGACATCATCGCATCATAGCGATGCCGCATCTTACTTAATTTAGACGATTGAATCATTGTCGTAACCAACAAGAACAAGACAATAATTACGATTCCTCCGATAAACCACGCTAGCTGCTCAGTAATAATCTCATTTAGTTCTGACATGGATGCTTCATTCCTTTTCCTCAATCTTGAGCTAAGTAAGACAGGAACTAAGGACTTTATAGTAAGAACTAAACACAAACCCTCTTATTCTTCCTTTAGAGTATTTAGGAATTGAGGCGTAAACTTTAGTTTAATACTTTCTTTAGTTCATTTCTTCTTTAGTTCATTTTTTTATGTTCTATATAACTGATTCATCGCTTTGATTAAAGCATCCACTTCATGTTCGGTTGTATCTACTCCAACACTTACACGCACTGCCCCACTTTTTTCTGTACGAACAGCATAATGGGCTAGAGGTGTACAATGCATCCCTGCCCTAACTGCAATCCCATATTCACGATCTAGCCTAAAAGCAATCTCTGAGGAATCAACATTATTCATCACAAAAGAGACAATACCTGAGCGAGGCATTCTTGCCTCTGGTCCTAACAACACAAGATTAGGGAGGTTCTTTAATCCATCAATCATCTGCTGCGTAAGTTTCCATTCATGAGCATAGATCGAGGACGGCGTAAGTTCCAGAACTTTATTTACACCTGCACGTAGACCTGCAATACCCGGTGTATTAGGCGTACCTGCCTCATAGCGGTCCGGCCTAACTGTTGGCTGTTCTTTTTCCTCTGATTGACTACCTGTCCCTCCATGAAGCAACGGTTCTAGATCTACATGAGGAGCTATATATAATCCCCCTGTACCTTGTGGACCAAGCAATCCCTTATGTCCAGGAAAAGCCAGCATATCAATATTCATCTCATTCACATCGATGTTGATTACGCCCGCACTTTGAGCTGCATCCACTAGAAAGAGGGCACCCTGCTCATGTACCAACCGACCGATCTCAGCAATGGGGAGAATGCTTCCCAGTAAGTTAGAACTATGGCTACATACAACTAACTTCGTAGGACGACTCAATGCTAATTTCATATCGGTAACATCCAGCTCCCCATTCCCGTTGACTTTAACGTAGTCTACGGTTATACCATGCGTCCTTTTCAAATACTCCAAAGGTCTACGTACAGAGTTGTGTTCTATCATTGTAGCTATCACATGATCACCTGGCTGTAGCACTCCCTTAATTGCCATGTTCAATGCCATCGTCGTATTGGACGTAAAAATAATATCATTCGCATTTTTCACGTGGAACAATTTGGATAATACCATTCTTGTTTCAAATAATACGCGACTTGCCTTCACAGCCATCGAGTGGCTTCCTCGCCCCGGATTTGCAGCTGCCTCATTCATTGCTTGCTGCATCGCCATCATTACCTTAGGTGGCTTTGGCCAAGAGGTAGCCGCATGATCCAAATAAATCACCGAGCTCATTAGCTGTCCCCCTAGAAGACGGAAAGACATACCCCTTCCCCCATTTGGGAAACAAATCAGATATGCCTTCGCCATTCCCAATATTGTGTAGAACAATCAAACCTATTGTAACAATTCTAGTAAGCGTTCCAAATCTTCTTTACTATAATAATTCAATTCTATTTTACCTTTATCTTTATTGTGCTTAATTTTCACTGTTGTTCTAAAACGATCACGTAATGACTCTTCTATATGGTCAATATAAGGATCATTATTTTTAGCTACCTTTTTGGGTTCAGTAGGTTTACGGTCCAAGTGTTTGACCGTCTCCTCTAACTCCCTAACACTCCACTCATTAACTACACATTGCTTAGCTAATTGTTTGACCATATCATGATCCTTAATTCCAACAATCGCTCTAGCGTGTCCCATGGACAATGTTCCACGTGAAACATAATCCTTAACTTCTTCGGGTAATGCAAGTAAGCGTAAGAAGTTAGCGATGTGTGATCTTGATTTACCTACCTTTAGAGATAGCTCTTCTTGAGTCAGCGCATATTGGTCCATTAGCCCTTGATATGCAACAGCGATCTCTAACGCATTCAGATTCTCACGTTGTAAGTTCTCTATCAAGGCAATTTCCATAACCTGTTGGTCACTGAAACTTCGAACTACTGCTGGAATTGTAGCCTTGCCACAATATTGAGAAGCACGGAACCTACGCTCCCCAGCAATAATTTCAAAACCTTTAATGACGCTACGCACAATGATCGGCTGAATAACACCATGTTGACGAATCGATTCAGCTAGTTCATGAATAGCTTCTTCTTTAAATTCTTTACGTGGTTGATATGGATTTGCTCGTAATTGACTAAGTGGAATTTCTACAATTTTATCATCATCATGAATAGACAGTGATGGAATTAATGCATCTAACCCCTTACCCAAACGCTTACTCATATGAAATCACTTCCTTTGCCAACTCTAAATACACTTCCGCCCCTTTAGAGCGTGGGTCATAAGTAATAATAGATTGACCATGTGACGGAGCTTCGCTTAGGCGAACATTTCTGGGAATAACCGTTTTATATACTTTATCTTGGAAATACTTTTTAACTTCTTCAATGACTTGAATGCCCAAATTTGTACGAGCATCAAACATGGTCAATAATACTCCTTCAATTTGTAAAGTAGTATTTAAATGTTTCTGAACAAGTCTCACGGAATTTAGTAGCTGGCTTAATCCTTCAAGAGCATAATATTCGCATTGGATAGGGATGATAACAGAGTCAGCAGCCGTTAATGAGTTAATAGTTAGAATACCTAGTGAAGGCGGACAATCTATTATGATGTAATCATACTTATTTTTGACCAAACTCAAGGCCTTTTTCAAACGCAATTCACGAGAAATCGTAGGCACAAGTTCAATTTCAGCCCCGGCTAACTGAATGGTTGCAGGAATGATATGAAGACCTTCTACTTGAGTCTCGGCAATAGCGTCCTTAGGATGAACTTCATTAATAATGACATCATAGATGCAATTCTCAACATCTGCTTTATTAATACCAACACCACTCGTTGTATTTCCTTGTGGATCAATATCCACTAGAAGTACTCTCTTCCCTAAAGAGGCCATTCCTGCACCTAGATTGACTGAAGTCGTCGTCTTCCCTACTCCGCCCTTTTGATTGGCTATGGCAATTATTTTGGACACTAATTTCACCTCAAATGATATGAAAGACTCTTCGTGTAGGTCGCGAGATATGTAATATACAGCACAGTAACGGATTACAAAGGTTTACATGAACCTATGAGGTTACACCCGATGTTTCATTATTAGAAATATCGAATTGAAGGGCCGCTTTCACTTCCATCACTCATTTATCTTTTCGGAATTTTTATAACAATTTCATAGTGATCTTCGTGGTCATTCTCAGTTGTCTTAATAGCCATCCCAGATCCAGATACCATGTCGATAGACTGCCTTATTGTATTTAACGCAAGTCTCACATCTTTGGAGTAAGATATTCTTTTGGATTTCTTATTAACGGATACTTCCTTATAAAAAGCCACTCTAGCTTCTGTCTGCTTCACATTTAACTCTTTAGCAATCACTTCTGCAATTAGCTTCAACTGTAGTTCCTCAGAAGGAAGAGATAACAGCGCACGTGCATGTCTCTCCGTTACTTTACGCTCCATAAGAGCTAATTTAATGGGTTCTGGTAATTGAAGCAATCGGATCTTATTAGCAATTGTTGATTGACTCTTCCCAAGACGTTGAGCTAAACTTTCTTGAGTCAATTGATGTAGGTCAATTAGCTTCTGATAAGCCACTGCTTCTTCGATAGAAGTTAGACCTTCCCGTTGTAGATTCTCAATTAAAGCAATCGACGCTGCTTGTGAATCGTTAAAATCACGAACAATAGCAGGAATCGTCTCAAGCCCTAATTTTCTAACAGCCCGCCAACGACGCTCTCCAGCAATAATCTCATACTTGGCATTACGCACACGAACAACAATAGGTTGGATAACTCCGTGAGTTTTAATCGTCTGACATAATTCATCAATCCGATCTTCATCAAAAATAGTACGAGGTTGATAGGGACTACTTACGATTTCTTCTACCGGAATTTGCTTTATTTCATCCCCGTTGACTCGTTCAGTTAAGCCAAATAATTTAGAAAATTGTTCTTTCATTCCGTATATTACCACCTAGTTTCATAATAGTACCGGGACATAGCGATAATGAACATAGATCACACTAAAGTTAAGCATAATAGTTAGTTATTTCAGATGAAACCAACCTAAACTATTGTCTTCATTCAGTTTCTCTTTTTATTCATTTAACTTCCCTACCACGCCTCGTCGGTACTTTCTAATCACTATAAGAATACTGTCGTTCTATATTCTTTCTCATATAAAGTACGATCTACTTCTATAAAAAGAAAGAAGTTCCTATGTATCCTATTCTATCACTTTTTTTCATATAATCCTATTCTCTTATCATCCTTTTTTGAGTGTAGTTTTGCTCTTTAATAAAAAATGGTTTTATCTTTCATTGTCTGAAAGATAAAACCATTTCAATTAATATATTATGATAAAACTACATAGATATTCAATGTTTCACGTGAAACATTAGGACTCGGATATCTTATTTAAGCAAGTGGTGACTTAGCAATAATTCCAGAATTACGTGGATATTTATAAGGTGTAATATCTGTCTTATTAATAAGAACGATATGGCGATCTGCTTCTTCTATCGGAAGAGTAAATCTCTCGACACGATTAACCACGCTTCTTAATTCCTTAAGACTACGAGTAGCTTCCTGTATTTCAACGGAAGGGTCACTACCTTTCATAGCAGCAAAGGTTCCTCCCACCTTAACAAATGGCAGACAGAATTCATTCAACATACCTAGTTTAGCAACGGCACGAGCCGTAACAAGATCGTACTGATCTCTATGCTCTCTCTGGTGTCCACATTGTTCTGCTCTACCGTGAATTAGCTTAACATTTGTAAGTTTAAGCTGATCCACAATATTTTGTAAGAAGGTAATTCTTTTATTGAGCGAATCTATGATGGTGAGTTGAAGATCAGGAAAACAAATTTTAAGTGGGATTCCTGGAAATCCTGCTCCAGAGCCAATGTCAGCTAACCGCTTTACCTTACTCATATTCACGAAAAAGGCCAAAGACACTGAATCATAGAAATGCTTCGTATATACTTGTTCACGTTCTGTAATACCTGTTAAATTCATTTTTTCATTCCAACTTACTAACTCTTTGAAATAGATTTCGAATTGTTCGAGTTGAAATTCACTTAAAGTAATGCCACGTTCCTGCAGTCGACTTGTGAATGCTTGCTGTATAGAGTCCATAGTTAACCTTTCGCCGCAGTGACTCGGTTATAATGCTCCAAGTATACAAGTAGAATAGAAATATCAGCAGGGGTTACACCTGCAATACGTGATGCTTGACCAATGGAAATAGGACGTATCGTCGTAAGTTTTTGACGAGCTTCAATTGCCAAACCATGAATATCGGAATAATCAATCGTTTCCGGCATTTTTTTCTTCTCCATCTTTTTCAATTTCCCTACATGAAGGAGTTGCTTCTCAATATATCCCGCATATTTAATCTGAATCTCAACTTGTTCCTTCATCTCATCTGTTAATTCATAAGGAGACGGTGAAATTTGTTCAATATGGCTGTAGCTAAGTTCTGGACGTCTCAGAAGAACTAACAGTGTAGTTCCATCTTGAATCGCGGTGGAATCAGCAGATGCAATAACCTCATTCACGACACTTGGACCCACCTTAGCTTTGTCCAGTCTTTCCACTTCGAGCTCAACATTTTCTTTCTTACTTAAGAATCTTGCATATCTTTCATCTGTAATCAAGCCAATCTCATGCCCAATCGGTGTTAACCGTAAATCTGCATTGTCATGACGGAGTAGCAAACGATACTCAGCTCGTGATGTTAATAATCGATAAGGTTCATTCGTTCCCTTGGTTACAAGATCATCAATCAGCACACCAATATAACCTTGTGAACGATCTAGAATGACAGGTTCTTTCCCCTGTACATTACGGGCAGCATTTATCCCTGCTATAACCCCTTGCCCTGCCGCTTCCTCATAACCCGAAGTACCGTTAATTTGGCCAGCTGTAAACAATCCTGGCATTTTCTTCGTTTCCAAGGAAGGCCATAATTGTGTAGGCACCATTGCGTCATACTCAATAGCATAACCATTACGCATCATTTCAACCTTTTCCAATCCAGGAATAGATCTCAACATGGCTAACTGTACATCCTCTGGCATACTTGTTGACAATCCCTGTACATAATATTCCGAAGTATTTTTGCCCTCTGGCTCCAAGAAAATTTGATGCTTCGGTTTATCGCTAAACCGTACAATTTTATCTTCAATAGAAGGACAATACCGTGGTCCTGTACCTTCAATCATGCCAGAATACATAGGTGCTCGATGTAGATTATTGCTAATAATAGTGTGGGTATCTAACGAAGTATACGTTAACCAACAAGGAAGCTGTTCATTGGTAGATGATTTCGTTTCGAACGAAAAAAATTTAGGCTTATCATCTCCAGGTTGAATTTCCGTCTGAGAGAAATCAATAGTATCCTTGTGTACACGCGGTGGAGTACCCGTCTTGAAACGAACGAGATCGAAACCATGCTCACGCAAGTTTTCTGCCAATTTAATGGAGGGTTGTTGATTATTTGGACCACTCTCATAAGCCAACTCACCCATGATCACTTTACCCCGTAAATAAGTACCTGTCGTTAAAACAACGGACTTCGCACGATACTCTGTTCCCGTTTTTGTAATCACACCTACGCATACGCCATCTTCAACAACTAATTGTTCAACCATGCCTTGGCGTAACGTTAAATTCGGTTCTTTCTCCATCGTTTCCTTCATCGTATGTTGATAAGAGAACTTGTCTGCTTGTGCACGTAATGCATGTACAGCTGGACCTTTCCCTGTATTCAGCATCCGCATTTGAATAAAGGTTTTATCGATATTCCGTCCCATCTCACCACCAAGTGCATCAATCTCACGTACAACATGACCTTTGGCAGGTCCACCTATAGAAGGATTACATGGCATAAACGCCACCATATCTAGATTAATTGTAACCATTAGTGTCGAACAACCCATACGTGCTGCGGCTAAGGCAGATTCACAGCCAGCATGGCCTGCACCAATCACGATGACATCATAATTTCCTCCTACATAACTCATGGTTACTACCTCCTTTTAAATTAATTTAAATGTATTTCTCTTATACCTTATATATAGAAGCTTTAAATCATCTTTAAAGCTTATTTACCTAGACAAAATTGGGAAAAGATCTGATCCAACAAGGAATCTCCAGCAGTATCACCAACAATTTCTCCAAGCTGTTCCCAAGCTAATCTAACATCAATTTGGATCATATCAATGGGAATAAGCATCTCTGCTGCATCGTAAGCATCCTGTAAAGATTGCTTAGCTTTGTTTAGTAAAGCGATATGCCTTACATTACTTACATAGGTTAAATCATTAGATTCCAATTGACCACTAAAAAATAGCTTTGATATCGACTCTTCTAATGAGTCAATACCTTCCTGTGCCTTCACAGACATGGAGACAATGCTCTCGGGATCAAAGTAACGCTTGATTACATCTATATCTATCATGGACGGTAAGTCCATTTTATTCATAATAACGATGGCTTGTCTACCACGGATTTGTTCCATTAATGCCAATTCATCGGTATGCAGTGCCTGACTAGCGTCTAACACAAGTAGGATAAGGTCTGCTTCATTAACGGCGTCCTTAGAGCGCTCTACACCGATTTTTTCAACAATATCAAGGGTTTCACGTATACCTGCGGTGTCCAGTAATTTCAACGGAATATTGTTGATCGTTATAAATTCTTCAATGACATCTCTTGTTGTTCCTGGAACATCGGTTACAATCGCTTTATTATCATCATGAGCCAATGTATTCATTAATGAAGATTTACCGACGTTCGGACGCCCCACAATAGCTGTGGTAATTCCTTCACGTAGAATTTTACCTTCTTCAGATGTCTTTAAGAGCTTCGTAATTTGTTCCATCACTTCTGTACATTTATCCTTAATTAAATTAGATGTCAGGGATTCTACATCATGCTCTGGATAATCAATATTAACCTCAATATGCGCCATCGTCTCCACTAATATATGCCGTTGTGCTTTAATTTCGCTTGAAAGATTACCTTTCACCTGCTTCAAAGCCACACTAAATGCTCGATCAGACTTAGATCGAATAAGATCGATCACAGCTTCAGCTTGCGATAGATCAATTCGACCATTCAGATAGGCTCTCTTAGTGAACTCTCCTGGCTCAGCCAATCGAATCTGCTGTTGTAGTAAGAGGTTCATGACTCTAGTAACAGAGATGACCCCGCCATGGCTACTGATCTCTACAACGTTCTCTGTAGTAAACGATCGTGGTGCTCTAAACACGGTTACTAGAACCTCTTCAATTTCCTCTCCATTCCGAGGATCTATGATATGTCCATAATGAACAGTATGCGATTCAGCTTCAGAAAGCTTAATACGGCTTTTAAATATAGGCTCAACTTCTAATATAGAATCTGGGCCGCTTACACGAATAACAGCAATACCGGCTTCCCCAACAGCTGTGGCAATTGCAGCAATGGAATCACTAATCAACATGCTTCTCTCCTTTATAATCGTAATACACTTTCCACTTAGACAAATGCTGTCTTTAGTTCATTCTATATAATAAGAAAAAAGCAATGACTCCTATCTATGATCAGGGAGTCATTGCATCTACCTAGAATGAAATTCTCATGACAGTTCATTCTATTTATATAACTCTACTTTAACGAAATAACGACACGCCTGTTCGGTTCTTCCCCTTTGCTGTAAGTCTTAACTTGTCTATGATCCTGAAGCTTAGCATGAATGACTTTACGTTCTTGCGATGACATTGGCTCAAGTACAACTTCTTTATGAGAACGAATCACTCGCAATGCCAAACGGTCAGCTAATTCCTCTAACGTCTTCTTCCGACGTTCACGAAAATTCTCAGCATCAAGTACAATCCTTACATAATTACTGGATACCTTATTGGCAACGATATTCGTTAAATACTGAAGAGCGTCTAACGTCTGTCCTCTTCTGCCAATCATAAGTCCTAGATCAGGTCCATAAATATGAAGTGTAGTGGCATCTTTACTGTGCAAGACATCAACCTTCACTTGTAATCCCATACTTTTGCCTACATCTAGAATAAAGTTAACCGCTGCGCGGTAAGGATCTTCTTCATCTTCTTGGATACTAACGATATCTTGCGGAAGAGAGTTCACCGTCTCGGCTACTGGTACTGGTGTCTCTTCAGGAAGCAAGGAAATTTCTACCTTCGCTTCCTTGACACCAATGAGTCCCAGGAATCCTTTTGACGGCTGACAAAGTATATTGACCGATACACGGTCCTGACTTACCCCAAGCTGGGATAATCCTTTTTTTACAGCTTCTTCAACGGTTTTTCCTGAAGCAGTTACTTTATTCATTTGGACTTTTTGGCCCCCTTCTTGCCGGAGTTATTCCCTTTATTGCCCTTACTATTACCTTTACTATTAACCGCAGCGGATACAGCAGCTGTACTAACAACCGCATCCTTGTTACGGTAAAGGAAGTAGTTCTGAATTAATGTATACAAGTTACTATAGAACCAGTACAACGGCAATGCAGCCGGAAATTGATACGACATGAAGAAAATCAATATAGGGTAAACCATCATCATGAACTGCATAGCCCCTTGTTGTTGGCTAGGGTTCATTTTCATCATCATTCTAGACTGGAAGAAAGTCGTTACCGCAGCTAGAATTGGCAAAATAAATGTTTTGTCTGGTTCACCAAGCTGTAACCATAAAAAAGTATGCTCACGTATAGCTGAATTTCCATAGATAGAATTATATAGAGCAATGAAGATAGGCATTTGAACAATCAATGGTAAACAACCAGCCATCGGATTGACTTTATTCTCTTGAAACAACTTCATTGTTTCTTGTTGTTGTTTTTCAGGATTATCTTTAAATTTTTCTTTTAGCTTTACTAATTCAGGCTGGATAGCCTGCATAGCTCTTGAACTTCTTACTTGCTTGATCGTTAATGGTAAAATAAGCGTACGTACAATAATAACCATAACTAATACAGCTAGTCCATATTCCCCGCCGAACCAATCTGCGAAGGTATCCAATGCTTTAGCGAACCAATAAACAACATTTCTTTGCCAAAAACCACCGTTCCTGAGATCCTCTGTAACCATGGTAGCTGCTGCACTCGTTCCACACCCTGATAATACGACCATAGTAAGAATCATTACAGTGGTGAGGAGGATCCATTTCCTACCTCGGCTAGTCTTAAATCGCGACAATTTATAACCCCTCTCTTAGCACGTCCATTTCATTGTAAATCATACCATAATCACAGGGACAAGGAAACATTCCATCAACGCCTTGAAGAGCTCAAAAGTGACGCTTTTCGCAACACATGCAATATACTTCGTTCCAATTCTTGATACGGCATATTTAATGCACCTTTGCGTACAATAAACACAAGATCAACGTGCTGAATTAAATCAGCTTCATGATGGCGAACAATTTCTTTGACAAGCCTTCTCATTCGATTGCGAACAACCGCGTTACCTACCTTCTTACTAACCGAAATCCCTACACGGAATTGCTCTACCTCTTTTTTGCGGAACCAATATACGACGAATTGATGATTAGCGAATGACTTTCCATGACGATATACACGACTGAAATCAGCGCGGTTTCGTAAACGTAAGCTTTTTTGCACGTCTCTCTCCCAATTTCACTTCATATTTATTATTTCTCTTCATATATATTATAGGCATGATCCAGAACTCATAAACTTATTCCATCCCAATACCTCTTTCTCATCCTTTTATAAAGAAAAAAAGACCACCGCAGTGGTCTTCATGCACGCTCATTTTACGCACTCAATATTTTTCTGCCTTTTAAGCGACGAGCAGCCAATACTTTACGGCCGTTTTTCGTGCTCATTCTTTTACGGAAACCATGAACCTTAGCGCGTTTACTCACGTTCGGTCTGAAAGTCGGTCTCATGAATTGCACCCCCTTACAGGTAATACTGCATATAGATAAACCATTTTCATCAACACAGAAAATGCCTTTATACATTTAACCATGAATAGCATCAAAAGTCAATGTCCATGATATCAACCTCTTTTAATTTAAGTTATCAACATGCTTCAACAGTTTTCAAAAGTTCTCCACAGGCTCACTTAATTAATACTGAAATGTTGAAAGTTATCCACCTGTTCACAATCATGCGCTTTTTTTGATTTTTCATGGTACAAGCTGTGAATAACTTTTTTGGTAATTTTAAAGATGATGTCGAAATTTAAACAAAATATAAACAATATCTTGTGGTGTTAATAAACTTTATACACAAGTTATTGAATTTGTGGATAAAATGGCGACTTTCATTGAAAACTAACGCTTCTTTTGCTATGATAGTAATACTTTTGGTTGTGAATATGTTATTTAAATCAATAAATTATCAACAAGCTGTGGATAAACTTGTGAACAATTTCAATTTATCCATTTTTTCATGTTCACACCTTCGGGGTTTTGGGGATAGTTTTACACTATTCATCGTTTTTCGACAATTTGACTCATGGCTCTAGCCGCAATTGGGAGATTTAAAGGAGTGACAATCTGTGGACAGCCATACTTCTGAATTATGGCAAGAAATTCTTTCTATTATTCAAACCAAGCTCAGTAAGCCCAGCTTCGATACTTGGTTTAAAGCAACTAAAGCGACGCAGATTAATGATCATTTTATTGTGATCTCTGCTCCCACGACTTTTGCAGTCGAATGGCTTGAGAGCCGTTATACAAAAATGGTAAGCTCAACTTTATTTGAGGTCATGGGTAAGCAATTAGACGTCAAGTTCGTTATTGAGGAAGCGAAGCCTGAATATCCAGCTCCGCAGCAAGTTACAACGCAGCCTCAAGTTTTTCAAGAAGAATCACTAACACACATGCTTAATCCTAAGTACACTTTCGATACATTCGTCATTGGATCAGGAAACCGTTTTGCACATGCTGCATCTCTTGCTGTTGCAGAAGCCCCAGCAAAGGCGTATAATCCTTTATTCCTTTATGGAGGCGTTGGACTCGGAAAGACACATTTAATGCATGCCATTGGCCACTACATCCTAGAGCATAATCCGAATAGTAAAGTGGTATACTTATCGTCCGAGAAATTTACGAATGAATTTATTAACTCCATTCGTGACAACCGAACCGAAAATTTTCGTAACAAATATCGTAGTGTGGATATATTACTCGTGGATGACATTCAATTTATCGCGGGGAAAGAATCGACACAGGAAGAGTTTTTCCATACATTTAATGCACTTCATGAGGAACGTAAGCAGATTATTATTTCTAGCGACAGACCACCGAAAGAAATTCCAACGCTGGAGGAACGTCTAAGATCTCGTTTTGAATGGGGTCTAATTACAGATATTCAACCTCCGGATCTAGAGACACGGACTGCGATTCTACGCAAGAAAGCGAAAGCTGAGAATCTTGATATTCCGAATGAAACCATGATGTATATCGCCGGCCAGATTGACACTAACATCCGTGAATTAGAAGGTGCCTTAATCCGTGTTGTAGCTTATTCATCACTAACCAATCAAGATGTAACCACACATTTAGCTGCAGAAGCGTTAAAGGATATCATTCCTTCTAGCCGACCTAGAATGATCAGCATTCAGGATATCCAGCAACGAGTTGGAGAATACTATAATTTGCGAATGGAAGATTTCAAAGCTCGCAAACGCACCAAAGCCGTCGCCTTTCCAAGACAGATTGCCATGTATCTCTCTCGAGAGCTGACAGACTTCTCTCTGCCTAAAATTGGTGAAGCATTCGGAGGGCGAGATCATACAACCGTCATCCATGCTCACGACAAAATCACACAAGCATTAAAGGTCGACCAAGATTTGTTTAAAGTGGTCAATAATCTTATAGAAAAAATCAAAAATCCGACCTGAACAAGTTCAAAGCCTATGCACAATCTATACACATGTGGATAGGCTTAATTTTATTCGGTTTATGAGAGTTATCCACATATTCAGTGCCCCTACTGCTATTACTAATAAAATATATAAAGATACATCATCTATTAAGAGGCTGAACAAGGAACATTTCCTAAACCCAAAACAGCCGAAATCTCGCTAGGAGTGAAACTATGAAGATCAGCATTCTCAAAAATTATTTAAACGATTCGGTTCAGCAGGTATATAAAGCGATTTCTAGTCGGACTACCATTCCGATTCTGACCGGTATCAAACTCGATGTGAATCATCAAGGGGTAACACTTACAGCAAGTGATACGGATATTTCCATTCAGTCATTTATTCCGATTGAAGATGATAATCAGACGATTGTTCAAATTGATCAAACCGGCAGTGTCGTGCTCCCTGCTAAATTCTTCGTTGAAATTATCAAGAAGCTGCCTTCACAGGAAATTAATATGGAGGTCAAAGACAATTTCCAAACCTTTATTTCTTCAGGAGCTACTGAAATTCAAATCGTAGGCCTCGATCCAGAAGAATTCCCGATACTTCCATCCATTGAAGAAAATCAAACCTTATCGATTCCTGGTGATTTACTTAAAAATATGATTAAACAAACAGGATTTTCTATTTCCACTCATGAAACAACACCCATTTTGACAGGTATCCTTTGGAACTTAGAAGATAACGAATTAAAATTCACCGCAACGGATCGTCATCGACTGGCTACCCGTTCAGCGCAGTTAGAATCAGGGGATGTTCGATTTAACAATGTTGTTATTGCAGGTAAAACACTAAGTGAGCTTAGTAAAATCGTACCTGACCAAAATACACTTATAGAGATTCTAGTATCTGATAACCAAGTTTTGTTCAAAATAGATCGTGTCCTCTTCTATTCGCGTATACTTGAAGGAGTTTATCCTGATACTTCTAGGATTATTCCAACAACCTACAAAACAGAACTAGTTGTCGATACAAAAAAATTAAGTGAATCGATAGATCGGGCTTATTTGCTGTCTAGAGAAGAAAAAACCAATATTGTTCGTTTGCAAACCTTAGAGCAAGGTGGGATTGAAATATCTTCAAGTTCCTCCGAACTCGGTAAAGTACGAGAAGAACTAGATGTGATAGACTTTAAAGGGGACCCACTACGAATCTCTTTTAACTCCAAATATATGCTTGATGTGCTAAAAGTCGTGGAAAGTGAACAGTTAATGATCGCCTTTACGGGGATTATGAGCCCCATTGTTCTTAAACCAATGGATGATAGCCAAAGTTTATACGTGATATTGCCATACAGAACCAATAATTAAATGTAAGTTATGTTGAAAGAGAAGGGAACATCTATCCATGAATAAAGTAGTTATCCACACTGAATATATTAAGCTTGATCAATTTTTGAAATTAGCGAATTGTGTATCCACAGGTGGAATGGCCAAAGCACTTTTGCAAGAGGGTGCAATTTCTGTGAATAGTGAGCCGGAAGAACGTCGTGGTCGCAAACTATATCCTGGGGATATTGTTAACGTTGAGGGTGAAGGTTCGTTTGAGGTAGCTGCTGCAGAATAGTGCACCATACCTCAAAGTCCGCACATGAGTAGCGGCGGAAGATGAGGAGGACTTCAGTGTGTTTGTAAAAAACATCAGCTTGCAGCAATATCGCAATTATGAACAATTGCGGATGGATTCCTTTGGGGATGTGAATCTTTTGATTGGTTCGAATGCCCAAGGGAAGACCAATTTGCTGGAAGCTATCTTTGTCTTGGCACTTACGAAGAGCCACCGAACGTCGAAGGATCGAGAGCTCATTGCTTTTGAGCAAACAAGCGCTCATATTTCTGCCACCGTTGAGAAAAAGTATGGACCACTCACGTTGGATTTGATGTTGTCTCCTCAAGGGAAGAAAGCCAAGATCAACGGTCTAGAGCAGCGCAAGCTTAGCGAATTTATTGGATCGTTGAATGTGGTTATGTTTGCACCGGAAGATTTAGAAATTGTTAAAGGCACTCCTGGGATTCGTCGTCGTTTTCTCGATATGGAGATTGGACAGGTCCAACCTAGCTACCTATTTCATCTGCAGCAATATCAGAAGATATTGATCCAACGTAACAACCTTTTGAAACAAATGTGGGGCAAAGAGGCCTCATCGCAGGGGTTGTTAGACATATGGAACGAACAATTAGTAGAGCATGGTGTTAAAATTATAAGAAAAAGGAAACAATTCATAGTAAAACTCCAGAAATGGGCAGAGTCCATACATCATGGGATCACGAATGGGACCGAGGGTCTGCAGTTACGCTATGTTCCATCGTTCGGAGAGGCGACAGAGGAAGATGAAGCTGTCTTATTCGAGCAATTTATGATAAAGTTAACACAATTGAAAGAACAGGAAGTTCGGCGCGGCATGACACTTGCGGGTCCTCACCGGGATGATCTAACTTTTTATATCAACGGTAAAGAAGTGCAAACGTATGGGTCTCAAGGTCAGCAGCGAACGACAGCCCTATCGCTTAAATTGGCAGAGATCGAGCTGATACAGGAAGAAATCGGGGAATACCCCGTACTTTTACTTGATGATGTACTATCAGAATTAGACCCCTACAGACAAACCCAGCTTATCGAAACATTTCAAAGTAAGGTGCAAACATTCATCACCGCGACTGGAATTGAGAGTTTGAATGCGGATAAACTAAAGAATGCTAACATCTACCATGTGCATGCAGGTCAGGTGGGCTCTTAAATGAGTGGAGGATCAGAATGTATATACATTTAGGCGGGGAAAAAAATATACGATCCTCGGAGCTCGTAGCTATTTTTGATATATCGATTGAGAAATCATCTAAAATATCTAAGAAATTCGTAAGCCATGCACGGCAGGAGAAAACGATCGTAAATATTGGTGAGGAAGAGGCCAAATCTATCGTAGTTACGAAAGACAAGGTCTTTTACTCTCCGATTTCGTCTGCCACGCTTAAGAAAAGGGTCAACGTGTTTTATGCCAATGCTTAGTAGTAGTTGTAGAATCTATAGAAGTAGGTGAAGGCATGTCTATGAATCAACCAACATATGATGAGAATCAGATTCAGGTACTGGAAGGTCTGGAAGCCGTTCGCAAACGGCCTGGGATGTATATTGGATCGACTAGTGCTAAGGGCTTGCATCATTTAGTCTGGGAAGTCATTGATAATAGTATTGATGAAGCAATGGCCGGTATATGTGACCATATCGAAGTTACGATTCACAAAGATAATAGTATCACCGTTGTCGATAACGGTCGTGGTATCCCTGTAGGAGAAGAAGCTAAGATGAAACGCCCTGCTCTAGAGGTCGTTATGACTGTATTGCATGCGGGTGGTAAATTTGGCGGTGGTGGGTATAAAGTTTCTGGTGGTTTACACGGAGTAGGTGTTTCGGTTGTTAATGCTTTGTCGGAAAAAGTAGTGGTAACCGTTAAACGTGAAGGACACATCCATCAACAGGAATATCGCCGTGGTATACCTCAATATGATGTAAGGGTGATCGGAGAGTCAGAGGAACATGGAACAACGGTTACCTTCCATCCTGATCCTGAAATATTCACAGAAACAACTGAATATGATTACCCAACACTTCTTACTCGTATTCGTGAGATCGCCTTTCTTAACAAAGGTATTGCACTGACACTCAGAGACGAGCGTACTGATGTTTCTAATCACTTTATGTATGAGGGTGGAATCATTGAGTATGTGAAATATCTGAATGAGAAAAAAGAAGCACTTCATGAGGAGCCTATCTACGTAGAGGGCTCACGGGACATGATGCAAGTAGAAGTCGCTTTACAATATAACGATAGTTACACGGAGAATATTTATTCTTTCGCTAACAATATCAATACGCATGAAGGTGGAACTCATGAATCTGGATTTAAGAGTGCCTTAACCCGGATTATCAATGATTATGCTCGCAAAACAGGGATGATCAAAGAGGGTACCTCCAACCTTTCAGGTGATGATGTACGTGAAGGATTAACCGCAATTATCTCAGTCAAAATTCCAGAACCTCAATTTGAGGGTCAGACGAAGACAAAGCTAGGTAACAGTGAGGTACGTGGTGTAGTAGAATCATTGTTTTCAGAGAAGTTTCAGGAATTTCTACAAGAGAATCCAGCGGTGTGTCGTCGAATATTAGAAAAAGGATTGCAGGCTGCAAGAGCACGTGAAGCCGCTCGTAAAGCTCGTGAACTAACACGGCGTAAGAGTGCACTAGAAGTTAGTGCATTACCAGGTAAATTAGCTGACTGTTCTTCGAAGGATGCATCGATCAGCGAACTTTATATTGTCGAAGGAGATTCTGCAGGTGGATCAGCTAAACAAGGGCGCGATCGACATTTCCAAGCGATTCTTCCTCTGCGCGGTAAAATTCTGAATGTTGAGAAGGCTAGACTCGATCGTATCTTATCTAACGCTGAAATTCGTAATATGATAACAGCGCTTGGTACAGGTATTGCTGAAGACTTCGATCTTAGTAAAGCTCGTTACCATAAAGTCATTATTATGACAGATGCCGATGTCGATGGTGCACATATTCGTACATTGATGCTGACATTCTTCTATCGGTACATGCGTAAGTTGGTTGATGCAGGTTATATCTATATCGCACAGCCACCTTTGTTTAAAGTAGAACGTAACAAAGTTATTCGTTATGCGAATACCGAGGCTGAACGTGATCAGATCATAAGTGAGTTTGGTGCGAATGCTAAATTTAACGTCCAACGTTATAAAGGACTTGGTGAGATGAATGCATCACAACTATGGGAAACAACGATGGACCCAGAGAGTCGCACCATGCTTCAAGTACGGATTGAGGACGCTATGATGGCAGATAGCATATTTGATACATTGATGGGTGATAACGTTGAACCACGACGTGATTTCATTAATGAGCATGCTAAAACTGTTAAAAATCTTGATATTTAAAACAAATTTCGTATATATACAGAAGAAGGTGCGACTGCACCTTCTTTTTTATTGAATTTAGATTGTATAAACTTTTATGCCTATTTCGTCGGTAAAACAATGCTGTCCTTTTGGGACGACGAAATCGTTTATAATAGATTAAGCCTGTTTAAACTCTTCTTTTCTTGGAAGAGTATCTGCCGTAAGACAAGGCATAACGATGAATTCGTTTATATATGTGTTTATCAGGTATAAACTTTTTGAATGGAATTAGAGCTGGAAGAGTATTTACTTCAAGAATCCATGGTTTTAAATTAGAATCTATAGCAACATCCAAACCAAGTTCCTTGATACGAGGGTATTTCTTTTCGAGTTGAACGGCTACTTCCGTTCCAAGACTATGAAGTGAACGCTCAAATTTGAATACCTCCATTCGATTCATGTAATTAGACAACAAGATATCCATCATATAAACACTACCACCATTGTGATGGTTAGTTACTACTTTATTAGGAGCTGCCACACGTCCAAGAATTCCTGTTGAGGCCCACCGATGATTAGGACTTTTTTGGGTGAGAACGCGAAGATCGAAGGAGCGATTGTTATACTGCAAAGATACGATACCTTGCTGAATCAAATACGTGTGTTTACGAATGTGTGAAGTAATATAAGTATGAAGTGGTTCCAGTGAAGGGAAGATCTCAACGGTCGTATCATAATAAAGTAAGTATTTATATTTTATTGGGATTTGTTCACATGGCACATGATCTTGATCTGGTAATTGTTCAATACGCATAACACCATTTCCGTAGGTGCCTTGATCAGGCTTGATATATACCATGGGGTATACTTTCAACATGCTGTCCAAAGCATCCCAATTGTATTTATAAGTGAGCGGAATATAGCCGGATATCTCTTCATTTTGGAGGAGTACTTTGGTCTTTTCCCATTTACTTGAGACACGCTGAATTGCCAAGAAGATTCATCCTTTCAAAATTACATTTTTAGAATAGTTAATACGGACGGTTTAGATATGTTAAAGGGTGTAAAACTTAAGACAATGTAGTGAAACAATGGTATACTATGAGATAGGGTATTTCCCTAACAATGTATGTTTTGGTATCTAATCAAGGCAGGGCATATCCCTAATACGTCTATAAAATTAGGCATATTTCCCCCTTTAAGAGCTTTAACGTTTAATTGTGCTCCTTTTGAGAAAGTAATATAATAAAGATTACTGATTTTTTATAGCGTGATAGGTTATGAAGCGGATTCCGGACTCCTAGATGGAGGAATCGTTTCTATTTGCTTATAGAGTTTATTTAAGGTTGATAGGAAATTGGAGGAGGTCCAGTATGGCGGAAGAAATTAACTCGCAGATTAAGGATCGGGATATTGGCGTTGAAATGCGCGAGTCATTTATGGACTATGCAATGAGTATTATTGTAAGCCGTGCTTTGCCTGATGTAAGGGATGGGCTAAAACCTGTACACAGACGTATTTTATATGCGATGTCAGAACTAGGGATGACCCCAGATAAACCTTTTAAGAAATCAGCAAGAATTGTCGGCGAAGTTATCGGTAAGTATCATCCACATGGAGATAGTGCCGTGTATGAAACGATGGTTCGGATGGCACAAGATTTCTCGCTTCGCTATATGCTAGTAGACGGTCATGGTAACTTCGGTTCTGTAGATGGCGACATGGCAGCTGCGATGCGTTATACAGAAGCACGGCTATCCAAGATCGCTATGGAGATGCTACGTGATATTAACAAGGAAACCATTGATTTCACAGCAAACTACGATGGAGAAGAACAGGAACCCATCGTGTTGCCCGCTCGTTATCCTAACCTTTTGGTTAATGGGGTGTCGGGTATAGCTGTTGGTATGGCAACTAATATTCCTCCACATAATTTAGGTGAAGTTATTGATGGTGTCCAAGCTCTGATTAAGAATCCAGAACTTGATTCACTCGATTTAATGGAATACATTAAGGGACCGGATTTCCCAACCTCAGGTTATATACTTGGTCGTCAGGGGATACGTCAGGCTTATCAAACAGGCCGCGGTTCTGTAACGATGCGTGCGAAGGCTAATATCGAGGAGAATAACAACAAAGCGCGTATCGTTGTCTATGAACTTCCATATCAGGTAAACAAAGCACGGTTAGTGGAGAAAATTGCTGAGCTTGTTCGTGAGAAGAAATTGGATGGAATTACGGATCTACGGGATGAATCTGACCGCAATGGTATGCGTGTCGTGATTGAACTTCGTCGTGATGTGAACCCTAATGTAATCCTGAACAATCTATACAAACATACCTCGATGCAGACAACATTTGGTATCAATATGTTGGCCATCGTTAATAATGAACCCAAAACACTAAGTCTACATGATGTACTGTATCACTATCTGGATCACCAAAAGGTTGTAATACGTCGTCGTACTGAATTTGAGCTAAGAAAAGCAGAAGCGCGTGCACATATTCTAGAAGGTTTGCGCATAGCTATGGATCATTTGGATGCAGTTATTGCACTAATTCGTAGTTCACAGACGACTGATATTGCTCGTGAAGGATTAATCAGTACATTTGATCTAAGTATTGAGCAAGCTCAGGCCATTCTAGAGATGCGTTTACAACGTCTGACAGGACTAGAACGCGATAAAATCGAGAATGAGTACCAAGAGCTATTGAAGAAAATTAGTGAATTCCGTGAGATTTTAGCTGACGAATCGCTTATATTACAAATTATTAGCGAAGAATTAAATGAAATTAAAGAACGTTTCGCTGATGAGCGTCGTACTGAGATTACCATTGGTGAAGAAAGTATTCATGATGAGGATCTCATTCCACAAGAAGAAGTAATCATTACAATTAGTCATACCGGTTATATTAAACGTCTTCCAGCTAACACATATCGCAGCCAAAAGCGTGGTGGGCGTGGAGTTATGGGTATGGATACTAAAGATCAGGATTTTGTAGAACATCTTTTTGTGACGAATTCACATCATTATTTGTTATTCTTTACGGATAGAGGTAAAGTGTATCGTCTTAAGGCATATGAGATTCCTGAGTTAAGCCGAACAGCACGGGGTACAGCGATTATTAACTTAATTCAAATTGAGCAAGGGGAGACTGTCAATGCAGTTATTCCAGTGCAGAAATTTGATGGTGAAGATTACTTATTCTTTGCTACGTGTCAAGGGGTCGTGAAGAAAACTCCACTAGAGGATTATATCAACATTCGTAAGGGGGGGCTTATCGCCATTAACCTTCGTGATGATGATGCACTGATCGGAGTGAAACTTACGGATGGTGAGCAAGAAGTCATCATGGGTACTGCTCAGGGCATGTCCATAAGATTCTCTGAAGGTGATGTTCGTTCCATGGGCCGGAGCGCAACAGGAGTTAAGGGTATTCGTTTGTCAGATGAAGATGAAGTAATTGGCATGGATGTGGTAGATAAGGACCTAGATATCCTCATTGTTACTTCTAAAGGTTATGGTAAACGTACACCGGTTAATGACTATCGATCCCAGAGCCGTGGTGGTAAAGGAATCAAAACCATTAATGTAACGGACAAGAATGGTCCAGTCATTGCATTGAAAGTTGTCAAAAATGAAGAAGACTTAATGATTATTACGACAAGTGGTACTTTGATCCGTACGAGCATGGAGGGTATCTCCACGATGGGTCGTTACACACAAGGGGTTAAATTAATTAATACCCGTGAGGACGATGCCGTAGCTACGGTATGCCGTGTTGATAAAACCGAAGAAACAGAAGATTTTCCTGAAGGAGAAGAAGACTTCGATGAGTCAGGCTTGAATGCTGGTTCAGTTGGAGAGGGCATAGAGTCTTCGGAGACGATCTCTTCCGATGGTGATGAACCTTCTCTAGACGTTTCGGATGAAACGCTAGAAGAAGAATAGGTTTTAAGTTTCGAAGTACAATATTATTCGGAAAAGATGGCTACCGAATCTTTAACTCTGGGCTATTAAATGGACAGTGTATTAAATAAAATATAGCCTAAGTGCATCTACTAAATGACCTCGGAATTTATTCCGGGGTCATTTTTCTTAGAGCGGATAGAGTATGATTGGTTTATATCTCTAATATAGATTGTGGAGCTATTAGATTAATAATATAATGGTTTTGATTGCTACATACGGTTATTAACTTTGAACAATGAAATGGAGATGTATATTAATCTATGACTAGTGTATCCATTGTTGATTTAAAACCCGGTGTCAAATTGGTCAAAAGTGTACATACCCCATTGGGAGGTCTCCTCTTTCATAAAGATAAGGTATTACTTCCACGTGATTTAGATATTCTGAAAGCATTTCTCGTAGAGTATGTAGAGATAGGGCAATTGAGAGAAAAAAGTGTTCAGACGAACGAGAAGGTATCAGATAATACAAAAGTAGCCACAACAGAAAAATCTATGGGCAACTCTTCCGATCCATTTGTTCAAAATCAGTCTTCATCGAGTAGTCCATCTTCTTTTAATGAAGAATATGATAAACTGATCCATTTGATTAAGAATGCCTATTCTTCTGTTATAGCAGCAGGAATTCCTATTTATGAAATTCGTAATCAGTTAGAATGCTTGATTTATTATATAAAAGATTATAGTGTGATCTCTTTTTCGCCTCGTCTATTAAATGACTACGATTATATGTATCATAATGCTGTTCTGTGTGCCTTGTCTTCTTACAAGCTCGCTCAGTGGAGCGCTCTTCCACCAAAAGATTGGATGCAAGCGGCATTCGCGGGTCTTTTTCATGACATCGGAAATGTTAAGGTTGATCCAACCATATTGCATAAGCCAGGCTCTTTAACGACTAGTGAGATTGAAGAAATGAGACAGCATACAAAATACGGGTATCAGTTACTGAAGAGCGTTACTGCAATTAATGAAGGAGTGCGTTTAGCTGCATTGCAACATCATGAAAAAGTCGATGGTACAGGATATCCATTACGTGTTCAAAGTAATATGATTCATTTGTATTCCAAAATCGTTGGAGTAGTGGATATATTTCATGCTATGACGCTTAATAAGGCATACCGGAAAGGACAATCTCCATATTTGGTTCTAGAACAAATCTACTCTGAATCCTTCGGTAAGTTAGATCCCAAATTAGTACAGATATTTATAAAAAAAGTGACAGAGTTTAATAATGGCGTGATGGTTCGGTTGAGTAACGATCAAATTGGGGAGATTGTCTTCTCGAATCATAATCAACCTACGCGTCCTATGGTTTCCGTTAGTAATAATATTATAAATTTGGAGCAGCAACGCCATCTTTACATAGTAGAAATAATTAAAAGGAGTGGCTAGCTTATACAGAGGGCATATAGTTCAGCATAAATATTTAAGTATAAGCGGTCTTGCTTTCAGAATTGAGAAGGGAAGGTTGTTTAATATATGTTAAAAAAGATATAAAAAAAGTGTTGCATTCATATGATAGACGTGATATATTATTTATCCGGCCATTAGACGTCGGCCAACACGAACCAGAAAGCTTAACAATCACATGAAAATGACATTGAAAATAAAGCTTGCATTACTGAGTCGGACATGATAAGATATAGTAGTTGTCGCCGAGAACAACTGGTGATGACGAAAGAGAAATTGATCTTTGAAAACTGAACAACGAGTGAGTAAAGATTTCACGAAAGTGAAGTCAAAACAAATGAGAAATCATTTGGTAGAGAATGCAAATTCTCGCCAGTTTGTTTCAAAATGAGCATAT
>DASXLR010000007.1:0-3729 GCA_036496075.1 Paenibacillus sp. | reverse complement strand
AACTTCTGCCAAATAGTAGATCGTTTTCTTCTCCTGAGGCTGTACCTTGTAACTATTGCTAGCATCATCTAGCTTGAGCTCGAATACCGAGCCACCGGCTGATTTCAGGTATGCTTTATAGCCGGGATCGCTAAGCACCGTTGCACCCGAATTAGCGAGACTGACGCCTACCCTCATGTATACTTTTCCATTAAGTTTAATCATTTGCAGACTTTCCGCTTTGATCGTTACAGGCAGGTTATTCATCGTGATCTTCTTGCTCTGGTCTTTAGGAACTACAAATGAATAATTGTCCGGAATCTTGAAAACACCCATCTTTTTCTGATAATCCGCACTGCTGAAATCCCACCCAAATATTGAAACTTTGGCTCCGTCTGCTTTTGTAGCCTTGCTGATATTCACATAATAAGTTATGGATTGGCTACTCTTGGAGGGCACCGTTTTTTTGGTCGCATCACTCGTGATAGGTCTTCCTTGTACGACCGTACCCCCATTAGTGGTAACCTTGGAGAAATAATCGATAAGATCTACACTACTACCACTACCATTGCTATAACTAAGCGTGTATATAAGTATATTACCGCTCGGCTGCGCAAGTATGTCCATATCGATCAGCTTTACGCTGACATTGCTCTTCAAAGATATAGACCCGAGTTTGTCCAGAGTGAATACTGCTACCGTTGTTGATTTAGCAGCGCCTGCCGATGCTGCGTAAGCTCCGTATATAATAGACTGGCTTAGAAGCACTGTGCTGAGCAGTACTACAGCATACGTCTTTCTTCGTTTGCGCATGAATTTTCCTCCTTGAATAAAAGTCCTTATATTTTTCCGCATACTGTTGATATACTTGTCCCTTTTTTACCATATCCCACCTTCAGGTCACACTCGTTTCCATGTTAATACAAGGTTTTTTTAGATTATCTATATAGATTGAACTAAAGACGATACCCCATATTCATGAACTTCTTTAGAAATGATTGAAAAGGTGAGCGCAAACTTTAGTTCAATCTATCTACTTGAAGGGGATAATACCAAATTTTCATGGGATTGAGGTTTGTTTCTTATCATAAACAGTCTCAAGGCACCGCAACCAACCATTCCGCCGGAAGTGTTCAATATGAGGTCATCCACATCAAATGTGCCAATACACAAGAGTAGCTGTGTAACTTCGAAGCATAAGCTTAAAGAAAGGGAGAGAATGAACACATTTACGAATGATGCGCCTTTTGGTGTGAATAGTTTAGGAATGAAGATACCCAGCGGAATAAAGGCCAGGATATTACCTATCAGGTTCGTAAATGAGAATGGATTCGAGATGGACATACTGTGAATCTCTCTTAAGATCTCCTTGAACAGCGTATAGTTGCCGGGTCGATCGAAAATACGATTAGGTTGGTGTAACGTCTGCTGAAGTTGATAAAGTAGAAAATGGATGTCAACAGAACCCCACTTAAATAAGATCAGCTTGATTAATAAATACAGATACATAACAAACCCCGCTGCCAAAAGTATCTTCATCTTAGATGTAGTGTGTTTCAATAGTTAACCTCCTTCGTTTTTTATGATTCACTTTTTCACAGTTACAATAACTCCATCTATATTGTTTCCTGATATCTCATATGGGCCGTTCTCCGGTACTTTAAGGATCGTCTTTGTAGAAACCGAATAATAACTAACGTTATATTCTTCTCCCACTACAACTGCCGAAATACTCTTCTTTTCCTTCAAGAAATCCAAATATTGCTCCAGCACGAGGTTACTTTCCTGCATGATGGCACTGTGAGGCAACCCAACATAACGAAAGTGCCACGGTTCATATTGAATACCTGTAATTTCGATTTTGTCTTCGGGATAACGTAGAATAAAACCGTATTTCCATGCGTTTTTTTTCAACCATTTCCCTTCATCCGCTTTACTCATCTTAGTCTGCGTAGATCCTACATCAAGGGATAATCCTAGGTTATGTTCGCTATAACCCGCCGGCAAAGCATAAGCCGAACCCATTTCCTCGTAAAGCTTATCTTGCTTTTCAAAATCTCTATAACCACTGCTAATCAAGAAACGATTAACTCCCTCTTTTCCAGCTACCTCGATCATCTTCTGAAATTCCTGCGCTACATGCTTTGACAGAAGGGTATTGTGATCTAGCAATACATATCCCTGCATCAAATCCTTTTGCTTAAATAAATTCACAATATCGGATTTCACACCTTCCTGATGAACAGGATAATCCTTGTTAACCAACAATAAATTCCCTTGGTACACTTGATCCTGTGAAACTGTTTTGGAACCTTTTAAACTCATCCCCTGATTTTCATAATCTCCAAGGGTAATCTCACTTTTCTGCTGATAGTACGCTGTTGTCTTCACAGCTACATACCCTAGCAACAACATCACACATATAAAAAATCCCCACTTCTTCATCAACTATTTCCTCCTTAACACCTCTTATAATCAGGATAGAGAAAACTACTTAAAAAAGAAGCAGGACAAATATAAAGTTTTTCTTAAATTATGGATTCTTGCGGCAGTTGAATCTCAAACAGTGTTCGCACCACATTACTCTCGACCGAAATCGTTCCACCATGCTGCTCCACAATATTCCTTACAATGAACAGTCCAAGACCTGTGCCACCCTCTTGATGCGTTCGTGCCCGATCACTCGTATAATACATATCGAAGATATGCGGCAATTCCTCTGGAGCGATATGGCCCCCGTAGTTGACGATCTGAATCACCACATGCCCTGAATCAAGATAGCTATTGATATCTACATACATTCCATCGTTCCCGTAACGAGTGGCATTGGTCAATAGATTCTCAAACACACGGACCAACAGTTCTCCATCGCCAGAAATGTATAGGTTAGGTGCAATATTCAATCTGGGAATCAAGTTGTTTTTCTCGAAAACAGGATATAATTCATCATTCAATTGCATCAGAAGCTCGCTGATGTCTATTCGCTTCTTTTCAACGGGCAGCATGCCATAGTTCATTCTAGTGATCTCGAATAATCCATCGATTAGCTTTTCTAGACGTTGAGATTTGGTGAAGGCAATGGATATGAAATGTCTGTGTTGCTCCTCTATCAAATGATCATCCTTAAGAATTAAATCTAAATATCCCAATACAGAAGTAAGTGGCGTGCGTAAATCATGAGCCAAATTTACGACCAACTGATCCTTACTGTTCTCTGCAAAATCCCCTCGTTCCACCGCCGCTTGCAGTTTTTCACTCGCGAGATTAATATCCTCCGCAATGGTTCTGAACTCATCATTCGAGGAAATATGTACATGATTCTTAAATTCACCATTGGCAAGATGACGAATCCCCTTGGAAATTTCATTAAAGTAGGTGACATACGGCTTCGTGAGTAAAAAGAAAAATAATATAGCTAGCGGAATAAAAATAATTAGAAAAAAATAAATATCCCCTATGTTATAAATGAAGCGACGATACTGGGCTAATAGATCTTCTACGTGAACACCGGCATAATAGAATTGGAGAATTCTATAGATCCCATACGTGGTCATACCGGACAGAAGCATACTTAACCCCAGCAGCAGAATCATTTTTGTCCGAAAACTTCGGATTCGCTTATTCATTGATTGTATACCCCACACCCCAAATGGTTTTGATGAATTTATTCTTGCTGATATCTTCTCCAAGCTTCTTCCGCAGGGTACGGATATGTACCATGACCGTATTGCCTCTGTCATAGTATGCTTC
>DASXLR010000006.1:0-57223 GCA_036496075.1 Paenibacillus sp. | reverse complement strand
GCCTCCCGTAGGAGTCTGGGCCGTGTCTCAGTCCCAGTGTGGCCGTTCACCCTCTCAGGTCGGCTACGCATCGTCGCCTTGGTGAGCCGTTACCTCACCAACAAGCTAATGCGCCGCAGGTCCATCTGTAAGTGACAGATTGCTCCGCCTTTCAACATTCTCTCAGGAGAGAAAATGTATTATCCGGTATTAGCTACCGTTTCCGGTAGTTATCCCAGTCTCACAGGCAGGTTACCTACGTGTTACTCACCCGTCCGCCGCTGAGTATTAGGAGTGCAAGCACTCCATCAACTCCGCTCGACTTGCATGTATTAGGCACGCCGCCAGCGTTCGTCCTGAGCCAGGATCAAACTCTCCAATAGAGATGATTTCTAAATTTGCTTTGCAACAATTTCGAATTCATCTGGAGATGAGTGTCAGATTAACTTTGCAGCAACCTAACATCCATCGAATGAAAAGAGCGATATGCTCATTTTGAAACAAACTGGCAAGGATTTGCATTCTCTACCAAATGATTTCTCATTTGTTTTGACTTCACTTTCGTGAAATCTTTACTCACTCGTTGTTCAGTTTTCAAAGATCAATTTCTCTTTCGTCATCACCAGTTGTTCTCGGCGACAACTTCTATATCATATCATGCCATCCATTATTTCGTCAAGAGTTATTTTTCAACAAAATATTTTTTGTTTTGCTGTTATGATCTCAACATCATCATACATGGTTTAATGGGGCGAGTTATAATTTATCACAGAATATATAACGGAGTCAACTTATTTTTCAACTTATAAACATTGGCAATAATTAAGGGGATTACCACCAATGTTTCTTACATCATATATCCTTCATTCTATCTTAGCTTGGTACAGAATGTTCCGATTCCCTCGTGTATCACTATTCCGCACAATAACCTCTTTGACAAAAGAGTGGTACACTAATTTACGCAAAACGAGCGGCAACTCTATACTCACGGACATTAGCTCTGGATGGTGTATTAAATCTTCAATACTCCACGCTTGTATTCGACTACTCAATATACGTAATAGTAATACAGAACACTGTGCCATCTTGGACATGACGGAGAACTCGCATCCTAACAGAACTAACTCAATTCTTTGCTCAACCGTTTCCTTGCTTACCGTTAATTCTTCATATAATTTATGAACAGCAGAATTCAATCCCCTTACCTGTTCCCACACATAAGAGCGTGGAAGAATACCACGTTCAATAAGTTCAATCCTAGCCCAGTGATGCAGCGACTCCATGACACTGTGATAAGCATCCATAATACGATGCTCTTCCATATAACGCTTAGCTTCTACATACAACCATAAGAACCGCGAAAACTCTAAGAACATCATCTGGTCCCGAAGCTGTTGTTCAAAACTCTGGAATTCAACACGAAGCTTCAACAGATCACCTTCATTATCCAAGAGAATATCACCCTCTAAGAGGTATTTCACCACATCTTCTTTGTCTCCAGCAATTAGCCACTTCCGAAGTTCTGCTAAGTTAGTATGAAGAATCTCGCAGCGGCTATCTTGAATAATTGAATGTTCAACCTTTGAATATCTAGCGCTTGGTTCATGCACGACTAACATTTGATATTCAAAGTCATAAAGTAACGCTCCATGATCACGGTATCGGATTTCATGATACGCAATAGCCCCTGTTGTGCTTTCATCAAATATTTCTGTTTTAAAAAACAAATCGGATTGCTCCACAGTTCCCAATCCCCTCTATACTTCTCTTGGCGTAAATAGGCCAATTCAGTTATACTTATTACTTCTACACATTTATACAAGTTCCTTCTTTTAATAATCTCAACTATTCTAATGATAGGGGATCATATCATGATATTTAAATCTGCTAAAATCAATGCTTTTCGCTTATGGGGATTACTTTTAACTATGATTGGAATGGGCCTTATGGTTCTAGGAACGGGAGGTATTGTATTCTGGGGACATACTGGCAAAGTGTTTGCAGGCATCGGCCTTGTAATCGGACTTATAGCTATGGTTGGAAGCTTAGCTATCTATTTCTGGGCTGGTATGTTATCTACTAGCGCAGTCCAAATCCAGTGCCCCGAATGCGACAAACTCACTAAGATTCTAGGCCGTACGGATCGATGCATGTTCTGTAGAACGATGCTGACGCTCGATCCAGATAAGGCTAACATCTCGGCTGAATCACTGCTAGATCAACGTACTCAAGAGAATGCATCTGAACCTATTGCGACTAATACACCTAACGAGTCACTTTCCAAATAAGTCACTTAAGACTCAGACGATTTTCCAATGGCTTAACTCCAACAGATCGCATTTAATTCAAATCTCACCTACGAAATAGGGTTGAAAGTTCATATCTTCTAATATTAAACAAACGGGCATCCTTAAATTTAAGGATGCCCGTTTGTTATTAACCTACATTATGATTAAATCACATTATGATTTCCGAATACATTAAGGAGCTACATTCTTCAGTACTTCCCACACCTGTTTGTTAGAAAAACTTCTGTTCCAAGAAGCAATTCCTCCAAGATTCAATGATTTCACCAAATCTACTCTAGCCTGTAATGATACTTCATCTTCTATCCATATTTTCTTGAGTATACCCTCTTCTGTGTATTCAACATAATTTTGTTGGGGACTTTCAAGATATTTTGGTGTTAACTTCTTTGTGCGGATAATTTCTGCAATACTGTCCATTCCCACAGATTTAGAGCTAACCTTTGTTTTCCCATCTACCATTTCCTCAGACCAAATCCGTGTATAGAGTGGTATTCCAAGAATCAATTTCTCTGGCGGAACATGATCTTCTGTCATTATTTTCTGTAGTGCTGCCTCTACCCACGGAAGTGAGGCTACTGAACCCGCTTTGGGACTAGCTGCCCAGTGCTCATCATATGCCATTACAATTAAATAATCAGCAACGGATCCAAGGGCTTCTCGATCTAGAAAAAGCGACCACATTTCACTCTTCGATTTAGGGGTAACATCTACAGAAATAATTAACCCCCGAGCTTCTGCTAAAGGTTTAATTTCACGTACAAATTGGGATATGTTATCCCCATCCTTCGTATATACATTCTCGAAATCAAGATTAATGCCGTCTAAGTCATACAGATCTGCATACTTTAGCATCTGATTAATAATATTAATTCTGCTCTTAAATTTAGACATCGCTTCGGATGTCAAATCGGGTTCAAAGCTATTACTAAGTAGTCCCCATACTTCCATCTTCTGCCCATGCGCCCATTTCACATAAGAAGAATCCGCCTGGCTACGAACATTCCCTTCCCCATCAACCATACTAAACCATGTAGGGCTAACAACATTCACTCCAGGTAAGTTTCCTATTGAACTTGGGTCAGGTTTCCGCTGATATACAGCCTCCCATACCAAATTAACAGGCTTCCCTTTCCAACTACGCTCTGCTCTTGTAGATTTCTGAATTGGAGCATCCACTGTCTTCTTCTTGCCCATTACGATATGTTTCTTCTCCACGTAACCTGCATACCCATTATCAAGTTGTACAAAATCCCAATCTTTATCCTCCGACTTCCATACCCGCAGTTCCGTATCATTAGGTACATCAGTTAGAATCGGAGAATGGATTGAATGATCTTGACGTATTGCTACCGTCTTGTCAGGCTTGCCAGCATCTACCTTGCCCATAGGAATAGTCTCCCCTGCTTGCATCAGTAAAACTGCGCCCGTATTAGCATCTTCATGAATTTCAATGCCATACAGTTCTTTTAGAGGCTGAAGAGGTAAATACAACACCCCGTCCAATTCTTCTGGCGCAAACCTAAGTTGAATGGATTGGTTGTTGACTTCAGCCATCTTCTTATCAGCCTTCAAATGCATTAACTTCGCAGGCGTTGTTAGAATGATAGATTTAGACTCCAATTCATAACGAATGTTAGGGTCAACTACCTCTTGTAGTACAGGCAACGGCAGCTTTAAATTATCACCAGTGCCCGCGGCAGAATATTCTAATAACTCCCCTTGTACAAAAATAGGCTTGTTAAGCCCTTTCCAATCAGGATCCACATGCTGTGAATTAGGTAACTGTTGCATTACGATGTAATAGGCTGAAACAGCAAGCAAACATACAACTAACAATAGTCTGAAACTACGTTTCCCAGTCCTTCGACGCCCTTGTGTTGTTCTTCTCAATCTATAATCCTCCGTATGTCATCAATTATAATCATCATCTTAAAACAAAAAAACGTGAGGAATCCTTCCTCAGGAGTCCGCACGTTCCACATAAACACACCATTGATGTTACTTACACACTTGGCAGGCCCCATAAAGTTCCATTCGCAAACCTTTAATCTTAAAGCCTGTAGCTAATTCAGCCTCATGCTCCACTGACTCTAATGAAGGGTACATGAAATCTTCAATTTTTCCACACTTCTCACAAATGACATGATAGTGATCTGTTACATTTGCATCAAATCGACTAGAGTCATCCCCATATGTCAATTCACGAACCATTCCAGATTCCATAAACATTTTGAGATTATTGTAAACCGTCGCTACACTCATGCTCGGGAACTTAGGCTCTAAAGCACGGTATATTTCATCCGCTGTTGGATGGCTCATCGATTCCATCAGATAGTCCAAAATGGCATGACGTTGGGGTGTGATCCGAACTCCGGAAGTTTTTAATTGTTCCAATGCATGTTGGACACGCGTTGCCATCTAATCCACCACCTTATTTAGATCATTGTCGAATATAATAGTGAAAGCCTTACTACTGGATCTTTAAATATCATTATTATTATATTAATGTTATTATCTGATAATTGTCAACGAAACCTATCTCATTGATTGGAGTAGTTGTTTGGTTTTTTACCATTTTCAGTATTTGTTCACAACTAAGTCACTATTACCTTCAACGCTAATGGAGTGCTCCCCCGTGCCAATAATCCCTGTAATCGTCTTGTTGTCCAATGTTAATGTAGGCATAGTCGTTCTAATCTCCCCATAGCTTATAGATCCCTTTATTTCATAGTCTCCATAATAAGGAAGATAAAGCTTCATTTCACCGACTGCGCTATAAATGTTCCAATCGCCTCCAATTTCACTAGAAGACGTCTTCACTCTGCCATTCAGTGACTCTGCCTTCAGACTCCTTCTAGCCTCATTAACATAAATATTCCCATTTTTAGTTGAAATATCTGTCTCACCTAACGCTCTCACTACAGATAGATTACCCACTTGGGTAGATAATCGAAGTGAACGGGTAACATCCACAACTTCCACATTTCCCTGAGAAGTCATTAAATCAGCAGAACCATTAAGATTATTAACTTGAATAGCACCATTCGAGGTTGAACCCTTCACATCACCAAGGACATTCTTAATACTGATCTTACCATTGGCTGTCTCCAATGAAATATTCTTGATTGCCTCAACATTCCGTAATGTAATATCGCCATTCATGGTGCGAATTTGAAAATTAAATCTTCTATTCTCAGGGAGTGTGATATTTAAATCCATGCGTGGTTGGCGCTTGCCCGATTGTCCGTAAGGCTTTCCTAAGGTCTCTACTTTAATCGTTTTTCCTTCTGAAATCTGTACGGTAGACTCCTTAAATATCTCCTTAGCCTCAGGACCGGTAATTTGGTCAACCCACACTTCTGTAGCAACTTGCACATCATCTACCGGTTCCCGATGTAACCAAATGTTTCCGTTAATGTTGTCGATAACAATATCTTGGCTATCAAAGGAAACAGGAATTATTTCTCTGTCTTTCAAAAAGTGAGCGCCCTTCTGTTCGCTGTAATCCACTGCCGCAGCTGTTAGATTAAGACTAACCTTATTCCATAAATGCAGATAATGTTCTTGATGAGTTACAACAAACACACTAGCTGTGAGAATTATGGAGAGGGTTAGTCCCCGAATATCAAGACGAAACTTAGAACCAGAAGCTCGTTCATGATCTCTTGCAATTAGGTATAGAAGAATAGACTCAACTCCCCACATTACAACCAGAAGTGGCCACCATGTCAAGAGCAGTAGCGTATAGTCAGTTCCTCGGATTTTATCCGTCAAGAGTAATATACCGGTTACAATTAACAGCAGCGTTGCCGTATATCGTCCAACCCGAATTTTACGCTTACTATTCATTTCCTCCATGCCTCCTCCCGCTGTTAGACGTATTAACGCCTTACACTCCGTACCATTTCACGGACCAAGTAAACTATTCCTAAAGCAATCAACACAACCGCAACTGTAATCTCACCATACATCTCCATATACATCGCTAACCAAACCGGTTTCTGATAAAAGAAAAACAATAACAAACCGCCAAAAACTAATAACACACCGAAAGATAAGCCCTTCTCAGCCAGAAAAGGATTAGGCAGTTGTCGTATAGTCTCTCCGGCATCATCCCGTTCCGTTCTACGACGAGAAATAATATAATCCGCTGCTTGTAGCGCATCAAATACGTTATAGAAATAAGTGACTGGTATCATTAGCGCTAACAATATTAAAAGAGGTACATTAATCTGCATACCCGTAGAAGAGAAATATAAAAGTGCCGAACAGTCTAGAAGTAGCGCTAATATAAACAACACACCTCTTTTGAACAGGCCGAGATAGATGTGTCCCATACCTGGAAGTAGTGCCGCTAATAGTCCCGCCGAAAATTTACGTTTTCGCAATCGGTATGGCCTGATTTGTTTCTTCTTATGTTGTTTATGTTCAAAACTTGTGGAAGGTCGTAGTTGTGTATAGCCCATCTTGAATCCCACCTTTGTCTCTAACTTACAGTTAAATCAATTAAATATTACCCTATTACAAACCTCTAGTAACTGGTAATAATCTGGGCACTGTAAAAAATAGACCCTAAAATGATCAAAAACCCCCGAGATAACCCGGGAGCTCTTGTTTCTATTTATTCTAAATTCACCATGGTTATTCCATCTATTTTACGTATTTTTGAAGTGAGCGCAATGGGATCTAAGGTACGTTTAATAAGGACATGCAGCGATATTTCGATGGTAGTCTTGGGTGGTTGCGGCTCTCCGTAAGGTGTATCACTTCGATCATTGACGATGATTTTCCGAATGGTAATCCCTTCATCATTAAGTAACTCCGAGATATCATCGAGCAATCCAGGTGAAGAAATGGCATTCATGTTGAGTAGATGTAACTTATTTACACTAATATAACGCTGTTCTAGCTTATTAAATACAATTAGAGTGAACAAGATGAGTATCGTAGATACAATGGCAGCGAAATAAAATCCTGCACCTACAGAAAGTCCCAATGCAGCTACAACCCATACAGAAGCAGCTGTCGTCAGTCCTGTAATCGATTTACCTGTAAATAGAATCGTCCCTGCACCCAAAAATCCGATCCCCGTAATCACTGCTGATGCGAGTCGGGCTGGATCCATCCGTATATTCGTTTCGTTAGCAAACTCAGAGAATCCATATATGGACAACATAATAATTAAAGTGGATCCCAAACACACTAAAATATGTGTTCGCAGCCCTGCTGCATGGTTAGATCTTTCTCTCTCCCATCCCACTAATCCACCAAGAAGCATAGCTAGTAATAACCGGAGTAAAATTTGTACATTATCAATAAGCCAAGGATCATACAAAGCTATATCTCTCCTTCAAATGTTATAGTTACACTCTACAACCTTATTCGAGAGAAGATTGATTTAATCTTCTATGAAATGTAGTCAGTTCTACATTCGGTGCTACTTCATACTTATCGAATGGAATGAATCCATATTTCAAATATAGAGAAAACGCCGGGTCATTACGAGTACCAGTAGATACAATAAATAAAGGAATATCTGAATATTTACCCAATACATACTGAATCAAACGTCCAGCGATCCCTTTGCGGAAATGTTCTGGACTCACCATCATACGAGTAAGAGTCAAAGTTCCTTCCCCCTCGCTAAGAACAGCTACCGCTCCTAAAAGTTCTCCATCATCATCCATTTCACCGTAAAAATTTTCCCCACAGTCACGAAGGGTTTCAAACGTATCCAATAAAGGAGGAATATCACTGAATCCAATTTTCTCTGCCTCAAGCCGATAGGCTACCTGCTGCAAACGCCAAATTTGATTTACTGTTTCTGCATCATTCAACGATAGTTCTATCATCATATTATATTCTCCCTTTTAACAAATGACTTCATTCCAAAAAAAATAAGAGAGCTTGTCGCTTTCGACAAGCCCTCTTTACAATCTATCAGCGACTTAATACTTCAACAAGTAATTTATTTACCAAAGCTGGGTTAGCTTTCCCCTTACTTTCTTTCATAACCTGCCCTACTAAGAAGCCGATCGCTTTCTGCTTACCGGCATTATAATCCTCAATAGATTGTGGATTCGCTGCAACGACTTGCTCCACAATGGTCAGAATTGCTCCCTCGTCACTAATCTGTACAAGACCTTGCTCTTCTACAATTTGTGCTGGAAGCTTACCGCTTTCGATCATTTCTTTAAAGACCGTTTTGGCAATTTTGTTGCTGATCGTCCCCTTCTCAATAAGACCAATCAACTCGCCTAGCCCTTGTCCTGTAATTTTAACTTGTGAAAATTCCAAATTGCTACTGTTCAGATATCCTAATACATCACCCATGATCCAATTGGATACTGCTTTGGCATCCTTTGTATAATTCAGACTTTCTTCAAAGAAATCTGCAAACGTTTTGGTTGAGGTTATGACAGCTGCATCGTAGCTAGGCAAGCCATACTCCGTGGTATAACGTTCTTTACGCGCATCAGGCAACTCTGGAATAGTAGCACGAATGCGCTCTTTCCACTCTTCGTCTATGAGTAACGTCACGAGATCAGGATCTGGAAAATAACGATAATCATGCGCTTGTTCCTTACCCCGCATAGACAGTGTTTTTCCTTGTGTTTCATCCCAGCGTCTTGTTTCCTGCACAACCACTCCACCATCATCCAAAATTTCAGCTTGGCGGAATTGTTCATATTCCATGCCCTTCTGTACACCACGGAAAGAGTTCATGTTCTTGAGCTCCGCCCTCGTGCCAAATTCCTTCTGTCCGTAAGGACGAAGACTAATATTGGCATCACAACGAAGCGAACCCTCTTCCATCTTCACATCAGACACTTCGCAATATTGCATAATAGCCCGTATCTTCTCAAGGTAGGCACGAGCCTCCTCCGGTGAAGAAATATCCGGCTCCGAGACGATCTCAACAAGAGGTGTACCTACACGGTTAAAGTCCACTAATGATGCATACCCCCCATCGACATGAGTGAGCTTACCTGCATCTTCTTCCAAATGGAGACGAGTTATTCCAATCCGTTTCGTCTCTCCGTTCACTTCAATATCGATCCAACCATGTTCTCCGATCGGTTGATCGAATTGTGAAATTTGATAAGCCTTAGGAGAATCTGGGTAAAAATAGTTTTTGCGGTCAAATTTACTTCGATCTCCAATGGTACAGTTAAGTGCCATCGCGGCTTTCATAGCATAATCAACCGCTTGACGGTTCAGTACAGGCAGTACGCCAGGATGACCCAAACATATGGGACAGGTGTGAGAGTTAGGCGGGGCTCCGAATGATGTGGAGCAGCCACAGAAAATTTTGGACGCTGTATGTAATTCGACGTGAACTTCCAGCCCAATTACCGTTTCATACTTGGATGTAGACATGATTATTCCCCCTCCTTTTCTCTTGGATTATGACAGCTCTGGTCGCTGTGTATGATATTCCGTGTTCTGTTCGAACGCATGAGCTACCCGCAGCACGGTGGATTCGTCAAAAGCTTTACCAATAATCTGTAAACCTATAGGCAATCCATCGGCAAATCCACACGGAATGCTGATCGCAGGAACACCTGCAAGGCTGACCGGAATGGTAAGGATATCATTAAGATACATCGTAAGTGGATCATCTACCTGTGCTCCCAATTTGAATGCAGTTGTTGGAGCTGTAGGTCCAATAATAACATCATAGTTCTCAAATACTTGATCAAAATCACGTTTAATCAATGTACGAACTTTTTGCGCTTTTAAATAATAAGCATCATAATATCCCGAAATAAGTGCATAAGTACCTAGCATAATCCGACGTTTAACCTCTGGTCCGAATCCTTGACTCCGTGACTCATGATAAAGATCAAGGAGATTAGCGGGATTATCCGAACGAACACCATAGCGAACGCCATCAAAACGTGCCAAATTCGAAGAGGCTTCAGATGATGCAAGTAAATAATAAGTAGCCACAGCATATTCTGTATGTGGCAATGATACTTCTTCCCACACCGCTCCAAGACCTTCAAGAACCTTCAATGCTGCTAATATCTTCTCTTTGACAATCGTATCAACGCCTTCACCTAGGTATTCCTTAGGAACAGCAATACGTAGTCCTTTGACATCTCCAGTCAAGGCATTGAGATAATCAGGAATCTGGACATTGGCCGATGTAGAATCCATTTGGTCATAACCTGCAATAGCTTGGAGGACATATGCAGAATCCTCAACATTCTTCGTAATCGGTCCTATTTGATCTAACGATGAAGCAAATGCAACTAGGCCAAAACGTGATACTAGACCATAAGTCGGCTTCAATCCTACAACGCCACAATAAGATGCAGGTTGACGAATGGACCCCCCTGTATCAGAACCAAGGGTGAAATAAGCTTCACCTGCCGCTACAGAAGCAGCCGATCCCCCACTTGATCCACCAGGTACATATTCTAAATTCCAAGGATTGTGAACTGGATGGAAGCTAGAATTCTCGTTAGATCCACCCATAGCGAATTCATCCATGTTCAATTTACCGATAACTACAGCATCTGCATTACGAAGCTTGCTCGTTACGGTAGCGTCATATACCGGATTAAAATGACTTAGAAATTGACTTGCACAGGTTGTACGAATACCCTCGGTTACGATGTTGTCTTTAATACCCGCAGGTAAACCGAATAAAAGCCCACGATCCCCACCTGATGCTAATTGATCATCTAGCTTCCGCGCAGTTGTCCTAGCCCCTTCTTCATCCAGCGTAAGGTATGCCCCTACACGGCTATCCCGTTCGCTAATCGTCTTGAATGCCTGATCCACCAAATCGGTAGGAGACAATTCTCCGGCATGCATCTTGTTATGTATTTCAGACAATTTATAATCAAACAAGCTCACAACTTATTCCTCCTCTCTATAATGAGACAACTATTCCAATACTGCTGGAACTTTAAATTGGCCTTCTTCTTCCTCTGGCGCATTCGCAAATACCTTATCAAGAGGCAGACTATCACGTACCTCATCTTCACGCATAACGTTGCTAAGATGAAGAACATGGGTTGTTGGTTCAACACCTTCTGTATCTAGTCCATCCAGCTTTTCTGCATATTGAAGAATCGCATTCATCTGCTCTGTAAATACCGATTCTTCTTCAGAACTCAAATTGAGTCTGGCAAGCTTGGCCACATGCTGAACATCTTGGGTTGTTATATTCATATCATTCATTCCTCCCTAATTTCTCTCAAGTAGTACAGGATTAGCATCTTACGCCTTAGGATAATGTTTATAATTATAGGGTAGAATCTCCGACAATTCAATGACGACCGGTTAACATATTCACCCAAGGATAAACGATTTCGCCTTCCCAAATGGATGGCGTTCGTTTACTGATGCGAAATATTTGAAAGTTTATACTTTCTAATATAAAAGAAGAGTCGGCATAAGCCGACTCTTCTATATCCAGGCGCGAAGATTAACTTGTTTGATAAACTCTGCCTGTGTTAATGCTTCCGTCGAGATCATCTCGCTCTCCTCGACAGACTCCAGATCGCCATTCATCACATGATGAAACAGCTTCTCGTTATATGTCGCTAATGCATAATCAATTAGCGCTTCCTGTGTTGTCCGTTCCGCTTCCTGCTCCATAAGCCGCTCTTCCAGCTCCACATCACCACTAGGTACAAAAAAATTACGATTGACCTTGGGCATACGAATAATATAATCAAAACCATTATCCGGGTTGCGATCATAAGCGATTAAATAACCATAATCTCCTATAGGAAGATTCTGCTCAAAGGCATCAGCGACAATGACAATTTTTTCCCCTATATTTAGCATCGTCTACCTCCTAGATGTCTATAAGATAATTTATAGTCTACTAAAAAAAGATAGTGGTGTCTACGGTATGCTATAAAGAGGAATCAGTTGCTAGTTAGGAAGCCCTCGCCTTTGGAGTAGATGAGATGCACTGAGAAGCGAAAGAATAATGATACCTACTGTGATCAAGCAGCATACAACAACTGTAGAAACAGGAAGTCCATTCCCAATCAATGCCTCTGCAGCAAGGGATGTGAGACGCGCTGGACTCCAGGTAAACCAAGTAGGAAGGATTCCATGTAAGAGAGAAAAGAGGCCTAGAATAGTTAAAGTCACGAAGGCCGCAGCAGCCCCTCGTAGAACGGTACTGAATAGGAGCGTAAGCGTGATCCCCAACATAAGCCAAAGACCATACAATCCAAAAGATGCTACACCACTCTTCCAAGATAATGATCCTATTATTTGATAAGTGTAAAAGAATGCTGCTATATATCCAATACCAAAGGCAAGGAGTAGCTGTGTACATTGAGCAAACCATTTGGCAATGATAATAGAAACAGACGAAATAGGCCTTACCATAATTAATTCCGCAGTACCCCCGTAGCGTTCTCCCGATACACTATTCATACCTGCAAGTACGAGGACTAGAATGCCCATTGTGCTATATTGACTCAGTACTTGAACCATAACCACTGACGACGTTGGAATCTCATAAAATGAGAGCATCTCAGGTGGGACTCCCCCCGACATCTGCAATATATCCGGCATAAAAACGCTGACGATCGGTTGCATGATCCCTAATATTGCAAAGACAACAGGTATCCAGAGCAATTTAAAGCTGCGAGACATTTCTAGCATTTCTTTTCGATAAAATATCCATGTACCTCTCATTGCTCACTCACCACCTTCACAAACATATCTTCTAAGGAAGAGCTCCCTACTTCGAATTTCACTAGAGGGATGTGATTCTCTGCAGCATCTTTCATTAGCTCATCTCTTGCAGATCGCAAATCATGAACCGTTAATTCTGCAATGTCTCCTTTCATATCTACCTGATTCACATAAGGTTTACTCTTTAAAGAATTAAGCCATAACAATGCATCGCTTTCCCTCTCCACTTGTACAATGACAAGTGGCTCTCGATACTTCTCTCTTAAAGATGTAAGAGATCCCTGCTCAGCTAACTGTCCCTTTGCCATCACAAGGATATCATCACAAATTTCCTCTGCGTCATGCAGGACATGTGTAGAGAATAAGACGGTTGTTTCTACCTTTATTTGACGAAGAAGGTTAATCACTTCTCTACGTCCAATGGGATCGAGAGCAGATACGGGCTCATCCAGTAACAATAGTCTCGGCTCGTGAACAAGGGCCTGCGCAAGTCCAAGACGCTGTTTCATCCCTCCAGAATATCCAGATATCCGACGTTTAGCTGCATCTTGTAAACCTACCCTCTCCAGTACAGCTTCAGAACGGCTGTCTGCTTCCTTGTGTTCCATTCCACTAAGTTCAGCCGCAAAATGAATATATTCTCGGCCTGACATCCAGCCATAAAATGTAGGATGCTGAGGCAAATAGCCAAGTGACATACGATAATCCATAAGTCCCTTACTCTCACCAAAAGTTATATCCCCTGAGGAAGGCTGAAGAAGTCCTGCAAGCATACGTAATGTCGTTGTTTTACCTGCACCATTCGGTCCAAGTAGAGCCACACATCTCCCTTGTTCCAATTGAAATGTTAACCCTCTAACTGCATTTTCTTTACCGAAATTTTTGGTCAGTTCTGTTACTCTTAGTAAACCCATTACACATCTTTCCTTCCAACAACAAAGTAGAGGATACTTCCAAACATATTCCCCAATACAATAATGAAAACCCACATCCACTTAGGACCGCGAACCTCTTCTGCTCTGGATAAAGAGATTAAACCGATCACGGCAAGCACAAGCTGTAGAACAAAGATCGGCAGAATTAATGGCCAATAAGCAAGCAATTCCATATTACTCATCCTTTCTTGCACGGGATTTCTTACGCTCATCAGGAAGTCGAACGAAAAAGAGGTAAATCAGTATGGGTGTAGGTATATTAGTCAAGCCCCATAACCCCCATAACCAGCGCCATTTCCCCCGTTTGCCAGCATCTAGAAACATCCATGTTCCTTGAAGGAGAAGAACGAGTACAAAAGGTACGATGATCCATAAGGGAATCTCCATAAGCTCTGTCATCCTAGCCCCTCTTTTCTCCGCTGAATGGCAAAGTGTATAACGATAACAAATGCTACAATAAAACTTCCCCCTTGAATAACCCAAAGACTCCAAGGTGCCGAGTATACTAATAACGTTCCACTGCCAACTACGAATAAAGAGACTAACCAGAACAATAGTAACTCCAACATCATGGACTTCTGGCGTTTCTTCCAGCGTTCATTAATACGAGCTTGCAACTGTTCCTTGGATGGTATTGAAGGATGATCCAGCACATGATCCATTCTGTCTACATTGTGACGTAGTTCGATTAGGAGAGTCTCTTCCTCTGTTCCTTTCTCTTTATTCCAATCCACAGTTATCTCATCTCCTCTCTTAATTGACGAACACCTTTGGCAACTCTTGATTTAGCGGTTCCTGAGGGAATAGAGAGCATCTCTCCAATTTCCTCATAGGTATAGCCATAATAGTGCTTAAGTAGAACGGATACCCGATGCTCCGTGGAAAGTCTTGCTAAAGATTCCAGTACGTCGCTCCATTCTTCGTTCCTGCTCTCAAACTGCCACCGAATTCGGCGAATTCCTTGTTCCTTAAAGAGCCAATTCTTCTCTCTCTTTTTACGCCGCATTTGATCCATATATATACGAGTACCTATCGTCATCAGCCAAGAAGAGAATGAGGAAGAACCATCATATAGACGTATCTTCTCGATACAACGGAGAATTGTATCTTGCGTAAGATCCTCAGCCATCACGGGATCCATCGTAACTTTGACTAAGTATTTATATAAAAAGGAGTAGTGTTTATGTATCAGTTCTGCTAGAACGTCAGCCTCTCCTTGCTGTGCGAGTTTAATTTGATTCCGTTCCTCTGTCCTCATCCACCACACCCTCTTCCATCAGCGACAGGTATAATACGAATAGGTTGAGCATTTCGTTCATTTCTTTTTTCAAAAAAAAGATCCACAACAAAATAAAACACGCAAACCGGGATTGATCCTCAGCTTGCGTGCTTTTTGTTTGGTTGAATTATCATTTAATGAATATAATTATATCAATCTACCTGTATTTTGTACAGGTGAAATTTGCAGATTACTGTCGTTATCAAGGATATTAAGTAATCTTCGTATTAAACATATGGATTGTTAGAACGCTCATAGCCAATTGTAGTACGAGAACCGTGTCCCGGATAGACCTTCACTTCGTCATTTAGCTTAAATAATTTATTGTGAATGGAGTCCATTAGATCTCGTTCTCGTCCGCCATACAGATCTGTCCTACCCACACCTAATCGAAACAGTACATCTCCAGCGAAAAGATCATTGCCACAAAGTAAGCTTACACTTCCTGGTGAATGACCGGGTGTATGGTATACATCGAAACGATGCCCAATTAATTCTAGTTGCTGACCTTCTGCTAGGTCATACTCTGCAACATCAGTAGAGAGGGGTCCAGTCACCTGTGGCCAATTCAACGATCCGTTCAACTTCGGTGAGGTTAACCATTCACTCTCCAAGGCATGTAGATAAACTGGACATCCTTTGAGCTTACGAATCTCGTCTACTCCTCCCATATGATCGAAATGGGCATGAGTAAGCACGATGGCTTCAATTTCTAGATTTAGATTATTCATTCTTGTGATTAATGCTCCGGGGTTCATTCCAGGGTCAATAATGATCCCTTTCCCCTCTTCATTCCTGAGTAAATAAGCGTTAGTCTGCAATGGGCCTAAGCAAAAGCTTTCTATTGTTAACATATATAATTAGAGTCCCGATATTAATTCGCGCAGTTCTTTAAGAATCGCTGCACGAACATCGGCTCCTTCCCCATAGGCTTCCTTCATTTGAGAACGAACTACAGCCATTTTATCAGCATAGTCCGGGGCTTCACGATCTGAATTATCTTTCTTGAAATCAATCATGAACTGTTGTACATGCTTAGGTCGAGGTCCCCATTGACCTAGTACATGACCCCCAGTATCTAGAAAGATAACGACGGGTACAGATCTTCCACCCATTGTCAGAAATTGATCCATAACATCAAAGTTTTCTTCAAGAATTAATATTTCGGTAGGGATACCTGATGTCTCTAGAGCATGAAATATAACAGGTGCATTCTGCACGACATCTCCACACCACTCTGCTGCAAGAAAAAGCACACGAAGATCATCACGATGATTCAGACTTTCAAAAAACTCACGATCTTGATCATTCTCCCAAGAAAACTCATCATAATTAGCCTGGAATGCTTCCTGATTACGTTGCATCCCCTCCATAAAACTCTTAGGTGAGATACCTGTGTTAAATTTATTAGCTAAATTAATACTCATAATTATGCTCCTCTCTTACGTCTGGATCGAGTCCACTTCACAAGAACATACACAATTAATAAAGCAAGTGCAATTAAAAGAATGGGCATAATATACGGTGCGGCTTCCTCATCAATAGTCTCCCATTTACTACCTAAGACTTTACCCAGATAAACGAATAAGATGGACCATGGAATAACAGCCAACGTCGTTAATAAAGTGAATTTCCCTAGATTCATTCTAGATATTCCTGCAGGAATAGATATAGCATGTCTTACTATTGGTATAAATCGTGCCGTAAAGATAACACCTGTACCATATTTTTTAAACCATTCTTCTGAGGCATCGATCTGTTTCTTATGAATGAAGATATATTTTCCATACTTCTCAAGTACAGGTCGACCGCCATAACGGCCAATCCAATAAACAAATAACTGCGCCATGACCCCACCAATGGTTCCAAATAATACAGCTCCCCAAAAGTTGATTCTTTCGATCGATACAAGATATCCACCATAGGCAAGTACGATTTCACTAGGTATGACTTCCAACATTAATCCAAACATGATCCCGAAATAACCTAAACTTTGCACCCATTGAAATAGTTGACTAACAATCTCCGTAATGAACTCCACTCTGGCCCTCTTTTCTCAATGTATTCTGATATATTGTCCAAATTGAGCTAAGGTCTGCGCGTTTATGCCCGTTTAAGTCTAGCTCCTATACCATCTGTATTCTATTCTAGCATATGGTAAGACATAACTTCTACTTGCCCAATTCCCGTAATAGAGGTGTCTTTCGTCTATACTCCTGCATAAATTACGAAAAAGGAGTGAGATCAGTGGCCCACGTTCCCAAAAGTAAAGATGCAACACTCCCTACCCCACGTGGTATTCGTCGAGCGTGTAAGAAAGAGCTATATCGTGCAACCAAACGAATGAAAATACACATCTCTGAGGCGTTACTCAAACAAGGTGAACAATTATATTACCATAAGGTCATTGGGAATCTAATCTGGATTCATGAGAACCACAGCAACCGAAAGTTGTTATGCCAATGGTGGGAACTTGAAGTAAGCGAAGAGCTTGCCACGCTATGGCAAGTAGATCAAGATAAGCTAAACCATGCATTCCGTGACGGCTTCGGAGGATAAGTTCATGGACAGATAACAACGCTAGAAGACTATTTGGCATCGAATCTGAGTTCAACCCTCGAAGTCCATTGCTCATGTAGGTTTGCGAGCGTATGCTTACGAAGTCGTTTTCTTAGAAAAAGTGTAACTCCAGTACTCCTTCTTCGGCCCTAAACTCACCTTCTGAAGCGTTTTGAAAAAACGCGGCATCGTAAGCATAAGCTATCGTGCTGAATAGTCGACTTTTTGAACTCGCACTTAAACGTAGGGGTAAAGGGGCTTTTACGTGGTCAATAGGAAGATGGGACATCCATGACATCACTTTGGGGCCAATTCTAGAATACGTGTAGAGAGGATACTCCGAAGAAGCTCAGAACAAATCATACAGACGAAGTTATTGATGTCACTTCTCAGGAAATTTCCGAACATGAAATTATGGGTCTCTTTGAGTCTGGGCAAGCATCGCCAACTTATTGCCCCAATTTGTCGCTTCATCCGTAAGCTTGAAATCTCGATCATTGCGGTACCCCTTATGTTGATTAACCTCATCTAACAACTCCTGATATTTCAGATACATTTCCGTACCTGTCTCTACCAAGAGTCGCGATTCATAGATATTCCCTTCCTGACGTTGAGTTTGGGATAACTGGTATATCGTCTCCAAACTCTGGCTCCATTTATTCACATTATATGGATCTAAGGACAACCCCTTATTCAGCCAATCTACATAAGAGTTAATGTGTCCCATGGCTCCATATGCCTTGGAAACCTCCCATACTAACCGTGGATGATTAGGAGCATAACTCAGACTATTCCTAAGTACTTGTATCCTCTCTTGCTCTGTTGAAGCTTGCTGACCCAAAGCGAGTGCGGTCTCTACATTCGCAGGGTTCCATTGTAATGAAGCACGAAGCATAGCCTGAGAGGACGACCTATTGATAGTATGTGAAGCTTGTCTATATAATCTACTGCCCATTTCCCCTCGAAATGCTAAAGTAATCAATCCCACTGTTGTAACTAACCATAAACCAATCATAACAACCGGGATTATTCTTGATCGAGGGCGTCGGTTTAATATAGGTTCTACGTTAAGTTCTGAGTAATCATCTGATATAGCATGGGCTGCCACTCCCCATGCCATTAACCAAAATAACAATATCCAGCTGAGGCTATAACTCCAATCGAAATCGACGGCACTGTGTAAGATCAAAACCAAGTATGAAGGAAGTAATACTCGGTTGTTCTTCAACAGCATTGTCCCTCCTGCCAGTAGTAAAATCATCACGATGATTAGCCCCAACAGTCCTGTATTAAGTAGCATATCTAAATAGCCGTTGTGCACTTCACTTCCTACATACGGCTGCGATTGAATGGCTGGGTATGACCAGCGCCAAGTGTATCCTCCCTGTCCAATCCACGGGGACTGCTGCACTAGCCTCCATGCATCACGATAGATGATCCCGCGTGCTGAAACCGTGCCAAAATTTGCGATCAGTCGCTCCTGCACGGTTGTCCAGACGGCGACCACTCCTATCATCCATAGTGATGCGCCGATGCTGAGAGAGGTAATGGCGCGGGCGCGGGGGAGTATGTTAGAAGCATACGAGATAAGGAAGCGGGCGCGGTCTGTGGCACTATTTGGTGGGACTATAGCGCGCATGCGGGATTCTGTAGCGCTATCTTGCGGGACTGTAGCGCGTATTAGGCATTCTGCAGCGCTATCTTGCAGGACTGTAGCGCGTATTAGGCATTCTGCAGCGGGGGCGTGAAAGATTGTCGTGCTCTCATGGGGAGAGAGACACTTGGAGCGAGCGTTAGAAAGGGCGGCTGCACTCGTAAGGGATTGGTGGCTCTGCCATAGCCGCCATAACCCTAGGCCGACGAGTACACTGCCGGCCCACAGCCCGGCCAGCCACATAAGGCCGGGCCCAAGAGGTGGAGCCAGCTGGACGTCCGTCAGCTGGCGGTACAGCACAGCCGCGCCAGCCACAGGCGCAGCGGCAAGAAGGAGCGGCGGCGTGAGCCTCCGCCGCTCTAGCACTAAGCCAGCGGCCACGGCGAAGCCGGCCGCGAGCCAAGCGCCGCGCGACTCGCTGAGGAGCAGCGCGGCGGTGTACGGCAGCAGCGGCAGGGTGCCGAGCAGCGCGCTGCGGGCGGATGAGTGCCGCTGTATGAGCGGCGCTAGCGCAAATAGCCGCTCCAGCAGGAAAGCGGCCATAATAGCTGCAAATGTGTTAGGATATTGCAGCAGACCGGCTAATCTAGCTCCCGTTGCACTAATCCCTAAATTATCTGTATGAATAATACTAAATGGGATATCTATGACTCCATACACCGTTAATAATGCCGACGTGGTTAGCAATGCCCCCATCATATGCCACCCTACTTGAAGAACTATCTTCCCCTTATCTGTGCGCCCGATACTATAGGCGAGAATCGCGAAATGACTATACAAACCCCACTTCATGAATTCAACTACAGTACCTTGCAGTGAAAGTGGACCCATGATTACGTGAAATAGATACAATCCCATCATGAAGAATGGACATATTAGAATCACCTTCATTAACAAGTCAGGAGCATGCCACTGCCCCCTATTTCTCTTGTTCAATATCGGAACGACTATAATAAGACACACAATACTCAAGCTGGGCAGAATCGGATACAAATCTACGGCAAAGTAGATTCCTGTTTGGAGACAACACGCAACGCCAACGATAATAACAGCAATATAGGACAGAATTAATCCCCACCTATTCATAGCTTCCTCCCCCTTTCAGCCATTCCTCCCATCATTATGGCCCTAATTGACCACCATTTAACCTAAGATACCTCCTCCTTTACATGCAAAAAAGAACTAAAGTTGATAGGGTTGAAGTTTATCTTCACGCTAAGTGCGTGAGTAAACACCCCCTTCTACTTTAGTTCAATCTTTGAAAAGTTAATTTCACAAAAATTAATATTATTTATCCGAAGGTAATAAATCTGCACATACTCGCTCTAAGTACGGTGAAATTTTCAGGAAATCTCGAAACTCTGTGTACTCTTTCCACAATTGTTCACGATCCCCACTGTCACCTTTGACCGCACGAATCAATATGTTCTTAGGCGTATTCTCCATATCGATAAATTCTAGAAGCTGAGTACGATACCCCATAAGATCTAACAATTTAGCACGAACGCCATCTGTAGCCAGTGAAGCAAAACGTTCTTTCAATATACCGTGCGATAAGAGTGGGTTCAGAACGGGATTCTGGACTTGATTGAACAATTCATGCTGACAGCAAGGTACGGATAAAATAACAGACGCATCCCAGCGAACAGCTTTTTCCAATGCCGCATCTGTAGCTGTATCACATGCATGAAGCGTGATGACCATATCCACCTGTTCCAATTCATCATAGTCAGCGATATCCCCAACAAAAAATTTCAAGTTATTATAAGCTAGCTTTTGAGCAAGGTTGTTACAATGCTCAATAACATCTGCCTTAAGATCCAATCCAACGATATTCAATTCTCTTCGTTCCTGTATTGCTAAATAGTGATATACAGCAAACGTTAAGTACGATTTGCCGCATCCAAAATCAACAATGGTAAGGGGCCGTCCTTCTGGCAGACTAGGAAGTACATCCTCCACCATCTCTAAGAAACGATTGATCTGTTTGAACTTATCGTATTTACGAGCAAGTACTTTACCCTGATCATTCATAATCCCTAGCTCCACTAAGAAAGGAATGGGTTGCCCTTCTTCAAGTACATACTGTTTTTTGCGGTTATGGGCCAAATCGACTTCACTTTTCGACGCAGACTTCGTAAGAATAGACACTTTATATTTCTTACTAATTAGGATCTGATAATCAGCTTCCGGTGTGCATATCATACCTTGACGAAACGTTTGTTCGAAGAGCTCTAACATGATCCCTTCCGCTTCTTCCGCAGGTACATTCTTATGAACAACCTTATTGCTGTAGTGATAGGCAAACTGGTAATAAAGTACTTTTTTTAATTCGACTGGCTTGATCTGTACTTTATGGTAAGAATCATCATCCCGCTTACGAAGCTGGCTCAAAGTTGCTGTAATTAATGAAGATTCCTGAACGATCTGCTGTAACAATCTGCGTAATGATTCCAAGAGAGTACATCTCACTTTCTATTCTTTAAATTATCTACTTCGGTACCTTATCATACCCATTCCATATATCCAAATGAATTCCTTAATTCATCTTTAATTGCATTGCTTTCATGCCATCTACTACCTCTTCACGTGGCAGTCTACCCTGTTCTAACTTATGATCGTCTTCTTGCATTAACCGTTCATAGAAAGAGACTCCCTCCGTAGGATCTATTTCTCCTTGATCTAAAAGACGGTATAACACATTCTCAGCCTCTGCATACTTCCCTTGCTTATCTAGATAGACAAATAACAGTTGATCCGTCCCAGAGGGTAACCGATACTCTTTAATCCGTTCAAGCAACCCCTCGATCTGATGATGTAGATCAAATAATTCTCTATTTGCACCGTAGTTATCCGCATATAGGAACAAATGTAATGACTTCATGAACCGAGTCAATCCTTCATCACTTTCGCCCATATCTGTATAAATCTTTCCTTCCTCATCTAACAGTCGAGCTACACCTTGCATTTTGTCCGACTCTAGAGTATCTCTGAACCGGAACATGTCTATGAGGTCTTCCTTAGGAAGTGAATTTAGCAGGCGGGAGTTCAATCTGAAATCCTTACCTAATAATTCATCTATTTCCCAAAGAGCTTCTGTAAATTTACGTTGTTGTCTAAGTACGAATACCTTAGCCACCATTTGAGTCATATCCTCTACTAACCGAAGAATGTAATCTTTACGAAACATACTCATTCCTCCTATGGCTTACTAATCTACATATACCGCCCTTATATTCTTCTCGATTGTACGTCATACACGTAGGCAAAGCCAGTTATCTATATATAATGAACTGAAGCTTCCGTCCGAGTATCAAAAAAACCGGAAGCATAGCGCTTCCAGTCTAATTAAGTATATTTGAAAGCATAAGTTTTCATTATACATTTCTTATTTTTATAAGAAACGCTTACCTTCCCATAAGGACCGCGATGCCGTTTCTTCTTGTCTTCTCAATATTATACTTAGACAGATTTCACTTTCTCTAAGTAGGACATGATAATATCAGATAGCTCTTCGGGTGTCTCTAACATACTCATATGCCCTGCACTGGCAATTGTCACTTGTGTTACATTCGGATGATCCACAGTGAATACCTTATCAGGCGTTATCACACCATCTTGCTCACCTGCGACCAAGAGGACCGGAAGCACAGTAGCAGATAGAACATCTCTGCGGTCTGGACGTTCGCGCATAGCTATGGCAACTCCTGATGCTCCTTGCGGAGGTGTTCGATAACCAATCTCCTTCGCCCGTTCAACAATCTGTGGAGTAGACAGTACATGATCTGGCGCAAAAAGATTAGGAACTAAGCTGTCTACGAAAGCTGTAATCCCATCAGTTTGAATCGTGCTGACCGCATTCATACGCTTCTCTTTCCCCTCATTACTATCTGGGTACGTTGTTGAATGGATCAACGCGAAACCATCGAGTCGTGAGGCATATCTTTGAACAAAAGATAACGTAATATATCCACCTAAGGAATGACCCAATAGTGTGACTTGGGGAATATTTAATTCATCCAATAGATTTAGAAGATCATCTGCCATTTGTTCAATTGTATACGCACCCATAGGAGCGTCTGAACGTCCATGACCACGCAAATCTGGCACGATACACCGATACTTAGCTGACAATATCGGAACTACCTTTTCCCAGTACTCAGAACTTCCGCAATATCCGTGCAAAAGTACGATAGGCTCTCCCTGTCCTTGATCCACATAACAGATAGTATTTCCATTGCAGTTTAATTTTTCCATTCTCATATCCTTCTTTCTTTGTATGAAGACTGAACGATTGAGTTCTGTTCATTCTTTCAAACTATGTACAACGACGGAACATGTTAAAGGTATATACAGAGATGAATATATATTATTAATCCAAACGTAACCTTTTGAACCACACCTAGGATAATTATTTAATAAGTTTAAACCCCTTAGCAATAGATAAGGAGATCTGTTCTGCCATCTTCATAACATGATGAAGAGATGTCATCTGCAATGTCGAATAAGGCTTAGGACCATATATATTTACTACTGCAGCCACACTATAGTGCCCTACAGGGGGTAATGAGATACCCACAGATTCTGCTGGAATAAGCGGCTGTTGTGAGCCGAGATAAGATCCTACAGTCGCAGCTTGTCCCAGACAGGCGTCAATGGCAATCACAATATGATCTGAAGGTATTTCCTCGAAACGTGCCTTCAGGTTATAAGCATCACAAGGAAAAGCCAGTGTACCCACAACATTCGGGACTCCATAGTCTACCAATTGATTGCCTACAAGTGGACCGAGGGCATCCCCTGTAGATCGATCTGTACCGATACATAGAAAAGTAATTGTATGTAACGAGTATTGTTCATAAATATGTTCAAAAAATACAGCTAATTGCTGCTCGTTCATCTTTTCACGCTCACCCATGTCTTTCCTTTATCCTCCTTACACCATTCTTTCTACTCTATTATTTATCATGATTGTACTCTGAAGTAACTAAATTTAAGAAGGCATTCGATAAAGTTTTAAGTAAAAATGGTGGTTTGTCTCCTAAGCATGTTACAATACAGTAAGCAATTTTGTGTAGAGAGGATGGTTTATTATAATGGATTTAAGTCTTAAGACTCCAGAGAATATTGAGTTCATGATTGAAGAAATTAAAACAAAGTTAAGAATGGCTAGTGGAGCAGCAATGCAATCAAGTGCATTTTCTGTAGACCAATATGAGGATATTCAAGATATTTATAACCTAGTGAGAACCAATAACAATTTGAGTATTTCAGAAGTTGAAGCACTTGTATCTGAACTCGGTCGACTACGTCGCCAAGCATAAGAACAATATAAAGCCTCCTTGCTTACCCTTCCCGCTTGTAAGAAGCGAAGGGTAAGCAGGAGGCTTTATTTTATGAATCCATCCTCGCTCCGAAGTGTGACGCTCTGCCGATGTTACGACTTTAATCATGTTCATGCACCTCCATGTTTGTCATGAAGCAAACTTAAGTTTGCCCGCACGAACAAAGAAATTAATTTCAGCTTTAATGGTAGGGTAAGTTAATCAATTTGATACTTAGTACTTACCCTGTATTCAAAACTTCAATCATTCCAACCATGGGTGTCCCACGAATGCACAACGGTTAAGTATTCAATTGGAATACCGTTTCTGCGTACCCTACTTTCTTACCTCCATCATTATAAATATCCTTCATATAATGTTGCTTCAGTAGCTCGATGGTCTTGGCTTCTGAATATCCAATCTGTTCAAGAATGCTTTCAACGATAAATGCCCATTCCTCTTCTGATCCATCTAACACTTTGAATGCGATACCTATCTTTTCTTTCTTAAGTCCGAAACAATAGACGCCTTTGAATCCTCCCTTTGCGACAATGTTATCATCCTGTAATATGAGAGAATCCACACGGCCCGTTCCACCAACCATCTCTGGATACCGGTTCATCGCACGTGTAATGATCCGAGCTGCCTCCCGCGTAGGCTCATCTTCAATACGTTCCGGACAAGCTAGCTTCATATACGCGGTAGCTAATGCAGATAAGGGAAGTGCGAACACTGGCAACCCACAACCATCTACTCCAAGTGAAATGTCCTCACGTTCTATTGCAGCTAAGTAAGCAATGGTACCGATAATTTCCTGTTGTAAGGGGTGATTGACCTCCGCGTAGGAATCTAATGGATAACCCTTCATTGCACTATAAGCAAGTAAGCCTAAATGTTTACCTGCACAATTATGAAACAATTTACTTTTATTTCTATTATGACGCAGTACATCTTCTCTACTCTGTTCATCTAATGGGTAACTTGATGCACAGACCATCTGTGAATCCTGAACTCCAACCTTACCGAGTATACCCTCTAAAGTTTCTATATGATAAGGTTCTCCGATATGGGAAGCCGTCATAATAGCAATTTCTTTGTCGCTTAACTTATAGTAGTCAACTATGCCACCTCGGATCGCCGGAATGGCTTGAAATGGCTTAGCGGATGATCGAGTAAAGGTTATAAAGTGAGGATCACCAGCGGAAGCTATGACCTTTCCTTGCTCATCTACAATGCTTATATGTCCACTATGGGCGCACTCCATAACGCCTTCACGGTATTCTTTAACGAGTATGGTTTCCATGATGCGTGTTCTCTCCTTCAATTCTTAAGTATCATATCTCACATTCACACAACAACTTATTCAGTATAGTACAAAGACGATCTCATTTATAGATAGTTAGAACCAAGTTTATCCCCTTTCAAGTGCCATACAGCGATCTTCGTCTTTCTTCTCAGTCTACTTAGTAGAATATTTAGACGTACTACCTAAACATAGGTTATGCTAAACATAGGTTATAGTTATAGTTATATATATCCAAATACAATCTAAGGAGTGTTGTAATTATGAGTCAAACAGAAAACGATCAACCGGTGCAAAGTAGTGGTACTTTCTTTAAAGGAGCTTTAATTGGTGGTTTAATAGGTGCGGCAGCAGCCCTCTTGTTTGCTCCTAAACCTGGTAATGAGTTACGTGAAGACTTAAGTGACAAGCTATCACTTGTAACAGATAAAACGAAAGAAGTTGCGGGTACGGTTACGGACAAAACAAAAGAAGTGGCTTGTGCTGTTACTGACAGAGCTACCGAAATTGCCAGAAATGTATCTTCCAGAACTTCCGGTATAGCTATAACCGTAGCTGAAAGTACTAGCCATCTCGTAGATAGTGTTAAAAGTGCTTCCGCTGATGTTGCTGAAGACGTAAAGGATGAATCCAAGGATGCTTCTATGGAAATTAATAACGAGCTGAATCCAAAGGTTTAATAAACGATGGTTCACGTAAATAGCCAGCTCTTATAGCTGGCTATTTTTGTGCCAACTTAAGGAGTATTCAAGTGGTTAAACGGCAGAAAGAGAGGTGACTACTCAATGACTAAAGTAAAAAGCTATGAAATAGATGAACACCCCTTTGAGCTCAGGCATGAGATAAGAAGGCTCAATCTACGTCTTGATCAAATCGCGGATTTACTCGATAAAGCTGAGTTTAAAGATATCGTAGAGAACTACTGCAATCCTAAGAAAAGAATGATCACCAACTTCACAGCAGGACTCTCACGCGGGTTAGGATTATCTCTAGGAACGTTCGTCGTATTAGGACTTCTAGGTTACATCCTTAGTCTATTTGTTGATATGCCACTCATTGGTAAATATATTGGTGATTTGCAAAGTTATATCGATGCTTACAAATAGAAATGAAACGCTATATTCAAATTTATATACAGGTGTAAGAGTAACATTCCGTTAGTATGCTACTCTTACACCTCTTTTATTGATAGAATGGATACTTTTATAGATGTTTATCCTCATGTGATTTACCATGAAGCAAATCACCTGTCCACATCTTCTTAACCATCCATATATACATTTCAACTGTGCTAAGTATAATCATCTCATTTGGAATTAAAAAGGACGCGCTTCGTATTCCTCTAAGAGAAAAACAGCGTGTCCTTAACAGTGTCTGTGCAATCATAACCATATGTCGGTTCATACATTCGTCCCTTTATAAAGAAGATAAATTAGACATAATTTCTTTCAGTTTCTCCGTTGCTCTCTTCTGAATTCGCGATACACTCATTTGGGAAACTCCTAGTTTCTGTGCAATAGAACGTTGTGATTCGCCATCTTGAAAAGCAAGCAGTAAAACCTTTTGTTCCTGTTCTGTTAGCTGACTTAGCGCCTGTTGTATATCCATGCGTTTCTCTAAAGAGTCGTAGTCATTCACATCAGAACTAATTAACTCACCTAGAGTAGCACCTGACTCTTCTTGTGAAAGTGAAGAATCCAATGAAACATAATGATAACATTCACGTCCGGCTAATATCTCCACCGTCTCTTCCACCGTCAGATCTAAAAATTCCGCAATTTCTTGCACATTTGGGGAGCGCTCTAATTTGATATTTAATTCATCGATAGCACGCTGAACTAAAGCCCCTTTTTCCTTAATTCGTCGTGGAACTTGAATATACCAAGATTTATCCCGAAGATAATTCTTCATATGTCCAATCATACTTTTCATAGCGTACGGTTCAAAAGGAATGCCTAAGCTGATGTCGTACTGCTGAAGCAGACGAATTAAAGCCATCTGTCCCACTTGAAATAAATCTTCATATAAATCAGAGCGGTTACGAGCAATTTTGCCAGCCGCTATCTTAACCATAGGTTCATATCTCCGGACCAGCACGGTTGCGAGTTCATTATCTTTCGTCTGCTGATATTCCCAGATTAGACCTACTGCCTCACTCATGGACTCGGGGGGAGTCACATTCTCACTCATGCCGTTTCCTCGCTTCTCATGATGCGTTTTGTAAGTACAACAACTGTACCTTTACCCGCAAGACTTTCTACGCTGACATCGTCCATCAGTGCCTGCATTAGATAAAACCCAAGACCACCCACTTGAACTTCACTCAGATCCTTATCGTGTAACGTTACATAGCCACTATGTGGATCTACATGATCAAAGCTCTCCCCTTCATCTTTGACAATGATGGATAACACATCAGCATGTATTTCAAAAGTGACTTCTACTGTTCCGTCCGCTTGACTATATGCGTAAAGCACAGAGTTATTACACGCTTCTGAAACAGCAACTTTCATATCTTCTATTTCTTCATATGAGAAGCCCATCTTGGAAGCAATTCCATACAAGTTCAATCTTACAACATCAACATAATCAGCACTTGCGGGTAATGTTAATACAACTTTCTGAAATTCAGAATTCATTTTGCTTTCTATCCTTTCCTAATAAGAATTCTCTTGGGATGCAAAGAACTTCGCTATACCCGTCATATCAAACAACTTTTGAATTTGAGCTGGGACATCCTGTACAAGAAACTGAGCATTCATCCCATGTCTAGCTTTAAGAATAGACAATAGAATCCCAATACCTGTGCTATCCATATACTTTAAGTTCTTCATGTTAATAATTAGATTCAGATCCGAATTTCCAATAAGAGGCTCCACAACTAATCGAAAATCAGGAGCAACAGATAAGTCTAATTCTCCCTGTAGAAAAACAGTACATGATCCTTCAGTCGTTTCCGTTGTAGCATTAAACTTTTCATTTTTATTTGTATTCATAGACACTCTCTCCTGATAACAATGTTTTTACTACCATTAATCAATAACCCAGTTCACCTATGATCGAAACCATATTTCTTAATATTATGTGGTGTTTCATTCTGCCGTTTCTCCTTCTTTCAACGTTATCCACACCAAACATTTGTCATCATCTCTTTCCTGCTGCAGCTCACTATTGAAAAATGCCTGCCTCATTAATTCTTCGTTCCACTCATGGCGGCCCTCTAAATGTCCGATCAGGAAGTCCATTTGCGCGTCATGCTCTCCTTCAACAATCTCCATCAATCCATCTGTATATAGTGCAATATGACCTTCATCCTCATAATATAAGGACTGCGGCTTCATCTCGATCTTATCAAACAACCCTACAGGACAACACACTTCATCTAACATAATAATCCGCCCATTCCCTTGAAAAAAGAGTGCTGGAGGATGCCCCGCATTTACATAATCGATTCGCTTCATACGTGTATCAACTACTAAATATATCGCTGTAAAGTAATATTGAACCAGCTCGTTCTCAATATATAACTGATTGAATCTTCTGTTCAATTCTTGAATAACCTTCACCGGTTCGACATGTGTCGTTACGGTATCCTTCAATACAGAGGCAATGAACATACAAAATAACGAAGAAGAAATACCATGTCCCATCATATCAAGCAGAATAATACCGTAACGACCATCCCCTAGAGGATACCAAGCATATAAGTCTCCCGCTAATTCCGAAGCAGGCTGATAGAGGGCATGAACTTCAAAGAGATCCTCTTCTAAAGGAGAGGTTAGAACCGCATTCTGAACTAAAGCTGCCAACCTAAGCTCTTCCTGTATCCGCTGATCTCTTTCTTTATGCCAATCATTCTCTTTCTTTAATCGTAGCGCAAGCCGAATTCTAGCCATAATTTCCACTTTGTTAATAGGCTTGGTTACATAGTCTGTAGCTCCACTATCTAAGGCTTCAGCTAACTTCTTGGAATCCCCTACTGCCGTTACCATAATAATAGGAATATCCTTAAGATGATCGTATTCCTGAATAATTCGACAAGCTTCAATCCCGTCCATTTCAGGCATCATCATATCCAAAAGAATTAAATCGATGTCTACCTTTTTGGTCACAATATCACCTGGGTGATTACCGATTCCTAATACTTCAAACATTCCTCTTGCAGATGCGGCCGTATCTGTATTTCGATGGTTTTCTTTCTTAAGGATTTCCCGTATTATAATGACATTCGTAGGATTGTCATCCACAATTAATATTTTCATATGCCGCTCCTTAGGTTTCATAATTAATATAGCCAAACACCAAAATCAGTGTTTCACAAATGTATCGAGTTGAAAGGTAACCACTACGCGGATGAATTGTTCTTTTGATCACTGTGATCAACATATATTTCTATTTTCAGCAATTACTGATTATGAATTAGAACCATCTATGTAACTATAACCTAAAAACCATGATGATCTCAGAGTAAGGTTCTATCGATTGTGGATAAGAATACCAATACAATACAATACAAAAACACAGATAGGGAATAGGAACAAATCCCATCCCTCATCTGTGTCTTTAAATCGTGATCACAGTACACACTATAAGTAATAATCTCCTGAGAAAAACTATGATCTCTTGGCAATGACAAGCACTTTACCAAGATCTAATTCTTTCTCGTAGAAATCTGCTTCCGCATCTGTAAATCCTAAAGAAGTAACCTTAGCACGAAGTTCGTCACCACGTGAACGGAACAAATTGGCTATGGAATCGAAAACTCCTTCTTCTTTAATCCCAATCTCATCTGCATTTGCAGGTTCAGCAATACGATCTGTACGATCTTTATCGTGCGCAAGGACATAAATATTTTCATAGATATATCCAGCAGTTTGTTATTATTCTATTAACCGCCAGGCTTCCAATTGAATCGTAAAATCAAGTTAAGTAGCAGATTCATCGAACAAATCTACACCTTCTATTGTTCCCGAAATAGAATCCTTATATGATTCGGAGCTCATAGAGAGCAGACTTCAACGGCTAAATTCGTCTTACTGTCGGAACTTCTTCCATACTTCAGCAGCCACATCAACATATTTAACCCAGCTCGGAGCCGGCTTTGTTACCCTATTATTGACCGTAGCATAAGATTTAACTGTATGTTGTTCAGCTGAACTTACAGTAGAACCATGTGATGGTTGCGAAGCAGGTACATCGCGGCGCTTATTACTCTTCATTTTATCTATCAGGGTCGTGGATACTTGCTTTGCAGCTAAAGTTACCTCACTTAGCACTTCACCAATATTCTGTACAGAATCCATCACAGGATCAATTTGTTTCATTTTGGCTTGAACATCGACTGTAATATCATTAGCATGCCTGATCGTTTGTTTAACCTCATAACTCAGTTCATCAATTGTTTTCTGAACTTCTTGTAACGTTTGGGTTGTTTTGTCTAGCGAGTGAGTAGCCGCTCGTAATGTCTTAATTAAGAAAATAACGAGTATTGCAAACGCAACTGCTATAAGAGCAACACTAATTTCAATCATTCTTATCTCTCCTTCAAATTTCATAATGTTTGTTGTCAGTTAGTACCCTTTCATTATAGGGGCGAAACAACAGTTACACCAAGGGAAAGTTGTCTCCATATAGTGAACAATGACAGAATGTTTCATCTTTTGGGTACTCGGTTAATTAGCAACTACAAGGGAGCAACGTCACATCATCTTCTTTAATTCTTCTCCCCATATGCTTATGAAAGTATCGGATAAAGTATCCTTTACACTTCATCACAAATTAAAGAAAGTACGGTGAACAATTATGTTACGATGGTCTGTTATTCTTTTAGTCATTGCTGTCATCGGAGGAATCTTGGGTTTCTTTAACATCGTTGTGGCCGCGGCATCTATCGCGAAAATTCTTTTCTTCATATTCATCATTCTGTTTATCATCTCGCTCTTTACAGGTCGTTCCAGAACCCCTTAACTTCAGCAAGAATAAATCATTATTATGTACATTAGAGAGATAACAAAAAGGTTAGAAGTAGACGAAACCCTAGTTGCCTAGAAAGTATAAGGCAACTAGGGTTTCGTCTTTTCTTCGTCTTATTTATTATCTAACCATTTTTTATCTAGCAGTAGTGAAGGAATCGACGACCAATCTATTTTGAAAGAAAGAAGTATGCCGTCCGTTCTAAACTTGAGCTTATCAACCTCCACTAGATTAGGTAAATGATCTTTAAGAGCTATGCGAATAGGTGATAATGACATAGGTATAAATGAGTCCGGAATATTGATCTTTCTAATGGTCGTTGAACGATAATATAGAATTAGTTCATTCCCTTCAGACTCCATATGAAAGGTTATTGTTGCTCCAAAAGGAATCAACCCCCACTTTCCATTTAATGACGCCGCCACTTCCTGTCCATTGAAATCAAAGTTGGCCCCGGTTATATCTACAGATTGCTTATGTTCGCTTAAATATTTGATCAAATTTTTCTTAGCAAGATTATTGAGCTCGTCCCGGCTTAATTCAATCTCTGGTTTATGATTAGAGAGCATTTCCATGATCTTTTCTTTCAGATCAATTGTGGCATAATTCAGATCCAATTCTTTATCTGGTGAGATGTAGCCTATAGCTCCAGCTATTAGTATTACTATGAGTATGAACATTATGAGAATAATCCGTCTAATCACACGCAAATCATCAATCTCCCTCCGACATAAATCGTATTTATTCAGCATCCTATCTTCAAATTATAAGGTAAAAACAAGATATTGTCGTGTCATTAAAAATAAAGTCTTTATTAAGTTGGTTCAATTTACCATTTTGGGTTTATTTCTATACTGTACAGCAAGCAGCACTACATAGATTATGAGGAGGCAGTAATACTATGAAAAAAATAATAACAGTAACAGCAGCATTCAGTATCATGGCTTCGATGGCGACAAGTGCATTTGCAGCAGAAACAACAACGACTACAGGAACGACTACTCCAGAAGTGACGACAACAACCACAGCTCCGGTAGTAACAACTACTACAACTACAGCAAATGGAGTGTCCACAACAGTAAACGATAAAAATACTAATTTAGTCATTAGTACACCAATCATTACTTCTGAGGACGTTGTAACTTTCCCTAAAGAACCTGTTCAATTGCAAAAAACAACTTTCTTTTACAACGCCCCTAATGGCAAAAGAATGGGTGCACTTTCAGCACAAATAATAAGCACAACAGGAAATAAAGTAACCGGCATTGTTGCAGGAACTTGGGTCGAAGTTTACACATGGCTTGGAACATCATGGATTCTCGTAGACTAATTCATAAATACACATACCAAAGGAATTGGAATTTATTCCAGTTCTTTTGGTATGCAAAAAAAGAAAGACAGTCTCCTTTCTCACTGTCTTTCATCGGCCATCAACGTTTCAATTTTCGGTTCAATATAAACCTGAACCTGCATAATATTGTGATCTTTCTTCATTAGCTCTTCGATATCATCACAGATCTGATGTCCTTCTACAATCGTTAAATTCGCATCTACATCAATGACGACATCAACTAACACATAATTACCATTGGGCTATAGGAACAGCGTTCCGTAAAGTAACGAAGAAATTGCCACGATGCCCCCTTGTAGGGTTATTTAAAAACGTTTAGAATGAGGACAGAACCCCGAAGGGAGGGTCTTACTTATGACCGAAAATAATAATGAAGTAAAAAAAGTTAATTTAGCTGACGCTATTCGGCAAAAATTAGAACAGAAGAAACAGCAGTCTTTTACAGGTAGAAATGGTGGATTTCAACCTGATTCTGCCAAAACTATGAAATCTCAAAATAACAAAAAACCAAATAACCAACGTCGCCGTACAGGCGTGTAACTCAAACTGTTCATAACACAATAAAAAGAGGCTATCCCAAATTAATGGGATAGCCTCTTTTGTATCTGTTTAATGGTATTAGCTATTATTCAGCTGGATACATTTTCTCACGAAGAGCTTTAACCTCTTCATTGTCCAAGTACTCATCATAACTCATGGAGCGATCAATGATACCATTCGGCGTAATTTCGATAATCCGATTAGCAATCGTTTGAATGAACTGATGGTCATGTGATGTGAATAGAATCGTACCATCGAAGTCCGTAAGACCATTATTAAGTGCAGTAATGGACTCCAAATCCAAATGGTTCGTTGGTTCATCGAATATAAGAACATTGGCGCCGTTTAGCATCATCTTGGCTAGCATACAACGAACCTTCTCTCCACCAGAAAGCACACTTGCCTTCTTCAGAGCTTCTTCGCCTGCAAACAGCATCCGTCCTAAGAATCCACGTAGGAACGTTTCATCTTGATCTTGGGAATACTGACGTAGCCAATCCACTAGATTCATCTCTACGCCATCGAAATACTTAGAGTTGTCTATAGGGAAGTAAGCTTGGGTAGTCGTGATACCCCAAGTATATTCGCCTGAGTCAGCCGCTTGCTCACCCATCAGAATGTCAAACAAAGTGGACTTAGGCAGACTATTTGGACCTACCAATGCGATCTTATCACCCTTATTGACTACGAAGTTCACGTTATCAAGCACAACTTCGCTATCGAAGGACCTGTTAAGCCCGTCAATGGTAAGCAGTTGTTTACCTGCTTCACGTTCTGGTTTGAAATGTAAGAACGGATATTTACGACTAGATGGACGGATATCATCCAGCGTAATTTTATCTAATTGCTTCTTACGAGAAGTTGCTTGCTTGGACTTAGATGCATTAGCCGAGAAACGTTGAATAAAGGCTTGAAGTTCTTTGATCTTCTCATCCTTCTTCTTGTTAGAATCGCGTGCTAAACGCAAAGCAAGCTGACTAGATTCATACCAAAAATCATAGTTACCAACATATAACTGGATCTTGCCGAAATCGATGTCCGCAATATGCGTACAAACTTTGTTCAGGAAGTGACGGTCATGGGATACTACAATGACAGTTCCTTCATAATCCATTAAGAAATTCTCTAACCAACCAATCGATTCAAGATCCAAGTGGTTGGTAGGCTCATCAAGTAGCAAATTGTTCGGACGTCCGAACAATGCCTGTGCTAGCAATACCCGAACCTTCTCGTTACCACTAAGCTCTTCCATCTTCTTATCATGTAACTCACGATGAATACCTAGACCAATCAAAAGTGCTGCTGCATCAGGTTCTGCATCCCAACCATTCAGCTCAGCAAATTCACCCTCCAACTCGCCTGCGCGAAGTCCGTCTTGTTCTGTGAAGTCGGTTTTCGCATATAACGAATCCTTCTCCTTCATAATCTCGTATAGACGAATATGTCCCATAATAACAACTTCTAAAACTGGGAATTCATCATACTCGAAATGGTTCTGCTTCAGAACGGCCATACGTTCACCCGGTGTCATGTGAACATCACCTGAGTTAGCCTCAATTTCACCCGAGAGAATTTTAAGGAAAGTTGACTTACCTGCACCATTGGCCCCAATGAGACCATAACAATTGCCAGGATTAAATTTTATGTTTACATCTTCAAAAAGTGCGCGCTTTCCATAACGGAGTGTCACGCCGCTTGTACTGATCATGAAGTATTACCAGTCCTTTCAAATTATACTTCTCCCATCATACCATAAATGACGCGCCTTTTCGAAGTCTAATCATTGAATTACAGTAATTGCCCTTTCTTCCCTCAGGATGTATCTTTAGAGTAGGATATGTAATGATATTTAATCCTTCATGCTAAATGCCTTTGACGTTTGACGTTCTAGGATTTACTCATTACTGCAGCAAAAGCAGCTCATCCTTGAAGGAACGAGCTGCTTTTTTAGTTATTCGATCACTTTTACCATTTCGGAGTACCTATTCTCTCAAAGTTGAGAATTTTTCAGTGTTCTCCTATAGCTCACTTGTTTCCTTTATTATACTTTAAATTGCCGTAAGTACATTTGCAGATCTTCCGCGATCTTCGCCAACGACTGTGCCGAAGAGCTTACTTCCTCCATCGCAGCCAGCTGCTCTTCGGTCGCCGCAGATACATCTTGCGTCCCCTCAGCCGATTTCTCGGCCACATTCGTAATAAAGTTTACTTGCTCCACAGCGTAATCGGTGCTCTTATTCATTTGCATCGAGTAAGCTGTAACCTCTTGAATTTGAGTTGACACTTGCAGTACCGATTCCATAATTTCATTAAAAGATGCACCCGCTTGGTTAACAACATCGATTCCTAAGGCTACTTCGTGTGTGCCTTGCTCCATCGACTTGATGGCTACTGCCGTTTCACTTTGAATCGCTGCAATAAGCTCGGTAATTTGCTTGGTCGACTCTCCCGATTGCTCAGACAGTTTCCGCACTTCACCGGCTACTACAGCAAATCCTCGTCCATGTTCGCCTGCTCGAGCCGCTTCGATCGCTGCATTAAGAGCGAGTAAGTTCGTTTGCCCCGCAATGTCCGACATAACCTGAACGATGTTATCAATTGCAGCAGAGCGTTGGCCTAACCGCTTCACGGTCTCGTTAATAGAGTTCACCGTATCGTGAATAGAATGCATCTGATTCACAACCAATTGAATGGACTGATTGCCGATATCGGCACTTTCAGATGCTGTCAGAGCAGAGCTGGCTACACTTTGCGCGTTAGTCGAAATTTGCTGTACGCCATCTGCTACCTCCCGAATCGAGCGTACGCTCTCTTCGACGTTTTTCACTTGCTTCTCCGTTCCATCGGCCACCTCTTGAATTGCCATCGCGATATACTCCGTCGCCTTACTCGTATGCTCTGCGTTTGCAGACAACTCCTCTGCGGACGTAGCCACCTCTTGGGCCGTTTGATTCACTTGCTGAATGAAGCCACGCAGAGTCGTAATCATCGTATTGACGGCTCCTGTCACCTTACCAACTTCATCATGCGTTTTCACTTGCAACGCTTCTTGGCTCAAATCGCCTTTCGATACACGTTCAGCTGCGTATGCTACCGCGACAATTGGCCGCGTAATTTGTTGGGCAATAAAGATCGCGATAAGGATAACAGCTAAGATTACAAACAGAACAATTATCGTCACATTAGTCTTAATGGAAGAAACTGCTGCTGTAATCGAGTCTTGGGGAATGTGCAAGTACAGGCTATAACCTGTCGTTGGCACAGGTGCGTATGCAACTGAATAATTTTTCCCTGATTCATTATATACATAGGAAGTCGATTTCGCTTTGTCTCCAGCTAAAATAGCAGCTAAGCCATTCGTCAACTTTGCTTCTTCAACTGTTTTTCCGATCAGCTCTTTATTCGGATGAAGCTGAATTTTGCCTTGGTTGTCCACAACAATCGGATAGCCAACGCCGTTATCAATATACAAATCTTTTAAAATGTCAGACGTAAATCCTTCAAAGTTTACGAGTCCAGTCAGAACACCCTTGACACTATCGTTAGCCCCTTTAACTGGAGCGGCCATAATAATGGAGCGTTTACCCGTCGTCTTTGCTAGAATAACATCCGTGTACGTCACTTTTCCCCCCAGTCCGTTTTCGAAAAATGGACGGGTCCCCAAGTCAATACCTACACTTTTTTCAAATGTATCAGCTTTCACAAGGCCGTCCGCACCAATAAAGGTGTTGCCGTCGTACTTGTCTGTTGTCTTTTTTAACGATTGTATATACTTCATCTTTTGTTCGTTATCGTCCGAACGAATATCTGACGTCGTTGCGAGCAGCTGTATTTCAGACATACGCTCCCGCAAGAACATATCCATCGTGTTGGCTTTACTCTGTACGAGCGCAACGTAGGAATCATTTTGCTTCTCAATCAATTTAGTTGAAACCGTGTGGTAGACGTACAAGGAAGTTGAAATTAAAGGAATTAACGAAACGACCAAAAACCAAGCGATTAGCTTGTTTTTTAACTTACCTGTAAAGAGATTACGCATCAAGCCCTTAGCCTTGGAAGCCGAACTTTGTCCGACATGTTCTTTCATTATATTATTCCTCCACCTTATCCATTGAAATCTCTAATTTAAGCTGTACGGCATGTGTTGTCGGAGGGTGTGTGGGTGTCATGATGTCTCATATGCGTATGTTTTAGAGGAGACAACTAGGGAGGTCCGGAATCCCCGGACTTTATCCCCGTTGTCGATTTCATTATTTTATAGGATTAATACCCAATAGACGCGCCTTCACCACGAGGGTCAGCGCCACCAAATTTCACGTTAGTCTTCGGATCGATAACGACCATACCCGATTGACCAACTTGGTCCGTGTAATTGTCAATCTTCTTCACTGGATGACCACGACGGATAAGCTCATCCATAACGGATTGCGGGATACGTCCTTCCATCTTCAAGTCATTAGCAGAATCTCCCCAGTTACGGCCATGCAGCCATCTTGGTGCTTCAATGGCATCCTGCACACTGAAGCCAAAATCTACGAAGCGTGTTACAAGTGCTGCTTGCGTCTGAGGTTGTCCCTCCCCGCCTTGTGTACCATATAGCATATACGGCTTGCCGTCTTTCAACAGCATCGCAGGGTTCAGTGTATGGAATGTGCGCTTCTTGGGCTCCAAGTGGTTGATGTTGCTCTTATCCAAGGAGAAAAAACTTCCGCGGTTCTGTAACAGAACCCCTGTATCTTTTGCTACAACACCTGCGCCCCAGTCAAAATAATGGCTTTGAATGACAGATACGGCATTGCCGTCTTTATCTACGATACCTAACCATACAGTATCGCCTTTAGGATCAAGCGGTTTAACTGCTTCCGCGGCTTTTTTCATGTCTATGCGGTCAGCCATTTGTTTACCATGCTCTTTGGATAACAATTGGTCCACTGGAATTTTAACAAACTCCGGATCAGTCAACCATTTATCGCGGTCCGCGAATGCTTGCTTCGTCGCTTCAACCATAACATGGTAGTAGTCAGCTGTACCTTCGCCCATGCTCTTCAGATCAAAGTTGTTTAAAATGTTTAAAATAGATAATGATGCCATACCTTGGGAGTTAGGTGGCACGTTGTAAGCTTTGTATCCACGGTAATCCACGGAAATAGGGTTCACCCAATCCGCTTTGTGGTTAACAAAGTCATTGTACGTCAAGGAACCGCCGTTAGCTTGAATGTCAGCTGCGATCTTCTTCCCGATGTTGCCTTTGTAGAATGCGTCTGTACCTTTATCTGCAATTGTCTTCAGCGTGTTCGCCAAGTCTTTTTGCACAAGCATTTCGCCTGCTTTGTAAGGTTCACCGTTAGGCTTCAAGAACGTCTTGCGGAACGTTTCAAAACGCTGCAAGTTTTTCAATTCTTTATCCTTGGTGTCGATGGCGCTTATCGTCCATGACTCTTGATTAGGTGTCACAGGATAACCTTTCTCAGCGTACTGAATGGCGCGCTCAAGCACGTTGTCCAGATCCATGGAATTACCCATCGATTTTTTCGCGTATTTGTAAGCTTCTCCCCAGCCAGACACGGTTCCTGGAACGGTATTTGCCGCCAAGTAGCCGCGGGAAGGAATTTGATCAAAGCCCTTTTTTTTGTAGAAATCAATCGTCGTCTTCTCACCTGAGCGACCACTCGCATTTAATGCTTTTACTTCTTTTGTCTTTGCGTTATAAATAAGCCAGAACGCGTCTCCACCCAAACCTGTATAGTGAGGATACACAACCGAAAGCGCTGCTTGCGCTGCGATTGCCGCGTCTACAGCGTTACCACCCTCTTCAAGCACTTCCAATGCTGCGGCAGATGCCAAATAATGTGGAGTTGTAACGATTCCGTTTGGTGCCATCGTTGTAGGACGACCCGCCGCACCTGCAGTTGCCGATAACGTCGAGAAGCATAACATTGTCGTCATCAATAGGGCTGTACACTTTTTCAAATTAGTTCTCATGTTTCTCCTCCTAAATATATATTCTTGATGTCTATGGTATATATTAGAACCTAACCCTTATACCTTTTACCTCCTTTAAAGGTAACAATCACCACTGTGAAAGCAAGATAAAGATGACATTGCAGTAAGAGAGCCCCTCCCTTATTAGAAGAAACTCTCTTTCTACAGGATGAGGTGAATCTCATCCATCAATGTCATCTTATTTATTAGCATTGCGATGACAGGCAACTGGCTGGCATAACCTGCGTAAACACAAGCGGTAGCCCCTATAGCTTTGCGGCCTATTCTTTCGAAATAGTGTGCTTTTTACTGTAATTGTATTTGTTCATGAATATATAGTCATATATAGGTAGATTATATCCCATCCATCAAATTCCATCAAGGGTCGACAAATTTCGAGTAAATATACCGAAATCCGAATTTTTCATTGGACTAATTTACCATATTATGATGCTTTACTAGAGTTAATCCAATTTCCCAGCAACACTTATCCTTAGCATATGAGACGCTTTTACCATTAAGACAAACTCTCACTCTCTTATTTTTCAAGTAGCTTAAATGGTCCTTCTATACCATTTATTGAATTTCAGTCGCTAAAGCATCCTTATTGTTGGTTTTCTTATAAATGAGGTAAAATAATGTAGAAGAGGAGGTTGATCATACTTATGAAGATCACGTTTATAGAACCGACACCAAGTCCCAATTCAATGAAACTCCATTTGAATGAAACGGCAGAGGCAGGTATACGAAAAACATATACTTTAGATAATGAACGCTCAGCTCCATCTTGGATTAGAGAGATGCTTCATATTCCAGGCATAAAAAGTGTGTTCCACACTGCCGATTTCATAGCTTTAGAACGTAAAGGGAGTGCGGATTGGTCTACTATTCTTGGTGAAGTGCAAGAGCGCTTTGGACAGGAAGGTCTGACCCAGGCGTTGTCTGAATCATCTAAGGATTTAGGACAACATTATGGGGAGGCAGATGTATTCGTACAGTATTTCCGTGGTATCCCTATGCAGATTCGTGTAAAGGCAGGTCCGCGGGAAGAACGTATTGCCCTCTCTCAGCGATTCACTGAAGCCATTACCGAGGTTGCTATAGCTACCATGATCAAAGAACGTAAATTGTCTGAATATGGGGTTCGTTATGGAGAACTAGAGGAAATTGCCCGTGAAGTAGAACAGGAACTAGAAGCTGCCTATCCTCCAGAACGTCTGCAACAAGTCATTCAACAGGCTATCGCTCACGGCGTTAGTAACGAAGAATTTACAGAAAAACGTGGAGAACTTTCTGATGAGGAACTAGCTGTAGCTCTTGAGAATAGTGATTGGCGCATTCGTTATGCTGCAATGGATAGAATGACTCCGACGGAAGCACGAATTCCTTATATCCAAATCGCCCTTCGAGATGCCAAAATGCAAATGCGCCGTCTAGCCGTTGTCTATCTTGGTGACTTGAAAACACCTGAAGCTATGGAGCTTCTATACGAAGCACTGAAAGATAGTTCTGCAGGTGTGCGCCGTACTGCGGGTGATACGTTATCAGATATTGGTGATCCAGCAGCTACTCCTTACATGACTGAGACACTCAAGGATAGCAGTAAACTCGTTCGCTGGCGCGCTGCCCGTTTTCTTTATGATTTAGGTACGGAAGATGCACGAGATGCTCTTGAGGTTGCGGTAGGAGACTCAGAATTCGAAGTGAGTCTACAGGCCAGAATGGCTCTTGAACGTATTGAATCAGGTGAGCAGGCCGCGGGAACTATATGGCAACAAATGGCTAAGCGTACGAATTCTTAAAGAGGTTGTTCAAAAAGCCTTCTATTGATCACGAAGAAACGTTAGAAGAATATTCGGCATCAAATCTGACTTCAACCCTCGTACTCACCTTTTCGGTGTTGAATAGTCAACTTTTTTGAACTCGCATTTAAAAGGGCATATGAAATGAACAAACGGTGCCACTCCTTAGTGGACACCGTCTTGTTCTATATATAATATTAATAGTTCGTGCCTAGCTCTTCCCTATTCGCTTCTACCGAGAATGATTTCCTATTCAACCAGCCAAATAGACCTGCAAGTAAGCTAATCCCACCCGCAACCAAATACATATTCATAATTCCTAGTTGTTCAGCCACCCAACTCATGAATAATAGTGAGACACCGAGAATCAGATTAAGCAATACTGCTTGCGCAGAAAGGACCTTAGGTAACATATCCTTACTCGTGCTTCGCTGAATCATCGTTCTCCGGGAAACAGCTGACAACTCCGTCATAGGACCCATGAGCACTACAATCAACAATGCCATTGGAGCAGATGTATTGAGCGCATAGATAGCTATTAATACAGCATAGCCCACCATTCCAGTCAGCATAGCCATAAACAGTCTCTTTTCTAGACGGTTGACCAGCGCTACGACTAGAATACCTCCCAGTACAGCTCCAGCAAAATAACTAGCATTGATGTATCCCCACCACTGCTCGTCCTTTAGCAGTACCTCTTTAACAAATAAGAGCATAAATGCCCCCACCCATACGGAACCACCCAACATATCAGTCATATCCATAATGGTCAACGCTCTTAGCCGTGGCGAATGCCACAACGCCAACCAGCCTTCACGAAGTGTATGCCACCGGGATGGCTGCTCCATAACAGTACCTTCGGCATTATCATTTGCTGTGCTTAACTGTGATACTCCTCTCTGCTGCGAGGATACGCTTCTCCAGTCCCATAAGTTACGCCGAGGCGGTTCAGTCGGATCCTCAATCCTTGCTGTTACAACCATCGCGAGTCCATATCCCACTGCTACAATCATAAGTGTAGGAAAAGAACCGATCTGAGAGACTAGTAACCCGCTGATCGCCCAGCCTGCAAACTGTACCACCTGATCCGAGATTGCAACCAACCCATTAGCCTTCAACAATGCCCCATCATCCACCAAGCGAGGAATAAGTGCATTTCTAGATGGGGTCGTCCACCCATCAAGAAATGATAGAAAGATAACTGAGGTAAATATGACGGGGAGGCTATCCCCCCCGATCCATGGTGACATATACAGAGCGAGTCCTCCAAATAGAAAGAACTGTCCAGTCTGGGAGATTAGTAATAGAAAAGGAAGTCGGTACCTGACTACCATCAAAGGCGCTAGTATTCCACTTATAAGCTGAGCCATCACCCTGAAGAACGGAATTAATGTAGCAAAGATGATCGAACCACTTCCATTAAGAACAAAGGTAGTTAACGCCACCAAATAAAGTACGTCAGCGGCATTAGATACCGTCTGCGTACCCCACAAGTAATAAAAAGACCGCTTAAACATAACACGCTGAACTCCTTCTACTATTAAAATTCATGTTGAAAGATCTTAGTTATCATCAAATCGGTCTCATTTGGCCTTCCCTCCCATATCATCGTGTATTATTATGACTTTACTTCCAGGTTACATTCACCATTAAATCACCTGTATTCTCAAAATCGCTATAATTATAGGATATCCCTTTGATATTAAGCTTGTATAACCCCTGTAATACTTCCATTAATTTATCTTTACTACCGTGGAAACGGAATATGATGGAATGATCGCCCTCACTAATGACCTTCTTCACTTTCGTGTTCAGCCCAGTCGAAGAACTCACAATCTCTTCTGATTCGTATAAATGATACTGAAGTTCCTTCACCAATTTCGTGTAAAAGGCCTTCTTATTTCCTCCCTGCTTAACGAGCGTCGATAGCGTATTTCTATATAACGTTGTTGCTGCTGGATAAGGTTTCGTCCATGTATGGTCTTTCCTCATTTGTTGATCATTTCTCAAATAATAACCTATGGCCACCTTGTTCTTCTGGTCAGGGACGGGGTCATCCCACGTTGTATCGAGATGATACCATTTACCAGACACTAGCACTAAATTCCAAGCATGAAGCTGCCTGTTACCTCCAGACTGAACGGCACCTTCTACGATCATATTTTTGATCCCAGCTTCTTTTAACATTTTATAAGTTAAAAGTGAATATCCTTGGCATACGGTACTTCCTGTACTAAGTCCATCATATGCTGTGTATTTCCGTAGAGTTGTATCATATTTCAAGTTCAGTACGACCCAGTCATGAATGACTTTCACCTTCTCATGATCGTTCATTCCTGGAACGATGATCTTGTTCAATATACTCCGGACCTTCTTTGTGACAAATGCGGTCTCCTTAGCGGTTTCCCGGTAACTGAGTTTAACTTTCACATCCGCTGAATTCTTACCTCCTTGATAAGAATATCCGTAGCTTTCAATCGTATAGTTTATGTAAGGATCGCTCTGCATCGCCTGATCTAAAGCTTGCTTTATTTGCGTCTTTAGCGATTTCGTTTTCCCTTTATACACAAATTCCAACACGTCTTTACGCTCATTCATCGCTGATAATAGAATCTGTTGAATATCATCCACGGAACGTACCACCTCAAATTTGGAAGTAGCATAAGCCTTTTCCCAATCAGTGGCAGGTGGAACGGCTCCCACCATCAGGGTTCCGATTAACATTATTTTTAAGAGTCTGTAGGGACTTCTATTCATGGAATACCTGCCCTTCTGTATACTGGGAACCTATAATCATTATGGGTTCAAAATACAGTAACAACTATATATATGCTTAACTAACAACTTATACACATTAATTTATCTTAACAATAACAAAGCCACGATTCCTCCATCATACCAATAGAGGAATCGCGGCTTCAAGTTCTCTATGAAATTATTGACGGAAAGCCGCTAATTTCTCATTCAACTCGCGGGTCTGTCCGTAGACTTCTTGATAAAGGTTGAACAATTGTTCATAAGTAGCTACGGCATCTGGATTCGGTGTATAAGACTTCGCTGTCGACAGAAAGACAGATGCACAAGCCTGTAGAGATGGGAACCACCCGCTACCATAAGCCGCCAACATTGCTGCTCCCATGGCTGGTCCTTGCTCGCTTTCAAGCTTCAGAATGGTGGCATTGAACACATCTGCCTGCATTTGCAACCAGACTTCATTCTTAGAACCTCCACCGATCGAGATCACCTCGGATACCCGCTTACCTGATGCACGTAAAATGTCAATGGATTCTTTCAATGAGAACGTGATTCCTTCCATGACAGCACGGCTGAAATGTGAAAGTGTATGACTGGCATCTATTCCAATAAAGCTGCCTCGGATGGTTGCATCAGGGTGTGGTGTACGTTCTCCCACAATATACGGAGTAAAGAGTAATCCGCCACTCCCTGCTGATATCTCTTCAACTCCTGCGAGCATTTGATCGAACGTCAAGTCTTCGGCAAAAGTTTCCTTGAACCATTGCAAGCTGTACCCAGCGGCTAGCGTAACGCCCATAATGTAGAATGCATCTTTCTCCCCATGGTTAAAGAAATGAACCTTCCCTTCGAAGTCCAAATCCCTGCGTTCCTCATAAGACAGAATAACGCCAGATGTTCCGATACTACACATCATCTTACCTTCGGACAGAATGCCTGTACCAATGGCCCCACATGCATTATCTGCTCCACCTGCAAATATTTTGGTAGAAGGAAGTAGACCTGACTTCTCCGCAATTTCTGGGAGCAGCGTACCCACCTGATCAAATGATTCGACTAGTTTAGGACAGAGCGATACAGGTAATTCGAATGCACCTGCAATCTCCTCACTCCACTGCTTGTTCGTCACATCGAGTAACAATGTACCTGCCGCATCAGAATAATCCATCGCATAATCACCTGTTAAGCGGTACCGAACATAATCCTTTGGTAATAAAAATAGTGCAGCTTGCTTCAGAATATCAGGTTCATGCTCTTGTACCCAAAGGATTTTGGGAAGTGTGAAACCCTCCAAGGCGCGATTGCGTGCAATATCAAGCAATTTACTACCCAGCTTTTTCTCAATCTTGCGGCACTGTGGCGTAGTACGCGTATCATTCCATAGAATCGCATTACGTAGCACATGACCCGATTCATCCACTAATACTAATCCATGCATTTGACCAGAGAAGCTAATCCCTTCAACTTCTGAAGCCTGTACCCCAGATTTATTCATTAATTTATGGAGAGAGGTAAGGGTCTTCTCTACCCACTCTTCTGGATTCTGCTCACTGTAACCCGGCTTCGGCTGCAGTAGCGGATAAGCTTCGAATACTTCATTGACTACACAGCCTTCTTTGTTCACAAGTACGGATTTCACTGCACTAGTACCCAGATCAATCCCTATCACGTAACTCATAATAACCCTCCCTAGGTATAATATAGTAGTATATAGAAAGAAACCGCCGCCTTCCCGTGGGAAAGGAGCAGCGGCCTTAAGGTTCATCATGATCAAAGTCTACTCAATAGCGTAAATGTATTGGTTAAGTGTCGCTTTTAGGTGCTCTTGGCGACCTGATTGGTTCTTACGAGGATTCTCATTGTTCAATGCATATTCAGCCAAGGATGCCAATGTAGCTTTGCCTGATACAACGTCAGCGCCGATCCCTTCGCTAAAGCTGCTATAACGTTTCTCAATGAAATCTTCAAATACACGATCTTCGATCAACTTAGCTGCAACTTTAAGACCTTTTGCATACGTATCCATGCCTGCAATGTGGGCCAAGAACAAGTCTTCAGCTTCGAAAGAAGCACGACGTACTTTAGCGTCAAAGTTCACGCCACCACGACCGATACCACCATTCTTAAGAACTTCATACATGGTAAGTGTGGCATCATAGACATCCGTAGGGAATTCATCTGTATCCCAACCAAGCAACATATCGCCTTGGTTAGCATCCAAAGATCCTAACATACCGTTGATACGAGCTACACGAATTTCATGGTCGAATGTATGTCCTGCCAGTGTCGCATGGTTAGCTTCAAGGTTCAGTTTGAAGTGTTTGTCCAAGTTATATTTTTGCAAGAAAGCAATAGATGTTGCTGCATCGTAATCATATTGATGCTTCGTTGGTTCTTTCGGTTTAGGTTCGATCAAGAACTGAGCTTCGAAACCAATTTCTTTCGCATAATCTACTGCAAGTTGGAACATACGAGCTAGATTATCTTGCTCTAATTGTAGGTCTGTATTCAGTAGTGTTTCGTAACCTTCACGACCACCCCAGAATACATAGTTCTCAGCGCCAAGGCGTTTACCCACTTCAATACCTTTCTTAATCTGAGCAGCTGCATGAGCATATACATCAGCATTACAAGTGGAAGCCGCACCATGAACATAACGAGGGTTCGTGAACATGTTCGCCGTATTCCAGAGCAATTTTTTGCCTGTTGCTTTCATTTTTTCTTCAATTAATCCAACGATTACGTCTAAGTTGCTATGAAACTCTTTCAGACTATTACCTTCTGGAGCGATATCTACATCGTGGAAACAGAAGAAGGGTAAACTCATCTTCTCCATGAATTCAAAAGCAGCTTCCACACGGATCTTCGCAAGATCCATGTCACTATATTTATCCCAAGAACGTACTGCAGTGTTAGCGCCGAACGGATCGGAACCTCCCGCAGTTAACGTATGCCAGTAAGCCATACCGAAACGGAAATGCTCTTCCATTGTTTTGCCTGCCACTACTTCTTCCGGATTATAAAATTTAAACGAATATGGATTGGTTGATTTGCTACCTTCATAAGCAATTTTTCCTACATTTTCAAAGTGGGCCATGTGATCTTGTCCTCCTCTTAATTTTGACAGAATCATTTACACCGCTATCCTATCATATCTGTTATACTTTGTCTATTGGTTAAACTAAGTTACCTTTTCTATATTGTACCCCCAAAGGATGTGTGAATTTCACATGAAAATTACAGGTGATCAAGCTCTAGTCAAAAAAATTAATAAATCGATTGTGCTCGATACGATTCGTAGGCATAACCCTCTCTCACGAGTGCGGGTGTCCGAAATAACCGGTCTGAATAAAGCTACAGTATCCAATCTCGTGCTTGAATTAATAGAAAACCATTTGGTACAAGAGATCGGCCCTGGAGAGTCCAGTGGCGGGCGTAAACCCCTAATGCTGCTCTTTCATCGTAGTGCTGGACATGCCATAGGTCTGGAACTTAGTGTTACCCATTTGAAAGGTATACTAACCGATCTAGAAGATGAGATTATTGCAGAACAGAGCTTCACCCTAGGTCAGCGCGACCTTCCCTATGTGTTAGAGAGAATGAAAGAACTCATTCATTCCTTAATAGGGTTAGCCCCTGCCTCTCCACATGGCATTGTAGGAATTGGTGTCGGTGTTCCAGGTATGGTCGGCGAAGATGGAACTGTGTTGTTCGCACCCAACCTAGGTTGGGAGAATGTGCCGCTAAAGCCACTTCTTGAAGAATCTTTCGGCATCCATGTGACCATTGACAACGAAGCTAACGCAGGTGCCCAAGGCGAACTACACTACGGTGCAGGCGCAAATGTCCAGCATCTAATCTATATCAGTGCAGGCATGGGGATTGGCTCAGGAATTATCTTCGCTGGGGAACTATATAAAGGCGCTTCGGGGTATGCAGGAGAAACGGGTCATATGACCATTGAAGCCGATGGTCGTATCTGTTCTTGCGGAAACCGCGGTTGCTGGGAATTATACGCTTCCGAATTAACTTATCTAGATCAATCCAGGAAATTACCAGCCCTATCTACAAGAGAATTGATCCCATATGCACAAGAACAAGAAAAAAGTACGCTTGCGTTATATGAGGAAATTGGACATTATCTAGGGATTGGAATAACAAATATTGTGAATAGTTTTAACCCAGAGTTGGTCATTATTGGCGGTCCCCTGTCAGAAGCCAAACCATGGCTTGAGTCTTCTATTCAAGCCATGGTCGCAGAACGGACCTTGCCTTATCATAGGCAACAACTACAGATTCAATTCTCTACTCTCGGTAGTCGCTCGGCTATGATTGGAGCCTCATATGCTGCTGTATCTCAGTTTTTAGGACGCATCCGAGTTTCCCAATAAAATCAAGCAACCCAATTTATTGTAAATCGACGTAAATTCGCCGCATTTTTCCTTTTTTATTCCTATCATTTGAGGTTGATTTCGATATAATAGAAATACTGAATATGATATTAGTCATTGCAATACATATTTTATCTATTCCAGAAATCTACATTAATGATTCCACAATAAAGAAATGGAGAGAAAATCCGTGACTTACGTTGACACATCCAATATTTCGGCGCAAATGTTCGTAACCGTGTTATTATTCTTAGTCGTAATTGCTCCTCTATTCAGCCTCGGAGTATTGCGGTTGTTTCAATCTAAGCGTAAATCCGGGTTCATGCTTATCGGTTTAGGTATAGGTGTCTACCTAGTATTCCAGATCATCATGTTCGCACTCTATTGATATCACAGCATTAGGATTAAATCACATCCATGAATCGAGTCGCATTGTACTGAAGCTTTGGAACACAAAGAGGCCGTAACTTCCTATAGATAGAAGTTACGGCCTCTTATATTTATATTTACCCGTATGAAAGCTATTATGCTTCTGGGTCCAAGGCCTTCTTGAATTGTGTCATATTCATTCCCACAATACGGTGTTCCCCGATCACAGTAACCGGAACTGCTCTAAGCCCCATATCCCACACTTGCTGTGCAAATTCGTCGCTTTCCTCAATGTTGCGCTCTTCAAACTGAATTCCTTTGTCTCCTAGATACCCTTTCACTTGTTTACAGTGAGCGCAATTCGAGCTGGTATATACAACAACGTTATCCATGTTAACAGTCTCCTCTTCAAAGTTATTATTTGATTCGTTCATAATCAGGTTTATTACAACGCAACCTTAGCATGTTCTAAGCTCTCTAAATACTTCTCACAATCCATAGCTGCCATACAACCACTACCCGCGGCAGTAATCGCTTGTTTATAACGCGTATCTTGAACGTCACCACAAGCAAATATACCAGGGATATTTGTCTCAGAAGTACCAGGCTGTACAACAATGTACCCATTCTCATCCGTTGTAACGCGACCACCTAGAAATCCTGTATTCGGATGATGACCGATCGCTACGAACACACCACTTGCTTCAATAACTTCTTCTTCGCCAGACACATTATTCAACAATCTAAGACCCTTCACACCACGTTCGTCAGCTAAAACTTCTTGAGGAGCACGATTCAGTGCCCATTCAATTTTTCCGTTTGCTCGAGCACGATCCTGCATAATCTTAGATGCACGTAATTCGCCACGACGGTGAACTAACGTAACCTTAGTTGCGAAGCGCGTTAAGAAATTGGCTTCTTCTAGTGCGGAATCTCCCCCACCTATGACAACAATCTCTTTACCACGGAAAAAGAACCCATCACATGTTGCGCATGTACTCACACCACGTCCGATGTTTTCCTGCTCACCAGCAATCCCTAAATACTTCGCCGAAGCACCCGTAGAAAGAATCAGCGTGTCAGTCACCAATTCACCCAATCCTTCTACATTCAGCTTGAATGGACGGTTCTCCATATCTATGCTATTTACCCAGCCCGTACGGAATTCTGCACCGAAACGCTCTGCTTGCTTACGCATTTGATCCATTAGTTCGGGACCCATGATACCATCAGGAAAACCCGGAAAATTCTCAATTTCAGTCGTTGTAGTCAATTGACCACCTGGTTGCGGACCTTCAATAACGAGTGGATTCATATTAGCTCTGGCTAAGTAAATAGCAGCGGTTAGCCCTGCCGGACCTGTTCCGACGATAATAGATTTGTACATGTTGTATCCTCCTATTTTCCATGGATCTTTAAAGTATGATATAAACCTTAATTAAAATGATTATTATATAGAAACTATTATGATCCATATAGGGAAAGCTGTCAACAAGATAGTATACATTTATCAAACTAAATTGTGAACAATTTAATAAATATCATCTAAGAAGTCTCAATCCATTCAAAATAACTAGTATTGTACTTCCTTCATGACCAATGACACCAAAGGGTAGGGGAATATTCGTGACAAAGTTACTTGTGATCAGCAGTAAAATAATACTAATAGCAAACACTATATTTTGCTTAATGATTCTCTGTGCTCGTCTGGCAAGGGTTATCGTACTCGCAATCTCTTCAATATTATCATTCATAAGTACGACATCCGCAACCTCTAATGCTGTCCCGCTTCCGTTCATCCCCATACCTATACCAACGGTTGCAGTAGCTAGGGCAGGCGCATCATTAACTCCATCTCCTACCATCACCACATGACCGTATTGCTCCCGCATTTGTTTGACATGATTCACTTTATCCTCTGGCAATAAATCGGCATAAATATAATCTACACCCATCTGCTCTCCGATCACTTGGGCTGTATCCGCACGATCTCCTGTCAACATCACGACACGAATACCTAAAGCTTGCAAAGACTTCACCGTTCTTACCGCTTGCGGTCTGATCAAATCTTTCAAGGCTACCAAGCCAACTACCAGATCCTCATCCATAATAACGGAGACAGTCTTCCCTTCTGAGGTGAGGCGGTTACGATGGTTAATCCACTCTGATTGAACCGATGATTCATCCAAAATACTACTCTTACCTATTCTCCACATCTTTCCTTCAACCTCAGCTTCAATCCCCCATCCCGTCAACGACTGAGCCGAATCAGCCAACTTTAACTCGACTCCTTCTTCCTCCGCTCTTCGCAGAATAGCCTTTGCCAACGGATGCTCGGATAACTGCTCCACGGAGGCACAGATGGATAGCAATTCATTTCGGTCATATCCTTTGCCAACGATAAAATCCGTCACTTGCGGTGTTCCCATCGTAAGCGTACCTGTCTTGTCAAAAGCCACTACCGAGGTCAGCGCCATATTCTCTACGTGGGCTCCCCCTTTAAAAAGAATTCCTTTACGCGCCCGATTGGAAATCGCGGACAGCATGGCAGGCATAATCGAAGAAACTAAGGCACAAGGAGAAGCTACAACGAGGAATACCATCGCCTTGTAGAAGGAATTGCCCCAGCTCCAACCTAACAGCAATGGTGCGAGTCCGATTACTACTAGCGTTACGAGAACGACAATCCGTGCATAAATCGATTCAAACCGTTTGATAAAACGCTGTGAATCAGGAACTTCGCTCTCCGCTTCTTCCACTAACTTAATGATTTTGGCAAAGACGGTAGCTTCGGCTGACTTCGTCACCTCAACATATAACACACCTTCTCCATTCAGCGTACCTGCGAATACTTCATCGCCCGTTGTTTTGTCTACTGGATGTGCTTCACCTGTAATGGAAGCCTGATTTATAGAGGAATACCCACGCTGAATTTGTCCATCTGCTGAGATCAACTCACCTGGCTTCACAAGAAATAAATCTCCGATCTGAAGCTCACCAATAGGGACCTCTTTCATTGCCCCATTTTCAATTAGAATCGCTGTCTCTGGTTTAAGCGCCATAAGAGAAGAAATATCCTTCTTACTCCGTTCCATGGTGTAACTCTCCAATGCACCACTTAAGGCAAATATGAAGATAAGCAAGGCACCTTCATTCCAATAGCCTATCGTGGCTGCCCCCATAGCGGCTGCGATCATCAGTAAATTTACATCCAGATCATGCTCTTTAATCAGGGTCTGAACGCCCTCCTTAGCCTTGACCCATCCCCCAAGCGTATAAGCGATCACATATATGAGAACCGATAAGATATCAGACCACTGCCCTACTGTCCAAGCGATCAAGGTGAACGCCCCACTACTTAATGCAGCAAGCATCTCTGGATTACGAAGCATACCTCGTAAATCGAATTTTCTCTGATTCCGGGGATTCGGTTGATTGGCCATTTTGCGATTGACGGGTTTTACCATGGATGAAGTTTTGTATGCATTTTGCATGAATTAACACCCTCCTTATTGATAATGAGTTCCATTATTACTTCCCTAAAAATGGCACAAGCTGCTCCGAGTGACCCGGAGCAGCTTGTTTAAATGAGAATGATACTCATTTCTTGTATCTATGCAATTATTTTTCCTATAAGCAACTTATACTTTTATTATATGCCGACATCACGTCAAAGTAAACGATATATGTAACCATCAAGGAATAATTATTAAACAAAAAAAGATGAGGAAAGGGTCTCAGGAAGACCTCTTCACTCATCTCAGGTTGAACTATTGTCAAATTAGATCCCTATAGAGCCATGACGACTTTGCAACTCTGCAACGCTCTCCGTTAACTCCCACTGTGCTGCGCTTAAACGAACGCTTGATAATTCCGTCAAATTACAACTTACTTCATTAATACCAAGCCTATATACAGCCGGTAAATCTGCGGCCGTTAAAGCACCCACTGTGCGAATATCAATGTATGGCTTCATTCTTCGTACACTCCGCAGGGTTTCCACCTCTAGTACGCAACCCGATGATCCTATATTAATAACGGTATCCATAATAGGATCACCTAAGGTTTCCTTCCATTCCACGACGAATAGATTCGTATAGCGCGCCATCAGAACGGCTATGTCTTGCGAGATCCTCTCCGTCACCAGAACACCAACTCGGTATTTCACCTGCCGATACATATGACATAAAGTTTGTTCTGCAACTCGGTCAATGAAATCAATACAGGCTGCGAATTGTTCTCCGCTCACTGGATTAGGAATCAATAGATCTAGCGTATAGTCTTCTCCCTGTTGTTCACAACGTAATATAGCTCTAAAAAGTGCCTCTAACTGAAGATCTTGAACACCATTCAAAGGATAAGGCTCTATCACACTGTCTGCAGGTGAACGCAAACTAACCGTAATCGGGGCACCATCTAATTCATGCAAAAGGGATCTCCATTGCTCTTGATGTATACCCAATAACCGCTGTTGTAATGACCGAGGGATCTGCTCCTCTCTGCTGACTATACGGGTGGCGAACCATTCCTTCATATCGTCAGTAGGAAGTAAGTTTGCACAACTAACTAATCCGAGCCCAATAGCGCCTAATTTTTTGCCTCGCTGAGCATCCTTGGGCGTCATTCCATTTGCAAATACACGTAAGTGCCTCACTTGATCGCTCCATAGCAGTAAGCGTTCTGGCGCAGTAGGTACATTCAACTGCTGAAGATGTGCGGTATTTCGTACAATTTCTCCAATATAATTGGCGTCTGCACACAGTAATGCCTCTTCATGTGATAATGTTCCTAATGCAACCATTTCTATAAGTGAGACTATCTCAGGAAGGGTATACGCACGATTGTGTCGGTCTTCATGTGTCCGATATAAACTGCCTTTCTTATAGGAAGATAATTGACTTTGTCCAAGATAGCGTTCATCTGCTTCCGCAGCAGCTTGCTCCGAATACACCTGTAATAAGAACGCTCTCATCTCTACAGACTTGAAAAAATCCTCCGTATTGTAGCAGTCATGATTACACCGTTCACGCTTCATTTCAGCTGTCCACCCTCTTTTCCCTTAGTACACTCTACATAAGATTATTAAGCATGATCCCAAAATATACAGACAGTTCCACTGTATTTAACAAAAATACACCTTCCCTCTCCATTTGGAGAAAAAAGGTGTCCAGGATTACGGATTAATACGCATTACACTATAGAATGAAATAAACCTTTTATTACTGGCTATTGTTAATCGCTTGCTCCAGATCATTCAGGATATCGGCAATCGATTCCGTTCCAATCGACAAACGAATCATTTCCGGACGTACACCAGCTGCTACTTGTTCTTGTTCAGTTAACTGTGCGTGTGTCGTGCTGGCAGGATGAATAATGAGTGACTTAGAGTCACCTACATTCGCTAAGTGTGAGAATAACTTAACACTTTCAATCAGTTTGCGGCCTGATGTTGCACCGCCCTTAATTCCAAACGTTAGAATCGCTCCCTGTCCCTTCGGCAAGTACTTCTGTGCCAAATCATAGGAAGCATGGCTCGGTAAACCTGCATAGCTGACCCACTCTACATGCTCATGATTCTCTAAATATTGTGCTACTTTCAGCGCATTCTCACTGTGACGCTCCATACGAAGATGGAGTGTCTCCAAGCCTTGCAACAATAGCCATGAGTTGAATGGCGAAATAGATGATCCTAGATCACGAAGTAGTTGCACACGAGCTTTGACAATATAAGCGATAGGTCCTACTGCTTCTGTATACACGACACCGTTGTAGCTTAAGTCTGGTTCCGTAAGTCCCGGGAATTTGCCACTAGCCTTCCAATCAAATTTACCAGCATCCACGATTACGCCACCAATAGACGTCCCATGTCCACCAATGAATTTCGTTGCCGAATGGACAACAATGTCAGCTCCATGTTCAATTGGACGGAGCAAATACGGGCTTGGAAAAGTGTTATCTACAATAAGAGGAAGGCCATACTCATGAGCAATCTTAGCGACAGCCTCAACATCAAGTACGCTACCCTGAGGATTACCAATTGTTTCTGCATAAAGTGCCTTAGTCTTATCCGTAATTGCTGCACGGAAGTTCTCAGGATTATTAGAATCAACGAAATGAACCTTAATCCCAAGTTTTGCGAATGTCGTAGAGAATAAATTATATGTACCCCCATATAGGCTTGAAGAAGATACGATTTCGTCTCCTGCTCCAGCTATATTCAGTATCGAGAACGTAATAGCTGCTTGACCTGAGGCAGTGGCAAGAGCGCCTGCGCCACCTTCCAATGCTGCAATCCGTTGCTCAAATACATCGGTAGTTGGATTCATGATTCTTGTATAGATGTTACCGAATTCTTGTAGTCCAAATAGATTGGCTGCATGCTCACTATCGCGAAACCCATAAGAAGTCGTCTGATAAAGTGGTACCGCTCTTGCAAAAGTGGTAGGATCGATTTCTTGGCCTGCATGTACTGCTAATGTCTCAAATGATAGCTTCTTTTCTTCTGGCATGTATAATACCTCCCTTATAATTTCCCATATTCTCTCATACTTCTATCACTTTGAAAAGGTAGAATCAAAAATAATTCCAACTATTTTTATGAGTATAATGATATTTGAAGTCGATGGTGGTTATTTATACAAGAAAGACCTCGCCACGGCGAGGTCCTTTTTTATCTTTGGCGAAATCCCATACTACAGTACATGGGGAGGGAATGGGTTGCGGTTCGCCGTATACGCATTATCATATAATACCGACTTTATTTTTCCTTAACGTACGTTTTTCACGTTTTGTTGGCGGTACCCCATCGCTATCAAGCTAAGCTTATGCAAAGTCAATTTTAGGCGAGATTGTTTCTTTTTTCTAAAGGGCAAGTGTAGGTGATTGAAAGATTTGCATACGAAATAAGCCCTAACGGGTTTCATTTTTTTGAATTAAGCGGCTTGATTATCAGACATGGTACAATTGTAAACGACACCTAATATATCAAAGACCGTTTTTTTCTCATATCGATGAGATTTCCGTCCGTTTTGCTTTAGGAGATTGAACAGGCGAAGTAACACCTTTGATAGCTCTTGGGTGTTTTTTGTATAGTTTGGAATAGAAGAAGAAAATAGTCTTTAATCATATATATGGCTTTATACTCACTAAGCTCTCGTTTTTTCTTTATAAGAAGCAATTGGCGCATTTGAAACATGATAGAAGAACAGAGTAGAATGGCACTCCAATCGTTCTAGTTTTATCTTTTTACAATGATGAATTTGAAAGAATGACTTCCATGTTTTAAATAAAATTTCGATTTGCCAACGCAAAGAATACCAGTCATGTACCTGTCCCATCGGGACAATATCTGTAGAGGTGTTTGTCATATATACATTGATACCACTGAGTCGTTTACTACGAGGAGAATACTTCATTCCTTTCTTTTTTTCTCTTACAGCTTGATCTTGTAATCGTTTTTGTTGCTGTTTTTTTGTTAATCGATGAACAATTACACGAGCAGGCACTTTATCAATCATACCTACATAAGCATCAGCTATTTCACATGTTTGTCCTGGTTGAAGAGAGTTCATTAACGTCTCCATATCTATCTGTATATACTCTGTACCTTTCTTAATTCTTCCATCTTGAAAATAATCAGGGTTAGGATTTTTTTGATAAATACGTGTATTCGACTTGATACGAGAGATATAGTAGGCCTCCTTATCTTGTATATATTGAAGGTCTTTCAAATGAAAATAACCTAAATCTCGGATACATAAATCATTCGCTGTCACAGTTGGGGCACACAGAGAGCCGTAAGTGCGATCATGTTGTTTGCCTGGACCTGTATGAATATGTAGGAACTGTCCACTTAACAAATCATACTCAAGTTGAATTTTTATTCCAGCTGTATGGCTGCATCCTCCTGCACCTGGATAAACCGATGAAAATACATCTGGGAGTTGAAATGCAGTTGAATCTAAAATACGAATACGCTTGAAAACAGAAGTGTATGGCGAAGAAATCGGCATAGATGCGTCCATTTTTTTGTTTAGTAGTTC
>DASXLR010000005.1:0-6576 GCA_036496075.1 Paenibacillus sp. | reverse complement strand
ATCGATTGTTACCACACACTCGATTATATAGAAGGGCGACCTCATGAAAAAGTCTACCACGTTTACAAACCTAGTTCAAACTTTTCTAAAAGAAGAAGATGTGACTAAGATTCTAGAAGAGTTGGGTTATCAAGACACAGCGAGAGAATTTACGGCAAATCAGTTGTTATTATTTTTAACTCCTTCTACTCTGGGCGAGTGGGAAAGCTATCGTTCTGCTGTTGGCAAGGCAGTGACTTGCGGCCTTCGTCGAGATGATCATTCCATGAGAAAACGATTTCAATTTGAAGTGGCTTCAAATTGATCTGTTATTTTCTTGATCGTGTATTAAAGATTACATCAGGAGGTGTACTATGACATACCATGTGGAGGTACAATTTAATCCTATTCACGAGTTGATGAACAGCCTACATACGTTTATTTGTAAAAAATCTTATAAAAAAATTGATTTAGGTTCAGCATGGGCAAAGGAAACGGAGAGTCAGTTGAGTGCTAAACTTTCCTCCCAGTTGGAGGAAACGGAATTGAATAACGATTGGAAAATGATATACTTGCTTATTCATTTGTGTCCACACAAAGAGAGTATAGAAAGTGTTCTGAAATGGATTGAGGGACTCTCGGTAGGTGAGATCTATGAATCTCTTTCTGATTATGTGAAGACGTTTCCGAGTCAAATGAATGATTATCGTAATCGGATCATTTTTCTGCTATCTGAATGGAATCTTCAGTATTTCAGTCGATGCAAACCTACCATGATGGATGCACTACACAAGCACGCCAATGATAAAAAGATTGAATTAGCACAAAGTCTAAATCATACCTCGGAGTTTGTGAATACAACAACCAATGGTTTTTATTTTGTCCCTATAGAGGGCTTAGAAACATTGGTGTTAGTACCACAGTATCATTTTCAACCTGCGAATATTATATACTTTTACGGGAAATTAACATTATGTCATTATGCATCCAGAATATCACTTGGAGATGAGAATGAAATTTCCCCCTATATGTATCGAACGATCCGAAGTTTGGGGGAAAAGAGTAGATTGAAGATATTGCAATCACTTCATGGTGAGCGTAAAACCTTTACCGAAATTGTGAAAAATGCGGGGATCTCCAAAGGTATTGTTCATGATCATATTTTTAATCTTCGATGTTCGGGTTTGCTACATGCGTATATCGAAGGGGAGAATGTAATAGATTACAGTCTACGACTTGATGGTATACGTCAAATGAATAACCAGATTTTTGATTATTTACAGACCTAACAAACACTCATAGTAAACATTGAGCCATACGCACTCTAAATGAGTGAATAGGGCTCTTTTTTTATTGAAATATCACATATTTCTCTGTGTAGAGAAATAATTATAAGTTCTCCCTTTACAGAACTTCATTTGCTTCTTATAATATATCTTATCGGTCATTAATCATACTTAACTGATAGGAATTATGGCTTAAAGAGATGGTTCCAAAAATTAGAGGAATATGGGGATGAAACTATGAAAAAAGGAATTTATTTATTAACGTCGTTGCTTATTGTTAGTTCAATGTTGGTGACTGCTTGTTCGAATAACAATAGCAGTAGCAACTCTACAAGCAACAATAAGCCAGCAACGACAACAGCGGATAATAATAGTACAGATACACCTGCAACTTCTACGGGTGGTCTCACAGAACCTTTCACAGCGACAGACTTATCCAAACTTCCTGCTGTAGCGCAAAAACGTACCGATACCATTATTGTTGGACTAACGGATCCCAGTGGCGCATTCACGCCTTATTTTCAACAAAGTGGGTATGACGGAAATGTATCCTCCTTACTCTATGCATCCCTTGTTAATGTGGACGATAAGGGTCTTCCCGTTCCTGATCTTGCAGAGAGTTGGGATGTATCAGAGGATGCACTCACTTATACTTTCCACCTCAGAAGTGATTTGAAATTCAGTGATGGATCTCCACTAACAGCAGATGATGTAGCTTTTACATGGACGATTCTACACGATAAGGCGTATGACGGAGATTCTCAGGTGCTCACTTTACATGTTGCAGGCGGAGCAGACTATAAAGAGGGTAAAGCTACAACAATTGAGGGCATTAAAATTATTGACCCACAGACCCTTTCGGTAACGTTAGAGAAGCCAAACGCCACGGCCTTAGTGACGCTTGGTTCAAATGTATTGTCTAAAGCTTATTATGGTAAGGATTATCAATTCGGTCAGTTAGATTACATTAAGAAGCTTCATGAGAAGCCTGTAGGTAACGGTCCTTATAAGTTAGAGAAGTTTATTCCAGGTCAAGAAGTTCGGTTTGTAGCTAATGAATATTATTACAAAGGAAAGCCCGCAACTGAACATTTCATATATAAAACGACGGAGGGCGACGTTTGGCAGTTCGTTGAGACTGGGGAAGTTGATTATGCCTCATTCAGTGCCACCCAAGAAAATATCGACAAGTTAAAGGGACTAGGATTTGTCAATGTAATTCCATATACACCAAGCTCATACGGGTATTTACAAGCCAACTTAGAACATGAACAGCTCAAGGATAAAGCAGTTAGGCAGGCTATTACATATGGTCTTGACCGCCAAAGTATTTTTGTGGACGCTAACCAAGGTGCAGGTTCCATTGCGAATATTCCGGCTTCCCCGATATCATGGTCCTACACGGAAGAAGGCATTAATCCATACAATTATGATCCCGAGAAAGCGAAGGAACTGCTTGATGGAGCAGGTTGGGTCGTTGGAGCTGGAGGCATACGTGAGAAGAACGGTACACCTTTGTCCATTCACTTCCTAGGTTCCAAGAGTAAGAATACGGATATATTTATCGCTGTAGCGAAAGAAAACTTCGAAGCAATAGGCATAAAGTTTGAACCCGAAGTATTCGCAGACTTTAACTCTCTGGTATCCAAAGTTGAAGGTGGAGACTACGACCTCGTATCATTCTCTACACCAATGCTTACAGATCCATCGGATGGTCTCCTTCAATTCATTGACGGAGAAATTAAAGGCTATGACAACCCTAAATTCAAAGAGCTATATAACAAAGGACTGGCTACGACAGATATCGAAGAACGTAAAAAAGTGTACACAGAAATATACCAACTCCTAAATGATGAGCTACCGGTTATTTTTACAAATTATAAGAAAACCGTATATGCATACAATGGTCGGATTGAGAATGTCACTGTAAGTCCGTTCATTGGACTTGCAGGGAGCCTACCCAATTGGTCTCTTAAGTAGAAAATAGGTATCCCTTGTCTTTATGGCAGGGGATGCCATCATAAGGAGTCGATCATGAGCACTTATTTATCGAAAAGATTGATGTATATGTTCGTTATTTTGTTTGCTGCTTCTTTACTCATATTTTGTCTATATGCCTTGACACCAGGTGATTTCATCAGTGGAAATATTAAGTTAACACCTGAACGTAAAGCAGAGCTGCGAGAAATTTATGGGTTAAATAAACCTCTGTTAGAACGATATGGACTATGGATGTCTAATGCTTTTCATGGCGATTTCGGATTCTCGCTGGCACAGCAGAAACCGGTTCTTCAGCTATTTAACGAATACATTTGGAATTCATTTCTGCTAGCTGCGGTATCCACTTTTCTAACTTGGGTCATTGCCGTTGTTGTGGGCGTTATTTCTGCCTATAAGCAATACTCTTGGTTCGATACATTGGTTATGGTGGCCATCTTCGCAGCGATGTCTATCCCATCTTTCTTTATTGGTTTATTTCTTATTAAAATTTTAGCAGTTGATCTAAAATGGTTACCTCCAGGCGGCATACTTACTACCGGGAGTAACGCCACAGGTATAGCTTATCTGAAGGAAGTCATTCACCATATGACACTTCCTGTTGTTGTCATGACACTGCTCGGCGTAGGTTCATTGACTCGGTACTTCCGTAGTAACATGATCGATGTCATTAAACAAGATTATATACGTACAGCTCGAGCGAAAGGGCTTAAAGAAAGCAAGGTGCTATTCACTCATGCGCTACGTAATGCGCTTCTGCCGGCTATCACATTGGTTGGATTCGAGCTTCCTGCACTCTTTGGAGGATCGCTTATTATTGAGAAAATATTTAATTGGCCGGGAATTGGACAGCTCTATATGCAATCATTTGCATTAAGGGATTACCCTTTGCTGATGGGATTTACGATGTTTATTGCTATTCTGACCGTCCTCGGAACGCTATTATCGGACATTCTGTACCATGTTGCCGATCCGCGTGTTCGATTACAGTGAGGAGGAGTAGCTATGATAACTACCAATAATAAGATGATGAAATCCCAACTGACAAAAGCTTCACCCATGAAATCTTCATTGTTCAGACAATCGATACGAAAGTTACTTAAAAATAAATTGGCGGTATCTGGTTTTGTCGTCGTGATTATGATGTTCGTGGCTTGCTTCATAGGTCCGATATTCTCACCTTATACAGATAACAAAATCAATATGGCTATGATGAATAAAGCTCCTCATTTGAAGCACTGGCTGGGTACGGATGCATTAGGGCGAGATGTGTTGACACGCGTGTTACAGGCTGGGAGAATCTCTCTCACTGTGGGTCTAGCCTCTATGATGCTCTCGGTATTTATCGGTTCTTTGCTTGGTGCAATAGCCGGATATTATCGGGGGATTGTGGATCAGATTATTATGCGTATCGCAGACCTATTGTTAACCATTCCGAGCCTGCCGTTACTGTTCATATTCGGTGCATTATTATCAGAATGGAAAATCCCAACGGATTATCGTATGTACATCGTTATGCTGATGCTAAGTTTCGTAGGTTGGCCTGGTCTAGCACGGATGGTAAGGGGGCAGATGCTAAGTCTTCGTGAACGTGAATTTATGCAAGCTGCGATCGTGCTTGGTTTACGTGACCGTCGTAAGCTGTTCAATCATTTGCTACCGAATATCGTGCCGTTATTAATCGTTATTGCAACCCTCAATATAGGGGGGGCGATTCTTAGTGAATCGGTCCTTAGCTTTTTCGGTCTTGGCGTTATGCCTCCCACACCAACATGGGGAAATATGATCGATGCTGCTAACAATATGATTGATTTTCAGGAACGTCCATGGCTGTGGATTCCACCAGGTTTCTCGATATTTGCCACGGTTATTGCCATAAATATATTCGGAGACGGTCTTAGAGACGTACTCGATCCTAAACAGAAGAGGTAGGTGATATACATCTCATGGACCCATTAATTCATATCGATCACTTAAGTACGTATTTTGATACCGAAGAAGGTGCTGTTAAAGCGGTTGATGATGTGAGCTTTCGTGTGCACGCTGGAGAGACAGTATGTATTGTAGGTGAATCAGGTTGTGGTAAAAGCGTAACCGCAATGTCTATTATGGGACTGGTAGAGGAGCCAGGGGGTAAGGTTGTCGATGGAAAGATTGATTTTGGTGGAGAAGATCTGCTCCAGCAGGATAAAAATAGTCTGCGAAGTATTCGTGGGAATGAGATCGCTATGATTTTTCAAGAACCTATGTCTTCGCTTAATCCAGTTATGAAGATTGGTGAGCAGATCATGGAGCCTCTGATTATCCATCTGAAGATGAATAAGAAGGAGGCGCGTTCTCGGGCCATTGAATTAATAGAACAAGTGGGAATTTCTCGACCAGAGCAAATTGCTGAAGCTTATCCCCATGAACTCAGCGGAGGGATGCTACAACGGATTATGATCGCTATCTCGATTTCCTGTAATCCTAAACTATTGATCGCAGACGAACCAACCACAGCGCTTGATGTGACGATACAAGCTCAGATTCTCGATATGCTGCGTGATTTTAAAGCAAACTCCAATATGTCTATTCTGCTAATTACACATGATCTGGGTGTCGTTGCTGAAATGGCTGATTACGTGATCGTCATGTATTCCGGAAAGATCGTAGAAGAGGGTGAGGTTGTAGAGCTGTTCGAACGACCAAAGCATCCCTATACTAAGGGGCTTCTGAAATCTAAACCTATCATTAATCAACGATTAGAAGAGTTATATTCTATCCCCGGTCAAGTACCGAACCCGCTAGATTTACAAGAATCTTGCTATTTCCATGACCGCTGTGAGCACTGTATGTCGATTTGTCAAACTAAGCAACCACAGTTACAAGAAGTAGGCGATCAACAAAAAGTCGCTTGCTGGCTCTATGAGGAGGCGGTTATTCATGCCTGAAGCGCTACTGGAAGTTAACCATTTAAAGAAATACTTCCCGATCACCAAAGGATTGTTCAACCGTACTGTGGGTCATGTTAAAGCAGTAGATGATATCAGTATTATGCTTCAACCGGGTGAGACTTTTGGTTTGGTTGGTGAATCCGGAAGCGGTAAAAGCACAGTAGGGCGTACCATTTTACGTCTTACCGACAAAACGGATGGAGAAATTAAATTTAAAGGGTTAGATATTCATAGTCTAAGTCCATCTGAATTACGTGCGATCCGACCCAAAATGCAATTGATTTTCCAAGACCCTTATAGCTCACTAAACCCCAGAGTTCGTGTCGGCGATGCGATTGGTGAAGCCTTATTGGATCACGGATTCACTTCAAAAGGAGAAG
>DASXLR010000004.1:0-6309 GCA_036496075.1 Paenibacillus sp. | reverse complement strand
TTCCCGCGATGGGTAACACAGAGCCAACCGCCGCTCCGATCGCAGCGATTCCAGCCAACGTCCCGAGTCCACCGTTAACATTTACGCTAGCTGTATCTCGAGTTACGCCGTCCTGATGATAATCGTTGTAACCTTCAACCCCAGTATCAAATAAAATATCCGCATTGCCTAATTTTCCACCTATTTTCCTGAAAGAAACAGCTTCTCTGGCTGCAATCTTAGGGTCTATGAACTTCCATACTTGTGGATTCTGAGCTGCGTTATTTAACGTGTACCGAGTACCTCGTATACCCTCTCCCGTCGCAATCTCAGCCTGATTCCTCAAAAAATTGACATTAAAACCCCATCCGACTTCTGTATCCTCTTTCATATTCTCTCCAACGATGGCTGCTACAGCTGAATTCGGATTTGAGATGACCGTAGACTCTTTCCCAAAACCAGACAACAATTGTAAATTCTCCTTACTCATTTCAAACATCGCCACAGGAGAATGATTAGAGCGCGCTGGACTATGGAAGATAGAGACAGGTTGTTCATCCACAGTTTGGAATTGATCGCCCTTATTCTGTAATGTAGTCGCCATCTCCATGAGTGCAGTAACCATTTGTTCGCCCTGTAAGTTAGCTAATTTCCAAGTGTTCATCATGATCTCCATTGTCTCTCCATCATAAACAAGAGAACCCACTGCCTGATTGAGCACCGCCCTAATCTGTTTGATCTGGTCCTCACTTTGCTGCAGTTGACGACTTAATGCCCGGAGTGCATCCGGTTCAACAGAAATTCGCATGGCACATCACCTTTCGTCAGATTATGTAGACTGCTTCAGCCAACCAAGCAGCATATCTTGAAACTGATTCTTACTCGTTGGACTCGCAATAATCCAATCCTGATCCCCTGACATACTTTTACGAATCAACCAGTTCATCGAATCATTAACAAGAAATGCAGCACTTTGCGTTTCCCACTCCTGACCATCCCATACAGACAAGTGCATCTCACCTTCATGTGAACGAAATTGTAAGCACTTAGCCAAGGCAATCGCCCCTTCCACATCATCGGTAGCCTCAGCAAGCTGATCACATAACGTTTCAAGATCAAGACTCAACGAATTCTCATACAACTCATCAAACTTATGCTGCGAAAAGAACAACGCTGGCACTTCCGTAGGAAATCCTTCTTTAAAGCCAAGTTCCTCAACCAATTTGCCGCAGACCTCATCCACAGTTCCTAATTCATCTAATCTGTAGTATGAAGAATTGGGTTCACACTTACATACTTGAACAACACGCTCATTGGTCACATGTAGATAACCTTCAAAAGTTTCACCATGATGACTATATTTCAACCAGCATGCACATTCCGACAAACCCGCAATGGCTACTCTAGAGAACACTGCTGGCGGCATAGAAAGCTCCATCTCATTCTCTTCCTGAATCAATAAACCTTTATCTAATAGGGAGGCTCTAGCCACTTCCCATTCCTCAGCGATTTCTTCCGCTAAATACCCCCGAAAAGGATCTTCTACTCCTAATAAACGATCAGAACCTAAAATTCCTGCCAAGAAAAAAAATTCCTTAGCTTCTAGGGTAATCGTATCATGCTCATAAACTTGAATCGTCAACATTATGAGCTACCTCCCCTCAAACGACAACATGCCATCGGTCACAAATTTTTTCTCCCTAACGTTCTTTGGTCCATTGATTATTATAGAGAATTGTGCCTTTCACCCTAATAAATTTTCTTTTTATATAGCAACCTTGACCCGGAGGAGGAACTTTCATTCCCCCTGTGCTTTGAGTTGATCTTTCACAGTAAAGTCTTGTAGCTGTTTAGCTAGCACATCGGAATCGTCGATGACAAGCATCAATACAGGGAATTCTCCATCACGATCTCGACTCTCCACTTCTTGATGAAGCTGTTGAATTAAGACTCAGAGTTCTTCATCACGACTAGAAGGCTAGAGAAAGAATCCAGGTCATTAGAAAGTAAGTTTTTTCCCCTTCCATTGGACTTGCCACGATAGAATGAGGACCCTCCTCTAGATTCACATCATAAGGCTCAAGGGGTCATCTGCTAAAAGTCCTATATGTACATTATATACATATCCATCTATAACAACGATCACTTGTGTCAATTGAACTACTTGAGACCTCCTGTATGCTGCAATTGTTTTAACTCCAGCCTCAACAAACAGCTTCTTGCACTGCGTGATCATTTCCATAAATAACGGAATAATCGTTTGATCCGATCTTCCTCTTCCGCTAATAACACTGCACCCATATCCGGAAGTCGCATCATCCTCAGGAGATCTTTCCCACAAAGGGCCACTACGATTCTTGATTGTCTGAAAACAAATCTCCGGATCATCCTTGTTGTAAAGAATATTAACCTGATTCATCGTACCCGCTCTCAATTGTTCGCGATGTTTAACTAGTTCTACTAAATACATCCGATTACGTTCTGATACCTTCTCAACATATTTCTTTTTGTTTCCTATGTAGATAAAAAAAGGAAATATATAGGACATCAGCATCATGACGGTCGTAATTATTTGAAACATAATAAAATTACTATTACCCATCTTGCCTGAGAGATTCATATAAATGTAGAATCCTACTGTCACCATATTTATCACTATTGGCAAAATAATAGATATCATCGAGAAGGAGGGTTTAGTGGACTCACCAAGGGGTTTGAGATTTTCCATTTGCTCTTCTTTTAGTATCGAGCGTTGATATAACACATTCACGAAAAGTCAGCCCCTTATTTGGTTTACTATCTAATATGTACGCTGCCAAATGTTAAACACACGTATTTATTGTTGAAACAACGACTTCCTACCAAATTCCGGCGCTTCTTCTGACGTGGTTGAGTATGCTCGATGAACCCGAATTGAACAACATTCCAATTTCAGTCACACTTTGTGAGTCATTTATAGTAAACCATAGACCTTCAGGAAATTTACCTTCTAGTATGTATTGTAAATACAACTCCTGTAATCGTAATCAATGCAAAATTTTTGCTTTATTAATGTAACATTCATGTAAAAGGCAGTCAATTTCCGACATTTATAGAGGAATACAAGGTTAGCCTTATATTCCAACATCATTGAAACCTTTGTTTGATGTAATTCGTAATAACACCCGTAACAAGGTATCTTGTCACGTCACGGGTTAGACATAAATCTTAATAAATATGAATACTTCACCTATTTATAATCTATTTTTAAGGAAATTTTAATAATGGTTGTTTATTATTATGTGTAATAAATAATACGATTAGGGGTGTTTTCTATGACCATGTTAATTACTTTTCAGAACAAATTGGTACCTGTATACTTTAGTACAGACAGTAAACAACCTGTACAAAAAACGATGAAACTACTTAGTAATATATTAGAAGTTAAAATTCAAAATGGAAAAAGAGCATTGAAAAAATGCTTGGATTCACTTATAAGTATTGAAATTGAAGGATCAGAAGCTATCCTTCATAGTAAAAGCGAGAATGATACACTAGCATTGTCCCTCTATTAAGAGGGATTTTTTTTGTATATAATCTAGCACCCTCTCCTTTTAAAAATGAAGTTATAAAGAACGATTTACCAATTTACCATGTATACCTCATTAACCAAGTTTAATTTTCTAATCAAAATAAGTACCTTATTACTAATCCATGTAGTATCTTGCATTATTAAGTACTGCGTGATAAGATTTATTCATCCAATAGTGATTAATATTCAGTACTGAGCATAGTTAATCCGAAATAAAAAATCTGTAATCGGGAGGAATCCACTTTGAGTGTAAGCGTACAGTTTAAAAAAGGCGTTCTTGAGTTCTGTGTACTCATACTTATCAAACGTAAAGATCAGTATGGATATGAGTTAGCTCAATCCGTGTCCAAACATATTGAAGTTGCTGAAGGTGCACTGTACCCCCTGCTTCGTAGATTGGTGAACGACGAATACTGTACAACGTATTTACAGGAATCTACAGAAGGACCACCACGTAAATATTACCGAATAACACCACAAGGAGAATCCTATATGACTGGCATGGTCGCAGAATGGAACTCCTTTGTACAGAATGTGGCTAATTTAATTGAGGAAGGAAACGAATATGAATAAAAATCAGTTTTTATCTACATTACATGTTCATCTTGCATCGCTTGCACCCGAAGAAAGAAATGAATTCATGGCGGATTATGAATCTCACTTCATCCATGGACTGCAGAATGGAAAGACCGAAGCTCAAATTGCAAGCGAGCTGGGTGATCCAATTGAACTAGCTAAAGAAATGGTAGGTGATCGTGCAACTGCAGTTATACATACAGCAAAACCATCAGCAGCAATACGTAGCCTGTGCGTTTATGTTGGACTCTTTTTTGTAAATATTGTCGTAGGATCTTTCATTATCGCACTTTGGGCGGGTTGGATTGGCATATGCGCAGGAGCAATCGGTACACTAATATCTCCACTATTGTTAGTCGTGGAGTATGCTATCAATCATGTCTTCTTTGTCTCGAAACTGTTCGCCTCTATAGCCATGATGGGAGTTGGTATCTGGCTCTTTATTGCAGCTAGATTCATTATGGCAGGATTACTTTCAATCACTAAGTCGTATGGACACTGGAATACAACCATCGCAAAAGGAGGAAACACGGAATGAGTACGAAATGGCGAGGTCTTGGGTTTATTGGTTTGATCCTGGTTATAATCGGCTTTGCTGGGATGGCATTTAATCGTTTTGAATTTGGAGATGATCTAACTGTCTACAATAAGAAATGGACCTTCGAACCCAATACGCTCCATACATTGAAAATGAACAGTGATTATTCTGCAGATGTGAACTTCGTAGAAAGTACAGATGGCACAGACTCCATTGTGTTGGACGGACCTTTAGAGAACCAAACCATTACCTTCATGGAGCAAGCAACTCTAAATAACGGCATCTTTGATATGAACCTCACCAAGGGTGACACCGTTAGATTCTTTAATATTTCCTTCCAATCTAAAAAACTTAAAATCACTGTATCCATAAGTGATCCGAATCAACTACAAGAAGTTGCCTTTCAATTTAATTCAAACAATGCAAATATTAATAATTTAACGGCTAAAAACACAGCTATAGTCACTCGTTCAGGAAATTTGTCCCTTGAGTCTATTACGTCAGACCAATTACTACTAGATGTTAAATCGGGTAATATAACAGGACATATGATTAATGCTAACACTACCGCAGCATCAAATTCGGGAAATATTAGATTAGATGACTTAAGTGGTAATAGTACAATAAGTGTTAGTTCAGGTAACATCCGAATCACTCAAAAAGGGGCTGCTTCCCTTGATCTTTCGGCAAGTTCAGGTAATGTCACGCTAACCCCAGATGTAGACTTCAAAGGCACCTATGATCTCCAAGCTAGTTCTGGTAGTGTACACTCCCCTGACTCTTTAAGACAGTCTGATGATCTTATTAAAATCAGAACTCATTCTGGTAATATTACCGTGAAGTAAAATGAAATGAGAATATCATCAACCCATCCCTTACAAGATGGGTTATTCTTAATGGATAACCTTTTTTCCTTTGTAGCCGATTAATTTAATATTTTAAAAAACCACTATAACAAAAGTGTTGACAGATAAAACATCGGATACTATACTAATGTAAGTAAGTAAATTAAAGTACAGAACAGGAGATCACATACTATGTCTAACGTTTTATTCATTAAAGCTAATAACCGTCCTCTTGAAATGTCCGTAAGTGTTAAGCTATACCATACATTCTTAGAGAGCTACAAACAATCGCATCCGAATGATCAAATTGAGGAGCTTGATTTGTTTGCAGAGAATCTTCCTTATTACGATAATACAGCTATCATGGGTATCTATAAAGCAGCCAATGGTATGGAATTAGCACCAGAAGAACAACAAGCCGCTGACAATGTAACTAAATATTTGAATCAATTTCTTGCAGCTGACAAAGTTGTGTTTGCATTCCCATTGTGGAATATGACAGTACCAGCTGTACTTCATACTTACATTGATTACCTTAACCAAGCAGGTAAAACATTCAAATACACTGCTGAAGGTCCTGTTGGATTAGTTACAGACACCAAAGTAGCGATTCTAAATGCAAGAGGTGGCCTGTATTCCGAAGGTCCCGCAGCTGCAGCTGAAATGTCAGTTAACTTTATTACCTATAACATGAACTTATTCGGTGTTAAAGACTTAACTTCTGTTATTGTCGAAGGACATAATCAATTCCCAGATCAAGCAGCAAACATTATTGAGACTGGACTTAAACAAGCATCGGA
>DASXLR010000003.1:0-69019 GCA_036496075.1 Paenibacillus sp. | reverse complement strand
GGGCAAGCATATGCTTTCGAAGTAGCTTTCCAAGGGAAAGCTTTTAGGCGAACGCTACGCTTCTCCACGACAATTCCAGTATCGAAGCTACGATCAGCATAGATTTCTATTTTCAGCAAGCACTGATTATGAATTAGAGCCGAAATTATAGATCTATCTAGAAAGATTGAAAAAAGAAGATCATGTCCATCTAAGGAAAGTGATCTTCTTAATATGTTACCACTTATATCTACAAGTAAGGATTATCGTGCTTAGCCTTCAATACATGCCATCGGCGATTGACCTCACCTTGAAAACTTTCATATGCGGCTTCATTCTCAGGCTTGAGAAGATGTTTTGTTTTACCCATCCATTTCAACCATTCCCGCAATTCTACCTGCTTATTCTTGTCTTCTGGGTTATAGGTGATTTGGGTACAACCATGCTCCACCTCATATAGTGGGAAGAAGCAAGAATCTACAGCGGCGTTCACGATCTGTGTACCTTCATTATCATTGGATAACCAATTTAGTGGACAGGCAATTAATATTTTACCATATACTAATCCTTCATGCTGCGCATACCACTGGGCTTTAGCAGCCTTCTTCACCAAATCTTGTGGGAATGCTTCTGAACCCGTAAATACATAAGGAATATTAGTCGCTGCCATAATCTGTGCTGTATCTTTATGATGTGTTGTTTTCCCTTGCTGAGACGATCCCAGATTCGATGTGGAAGTTCGATTCCCCATCGGTGTGGAGTAGGATTGCTGTGCTCCTGTATTCATATAACCTTCATTATCGTATTCAATAATAATCATTTTATGATTGCGTAGTGCTGCACCAATAGCTGGCCCCATACCGATATCCATTCCGCCATCCCCAGTGACCATGACAAATGTGAAGTCATCCTGTAGACCCAAATGCTCTAATTCACCGCGACGTTTACGCTCCCAGAACATCTCCACGACACCCGACAACGTTGCCGCACCATTCTGAAATAAATTATGAATATATGTTGCCTTATGAGCAGAATATGGATATCCCGTCGTAACTACCATTGCACAGCCTGTATGATACAACGCAATAATATCGCCTTCAATGCCTTTAAAGAATGTCTCAAGTCCTGAAAAAATACCACAGCCAGGGCAAGCTCCATGTCCAGGAGCAAGACGTTTGGGTTTCTTCGTCAATGAACGAAGAGGTGGAATCCGAACACTTAACTTCCCTGTAGTCTCATCCTTCTTCACCGTAATAAGACCTGTCTTTAAATCCTCGAACTTCATCGGTTTCAATACTCTCTTAGGTGCTTTGTCAGGTTCTCCCGCGGTGTGACCATAATAATCAAAAGGAATTTCCACCTTGCCCTTGGCAACTGCCTCTAATGCTAGTTCGAACAAGTGGTGACCATCCTCAGCGTAGAATTCCTTGCCTCCCAGTCCAAAAATCCGGCTAATGACCTGCGTTGTGGTATTGCCATATGTGAATAAGGCCGCCTTAATTTCATTCACCATATTGCCACCATGGGCACCATAAGAATCAGCACGATCCCCCACAGTTATGGCCTTTACATGCTTAAGTGCTTCCGCTATTTCCTTCTGTGGAAATGGACGGATCATATTCGGTGCTATTGAGCCCGCCTTGATGCCCTGACTACGAAGCTGGTCCACGACATCTTTGATAATTTCTGAGGCAGAGTTCATGAGAAATACTGCGACTTCTGCATCTTCCATTTGGTACATATCCAGCATTTCATAATGTCGACCCGTCAATTGCTCATATTCGCGGGAAATAACCTCAAATACCTCGCCAGCACAATACATGGCTTGTGATTGTTGATATCGGTTATTAATGTAGTCAGGTTCATTCATATAAGGACCGACCGTAATCGGATTCTCTCTATCTAATGTATCTGGGAATCCTGCAGGGGGTTTCTCCCCTACGAAATTCAGAACATCGGCTCGATGAGCAAAGGCTTGCACTCGGCGCTTCTGATGAGATGTGAAATATCCATCCGAAGCGACCATGACGGGTAAGCGTACATCTGGATGTTCCGCAAGTTTGAGTGCGATTAGATTCATATCATATACAGCTTGTGGATCACGGCACATTAAAATAGGCCAACCTGTATTCAAGGCAAAATATAAATCAGAATGATCCCCATGTATGTTAAGTGGTCCAGAGATAGAGCGACAGACAAGATTCAATACCATCGGAAAACGTGTTCCAGACTGCACTGGCATCTGTTCTAGCATATACATGTAACCATTAGCACTTGTTGCATTAAACACACGTCCACCAGCCGTAGAGGCACCATAACAAATACCTGCCGAGCTATGCTCTCCATCTGAGGGGATCAACTTAATATCATGCTCTCCGTTAGCCTTCATCAAATCCAGATATTGTGCTACCTCTGTCGATGGGGAGATTGGGAAATACCCCATCACATGATAATTGATCTGATGAGCAGCATAAGCGGCCATTTCGTTTCCAGATTCATAAACTACCAATTGCTCCACCTTCGAGCTACCTATTTCTTTATCATAATTTATAGCCATCAGAATGTTCCTCCCTTCATTATTACTCTGTTACTAAGTCGAAATGATGCTTTACCCCTTGCTCATCAGCAGCGCCATCCACTTCAAGAACGCCTGAAAGGGCAGTGGTTGGGCAAGCTTCTATACATTTCAAGCAACCTTTACAATACTGAAAATCAATACCTTGTAGAAACATTTGTGGCCGTCCCTTTTTATCCGGCTTCTCTTCCCATACAAAGCAAAAATCAGGACAAACCGTGTCACACTGAGCGCAGTGAATACATTCATCCACAGCAAAAGAAGGCATCATTCCTGAGCGTGAAATACTCAGGTTCTTCAAGAAGCTGTTCCCGGGATTTGTAATCACTCCTCCTATAGACTGGGTTTCATAACCCAATACGGGCAAGTCAGAACGTACGAACTTAGGCATAGACTGTCCCTCATGTAATGGAAAATGTTGAATAACAACTTCTTGATAACCACGCTCAAATGTATTTAGAGCCGAAGCCACACTTTGTGGATATTTCTTCTCAAGCGATTTGCGAATGACTTCTTTCATTGTCTCTGGATCTAAGAAAGGACAGAACCGGAACATCGCGCCAAGCATCGCCATATTCACTCTATTCTTCTCGGTTAGAGCTATCCCTGTGGCATCAATAACCGCAACTGTGCCTGCTAGCATCTTCAAATCATTTTTTAATTGTTCGGGTGACTTTTGTGAGTTAATTAGAACGATACTATCTTCATAAATTCCACTAGTCACATTAACGGTCTTCGCTAATGCCTCATGAAAGATACTTACAACATGGGGTCGTTCAACAGGAGAAGTATCCCGAATAGACGTAGTCAAGTCGCAAAAACGAATATGCGCCTTTACCGGAGAACCCTTTTTCTCTGATCCATAAGATGAGAAGCTAACACCATTCAGCCCTACTCCCTCAACACCAGCTTCAGCTAACATTTTACCAGCAAGGTTTGCTCCTAGACCTCCAATCGATTCCAACCGGATTTCAAAGAAACCTAGCTCATTTGTTGTGGGTAAATGTACCACCGACATGACCCCTTTCAGCATAATTTCTGCAATCTTTATTCTTACATTTAACGCAATATCTCAAATTTTAGATATGAAAAATATCATACTCCAACAAACACAATAACTTATATCACCCTTCATTCTTATCCCTATGTAACTTGACACAGCATGACAAGCTATTGTCGAATGCCGGCATCTCCTGCGCTTTCCCGAGAAATAATTTCATCATAGGAAATAACCATAGTAATAATGCACCTATGAAAAAGGCCAACCAGAAGTTCTGGTTGGCCTAATAATACGAAGAGTCCGTTTTAGCTAACAACGGACTCTTTTCAATACGGCTTACTCATCCTACTTACGGGGTTCACAGTTATTATTCAACCTGAGCTTTCTTATTAGCAACCTCACTCTTAATTTGCTCGAATAACTCTTCTTGGGTCATCCCCGTAATCTTGTCCATTGCTGAGATATCGAATTCTCCTACACTAAATATAGCCTTGTCCCCCTTAGCATTTACATCTTCTCCAGTGGTGATTTGATTGTAATTTAATGTGGCTGTGCCGCTGTCATCTAACTCAATATGATTGGGAAGGACTGCTGAACCATACATGTCTATGTCTTCCACAAACCTAAGGAATAAGACATATTTTTTATTAAAGTCAGGCTTCACGTGGTTGGGCAGCCCTACCTTGGCCTCATAATCATAACCTTCAATAGTCTGTTTCATAATCTGGTAATTAGCAATAGAGACCCGTATACTTCCTTCTACATCTCCTAACAGCGAATCTTCTACTTTGAACGAATAAACCTCTCCCATATGTTGGCTACCTAAATCCATATCTTTAATAAACTCCTCGTAATGTCCAGTTACAATATAGTCTGCTCGTTCAACTGAACCTTTCACATTACCGCTCGTTGCATAATCTGAATATAAATTAACATTGTAGATTTTCGGCTCATATTTATCGTTGTTCAATAACCCCCCCCCAACAAAAATGATTCCAATAAACAGAATTGTGATAGAAACAAATGTAGTCTTTCTTTTATTAATTACGTTCAAAAACAATCACCTCTTAACCATTATTTATTAATACGGATAACGAGCGTTTACTCCATTAATATCGTCCTGTTTGGGAGAGGGAGAGAAATTGTTTCTCGATTTCTAGATTGATTCATTAGGTAAATGGATGGAATTAGTCGGCATCCCATACTTTAAATATACAGAACACCTTTTATCGGAAAATTTCAAATTGCTTACCACATAAATTGTAACACAATATTTTACATTTCGTCGGCAGGATCTTTTCTTGGTTTTTATTTTCATTTGCTAATGAAGCAAACAGATAGAATGCTACTGGAATGGTCAATATAACTAAAAATTTATACTTGCTTATAATTGCAAAAAAAAGCATGTTACTCGCCCCTAAAGGTAAGTAACACGCTTCTCATATCTCTTAAATATCTTCTTCTTGCATATATTGTGCCATCATATTCTTCTTAAGATCCCAGACCTCTTGACTAATGTTAACTCGATATATCTCCGGGTTCAACTTCCGTAAATATTCAGGCCAGAACATATTCATTTGCTCCACATTATAGCTGCGTATATCTTCAAGTGTAGGTAATTTATATACCTGGAGCCCATTAACAAAGATCGGTTCTAACATAGGGATAACCTCATAGTTGCGAACACTCTTTTGTAAATAAGGATGATGCGGATTAAATAATGTAAGCTTTCTTCCATCACTAGGCTGTTCCTCACTTGGGAAACAAATATAATCAGCCATTGCTTTGTTACTGACCTTATCTATAATCCGATAGACTTCCTTCTTGCCTGGTGTGGATACCTTCTCCGGATTAGCAGAAATTTTGAGCGTTGGTATCATTGTGCCATCAATCTCCCGCTCCACAAGCTTATATACTCCACCTAAAGAAGGTTGATCTGAAGCGGTAATAAGTTGGGTTCCAACTCCCCATGTATCAATCCGTGCTCCCTGAGCTTTCAAATTTAGAATTGTATTCTCATCTAAATCATTAGAAGCAACGATCTTGACGTCTGGGAGTCCAGCTTCATCTAACATCTTACGAGCTTTAATGGAGAGGTAAGCCAAGTCACCACTATCCAAACGAATAGCACTCATTTTTTTACCCATAGACTCCAGCATTTTAGCTGTGTGAATTGCATTTGGAACACCACTCTTCAGCGTATCAAATGTATCAACAAGCAAAGTAACTTGATTGGGAAGCACTTTAGCATACGCATCAAAAGCTTCCTGCTCCGTTTTGAAACTCTGCACCCATGAATGAGCATGTGTACCTTTGGTTGGGATACCGAACTTCTGACCCGCTAACATATTCGATGTAGCATCGAAACCAGCAATATAAGCAGCACGTGCTCCCCATACGGCAGCATCTGCCTCTTGAGCTCGTCTTGTCCCGAATTCTAATAACGTATCTTGACCTGCAACTTGTTTGATTCTCGAAGCCTTCGTCGCAATTAAAGTCTGGAAATTCATAAAGTTCAGAAGAGCTGTCTCAACTAATTGGGTTTCCATCATAGTACCTTCTACACGAATAAGTGGCTCACTAGGGAACACTAGCGCCCCTTCTTTCATCGAGTGAATCGTTCCACGGAAATGAAACTGTCTCAATTCTTCAAGGAATGCTGAATCATAATTCTCTTCCTGCTCAGATAAATATCTGATATCCTCCTCTGAGAATCTAAGGTTCGCAATGTAATGAACAATTCGTTCAAGACCCGCAAATACTGCATACCCATTACCGAATGGTAACTTACGAAAATAGGCTTCAAATACAGCTTTGCGTTGGTGTGTTCCTCCGTACCAATGTGCATACATCATATTAATTTGATATTTATCGGTATGTAATGCTAGACCCATTGTTTGCATGACTGATTTCTCCCCTTGTCTTTGAGCCAAGACAGCATTGATGTAGAAGATGAACGAAGAACATCAACTTTTACTATTTATGATATGTGCCCCAAGACTACCCTTGAAATGCTGTAATGCCCATTCATGTCCATTCTGATTGAAACTAGCTACAGCGTCCTCATACACCGTCACATGATACCCCTTGTTATAAGCATCCACTGCGGTATGCAATACGCAAATATCTGTACACACACCGATCAAATGTACATACTTAATCCCTCGTTCTTGAAGCTTTAGATCAAGATCTGTTCCACAGAAAGCACTATACCTTGTCTTATCCATCCAATAAATTCGTTCTTGGTGACGCTTGTAAACATTCTCTAATTCTCCATAAAGTTCTCTTCCCCGTGTTCCTCTAATGTTGTGCGGAGGGAAAAGAGTAGTCTCCGGATGATAAGGATCATTCTCCTCGTGTAAGTCAACAGCCATCACCACGAAATCACCTTGGTCTACAAAATTCTGAGTTATGGATGCTATTGTATGCTGAATAGCTATACCAGGCTCTCCTACGGGAAGATTGCCCTCTACGAAATCATAGGTATAATCAATCACGACCAGTGCATTCATCATGCTCACTCCTCACAATATAGATCGACGACGGGTTGTAATTTACGTATAGATTGATAATAGTGGCACATTATCAGTAAACGTATACAGCTGTGCAGAACGCTGTGAATATTGATTCGAACTGAGCTTCTTGCCAGACTCGTCTTTCACTTCTTGCAGAATGCCTTCCCGGCTACGGGTTGAAGTTATTTTCCGAATAAAGTTAGGCTCCTTAAATTCAGGGACCACAGTCTGAATAACCTGATATAACTCACTTAGTGTGAAATGTGCAGGCAAAAATTGCTTAGCAATGGTAGTCTGCAGCATCTTCTGTTGAATTTTAACATACGCATCACGAATAATTTCACGATGATCAAACGCCAGTTCCAAGTGCTCAAGTGCTTCTTCAATACCAAACAATCCTACTTCATTAGCATCATCTGCCGCCTGCCTGTGTTCAAGCATCCACTCTTCCACAAGAGCAAAAAAAGCGTTGCTGATAATCCAACCGCGTGGATCTCTACCAGGTTGACTATACACACCTAAATATTCTAGATGTCCACCATCTACCCCAGTCTCCTCTTTAAGCTCACGCTTTGCTGCATCATATATGGATTCGCTTTCCTTGCAAAAACCTCCAGGAAGTGCCCACATGCCTGCGCATGGCCAAGCTTTACGCCTAATTAACATTACTTTCAGTTCACGAATAGGCAGTGTCTTTGTAACCGTCTTGCGTTCTCGCTTCGTCAGTGTGAACATCACGATATCCGCAGGTACTCCGTCTGGAGTCCGATAATTTTTAGCACTATACTTTTCCTGTTGGACTTCTTTATTATCCATTCTCATCACCACATAATATTCTATTTGATATTATCATTATGATATATTAATGAAATTTGTCAAGTGATATGCGTAATTATTTCTCAATGACTAAAACTATCCACGAACAACGACTCGAAAGGTTCCAGTCGATATACAGCCTAACGTACCCTCACTATCGTGAATACGAGCTTCAAGGGTTAAACTGCGACCCGCTTCATGAAGAACAATTGCTGTAACAATTAATCGTCCCTCTTTCATCGGAGCTAGGAAATGAACATTAAGATTCGTTGTTACAACATTATCTATATTTTTAGCAGCAGTTGCGACCATTCCCATAGTCTGATCCATTAATGAAGTTAATACTCCACCATGAACAATACCCATAGAGTTCAGATGATGTTCCTTGGCATCTAACGCAATCTTAACTTCCGTACCATCACCAGAAATAAATTCACATCCGAGAAATCCCCAGAATGTATCTTTCCCTTTTGCAAGCATGCTTTCTAGTCCATCCATGATGTTATCCTCCGTAATTATCTGTATAGGTTGCTTCTGATCATGATTTACAACATCTCTAATTGAACAAAAAGGCGCGGATATAGTATCCGCAACCTAGTTTGTCTATTATCCACAATGGGTTGGAGGTGAGTCCGTACCCACTTCCACATTCACTTTCTCAGACACTGTATCTCGAATGACAGAAATGACTAATTGAAGTAAGTAATTAATATCCGTCTGAGACTGTTGAAATTCCACTACAATTGGAATACCGTCAATTTCATCCTGATATTCGGCAATTTCACCTTCAATCTTTGCCACCATTTCTTTATTTTCAAAAGATTCAAAAGCAACAATCTCCTTTTGTTTCTTCTTCATTACTGCGATCAAGTCTTGTACACGCTGATGGTTGCGAATTTTTTCCTCTGCTTGCTGGAACTGCTGAACTTCCTCACTTCCAGATATGAGCTCAGCTAATTCTTTGGCTTTAGCCATAATATCCTCTTGAATAACCAAATCCCGTGAATCATATGACATCATACCATATTTATTTACATGACCTTGTTCTTGCGACAAAATTATCACTCCCATTCATCAATTGACTGTTACGGATTCCATAATTTCACCTTTAATGTACCATGTCATCGCATCACTTATTTTCACATGGACGATAGAGCCGACTAGATCACTGCTTCCTTCAAAATGGACCAGCTTGTTGCTACGCGTTCTTCCTGCTAGGACAGAATCATTATTCTTACTCTCTCCTTCTACAAGAACCTCTACCACTTGTCCACACATTTTCTCATTGTTCATACGACTATTGTCTTTGATCGCTTGGTTTAGACGCTGCAGACGTTCCTTCTTCACTTCCATCGGCACATTATCCTCCATAATAGCAGCTGGTGTACCTTCCCGTGGGGAATAAATGAAGGTATAAGCAGAATCATAACCAACTTCGTGAACTAACGTCATTGTATCTTCAAACTGCTCGTCACTTTCACCAGGGAAACCAACGATAATATCCGTTGTCAATCCAACATTAGGAATGGCCTCTTTTATTTTGCCAACAAGCTCTAAATAGCTCGCACGCGTATATTTACGACTCATTTTCTTCAATATTTCTGTACTTCCTGATTGCACGGGTAAGTGAATATGTTCAACTAAGTTGCCACCTTTGGCAAGTACTTGGACTAGTTGATCATCAAAATCCCTCGGATGTGAAGTCGTAAAGCGAACTCTAGGAATATCAATCCCACGAATATCATCCATCAGATCCCCAAAACTATAAGTAATATCACTGAAGTCCTTACCATACGCATTCACATTTTGCCCCAGCAGTGTCACTTCTTTAAATCCTTGGCGAGCCAAGTCTCTTACTTCAGCAATGACATCTTCCGGACGGCGACTGCGCTCTTTACCACGCGTGAATGGGACGATACAGTAGGTGCAGAATTTATCGCATCCGTACATAATGTTCACCCAAGCTCGCATACCCTCACGTTTTTTAGGTAAATTCTCAATAATGTCGCCTTCTTTAGACCACACATCAACCACTAATTCCTTACTAAACATCGCCTCTTTAATAAGATGTGGTAATCTATGAATATTGTGAGTACCAAAAATCATATCGACAAAGCCGTGTTTTTGTAAAATACGATTAACTACATTCTCCTCTTGCGCCATACATCCACATACACCGAGTAACAAGCTTGGCTTCTCTGTCTTAAGGTGCATCATATGACCAAGTTCACCAAATACTTTATCCTCAGCATTCTCACGAATTGCACAAGTGTTCATCAGAATGATATCAGCAACTTTACGATCTTCCGTGCTACGATACCCCATCTCCTCTAACAAGCCCTTCATGGTCTCTGTATCGTGTTCATTCATTTGGCAACCAAAGGTATAGATTATATAATGCTTGCCCTCTCCGAGCCCTCTCAGCTCATCTGGGACGGCATTACCATATATCACTTGCACATTTTCTTTACCGCGTTGCTTTTCTTGTCTATGGTTAGGCTCCGATATAATGTTGATTTCCCGGCCTTTAATTCGAATTCTCTTACCAAACTCATCTTCAGACAACACTTTAGCATCTGAGAAATCAAAATATTTAGAGTAATCCTTACTTTGTTTCGTCATACTGTTAGTCACTCCTTCAATTCCATAGAGGAAATCCAGCTCCTCTTTAAAAGGCATTACGATAAATTATACCATGAACTGGACGGCATTTCTAGCGGATCACTTTCCTTATGTAACATCAAAAAAAAGCAGGAGAATGATTCCCCTGCTTTCAATAAACGACTATATTCAACAGATCAAACCTATTTATTCAACAATTTCTGCTGTATCCCCGTTCTTCGCACCAGAAGCGTTCGCTTCATCCGTATCAATATGCATATCAAGTGCAAACGAATCGGATACACGTGCTACGACATTCTCTAGCACAAGTCCCCGATTTCCACCTAGGCGAACTTTCAATAATTGCTTGTCTTTGATGCCCCACGCATCTGCGTCTGAAGTATGGAAATGAATATGGCGAGCTGCTACGATTACACCTTGGTCAAGTGTTACTTCACCAGCCGGTCCTTTAATTGTAACTCCTGGAGTTCCTTCAATATTTCCAGATTCCCGAACAGGAGCCTTCACTCCAATTGCGAAAGAATCAGTACTAGAAATTTCTAATTGAGATGCTGGACGCGCCGGTCCCAATATTCTAACCTTATCAAATTGACCCTTAGTTCCAATAACAGCTACAGTCTCATTCGCTGCAAATTGCCCTGGTTGGGATAATGGCTTGAACTCTGTTAATTGGTAGCCTTGTCCAAACAAAGCCTCCACGTGCTCTTGTGTAAGGTGTATATGTCTAGCAGACACACCTACAGGTACCGTTTTACTCATCATAATACACTCCTTATTTTCTCTGTAATTAATATTATGCCGACATCAATACCCATTATACATCCTTTTATCTCAAAATAAAAAGGCGCTCCCCCATGGAGAGCCCTTCATTTTCATATAATTTGCGTTCTGTTACAGGATTGTCAAATATATAGACCGAACTAAAGTTTTGCCTCCAAGTTCCATAGATTGTAAGAATATCAGAAGTTCTTGATCCCTATCGGTCTATTCGGTAAATGATGCTCTAAAAAAGTTAAAGCGTTCCCCGATAACCAACCTGTAACCTGAGCCTCACTATAGTGTTTTAGCAACAATTCAACAAATTCAGGATATTGACCCGGATGTTCGAGTCCACTAATCCAAGTCTCAATTCCATCAAAGTCAGAACCGAACATCAGATGTTTCTCTGCACCAAGACTGCACATATGCTCAATATGATAAAGAAGATCCTCCGATGTAACTGGGGCATCCGTAGTTTTGACAAACCAAGGAACAAACGTCAACCCGATCCGACCATCTAAAGCAACAATGGCTTTAATCTGTTCGTCTCTTAAATTACGAGGGTGCTTACATATAGCGTAAGCATTAGAATGAGACGCAATAAAGGGTCTACGTGTTAAATCCACCAGTTCCCAGAATCCAGCCGTCGATAAGTGGGATACATCAAGCAACATCCCAATCTCATGACATAATTCTACTAACTGTCTCCCTTTTGCAGTAAAGCCCCCGTTTCTTTGTTCTAATATTCCATCTGCGGCCCAGTTCGCATAATTCCAAGTCACCCCTAGAAAGCGCACGCCTAATTCAAAAGCAGTCTTAACATAAAATAAGTTGCCTTCTAGCCCATCTGCCCCTTCAATCGAGAGCATCCCCCACTTACTTTTCGGGTCTCGAACACGTTCTACTTCATCTTTCCACTTGAGCCATTGCAGACCCTCTCCCGTGGGCAGCACACGGTTACGAAAAACATCAATACTATTTAGTATATATTCAAATCGCGGCTGTCCCCAGTGCTGAGACAAATAGATGGCAAAACATTGTAGACCAATACCACCCTGCTGCATCCGTTCGTAAGTGATATCTAACCTTGCATCATCCAAAAAGGATATCTTAGCATTCTCAGTCATTTTATTCAGAACATCACAATGTAAATCAACCCAACGTGATGACATACCCTTGCTCCCTTCTGCCCGATCCTATAGGTTTACACAAAAAAACCTGTCTACTTCTAAATGAAAGAATGAATTCAGCCTTATAGGCGAATCCTTCCTTCAGTTCAAGTAAACAGGTCTAACACAATATGACTACCCATTTCATCTGGGTTCAACGATTAATTTAATCGCAGTGCGGTCTTCCCCATCAATCACAATATCCGTAAAAGCTGGAATGCAAATCAAGTCGACTCCACTAGGTGCTACGAATCCCCGGGCAATAGCTACTGCTTTTACTGCTTGATTCAGTGCCCCTGCTCCAATCGCTTGCAATTCAGCACCACCTCGTTCACGAAGAACTCCAGCAAGTGCGCCCGCAACTGAGTTGGGATTGGATTTAGCTGAAACTTTTAATACATCCATAGTAATATCCTCCCCTGGGAATGATGGTGGCTCGCTTCCACATACTTAGATGTTATTCAGGAGAGGGGAAAAAATACCTTCTTTTTGTAATCCTATTCCATAATCCATTCATCTTCGCGCAAACGGATTTTCTCTATCTTCGTAGCCTTACCTGTTGACTCGTCAATTTGCACGAATACCCCATGGAAATGCCATTTCCCTGTATCTACAACAAAGCGCACAGGGAGTTGTGTTTCAAATTTGCGCAGGACAGCTTCACGTTCCATACCCAGTATTCCTTCTTTAGGTCCTACCATGCCTGCATCAGTTAAATATGCGGTACCTTGTGGCAGAATCGTATCATCATTACTTTGTACGTGAGTATGGGTACCTACGACTAGAGATACTCGTCCGTCTAGATGCCAGCCCATAGCAATTTTCTCTGACGTAGCTTCTGCATGGAAATCAACTAAGATACATTTATGATTTTTCCGTAGTTCTCCAACAATCTCATCACTTTTACGAAATGGACAATCAATAGCTGGTAAAAAGGTACGACCTTGTAGATTAACGATTGCCAGTTCTTTGCCGTTTGCTTTAATGACGGTATGTCCAAGACCGGGCGTACCCGGAGGAAAATTTGCAGGACGAACTAATCTCGGCTCATCATCAATAAACTCGAATATATCTTTATTATCCCACGTATGATTCCCCATAGTGATCCCGTGAACTCCCCAGTTATAAAAATCATTGGCGATCGATTCTGTTATCCCTCTACCCGCAGCAGAGTTCTCACCATTAGCTATAATAATATGTGGATTATACTTAGATTTTAATACAGGCAGTAAAGATTTGAGCGCTTTTCTACCTACCTCACCTACAATATCACCAATAAATAGAACGTTGATAGTAAATCTCCTCCTTTGTTCGTCTAAACAATATGAAAAGTGGCCCCAATGTGGCCACTTTTCATATTTACCATTATTTCGCGTATTCAACCGCGCGTGTTTCCCGAATGACTGTAACTTTAATGTGTCCTGGATAATCAAGTTCATTCTCGATCATCTTCGTGATGTCACGTGCCAATCGGAAGGATTCAGCGTCATCAATTTTCTCAGGGTGTACCATTACGCGGACTTCGCGTCCAGCTTGAATGGCGAAGGATTTCTCCACACCTTCGAATGATTCAGCGATTTCTTCCAGCTTCTCTAGACGTTTGATATACGTCTCAAGCGTTTCTCTACGTGCTCCCGGTCTTGCTGCTGATAATGCATCTGCTGCACCAACAAGCATAGCAATGACAGAAGTAGCTTCAACGTCTCCATGATGGGAGGCGATACTATTAAGGACTACTGGATGCTCTTTGTACTTCTTCGCCAGTTCCACGCCAATTTCAACGTGTGACCCTTCCACTTCGTGATCTAGCGCTTTCCCGATATCATGCAATAATCCGGCACGTTTCGCCAACACGATATCTTGTCCGAGTTCCCCAGCCATCAATCCTGCTAAGTATGCAACTTCCATGGAATGCTTCAGAACATTCTGGCCATAGCTTGTACGGAATTTCAATCGTCCCATAATTTTGATCAAATCAGGATGCAGACCATGAACACCTACCTCAAAAGTAGCTTGCTCACCATACTCACGAATCCGTTCATCGACTTCCTTACGAGATTTCTCCACCATTTCTTCAATACGTGCAGGGTGAATCCGTCCATCTGCTACTAGTTTCTCTAGAGCAGTACGAGCAATTTCACGACGAATCGGGTCAAATCCTGACAAAATTACAGCTTCCGGCGTATCATCGATTATAAGGTCAATTCCGGTAAGGGTCTCAAGCGCACGGATGTTACGGCCTTCGCGTCCAATAATCCGTCCCTTCATTTCCTCATTCGGAAGCGTTACGACAGAAACAGTTGTTTCTGCGACATGGTCGGCGGCACAGCGCTGAATTGCAAGCGTAATAATTTCACGTGATTTCTTATCCGCTTCTTCTTTCGCTTGTTGCTCAATGTCTTTAATCATTTGTGCTGTCTCATGGCGAACTTCTTGTTCCACATTGCTCAAAATAATGCTTTTTGCATCTTCTGTCGTCAAGTTGGATATTCTTTCTAGTTCAGTCACTTGAGTTTTATAAATTGTATCGATTTGTTGCTGTGTTTCTTCAATTCGTTTCTCTTTGTTCGCCACTTGCTCTTCTTTACGTTCTACCGATTCTAATTTTTTATCCAACGATTCTTCTTTTTGCAATAGTCTACGTTCTTGCCGTTGCGTTTCATTGCGGCGCTCACGAGTCTCTTTTTCAGCTTCAGTACGGATTCTATGGACTTCGTCCTTAGCTTCCAGAACTGTTTCTTTCTTCAATGCTTCAGCGTCCTTCTTCGCGCTCTCCACGATTTGTACGGCAGCTTCTTCGGCACTGGAGATTTTAGCTTCTGCAATAGATTTGCGAATAAAATAACCGACGAACCCAAAGATTGCGGCTACAACGAGAACGATCAATATCCAGATCCAGGTTGGTATCAACCCGTCCACCTCCTCGTTGGTTCCTCCAAGGCATTCCTTGGGATTTCTGTAGTTGCCCATCTTTTTCTTCTACACATACATCATACCACTAAATCGGTCACCCGATCTTCATTTGTACACTTTCGCAGATGTACAAAACCCACCTTTACTAGCTCTAAATACATTCATATAAATTAAGAAAAATACAATCTTTCATAAAAGAGAACCTCTTTTGGAAGGAAAAAGGTCCCTTAATGATTTCGACTCATTTTCATTTTAGTATTTGTTAAAAGATATTGTCAAGAGAATGCGTTCTATCACTTCTAATCTTCTTACCTTAATCAAACATTACATCGCCCTCATCGCTATCTTGTAAATCATCTTCTTGAAGCATTTGATGGAGAACACGTCTAACTTGCTCACCTGAAAATCCACGGCGCATCAGGTAAGAACCCGTTTTTCGCTTCTTCTCTTGGGCCTCACCTTTTGCCTGATTCCACTTTTTTCTTCCGATGGTCAGAGCACTCTCATATTCTTGATCAGCGCTTACACTATCAAGCGCTTCCGAGATCAAAGATTTATCTATTCCCTTTTGCCTCAATTCTTGCCGTACCCATGCTTTCCCCTTACGCTGGCTCATGATCCGCTGCTCAGCCCACTGCTCAGCATACATAGCGTCATTTAGTAGCCCCTCCTGCGTTAGACGTACTAGCACTTCTTCGATCACACGCTGCTCTGCACCCTTCTCCTGCAACCGAATACTTATTTCTTTACGAGTTCTTGGTTTGCGTTCCAAATACTTCAATCCTTGAACATAAGCCTGTTGTTTCTCATCGGCAAGAACAATCTCTTCTAACTCATGCTTCCAAAAAGAATTTCCCTTAATCATACGATATTTGATCATCACATCTTCGTGAATAGACAACACATGTTCACCAAAAGAGATTAAATAACGATATCTCTGCTTAGGCTCCCGCTCGACCCCTGTAATTATTAATTCTATATGATTTGGGAAAAGAGATACCCCTCCCATTTCTTGTTCCTGCTCCATATCATCATACAATTCTCTCACGCTTACAATCCCTCTCTTCATCATAGATATAACCCATTACAATTAAGGTTCAAAACAAAAACCAGTGGTTGGCCCATATATGGAGTCGATAGTTGACCGCTACGCGGATGGATTGTCCTTCCGATCGCTGTTGCCCCCAAATTTTTTTAAATATACCGCTGTTAGCGGTTAAAATTCAGGGGCAAAGGCGAACGCTACGCTTCTCCACGACAATTCCATCCTCTTCGCTACCATCTACCTAGATTCTCTATTTCCTGCAACCACTAATTATGATTTAGAGCCACAATTAAAGTCTTATATCTTGAATAAAAGGCGCCCTATAGGATCATCTCCCGGGCGCCTTTCTATAAATTAATCAGATCAGATCCGTTACATTCTAGAATTTATTCAATTTCCAATAACTCTTGTTCTTCTAACTCTTCTGCCTCTTGCTCCTCTGATGTAGGAACCACAACAACATTCGTAAGATTACTGGCTTCACGAATCTTATTCTCTATGACATCAGATATTTCTGGATGATCCTTCAAGAACTGCTTCGCATTCTCACGACCTTGACCTAGGCGTTCCCCTTCATAGGAATACCAAGCGCCACTCTTGTTAACGATATCTAAATCTGTACCGATATCCACAATACTGCCCTCTTTGGAAATACCTAGACCATACATCATGTCAACATCTGCCTGTTTGAAAGGCGGCGCTACCTTATTCTTTACGATTTTAATCTTCGTACGGTTACCTACGATGTCATTTCCATTCTTAATACTCTCCACACGACGCACATCTAAACGAATCGTGGAATAGAATTTCAAAGCACGTCCACCCGGAGTCGTTTCAGGATTACCAAACATAACCCCTATTTTCTCACGGAGCTGGTTAATAAAGATAGCAGTGGTCTTAGATTTACTAACAGCCCCTGACAGTTTACGTAGAGCTTGAGACATCAAACGAGCTTGTAGACCCACATGGGAATCGCCCATCTCGCCTTCAATCTCAGCTTTCGGTACCAATGCTGCAACAGAGTCAACAACAATGATATCTACGGCTCCACTACGTACCAGAGCCTCTGCAATTTCCAATGCTTGCTCACCCGTATCCGGTTGGGATAGAAGCAATTCATCGATATTAACCCCTAGGTTACTAGCATATTTAGGGTCTAACGCATGTTCCGCATCGATGAAAGCAGCTTGCCCGCCCGCTTTCTGAACCTCGGCGATAGCATGAAGAGCTACAGTTGTCTTACCGGAAGATTCAGGTCCGTACACTTCAATAATCCGTCCCCTTGGAAATCCCCCAACACCCAACGCAATATCCAAAGCTAGCGATCCACTGGAAGTAACTTCCACTTGCATATGAGTAGATTCACCTAACTTCATAATTGAACCCTTACCGAATTGTTTTTCTATTTGACGAAGCGCTACATCTAGCGCTGCACGACGATCTGACAATATACTCACATCCTTCTTCAATGTTTATACTGATAATGATACCTTGTTTTAGAACGTTTGCCAAGCATTTTTTCGAACATACATTCGTTTTTTTTGTAGAACCATACCCCTCTCTCATGTTGCCACAAGTTCCCGATATAGAAAAAGAACCGCAGCATCATTGCTACGGTTCTTCCGTTAAAGCCATTATACTCCTATTCACATGAATCATTCAACTCATGTCTATCACTACTTCTCACTTAGCACAATTGTTCTCCATAGACGATAGAGTAGGCTTTTAACCGTGCGATGACGAATGGAGTCTCGATTACCCGTTAAGTTAAGCTCATGAACCTCCGTTTTCTTACCTCGTTCGGCAATAGCAACATATACCAACCCCACTGGCTTTCGCTCCGAATAGGCAGGACCGGCAACCCCCGTTATCGAAAGACCAAAATCAGTATCCCCGATCATCCGGACTTGTTCAGCCAACACTTCAGCTACTTCTGCACTAACTGCACCCGGGGCATTCTCGCCTTCAAGTAGATCACGAGGAACATTTAACAGCTTTTCCTTCAACTGATTAGAGTAACATACAATACCACCAAGAAACATTGTAGCGCTCCCTGGAACGGATGTAATGCGCTCCATCAGTAGCCCCCCTGTGCAACTCTCCGCAGCACTGAGTGTGAGCCCACGGTCAGCCATAAGGTCTACAATCGCTTTCTCAATCGGTATATCTTCATTCGCATATAAGTGATCTGGGAGTAGTGCTTGAATTTGTACTTCTAAAGCATTTAACTTCATCATCGCTTCTTTTTCACTTCGTGCTTTAGTAGAGATTCTAACGGTTACTTCCCCTTCTTTGGCGTAGGGAGCAATCGTTGGATCACTCTGGTTGTTAATTAGATCTAGAAGGCGCTCCTCTAAAGCAGATTCACCGATTCCAGCAAACTTCAGCATGGTAGAATAAATAGGCATCTCATTCGTCAAAGCATGCTGCAAGAGCCACGGTTTGGCTTCATCCTGAAACATAGGTCTCATTTCTTTAGGGGGACCCGGGAGAACGACGTAATATTTCCCTTCATGTGAAATGGCATTACCTACAGCCAGTCCCGTTGAATTAGCTAGCGGGGTACTTCCCTCAATAGCGAGTGCTTGCCTACGATTATTCTCAGTCATATGAATACCGCGTTGTACGAAGAACTTGTCCACATGCTCCATTGCAAGTCGGTCTATATGTAATGTAAGACTCAGTACGGCAGCCAATGCATCTTTCGTCAAATCATCTTGAGTCGGCCCAATCCCACCGGTCAGAATAATGATATCCGCACGCTGACGCGCTAATTCAATAGACTCCTGAAGTCTCGACATGTTGTCGCCAACTACCGTCTGGAAGTACACATCAATACCCATTGTTGCTAGTTCCTGTGATAGAAACTGCGCATTGGTATTCACAATTTGCCCAAGTAAAAGCTCCGTTCCTACTGCAATAATCTCTGCCTTCATAATATTATGACCTCCATAAGCGTATTCGTTCTTTGACCATTGTTTTGAAAGAAAAGACAATAGGAGTTTATCCTATTGTCTTCAAACTGCGTTTAACTATTCGAGAGGTAAAGTAATGACTTATTCTTAATAAAATAATCAACTCCAGAATACAGAGTTATCAAAGCAGCAGCCCATGTGACAATGACATCCAACGGTACATGGATCCATTCAAATGGAAAGTTATTAATAAGCATCATTACGATGGCTATAATCTGCACAACTGTCTTCACTTTGCCCCAGTTACTAGCAGCAACAACTTTACCATCCAAGAGAGCAATTTGACGGAGTCCGGTAACTGCAAATTCACGGCTAATGATTATAACTGCAATCCAGCTATCGCACTTCCCCATCTCCACTAAAGAGATCAGAACAGCTGCCACAAGTAATTTATCTGCAAGTGGGTCAAGTAGTTTCCCTAAATTTGTCACCATATTATGCTTGCGTGCAAGAAAACCATCAATCCCATCCGTACTTGCTGCAATAATGAAAATAATTACTGCAATAAGCTGATTGTAGGGTAATTCATATGAATCCCATGTCAATGGTGAGGGATAGAAATTAAAATCAACTAACAGAAACACCATCATAATGGGAATCAAACAAATTCTTGCTATTGTGATACGATTAGGTAAATTCACAGAATAACCTCCTCGGATATGTACTCCGAATTCACCGAATATTTGGCGCATCTAAGTGTTGTAAGTATGACTCTCTCTGTCATTTATGCATGCATCCCCCAATGATTAACAACCCATTATCCCTAAGTAATACTCACAATTATAATATATCAGTTTGTAACCTGTCAAAAAGACAGACCTCTGCCATTCTTGAGCTTAGCCCCTTCTTCAAGAAAGAGAAACTAAATTACTTCACGTTAGTAAATTGTAGGTCTAATGAAAGATCCGCTTTACGCAATAATTGAATGATACCTTGTAGATCATCTTTACTCTTACCCGTTACGCGAATTTGATCACCTTGGATTTGACTTTTAACTTTCAGTTTAGAATCACGAATCAAAATGTTAATTTTCTTCGCGTTGTCATGATCTATTCCTTGCTTTAGTGTCAATCTTTGACGCACAGTTCCAAGAGAAGCAGGCTCTATTTTAGAGTAATCTACATTCCTTAACGATAAACCACGCTTAATCATTTTGGTCTGTAGAATATCAATAACAGCATTTAGCTTATACTCATCATCTGAAATAATGACCAGTGTGTCTTTATCTAACTTCAGACTACTCTTACTGCCCTTAAAATCAAATCTCGTTTCAATTTCTTTTTCCGCTTGTGTTATAGCATTAATCATTTCCTGTAAATCAAATTTGGATACAATATCGAATGAATTTTCAGAACTCATTGTTCCACGCCCTTTCTAAACATCTACGTAGTCATAATATATGATTCTTACATTGAAGTCTAATCAGCAAAAAAGGTACTCCTGTGAGAAACTGCCTCATGTGTAGGAATACCTTTTCTGAGTAAGTGATTTATTTACTGTGAGATGGCTCTCTAAACATGTCCAGAATTCCCAAGACAATATGTGCGAGTCCAAATCCTAGAATACCGTAGCCCCAAGCATTTGGAGTTAGATAATAACCAAGGAGACTCACAATGATACCAAGGCCCGTTATAATCCAGCTGACTGTCATGGCAGTACACCTCACTCCATCGGAAAATAAAAGATTCTAGTCTTGTGAAACTGATCTTATCATTTCCGTCAAAAGTAGAGCTTATTCGCCAGTAACTGGACTATTTTCTTCGGGTTGACCCATTTTCAACAAAATCCGTGATGTAGCCTTACCATCTGTTACTGGCTGTCCTCCAACCGTTATGTTCGTCGCTTTGGAGTATCCAGACTTAATATACATGCCTTGACTATCTAGATCGAAAGACAAATTATCTCCCTCTTTAGTATTGTTAAAAAACAGCTTTTCTCCCTGAGAATTCCCTCCTCGGTAGACTTCCAGCCAACTTTGACCTGTTGCTTTAATTTCCACTTGAACCTTACTTCCCTCTGGAGCAGCTACTTTAAAGATTGTATTTTTTCCACTTTTGCCATCTGCGGTAACTGTCAAACTTTGCGGAATCTGCTCTGGATCCGGTTCTACTACGGATTCTTCATCTGGCACTACCGTACCTTCTCCTTCTGGTGTCGTTCCAGCTTCTCCACCATTACCTGCCGGCGGTGTTACTTCAGTGTCCTTAGGCTGGGTTGAAGGATCTTCCTGTGAATCTGTTATCTTTTGTCCCGAATCGACGACCTTGTTAGCATCAGGTTTATCATCTCGTGTTGATAAATACACATAAATGACCACAACAATCAGTATCGGAAAAGTCCACATTAATACGGTAGATAACCATTTAACATTGCGTTCCGAAGGAGCTTTGTTACTTGAACGCTTTTGAATCACTGGCTCCATTGTGGATTCAGGCTCAGAGGATGATACATCCTGTTTATGCCCTTCTAACAACTCATCTGGGTTCAACCCTACCGTTTCCGCATAAGTCTTAATAAAAGCCCGCACATAAAAAGTTCCCGGAAGAACTTTATAATCACCTGCCTCGATGGCTTCTAAATATCGCTTACGAATTTTTGTCATTTCCTGAACATCGTCCAGACTCATTCCTTTTTCCAATCTAGCTTCTCTTAACTGCTGACCCAGTTCCGACATACCATCACCTCCTGTCTAATTTATAAATCGTCGGTATAAGTGCTGGTGAATGTATCATAAATAATTTCCTCACTAGGATTATTCCGAAGTTCTATAATGATCGTGAAATCGTCGTACGAATATTCCGACTCCTTAACAAAAATATCGGGATGTTCAATCACCTTCGTACAAGGCATATCCATAATATCTTGCAACAAATTATAGTGTTTCTCACTAGACCGAATTGTACTAACAATTCCATCAATGATAAAAACATTGTTCGGGTTCATTTCATCCTCAGAGAGTTGACTTCGAATTGTCTGACGCAGCAATGTCGAAGACACGAACGTCCAACGTTTCATAGCACATACACTTCCAGCAATAATGGACTCCGTTTTACCGACGCGAGGCATCCCTCTAAGTCCAATAACCTGATTCCCCTCTTTCTTAAAAACTTCACCCAAAAAGTCCACTAATAAACCAAGTTCATCCCGAGTAAAACGAAATGTCTTGCGATCATCTGAATCTCTGTCAATGTAACGACCGTGACGAACAGCTAAAATATCGACAAGTTTAGGTGGTCTTAATGCAGAAACCGTTATACTATCCACTTTTTTGAGCATAGCACCCATTAGGTGAATTTTCTCCTCATCGTCTGTTTCAATTAGCATCCCACGAGTTTCACCTTCCACGCCATTAATTGTCAGTATATTAACTTCCAGCATCCCGAGTAAAGAAGCAATATCTCCCAGTAATCCCGGACGGTTTTTATGTATCTTATATTCCATATACCATTGTTGGATTCCCAATTAAACACCCCATCTTAACACAGATTATACTTAACACTTATTCGACAAAATAGACCTCTGGCCCTTCCGGGAGAGGCTCGTCTCTTGATCGGTTTTAAATAACGGGTCACGTTAATGATATATAAAAAAAATATGAAAGGCAAGGTCAAGTCTGTAAACATTGTAGAAAAGCCCCCTCACGGGAGCTTTTCTCATGTACTATACGTTTTTTTTGGCTAATTTCACCATTAGACGGGCGATTGTACGCCGTTCTTCTTTGTCTCCCACTGACCATAATTCTTTTAGGGCACGGTTGGAGGGGTTTTGCGGGTCGACTTTTTCATCTAGAAAATCGCCAATTTCGTAAGCTAATTTAGATATGGTGTCTTCACTCATACCCATTTTCTCAGCTTGCGCCACACGTTCACCCAAGAACTTTTTCCATGTGTCAAAATTTCTGATTACTGTTGACATCATAAAACCTCCTTTGCTTGTCGCATGAGATATTTAAAATCAACAGTTGTAATATGACCTAATTCGCTCTTCCTTATTCGGAATAAAATTCGGAAGTTTTACCTTAGGTAATCCATCCTCCATTAGGACTGATAATTTGACCATTAATATAGCCTGATTCAGGAAGTGCCAGAAAATAGACAAGCGAAGAAATTTCATCGGGTCTGGCCAGTCTCCCCGCGGGAATCTCCTCCTCCAGCATTCGAATTTCTTCCTGCTCTAGATGATCCATCATGGATGTATCCACTGCTCCAGGTGCCACCCCATTGACCGTAATTCCTGAAGGTGCTAATTCCTTGGCTAAGGCTTTAGTGAAAGCGTTCACGCCACCTTTACTCGCTGAATACAATACTTCGCAAGAAGCACCCGAAATTCCCCAGATGGAAGATATATTGATAATCCTCCCGTATCTCTGAGCAACCATATATGGCATAAACTGCTGAGTACATAAGAACATGCTTTTAAGATTCGTGGACATCACCTCATCCCAAATCTCTTCTGTAACATCAGAGAGAAGACCATAATGTGAAATACCCGCATTATTCACTAAAATATCCGGCATTAATCCATGACTCTCGAGTTTGTCACGTACTCTGGAAATTTGATCCTTATCCTTCAAATCTGCTGTGACCGTCAACACCTTTGCCCCATGAGACATACATCGTCTAGCGACATCATTAGCCGCTTCATGGGAATTCATATAGTGTATGACTACATTCATACCCACCATGGCGAAACGTTCAGCAATAGCAGCTCCAATGCCTCTGCTGGCACCTGTTACTAGAACAGTCGTCTCGCCAATCGGCTTATTTCCGCCTGTAACTAGTTTACTCAAGGATTCAACACGAGCGACACTGCCATCTGCTCCCAATCAATATGCTCATGTAGACGTTGATTCACATCATCCAATGTAATCGATTCATACACCTCAATCACACTAAAGAAATCACTACCGCGGAATTGATACTTCGTAAACTCATGCGCAATATTCTCAGGAGAATTGAGCATACGTAAATAACCGCCTATTTTCTTTTTGCGAGTACGTTCGAAATCTGTTTCTTTAAAACCATTGTTGATAATCATCTTCACTTCTTCACTGATTCTTTGAAGCAACAAATCAGGGTCTCGCGTGTCTCCACCTATAGCAGAAAAGGCATACTGGGGCGAGCTATTATATTCATGACCGAAACTGTCAGAAATAAGATCTTCGTCATACAGCTTTTGGTACAGCTCTGTACTAGATCCAAATAACAAATCCAGCATAATTTTACTTGTGAGATCGCGTCTCAACAATTCTTCACCCGTGAAGCCAACATTTTTCTCCTTGAATCCGAATAAGCACTTAGGCATAGAGACCGCCAGCTTGCTCACACGACGTTTCTCTGCCACCTCTACCTGCTCTTGATCAAAAATCCGTTCAATATTACCTTGAGCATCATAGGACTTCTTCGCTTGGTTGCTGCGAACAAGTTCAAATACCTCTTTCGGATTAACTCCTCCTACGACAAACAACAGCATATTGCTGGGATGATAAAAAGCGTTATAGCAACTATATAGCGTCTCTTTAGAGATGGTAGCAATGGATTCAACTGTTCCTGCAATATCGATATGCACAGGGTGTGTCTTAAACATGGCTTCAATTAGCCCGAAATAGACACGCCAATCCGCATTATCTTTATACATATCAATTTCCTGCCCAATAATCCCCTTTTCTTTCTCCACATTCTGATCTGTGAAATAAGGACGCTGAACAAAGTTAATCAACGTTTCTAAATTATCCACGATATTCTCTGTTGCTGAGAACAGATACACCGTTTGATCAAAACTTGTAAACGCGTTAGCTGAAGCTCCTTGTGAAGCAAAGGTGGCAAAAATATCTCCCTCTGGTTCCTCGAACATCTTGTGTTCTAGAAAATGAGCAATGCCATCAGGCACAACCGCTTCTTCTTCACCCTCTACACGAAAATGATTGTCTACTGATCCATATTTCGTAGCGAACGTAGCATAGGTTTTGTGAAATCCTGGCTTTGGCAGAACATATACGTGAAGGCCATTATCCATCACTTCAGAATAAATCGTTTCTTGCAGATTATCATAATGTACACTTTGCACCGGCTATTCCTCCTTTTGCCCTCTCAAGAAGTAGATGGTATCCAACTTAAAGGTAGATGCTGCTGCTTGCACATCCTCCACCGTGATATTCTCAACCTGCTGAAGGAGTTCTTCTCCCGACCGCTCTTTTCCTGATAATTGACGATTAAAATCAAATCCGATCATTTCAAAAGCAGAGTCTTCCATTTCACGAAGTAAATTGCGGATCATCGCTTTCGTCTGTGACATTTCAAGCTCACTAATCTGACCCGACTTCATTTCCGCGATCTGATTCTGAATAATCTCAACAGCCTTCTTATAATTCTGAACCTCAATACCAGATTGAATCGTTCCAATACCTTTATGACCGTCATACCTTGACGAAGCATAATAAGCTAAACTCTCCTTCTCACGGACATTAAGGAATAGCTTGGAATGCGGATATCCACCTAGTATGCCGTTATACATAAGTGCGGCAGCATAATTATCGTCACCATATGTGATCGTCGTGCGTAGCCCCATATTCAACTTACCTTGACTAACATCTAATTTCTCTTCAATCGTCCGTACCTCTCCTACATCACGAGAAGATGGATTCGTTTCATATGAGACTTGCTTTGTAGAGCCCAATTGGAAATGTTGCCCTACCAGTTGTTTAACCTCTTCTAGTGTAGTATCTCCCACAACATAAAGGTCAATATTAGCTTCCTCAAGCCATTTACGATATGCCTTATAAAGTACCTCTGAATTAATATTATCTAAATCTTTACGCTGTCCTAATGGATGAAGACGATAAGGTTCATTCCGACACATCTCTTCCAAGCATCGTTCTGCAGCATATCGAATTTTATCATTGATAATGGATTCTAACTTCTTACGCACATTTTCACGCTCTGCCTGCACATAAGAATCTTTGAAATGGCCATCTTCTAGTACAGGCTTTGTCACGACTTCTCCCAAAAAAGCAAAAGACGAACTCAGGAGACTTTCCTGACTTTGTACGAAAGAATCATTGATCGTGTCCATACGAAATTGGACGATTTGATAATCGCCTCTCTTATACACATCAAATCCAAAACCAGCACCATATAACTGTTCTAATCGTTCACGGAACTGTGTTGTTTCTGGATACGACTCCGTTCCTCTTCGCAACACAAATGGCGTTAATGCTGTAGTTGTCACCGTATCTTCTGAGAGTGGAGTTCCTAAATACAGAGACATTGCGAATGTCTTGAAGCGCTTTGTAGGTAGCACATGTATCCGCACCCGTCCCGTATTATCATGTTCAAATCCCATTTTATTCAAGGTCCGAATCTCCTTTATATTGTGGCTTTGTGAAACCATTTACGGTCATTATTAATATCCATTCTATACCAGACGAAAGTCAAGAAGCAACCGAAGACAAGTCTTCGATTGCCGTTTTGTAGTTACATACAGAAAATATGCTCACCTATCGTTTTCACTTGCGGGCGTGTCCATATCCACTTCGAAGTTGCCGTTTTGGGATTGAAATAATATAAACAACCGCCGGATGGGTCCCAACCATTCAATGCCTGTTGCACGGCTTGGCGTGCTTGGTCATTCGGCTCTAACCAGATCTGACCATCAGCTACAGCCGTAAACGCTCCAGGTTGAAATATAACACCCGAGACTGTATTCGGAAAACTTGGTGATTTAACCCGGTTCATAATTACAGCAGCGACCGCAACTTGTCCTTCGAAGGGTTCACCTCGTGCTTCTCCATATACGGCGTTAGCTAGTATCTTCAAAGTGTTCTCAGACAATCCCATCGTATTTGAAGAGGTTCTATCTGGATTACCTTTAGCAGCTTCCGGTTTCTTAGATGTCTCTCCTTGAATAGATTGTGTTGGTTTCCAGTCCTTCGTTGCATTGTATAGTTTCAGCTTAGTCTTACCACCTACGACACCATCTATTTTCATACCGAACTCTGACTGAAACCATTTCACAGATTTCAATGTACCACTTCCGAAATTACTATCAATTTTACCCGTGTAGAACCCTAAATACTTAAGTCTACCTTGCAGCTCGTATACATCCTGACCTGATGCTCCATATTTAACTATGTTTGAACTAAATACGGGTTCTGAAGGAGTTGACTGAATGTTGTGATCATTCATACCTATCGTCTCAGTCCCACTATTCATCAATCCGAATACAACTACGGACAAAAGAAGTAGCACACTGAAAATTATCCAACCTTTTTGTTTTGTCATAAGTTAGCTCTACCTTTCTCTTGTGGGTTTTACAGGATCGCTAAGGTTATTATGACAAGAGCTGTGACTTCCTATTCATTGAATACGTACAACGATAAAGAGCCTTCCGCTGGTATACGCGAAAGACTCTTATCCTTATCATGAACTTATTTTGTTCTGCTGTTGGTACTGCTCTATTGATAAAAGAACCTCACGGGGCTTACTCCCTTCGTACGGTCCGATAATCCCACGAGACTCCATAGAATCAATTAAACGTGCGGCCCGAGTATAACCCACCCTCATTCTTCTCTGCAATAAAGAGACTGATGCTTGCTTGGCTTCAAGTATGATTTGCACTGCTTGATCATATAGTTCATCAAGCATTTCATCTACATTCGCTGACGCTTCCTCTACTTCGGGCACTAAAAATTCATCATATTTAGCTTGTCCTTGATCACGTACATAATCAACAATATTCTCTACCTCTTGATCATTAATGAATGCCCCTTGCACCCGAATTGGTTTAGATGAACCCATCGGTAGGAAGAGCATATCTCCTCTACCCAGTAACTTCTCAGCTCCACCCATATCTAGAATGGTTCTAGAATCGACTTGAGAAGATACTCCAAAAGCAATTCTTGAAGGAATGTTGGCCTTAATGACCCCCGTAATAACATCAACAGAAGGTCTCTGTGTAGCGATGATTAAGTGAATACCTGCTGCACGTGCCATCTGTGCAAGCCTTGTAATCGCGTCCTCAACATCGTTAGCAGCTACCATCATCAAGTCAGCTAACTCGTCCACAATGACTACAATGTAAGGTAATATAGCCGGCAAATTATCTTTCATTAATTTATTATAACCTTCAATATTACGTGTCCCCGATTTAGAGAACAACTCATAGCGCTTTTCCATCTCAACCACAATCTTTTTCAGTGCTAATGAAGCTCGCTTAGGATCGGTCACAACGGGAGCCAGCAAATGAGGAATCCCATTATATACATTTAACTCGACCATCTTAGGATCTACCATGAGGAATTTCACTTCGTCAGGCTTCGCCTTATAAAGAATACTTGCGATAATCCCATTAATACAGACAGATTTACCTGACCCTGTGGCACCCGCTACAAGAAGATGGGGCATCTTGGCAAGGTTGCCAATAATCGTTTGGCCCGATATGTCCCTACCGAAAGCGACAGAAAGCTTAGACTCAGCATCCTGAAATATCGAAGTCTCCATCACTTCACGCATCGTTACAATAGATACTTCATTGTTAGGGACTTCAATCCCAATCGCTGATTTCCCTGGAATAGGTGCTTCCATTCGAATATCCTTCGCCGCAAGCGCCAAAGCGATATCATCTGTCAGGCTAACAATTCTGCTCACCTTCACCCCAATATCAGGCTGTATCTCATATCGAGTTACTGCGGGACCTCGAACAACCTCTAACACTTTCGCACGAACTCCGAAGCTCTCCAGTGTAGCTTCAAGTTTGCGGGCCGTTTGCATATAATCCTGCTGATCACCCGAATTACTATTACCTTGCTGCTTCGCAAGTAATCGGAACGGAGGCAATATGTAAGGCTTTGGAGGTGGAGTTTGTACAATCGGTTCCTCAGGCATGATATCAACTTCGCTTGTTAAGACGTCCGAAGCAGAGACATCATTCGGTTTGTTCATATCCCCTTGATCCTGATCCCTAGTATGACCCACAGCACCTACGTCTGGATTATTCATAATCACATTCTTTAAATCTTCAACTTCCTGTCCCGTAAAGACATCCTCTAGATCATCTTCCTCTATCACACCTTCGGACTTCACCTGTTCGAAGAAATTTCGGATAATCGGTGTAGCGACCACCTCTGGCGTCTGCGTCTCTGCCCTTGTAATCCAAGGATGCTTATGTTCCTCTGCTTCCAGATCATCTTCATCGATCAAGGATTGATCTTGAATAACAGGCGATCCTTCATGACCCTCCGTATCTGTTCTTGTAGATTTCTTTCTACTACCAAACAGCTGAAAAAATAAAGGCGTCGAGCGCTTAGTCTTAGGAAGGCTAAAGTCCTCATCTTCCTCATCATCGTCTTCATCTCCAGGTAAGAGCCGACTCTTATGCACGGTTTTTGCAGACTTAGCATTAGTTTTGGTCTGATTCACAGACTGACGATGTGTTACGAACTGCTTTGTTATACTTGATCCTGTCTTCCAGACCTTTGTACGGACAATTCGTATCAAATCTATGTAAGACAAGTTTGTAATTAACATAAAACTAATAACAAACATAACGATCATCATTAATTTAGCACCGATAGTACCAAACAACCAGAAAAGTACAGTATACTGCACCGTACCCACATATCCGCCACCGACATCTTTATCCATCATAGAACGTTCTGTTTCAACCGAAGGCGATAAAAGCGCTTCATGTATATCCATTTGCCCTTGCTTAAAAATGCTAGCCGAATTTAGTTCGATTGGTTTCAGCTTTTTCTCTAATCCAGATAGGCTACTCATCAATGTTAGTGCAAGTACAAGTAACACTAAGCCACTTTTACGTGAATTCCATCGTGTAGGCCACTTCCTATTGATCATGACCATAAGACCAAAGTAAATGCCTATAAGTGGAAATACAAAGTAAAACCTTCCTAGAAATAGGGCGAATATTTTGGATAGAGACCATCCGACTGTAGCTTCACCTGATAGTGCAATAACGGATAATGTAATGAGAATAATCCCATATATTTCATATTTAAGTACGCTGCTAAGTAAAGCTTTTTTCTTTTTTCTTCTTTTTGCCAAAAAATTCACCCCCGGAACAACATTATACCATATAAATCCGTGGGTACCTATGTTCTGTTTTTCAGTCCAAAGTCTCATTTTTTAAGTAAGGAAGATAACTAATCATTTGCCCAGGAGCATAAGCTGGATTCAAGTAATCTGCTAAAGAACAGTTAAGAAGTCTAACAATTTGAGCGGTATTGTTTTGCCTTGGCATGACTTGCATGAGAATACCATTTATTTGGATGTCAGCCGTTAGTTCAGGCTCCTTTAAGCTCCCCTCCCATATTGTCTCCATGGGAATAATCGTATAAAGTGTCATCACTGCACCCTTCCTTGTAGTAATGTTCTTTTTTGTTCATCGATCATAAGGTTTAGCTTGGCCAATGCCTTACCAATACCCCCAACCTCATCCATCAATCCATACTCAACGGCATCTAATCCCCCAACCGCAGTCCCAATATCTCGATTAAGCTCACCTGTCTGGAACATCAGATTCTTGAATTTCTCCTCAGATATTCGGGAATGAGAGGTTACAAAGCGGACAATCCGCTCTTGCATTTTCTCCATATATTCAAACGTCTGAGGCACACCAATCACTAAACCGTTCAGACGAATAGGATGAATCGTCATCGTTGCACTTTCAGCAATAATAGAATAGGTTGAGGCGACAGCAATCGGCACGCCTATACTATGCCCACCACCAATGACTACTGTAACCGTAGGCTTGGTAAGAGAAGCGATCATCTCTGCAATTGCCAGACCTGCCTCCACATCTCCACCCACTGTATTTAAGACAATAAGTAGTGCGTCAATATTTTTGTTCTGTTCTGCTGCTACAAGCTGAGGAATGATATGTTCATACTTGGTCGTTTTATTTTGTGGCGGTAATACGATATGCCCCTCAATTTGACCAATAATCGTCATGCAAAAAATATTCGACTCACTACTCGGTAAGGTCGTTTGTCCTAACTGCTCAATCGTATTTACAACTTGGGCTTCTTCATTTAAGGGCAAGTTTTCTGGAACTTCATTCTCCTCAGATGGTTTTGCGTTAAATTCATGATTTGTATCACTGGATTGGCTTGTCATTTTATTTCTCCTTTTTCTCAACTATAGGGTTAGTAGTTAGTATGGGAGAAAAGAGACTAGATTTATACAAGATAACAACATAAAAAGCCCCTATTCCGCAGGGAACCGTCCAATATTGCCTGCGAAAAAGGGGCGACTGTGTGCTTGCACTATATCTAGTCGTTTATTCTATTGTTGATTTTATACTTCCATGATGATGGGAAGAATCATCGGTCTACGACGAGTTTGTTCGTACAAGAACCGTCCCAATGCATCTTTCACTCCTGTTTTGAGAGAAGCCCATTCATTCACTTTCTCACTCATTAGCTTCTGAAGCGTACTGGAGACAATCCGATTCGCTTCGTCAAGCAATCCTTCAGATTCACGAACGTAAACGAATCCTCTAGAAATGATATCAGGTCCTGACATGATGCTACCATCTTGTTTACTCAATGTAACGACTACAACAAGTATACCGTCTTGAGAAAGTAATTTCCGGTCACGCAACACGATGTTACCTACATCTCCAACACCTAGCCCGTCAATCAATACATTACCTGCAGTAACTTTACCAGCTTTACGAGCTGAACCGTTAACAATTTCAACGATTTCACCAAGTTCTGTAATAAATATATTAGCAGGATCAATACCTACTTCTTGAGCTAACAAAGAGTGACGACGTTGCATCCGGAATTCACCATGAATTGGGATAAAGAATTTCGGCTTCATCAGGTTTAGCATCAGCTTTAATTCTTCTTGACTACCATGACCTGATACGTGAACCCCAGAATTAGAGCCACTGTAGATAACATTAGCACCCAACTTGAATAGTTCATCAATCGTACGTCCTACATATTTCTCATTACCTGGAACAGGTGTAGCAGCAATAATAACAGTATCTCCAGGTAAAATATCTACTTTACGATGTGTAGAGCGAGCCATACGTGTTAGTGCAGACATAGGCTCTCCTTGACTTCCTGTGCACAATATAACTACACGATCTGCAGCCATCTTATTTACTTCTTCAGGTTCAATCAGCATTCCATCTGGTATATTTAAATAACCAAGATCTGATGCGATCGATACTACATTAACCATACTACGACCAATGACAGTCACTTTACGGCCTGTAGCCTCCGCTGCATTCACAACTTGCTGAATACGATGTACATTCGAAGCAAATGTCGCAATAACAACACGTTGGGATGACTTACGGAAAATATCTTCAAGGACTACTCCCACATTTCGTTCCGAAGGAGTAAAGCCTGGTTTCTCAGCATTTGTACTATCTGATAGAAGAGCTAATACCCCTTCTTGTCCAATCGCAGCCATACGTTGTAAGTTCGCAAATTGACCATTAACTGGTGAATGATCGAACTTAAAGTCCCCGGTATGAACTACATTTCCCTCAGGAGTAGCGATGCAAATCCCTACAGAGTCAGGAATACTATGATTTGTTCTGAAGAAAGTAGCTTTCATCGTTGTACCGATTTCAACTACGGAATCTTCATCAATTAGAATACGTTTTGTTTCACCAAGAAGATTGGCTTCTTTTAATTTGTTCTCAACTAAACCAAGCGTTAGTTTCGTTCCATAAATCGGAACATTCAGGTGTTTCAACACGTAAGGTAGTCCACCGATATGATCTTCGTGTCCGTGTGTAAGCAAAATGCCTCTCACCTTGTCACGATTTTCTGTCAAATAGGAAATATCAGGAATAACAATATCAATTCCGAGCATATCCTCTTCCGGGAACTTCAATCCGGAATCCACTACAATGATGTCATTTCCATATTGAATGACATACATGTTTTTCCCGATTTCACCGACGCCGCCCAAAGCAAAAATCGCCAATTTATCGTTATTTATTTTTTTAGACAATTGAATCTTACCCTCCTGTATGGTTTTGGACGTCGCACCATCATTTATATTTTATTTCAAAAAAATACCGCACCCAGTCACTTGACATCATTATACATGATTAAAAAGTGAAAAAACAAGTCATCATCTATGTAAGCATCAGTTTTCCCCATTATAGGAAACCTTTATCTATGAAGAAGGCACCTCAAAAGAGGCGCCCCCATACTACAATAAATGAAACATTAGAGCTTCTAATTATAACGAATTAACCAACTTTTTGATGAATTCTGCCTCTTCCTCATTAGGAGAAATCAGTGGAAGTCGTACATCCCCTACTCGGTAGCCTAGCAGCTCAAGAGCATATTTAACGGCTGATGGGTTAGGGAGTGGGGTTGGGGATTCAAAGAGTCCTTTAAACACAGGAAACAGATGTTGGTGAAGACGTGCAGCCTCTTTACTATCGCCTTCAAGGTATGACGTTATCATCTTCTTCATAGGAACGCCTATGATATGACTCGCTACACTAATAATTCCATAAGCTCCTACAGATAACGTTGGCAGAGCTGCTGAATCATCTCCAGAGTAAACTCTGAAATGTTCATTAGCCCCTGCAGCTATTTGAGTCACTTGATCTATGGATGCACATTCTTTGGTAGCCACGATATTAGGAATCTCCGCCAAACGGAGAGTTGTGTCTACTGATAGACTAGATACTGTGCGACTCGGTACATTATAGAGTATTACGGGTAGCTTTGTACTGTTCGCAATAGCCTCGAAGTGACGAAACATGCCTTCTTGACTAGGTTTGTTATAGTAAGGTACTACCAACAGAATGCCATCGACACCGAGTTTCTCAGCTTCTTGAGTTAAATGGATGGAGTGTGCTGTATTATTAGAGCCTGTACCTGCAATAATCTTGCATCGGTTATTTGCCTTCTCTACAGCAAAACGAAATAGCTCCAACTTCTCATCATCACTTAACGTCGGCGATTCACCTGTTGTTCCAGCAATGACTAAAGAATCTGATTGCTGTTCTTCAATCAAATAATCAATCAATTTCGAAGTTTCATTCCAATTAATATGACCCTGTTCATCAAAAGGGGTTACCATTGCTGTAATCAATCTTCCGAAGTCCAATTCTTTTCCTCCTAAAAACAACGTAAACTCATTATCTATCATCAAAATACGGTGTCACCGATGCAATTGAAATTTATTATGTAGTGCGCGCATCGATTGCACCATATCTTCTTTTTTGACAAGAACCCAAATCGTTGTATTGGAATCTGCTGACTGTAATATTTGAATATTATGTTCGCTCAGCGCTTCCACTATTCTAGCCATTATCCCCGGTACTCCATTAATCCCACCACCAATAACGGAAACCTTGGCACACCCTGATAAACTTCTCGGCTTAAATCCCATCTCTTGTAGTACTGTCAGTGCTCGCTCTGAATCATGATCAAAAACCGTATATACCGCACCCGTCGGTGTCACATTAATGAAATCAACACTGATCGAATTTTCGGCCATCGACTTGAACACTTTCAACTGAAGATTACCTATTCCCTCTTCGCAGTCTACCGTTATTTGAGTCACGTTACTGACATAGGCTATGCCCGTAACAAAACGATCTAATATGCCCGACTGCACATCTTGGAATCCTTCAGGATGTGTAACCAACGTTCCTTCATTCTCTGAGAATGTTGAGCGTATACGCACAGGTATCTGAGCCTGCATCGCAATTTCTACAGCACGTGGATGAATAACTTTAGCACCTTGATGGGCCATATTACATATTTCAGCATAACTCACGTTAGTAATTGGCTTAGCATCTTCAACGATCCGAGGATCTGCTGTCAATACACCATTCACATCCGTATAAATATCAACCATTTCAGCATGTAATACTGCACCTAACGCTGTGGCTGAGGTATCACTTCCACCTCTTCCAAGCGTAGTGAAATCACCCGATACACTCTGACCTTGAAATCCAGTCACAATAACCACTTTATGAGTCTTAAACTCCTCAATAATTCGACTAGGACGGACATCTAGAATGCGAGCACTACCGAAATGATCATCTGTCACGAAACCAGCTTGAGCCCCGGTGAGAACAGTTGATGAAATGCCTTCATGTTGTAGCAGACTACACAATGTAGCTGCGGATATAATTTCACCGCAGCAGAGTAGTAAATCTTTTTCACGTTCAGGTAATGAATCCCCATTCTGTACAGACCAATCAAGCAAGGTATCTGTAGCATAAGGATCCCCTTTTCTCCCCATAGCAGAGACGACAACAACTAGGTTATAATCAAGAGCCAGTTCTCGCTTAATGTGTGTTAACACATGCTCTCTAGCTTTGGATGAGGAAAGTGAAGTACCCCCGAATTTCTGAACTAAGATGCGCATTTCCATGTCCTCCATATACCCTATGCGCGACTGGAATGCTTAGAAACTATGATTTCAGCTATTTGTACAGCGTTCCATGCCGCACCTTTCAGGAGATTATCAGATACAATCCACATATTAAGACCTAAGTTATGTCCTAAATCACGGCGCAAACGTCCAACGAATACATCTGGCTTACCCGTAGCTTCAGTAGCTAGTGGATAAGATTGTGTTGATGGATCATCTACCAACGTAATACCCGGTGAATTCGCAAGAAGTTCCTTGACTGCATTGAGGTCATAATCTTGTTTCAGTTCGACGTAGACTGATTCAGAGTGACCATATACGACAGGAATACGAACACAGGTAGCTGTTACTTCGATTGAAGTATCACCCATGATTTTCTTCGTTTCGTTAACCATCTTCATTTCTTCTAACGTGTAACCATTCTCTTGAAATTTATCAATTTGCGGAATCGCATTAAAGGCGATTTGATGTTTCACAGGCAGTGATCCTACAGGTAGAATATCCGGCTGAACATCCTCACCTTCAAGCACACTTTTACTTTGACGAAGCAATTCCTGAATAGCTTGGTTCCCTGCACCTGATACAGCTTGGTAGGTAGAAACGATAATACGAGAAATGCCATAAGCATCTTGTAATGGTTTCAAGGCAGCTACCATTTGAATCGTAGAACAGTTCGGATTCGCAATAATCCCAACATGCTCATCAATTTTCTCCGGATTGACTTCTGGTACTACAAGCGGTGTACTCGGGTCCATTCGGTAAGCGTTCGTGTTATCGATACACACCGCACCATGCCTTATAGCATGAGGGGCCAATTCTTTAGTTACATCACCACCTGCACTAAACAACGCAATGTCAATGCCATCAAAACTATCAGGGGTTGCTTCTTCTACTGTTATGTCTTGGCCTTTAAAGTTAATGACAGTGCCCGCAGAACGTGCAGATGATAGTAGCTTCAGCTTAGCAACCGGAAAATCACGTTTTTCCAGAAGGCCTAAAATTTGTTCTCCTACTGCTCCTGTCGCTCCTACAACCGCCACATTAAACTTTTGATTGCTCATTATGCCGTATCTCCCCTTATCAATTAAGACATTTTCTGTAATGCATATAAGTTATAAGTTCTTACGCTGAATGAAACCGTTCAATAATCATAGGTTGCAGTTGAGCTCCTTGCAATGCGGAATAGCAAGTCTCAGGAATAAGATCCATCTTAGCAACGAGAGAATTTGGCTTTTGTACAGGATTATCCTGGCCAAATGGCACAAAATAAATATTCTTAGTCACTAATAATTTAGCAATATTCGCTGCGTTCAAGCCAAGCCCATCATTCGTAGATATAGCCAGCACCAAAGGGCGACCATTACGCATTTGAGCTTTAGCTGCCATTAACACCGGAGTGTCCGTCATTGCATTAGCTAGCTTACTTGTCGTATTGCCTGTGCACGGCCCAATGACCAGCACATCTAACAATTTGGACGGCCCTAAGGGCTCCGCCTCAACAATTGTAGAAATAATATCATTACCCGTTATATCTTTCAACTGTTTCAACCAATTTTGTGAAGTACCAAAGCGAGTATCAGTGGTTGTTACTGTATTTGATACAATCGGAACAACGTTAGCACCCAACTCTACAAAACGCATAATTTGCGGCATTACTTCTTCTAAGGTACAGTGAGAACCTGTTAATGCGTAACCGACAGTCTTGCCCTTCCAATTCATTCCCCATCCCCCCGAATCTTCTTTCCGTCCGAAATCAACTGAACCAATGTATTGGCAATGATAATACCAGCTGTTTTGGGAGCTACGATACCGGGCAGACCAGGAGCAAGGAGCGCCTTAATTCCCCGCTTCTCTGCATAGCGGAAATCACATCCGCCAGGGGCTGAAGCAAGGTCAATTATGACTGCACTTTGGGGCATTTTGGACAGGGTCTGTGCTGTGACTATCATAGTCGGTATCGTATTAAAAAGCAAGCCGATATTGCCTACTTCATACTCCAAATCCCTTGTCAGGAAAGGCTCCCAGCCCATCTCAGATGCCCTAGCAAAGTGCTCCACAGAACGTACTCCCATCCTCACTTTCGCTCCCAAACCTTGTAAACTTCTCGCCATCGTAAATCCTGTTCGACCCATTCCCAGAACGATGCAGTTCGACCCATGTATCGTAAAGTCAGTGTTCTGAATTGCCATCATTAGTGCACCCTCTGCCGTAGGGATAGAGTTGTAAATTGCTACATCATCACGCTCAAGCAGCTCTACAAGCTTAATCCCATACTGAATGCACACTTTCCTTAGATAAGATTTAGCCATACCTGTGTAAACCGTGCATTCTGGCGACAGTGCTGCAAAATGTTCATCCGTAAGCTCAATAGAATCAGAAGAGAATAATGTATTAACTTTTCCCTCATCATCACACCCTATCACGGGTAGCACGAGACAGTTTGCCGTCTCTAATAACTTAGGAGAGAGCTTCTTCCTTGAAATATTTACTAACTTATCCTTCAAACCTTCGAATCCGACAATACTTACCGAGGCGTTCAACTCCGAACACTTCCGAATGACTTCGATCTGCCGCGCATCCCCACCTAGGAACACCATTCTGACGCCTGTCAGCATAATGTCGCTCCTTTCACAATACGTGTTCTATATCCGCATAATATGCTACAGGCGAATGAGGGGTGAACAAAAAAAGCTTGCAGCCTGCCTTATTGAAGGCAGAACTACAAGCTCATTGTATTTCACTTTAAATTATAATTTTCCAGTATGGCCAAATCCGCCCGCTCCCCGTACGGTTTCTGAGAGTTTGTCAACCACTTCCCAAGCCACCTCAGGTACGATTTGAAATACCATCTGAGCGATTCGCTCATTTCTTACAATGGTGAAAGGGACATCTCCAAGGTTAATGAGAAGAACTTTAACTTCCCCTCGGTAATCTGCATCAATCGTTCCTGGAGTATTTAAGCAAGTTATACCGTGTTTGAGTGCTAACCCACTCCGAGGACGAATTTGCGCTTCTAGACCTTGAGGCATAGCAATAGCAAAACCTGTAGGAATCAATTTTCGTTCGCCAGGATTTAGTACCCATTCATCTTCTACTGCTGCATATAAATCAAATCCTGAGGCAAGCTGAGACATTTTCTCAGGTAGCTTGATATCCTCGTGACCGGGGAATTTATGAATTTGAACGTAATGTAACAAGGTCGTCCCTCCCTATTCCTGTAATGATTTTATCTGAATTACCTACCATAGCTATAGACATTGGTTCTGCAAACATAAGATCGAGTACCGAATCCACATCTTCCATCGATACTTGCTCAATATTATGAATCATTTCATCGAGTGTAAAGTGTTTTCCAAGCATTAGCTCATTCTTGCCAAGGCGATTCATGCGACTGCCTGTCCCTTCTAGACTCAGTATAAGACTGCCCTTTAACTGCTCTTTGCCTTTGCGTAGCTCATTTTCAGTAATACCATGAGTAGCTATATCAAATAGTACCTCTTTGGTTAGATCCATAACCTCTTTAGTCTGTTTAGGAGCTGTACCTGCATAAATAGTAAACAAACCATTGTCTACATGAGCACTATGATAAGAATACACTGCGTATGCTAATCCCCGCTTTTCACGAATTTCTTGGAACAATCGTGAGCTCATGCCGCCACCTAGCGTATTATTCAATAACACCATAGCATATAACCGCTTATCGTCATTCGAACATCCAGGAAAAGAGATACAGATGTGATTCTGCTCTGTCTTCTTTTTATGAAACAAAAGATTGCTATGAAAACTAGGAACAGTAACTACACTTTCTGAACTGTGGTTCTGGAATTCACCAAAGTGACGCTCAAGCAGCTCTACTAAATGCTCATCAATATTACCAGCCACACTAATAACGGTATTCTCTATCGTATAATGTTTAGCCATATAGGATCTTAGGTCGTCAGCATTCATTGATTCTAGGCGTTCTCTGGTTCCTAGGATTGGATACGCTAGTGGATGATCTCCGTACACTGCTTTAGCCATCAGATCATGAACCAGATCATCCGGATCATCCTCATACATTGAAATTTCTTCTAGAATGACGTTCTTCTCTTTGGAGAGCTCTTCATCGTCCAGCTTCGAACGAAAAAACATGTCTGATAGCACATCTACTGCGATGGGAAGATGCTCATCCAGCACTTTAGCATAGTAGCAAGTATATTCTTTGGACGTAAAGGCATTCACATTTCCACCAATAGCATCGAATTGTTCTGCAATATCTTTGGCGTTGAAGCGCTCCGTTCCTTTAAATAACATATGCTCAATAAAATGAGAGATCCCGTTGTTGTCATAATTCTCATTTCGCGAACCTGTTCTGACCCATATACCGAAAGATACAGATCTACAAGTTGGGATTTTCTCCATGACTACTCTAAGGCCGTTAGTTAGTTTTATTTGTTCCACTCGAAAGGCCTCCTATCATCATCCGCAAGCTATTCACCTGCTTCATAACTATTTCCTTATCTAGATTCTATCTTTATAAACGCAATCTTTATCCTATCAAAAAAATGCGCCTCACTCAACTGCATGTCCAACTACCCGCTCTGCAGATAACGTCTGACTTACTGTTCCAAGTACTAGACCTTTCCTCTTAATCCCTTGGATCATTCCCTTTAGTGCTCTAGAGGAGGATGAGGTTGGATGCATCAGGATAAGATTGCCTGGTTCTACCTTGCTTGAAATCTTGTCTACAATCGACTCAGGGGAAGGCTTCCGCCAATCCACAGTATCTAAAGTCCATAGTACAGTGTACATTCCAAGCTCACGAGCAATCTTCACGGTGTTATTGTTGAAATCTCCTGATGGAGGAGCGAACCATGGATTATCAACACCTAACTGATCCTTAAGCAGTTGCTGAGTTTTACTTATCTCTGCTATAGCACGTTCCTTACTTAGCTGGCTCATATTAGGGTGAGAATAAGCATGATTTGAAAGTTCATGGCCTCTTTGTTGAATAACTTTAGCAAGATCGATGTTTTTTTTCAACCAACTACCATCAAAAAAGAACGTAGCTTTAACCTTTTCCTGATCCAAAGTATCAAGCATTGGTAAAATAAATTCATTTCCCCATGCCACGTTTATCATTAGTGAAACCATAGGCTTATTTGGGTTACCACGATAGATAGGTTCTGTGCCTAAATCTGCAATGGACACCTTCGGAGTAAGCATACGATAAATATATGTAAGAGGGGTAGATCGACCTTTATTCTCAGCCAAATGATACGTTGCTTCCACATCAACTTCAATCCCGTTATACCCTGGAATCACTTTCCACACTCGATCTAACTTAGCGTCAACGGGTTCAATTCTGCTCTGGGTAGCCTTAGCTTTAATGTGTTGATATAACGGATCTATGTCCGAAGTATCCTCCACTTGTTCGAATGTATCCGTTGAGATAAAAGTGAGGCGTCCTTCCTCGATAAATTGCCGAATACTACTTGCTTGACCTATTCCAATAACAATAGTAAAACAAGCAAGTATAATCGCGATTCTTCTCGTATACATGGAACTTTCATCTCCCTTGTCACCTTTGTCCAATCATATGAACAAGCTACAGGGAATATGAATAAAGAATTCTACAAGAAGAAACGGCTTCGTCGTCCTTGAAGGGACGATAACCGTTTTACGTAGAGATATAAGCAAAGTATTGTGAAAACTCAATCTTTTTTATATTTTAAAAAAAGAGCCAGAAGGTTACCTATCTGCCTCTTTCCTATATTTGATTACTTTCAGAAATTATGATCTGCTATATGTTTAAACGGTTAATGTAGCTTTGCGGGACAAATTAATACGTCCTTGTTGATCAATCTCAGTTACCTTCACCGTAATAGAATCACCTATAGCGATCACATCTTCACACTTAGCGACACGTTCTGTCGATAGTTGAGAAATATGCACAAGGCCCTCTTTATTCGGAAGTATTTCTACAAATGCTCCGAATTTCTCAATTCGTTTCACTGTACCCACATAGATTTCGCCAACTTCAACCTGACGAACAATACCTTCAATAATACCTCTAGCCTTTTGATTCATCTCTTCATTCGTAGATGCGATGAAGACACGACCATCTTGTTCGATGTCAATCTTCACACCAGTCTCTTCAATAATCTTATTGATGATTTTACCACCTGCACCAATAACATCACGAATACGATCTGGATTGATCTGCATCGTCATAATCTTAGGAGCATATTGTGAAAGGTTAGATCTAGGTTGTTGAATGGCTTCCATCATTTTACCTAAGATGAACATGCGGCCTTCTTTAGCTTGGTTCAATGCTTCATTAAGAATGGCACGATCAATACCATCGATTTTGATATCCATTTGAATAGCTGTCACACCTGCTGCTGTTCCTGCGACTTTAAAGTCCATATCGCCAAGGTGATCTTCCATTCCTTGAATGTCAGATAGAATCGATACATGATCTCCATCTTTGATCAGTCCCATAGCTATACCAGCTACTGGTGCTTTAATCGGAACACCCGCATCCATCATAGCAAGAATACCTGCGCAAATACTAGCTTGTGAAGTGGAACCATTCGACTCCAATACTTCAGATACTAGACGAATTGCATAAGGGAAATCTTCTTCAGAAGGTAGAACTTTAGACATTGCACGCTCACCCAAAGCACCATGTCCAATTTCACGACGACCAGGAGCGCGAAGCGGACGTGCCTCACCTACGCTGAACGGAGGAAAGTTATAGTGGTGCATAAAGCGTTTGGATTCCTGTGGATCAATACCATCAAGAATTTGTACATCTCCAAGTGCTCCCAATGTACATACACTAAGGGCTTGTGTCTGACCACGTGTAAACAACCCTGTGCCATGCGTACGCGGTAAAATATTCGTATCACATTCAATCTTTCGTATCTCATCCAAATTTCGTCCATCTGGACGAACTTTATCATGCGTAATTAGACGTCTTACTTCTTCCTTAACTATGTCATGCAGCACTTCCTTGACATCTTTCATGAGTTCCGGAGTCTCTATGTACTTCTGTTCAAATAAAGTTACCGTAGCTTCATTAATCGCGTCAATGGCATCCTGGCGTGCATGTTTTTCGGATATTTTAACAGCATCTTTAAGCTGAGCTGCTGCAAATTCACGAACTTCATGATTAGCAGTATCATTCACTGCATGAAGTTTAACTGCCATTTTTTCTTTCCCAGCTTTTGCAACTAGTTCTTCAATCGTCGCTACAATTTTCTTGATTTCATCATGACCAAACATGATTGCCTCGAGCATAACTTCCTCTGGCACTTCGTTGGCTTCTGCTTCCACCATCATAATCGCGTCTTTCGTACCTGCAACGACCAAATAAAGATCACTAGCTGCTTGATCTGCTGTGTTCGGATTAATGATGAATTGTCCATCTTTACGTCCAACAGCAACTCCACCAATAGGGCCACTAAAAGGAACATCAGAAATACTGAGAGCTGCAGAAGTACCGATCATAGCCGCAATATCAGGGGCACAGTCTTGATCCACACTCATAACAAGGTTAAGAACTTGTACATCATTACGGAACCCTTCAGGGAATAACGGACGAATAGGACGGTCAGTTAGTCGGCTTGAAAGAATAGCTTTCTCACTTGGACGGCCTTCGCGTTTAATGAATCCCCCTGGTATTTTTCCGACTGCATACAGTCTTTCTTCATAATTAACCGTTAGCGGAAAAAAATCTAAATCTTTAGGTTCATTAGAAGCTGTTACTGTACACAGAACTACGGTCTCACCATAGTGAACCATTACTGCCGCATTCGCTTGTTTAGCAAAACGTCCTGTTTCCAAAATAAGAGTTCTTCCACCTAATTGCATTTCAACTCGATTCTCCATGAAATCCCTCCTTTATTAAATTATAAGTAAGTTAAGGCCCATAGCCTGTCTACTTATAATTATTTGAAACAGATACCTACTCCTTACAGAGTGTGTATAGCCGCTTCTACTTATCCATTAGTATTTCCATATCCTATAAAAATCATATGCACCTACATAAAAAGCAACCCGGTTGCCCCGCTGTCACTCCTAAAAGGACATACGGTGAACAACCAGGCTGCATTTGTAAATCTATTGGATTATTAACGGCGCAATCCGAGTTTTTCGATAAGTGCGCTATAACGTCTAACATCCTTGTTCTTCAAGTACTTCAATAGTCTACGGCGTTGACCAACCATCTTCAACAATCCACGACGGGAATGATGATCCTTCTTATGAGTACGAAAGTGATTTGTCAAATTCGTAATGTTCTCAGTAAGGATAGCAACTTGCACTTCTGGTGATCCAGTATCGGATTCATGAGTTTTATGCTCGTCGATTAATTGGTGCTTACGTTCTTGAGTTAATGCCATTGCTATTCACCTCCTTCAATATAATCGCCATTAGCCTCGTTAACGTCGGTGAAGTTCGTATAACCAAGCTAAGGTCGTATGTCATAGTCTTAATGACGTTAATCAGTATAGCATATCCGTCTGTAAAAAGTAAATGTCATTCATCAAACTTACTCCAGTGTCATAAGTAACTGCTCTGCTTGCCTAGCGTCTGCTTGAATCTGGGTAATTAATTCTTGTATAGAAGGAAAGCGCCGTTCTTCACGGATATAATAAACGAGTTCAACTGTTAGGTGTTCGTTATAGATGTTCTCGTCGAAGTGGAGTAAATGAACTTCAAAACTAGGTGCAATTTTATGTTCATGAAAAGTGGGTTTGACTCCCAAATTCATAACTCCCGGAATCCAGTTTCCCTTATACAAGGCACGAATTGCATATACCCCTTTAGCTGGAATGACGTAACGGGCATCCAATGATAAGTTAGCTGTAGGGAAACCAATCGTTCTCCCCCGCTTCTCACCATCAATCACCGTACCACTAATGCGATAGCAACGACCAAACCAATTATTGGCCCGTTCAATGTCCCCTGTCTGGAGCGATTTCCGAATGGCCGAACTACTTACCTTCTCGCCATCTAACAGAAACGGAGAAACACACGCAACTTCAATGTCTCCTTGTCCCATCTCACGAAGCATCTCTACATTCCCTTCACCCTTATATCCGAAGCGGAAGTCAAATCCGACAACTGCTGTCTTGATGTTCAAAGGAAGCAAAACACCTCTATAGAAATCCAATGGACTAACGCGAGAGAACTCTTCATCAAACTGAGCAACATATAACGTATCGATACCCATACTAGTAAGGAGTTCTTGTTTATCCTGAAGCGGTGTTAAGTACCCCTCATAATCACCTTTACCCATAACATCTTTAGGATGTGGATTAAAGGTTAGAACCGCAGAGGGAATTCCCTTCTCTTGTGCCAAAGAAATGGCAGTAGAGATCACAGAGGTATGTCCTCGGTGTAGCCCATCAAATTGGCCAATAGCAACCACTTGAGAAAGTGGACGCTCACGAACCATTTCGGATGAGAGGGGATAGGATAATATGACAGTTTTCACAATTTTCTCACCTGCAATTCCATTAGATAACATCACCTGATGTTGTGTCATGAGATCATTAAATAATTATTTATTCTCGCAAAAAGACTTTCACAGCAGCAATAGCTCCCGTCTCTTCCTGTCGTTGAAATATACCAAGAAATCTCCCCGCGCTATCGTATAAACGAAGTGGTTCCGCGTGGACTACTTCTGGAATAACTGACTTGTATGACAGCCGCTGCCCCTGAAGAGCGGCAGATGTTTTATCTTCAGATACAGTATGCGCCGGTAAATGGGAGATCGCCTGATCCACAGGAATTAAATGTGAATGAATTGATCCATCTTCCTTATACCGTTCGATGTCTTCGAAACTTAGACATTTCTCGGCAAGAATACCTGCAGAGCTCGTACGCTCTAACTTCACCATAACCGAAGGTAGACCAAGCATCCTTCCAATATCAACGCAAAGCGTCCGAATATACGTTCCTTTAGAACATAATACACGAAAAGATAGTTCAGGATAAGGTCCTTCTAACCTAATATCCGTCATTTCGATCTCGTATATCGTGACCTCACGACTCTTTCGTTCGACAGTTTTACCTTCACGAGCCAGCTCATAAAGACGTTTACCATCAACCTTCACAGCGGAGTACATTGGAGGAACCTGAGATATAACACCACGGAAAGAGTGGAGTACCTCCTCCACCTGTTCTTTGGTAATAGAGACTTCATCTACTTGCTCTGTAATTTGTCCTGTTAAATCTTCCGTATCCGTAGCCATGCCGAGCCGTAATGTCGCCTGATATTCCTTAGGAAGTTCTTGCATGTATTCCACGACCCGAGTTGCTTTCCCTAAGCAAAGAGGCAGTACACCCGTTACCTGTGGATCAAGCGTACCCGTATGACCTATACGCTTCATGCGTAGAATTCCACGAACTTTGGCTACGACATCATGTGATGTGAAGCCAGCTGGTTTGTATACCGCTAAAATCCCTTCAAGTTCACTCATAATAAAGTTCTCACCTGCTCAATCACTTGTGGAATTATGGTGTCTAAGCTACCTTCCATTCGACATCCAGCAGCCCTTGCATGTCCCCCGCCACCAAATGTTTGCGCTAATTCAGCAACATCCACTTTACCAGCAGATCGTAAGCTGACTTTCACTGCATGGTCATCAATAACTTTAAAGAAAATACCGACTTCTACACCTCGAATATTACGAGGGTAATTAACGATACCTTCAAGATCCTCATTGACAGCACCACACTCTAACATATCTTCAGGCGTTAGGTGTACCCAACTAATCTGACCGTCTGTTGACATTTGAAGCGTATTTAATGCTTTGACCAAGACGCGCATTTGAGGAAGCGTGATCTCCTCCAGTAAGTTTTCAGCAAGTTCAGGACCTTTAACTCCATAAGTTAATAATTCTGATGCTATGCTCATGATCTTTGGAGAAGTATTCGAGTACCGGAATCCACCACTATCCGTTAGAATTCCTGTATAAACGGCTGTAGCCAGTTCTTGTGTCCACTCTATATCAAATAGCCCAAGTAAATCATATAATATTTCAGCAGTCGCTGCTGCGTCTGCTTTAATAAGATTAACCTGTCCATAACCATTGTTCGTAGGATGATGATCTATATTTAGAATAAGAGCATCTTGAGCAAACAACTGGTTCGTTAAGCCAACGCGCTTAAAGTCAGCACAATCTACACATATAACATGCTGAAAGGTGCGTAAGGGAGGATGAATTTCCATGTTCTCGATTTGGTCCGCCATATTCAGAAACAACATGCGTTGCGGAATAGGACCTTCGTTGATCATAGTAAATTTCTTCCCTAGACATGAGAGAAGCCAGCCCACGACTAACGTGGAACTGACTGCATCTCCGTCTGGCTGTACATGCGACACTACAAGATAATCATCGTGCTTCAGCAAATATTCCTTAGCCTGCTCAAGCGCTTGTTCATAGGTCTGCATCGCCGTCTCCTTTAAAACTGTCATTAATGTTATTCACTCTTGTCGAGATCACCTAGTAGCTTCTCAATGTGACTGCCATAAGCAATCGACTCGTCAATTTTGAAGAAAAGTTCAGGTGTATGCCGAAAGCGAATTCGTTTCCCTAGTTCTGAGCGAAGAAACCCGTTAGCTTTATCTAATGCTTTTAACGTGTTATTCTTCTGTTCCACATCTCCAAGTACACTTAAATAAATCTTTGCTTGCGAAAGATCATTAGTGATTTCGACACCAGTGATGGTGACGAAACCAATGCGTGGGTCTTTCAGCTCACTTTGAACGAGTTGGCTCAGTTCTTTTTTGATCTGCTCTCCAACACGTCCTGTTCTAATTTTAGCCATGTAAATTCACCTCTCTACTTGCGTTCCACCGTTTCCATGATGAACGCTTCTATAACGTCGCCTTCTTTGACGTCATTATAGCTTTCCAAAGTAATCCCACATTCATAACCTTGGGCAACTTCTTTCGCATCATCTTTATATCTCTTAAGGGAATCGATTTTGCCTTCGTGAATAACAATGCTGTTACGTATCAGGCGAATTTCAGCATTACGAGCAATTTTACCTGAAGTTACCATACAACCTGCAATTGTACCCACCTTGCTAATACTGAACGTACTGCGGACTTCTGCGTGTCCAATAATATTTTCTTTAAAGATTGGATCAAGCATACCCTTCATGGCTTGCTCAATTTCTTCAATAACATTATAGATAACGCGATGTAAGCGAATATCCACTTTTTCTTGATCTGCCGTTATGCTAGCTTGGTTGTCTGGACGAACGTTGTATCCGATGACGATAGCATTAGATGCAGCTGCCAGAATGATATCGGATTCGGTAATTGCACCCGCACCACTATGAAGGATTTTGACGCGTACGCCTTCCACTTCAATTTTCACTAAAGAGCTCTTAAGTGCTTCAACAGTACCCTGAACGTCACCTTTGATAATGACATTAAGTCCTTTGATTTCGCCATCTTTAATGTGTTGGAACAAATCATCCAGCGTTACGCGGACATTGCTACCCATCTCAGATTGACGTTGAGTAATAGAACGTTTATCCGCAATGGAGCGGGCTTTCCGTTCATCTTCAAACACCATGAATGGATCTCCAGCTTGTGGAACTTCAGTCAGACCTGTAATTTCAACAGGTGTCGATGGACCAGCTTCCTTTAAACGACGACCTTTATCATTGACCATCGCACGAATACGACCGAAGCAGTTACCAGCTACGAATGCGTCACCCACACGAAGTGTACCATGCTGTACTAATACACGCGCTACCGGACCGCGACCTTTATCTAGCTCAGCTTCAATAACGGCACCACGAGCACGTTTGTCAGGATTCGCTTTATATTCGTTCATTTCTGCTACTAGCAGAATCATTTCAAGCAATTCTTCAAGGCCCATTCTTTGTTTCGCAGATACATTTACAAAGATCGTATCTCCGCCCCATTCTTCTGGAACCAAACCATGCTCAGTTAATTCTTGCTTCACCTTATCAGCATCAGCGCCCGGTTTATCGATCTTATTAACAGCAACGATAATCGGTAATTCTGCTGCTTTAGCATGGCTAATTGCTTCCACAGTTTGTGGCATAACGCCGTCATCTGCAGCAACTACGATAATTGAAATATCTGTAATTTGCGAACCACGAGCACGCATAGCTGTAAACGCTTCGTGACCCGGTGTGTCCAAGAAAGTGATTTTTTTGTTGTTGATCTCTACTTGATAAGCACCGATATGCTGTGTGATACCACCAGCTTCACCGCTTGTTACATTCGTAGAACGAATAGCATCCAATAGTGTCGTTTTACCATGGTCAACGTGACCCATAATAGTCACTACAGGAGGACGAGATTTCAAATCAGCTTCTTCATCAATTTCTTCCACGGTTTCAAAGCGATCATCTTCCACGGCAATTTTCACTTCAACTTCCACGCCAAACTCAGCAGCTAGAAGAAGAACAGTTTCAAGATCCAATTCTTGGTTGATCGTTGCCATTACACCCATCATGATTAACTTCTTGATGACTTCTGAAGCATCTTTATGCAGAAGCTTAGCAGATTCACCAACAGTCATCGCACCACGTACAATGATTTTTTTAGGTGTATTATCCACTTTTTCACGGCGTTCAGCTTGATATTGGTTTTTGCCTCTACCATTGTTTCTGCCACCGCGATTGTTTCTGAAATTGCCACCCTTGTTATCATCATAACGTCTAGCACCATTGTTACCTGAGTTTCCTGGTCTATTCTTGTTTACGCCTGGCTTAGAACTATCTGTCGTTTGGGCACCACCAGCACGGTTTTGCGTTTGAGGACGAGCAGTCGTACTACTTGAACGTTGTCCTCCACCTTGCTGCGAGGTACCACGATTAGCTGATTGGCTACCTTGTTGGCCCGTAGTTCTTTGACCGCCTTGAGATGAAGAAGGTCTTTGTGTTCCTGTACTGCTCTGCGGTCTTGATGTACCTGCATTGCTTTGTGGTCTTGATGAGCTAGTACTGCTCTGAGGCCTTGAAGCCCCTTGACTTGTTTGCGGCGTTGACGATACTGCACTTTTATTGTTACTCGGATTATTGTTCATACCTACCTGCTTTTCCTGTTGTTTTTTGGACTGATCTTGGTCATTTACAGAATTGACTGCACTAGTAGATACCGGCTCCTGTTTACGATCTGGAGTCTCAACCTTAGCAGTTCCCGCTGACCCATTATTACTAGATGACGTTGATGCGGTTACACGATTATCACCGCTGTCTCTTTTAGCTGCTGCATTCGACTTTATGTTTTTGAAGAACTGTTCGACTTTATTAACTGACTCGCTCTCCATCACACTCATATGATTGTTTACTGGAATATCGAGTCGTTTCAAAATGGTGATAATTTCTTTACTACTCATGTTGAGCGATTTAGCATACTCATATACACGAGTTTTATCCTTGTTATCTTGTTTACTCAATATACTCCACCTCCGACATTGTCCCCATTGGTTTGGAGATCATTTCAGCGAACCCTTGATCCGTAATTGCCAGCACAACGCGATTTGGTTTTCCTATACTTGTGCCCAGACTTTCCCGGTCAAATCCGATCAACAGAGGGATTTTGTATGTTCCGCATTTATCACGGAACTTTTTTTGTGTATTTAACGAGGCGTCACCCGCCAAAATAACTAATTTGGCTTCTGAAGAACGAATTGTTTTGAGCACAATCTCATCACCGGTAACAATTTTTCCTGCACGCATGGCTAGACCAAGACGCGAAAGCGTCTTATTCATCATTAGAATTCTCCTTTTGGACCAGAAACTGATCTTCTGCAGCTATGAAATCATCTGCTAGTTGCTCATAAATTTCAGGCTTAACATGATGTTTCAGAGCACGATCCAATGATTTATTCTTCTGCGCCAACTTGAAGCAGGATACTTTACCACACAAGTACGCCCCACGTCCTGACTTCTTACCTGTCAGATCAATGAGCACCTCGTCTTCCGGTGTTTTTACTATGCGAATCAGTTGCTTCTTCGGCATCATTTCTTGGCATGCCACGCATTTACGCAATGGAACTTTTCTTTGTTTCATCATGATACCTCCGTCCTGACTGGAGATTAATCGACAGAGAATGAGTCTTGTTGTGTTTCCTCAGTGTAAGTCTTGGGTCTACCAAATTCCTCTTCCGCCTGAGTTTCACTCTTAATGTCGATCTTCCATCCTGTCAACTTCGCGGCCAGTCGAGCATTCTGTCCCTTAATACCAATAGCTAGAGACAATTGATAGTCAGGCACAACAACACGAGCCATCTTCTCACTCTCAAACACATGGACTTCTAGCACTTTAGAAGGACTAAGAGCATTAGCTACATACTCTTCCACTTGATCTGAATAGCGTACGATATCAATCTTCTCTCCACGAAGTTCGTTAACAATCGTCTGTACACGAATACCCTTAGGACCGACACATGAACCCACGGGATCCACTTCATCGTTACGTGAAAAGACTGCAATTTTGGAACGGAATCCCGCTTCTCTTGCTACAGATCGAATTTCAACAACACCATCAAAAATTTCTGGAACTTCTAATTCAAACAAACGTTTGAGAAGACCTGGATGTGTACGAGACAGCATAATTTGCGGTCCTTTGGTCGTGTTCTCAACTTTAGTGATATAAGCTTTGGTCCGTTCACCATGTTTGAATTTCTCATTCGGCATGAGTTCGTTTAGTGGTAATAGAGCCTCCACCTTACCCAGATCAACATAAACGTTCCGCTGATCCTGTCGTTGTACCGTTCCAGTAACAATATCTTCCTCTTTGTCAACAAAAGCGTTATAGATGAGTCCGCGCTCCGCTTCGCGTATACGCTGGGTCACTACCTGCTTCGCAGTCTGAGCTGCAATACGTCCGAAATCACGAGGTGTCACTTCAATTTCGGCTATATCCTCCAACTGGAAATGTGGGTTAATCTCCCGTGCTGCCGGCACTGAAATCTCTGTACGAGGATCAAGAACTTCTTCCACAATTAGCTTGCGGGCATAAACTTTAATTACCCCCGTATTACGGTTCATATCCACTCTTACGTTCTGTGCCGTATTAAAATTACGTTTGTAACTGGAAATTAGTGCAGCCTCGATTGCTTCGAACAGCACGTCTTTACTAATTCCTTTTTCTCTTTCCAACTCATTCATTGCTTCAATAAAATCCATACTCATTGGAATGTAGTTCCCCCTTTCTTAACAGTACAAAAGATCAATCCGCTTGGGACATCCTTTAGCACCGTACATTTACGATGAAATACTAGATCTCTATATATATATCTAATATTTTTAAAAAATAATGGCCAACCTAGCGCTGGCTACTTTTTCATACGGAACACTATACTGCGTTTTCTTTTGCTTCTTAGCGACCTCAATGAGAAGTACATCATCCTCAAACGAAAGAAGCCGGCCTTCAAATTCCTTGAGACCGCCCAGCGCTTCGTATACAGTGACAAACACATCTTTGCCTACAGCCTTTAGCACATCTGTGTTTTTCTTCAGTGGGCGCTCTGCACCTGGGGAAGATACTTCCAGAAAATAAGCATCTGGAACAGGGTCATTTCCATCCAGTTTCTCGCTCATATATTCGCTAACCAAGCCGCAGTCATCAATATCAATGCCGCCTTCTTTATCAACAAAAATACGCAAGAAATAATTACTTCCCTCTTTTACATATTCCACATCAACAAGTTCAAACGCATGTTCATCCAAAAATGGCTGTATCATTTCTTCCACGATACTTTTTATCTTCGGTGTGCTCAAAGACTATAACCTCCAAGACTTTCATTATCCTATATACCAAAGAGTAAAGAGTGGGTTGCCCCACTCTTTAAACAACGGTTCTATCTCCATGATTACCAATAAAAATTATAACATAGTCTGCCAACACTGACAAGTATCTGTCCTTGACTGCCCTTGATCTACAAGGGCTAAAAGGACCTCTCCGTAGCACCTTCTCGGTGCTAAATAGTCAACTTTGTGAACTCGGACTTCTAGAATAGAGAGAGCTGATTACTCTCTGGAAGACCTCGGAAGCATCCTAATTGTGTTAATACTTCGATTATCGCTTTACCTGTCTTGGATTTTTGTTGGAAATCCTCTACAGACAAATACTCCCCCTCTTGACGAGCAGCTACAATGTTACGAGCCGCATTGTCTCCAATTCCTTGAATCGCTGCAAACGGAGGAATTAATGAATCTCCATCCACTGTAAAGCTAGTTGCCTCAGAACGATAAAGGTCAACATTCTTGAATCTGAAGCCACGTGCTGTCATTTCAAGTGCCATTTCTAGAATAGCCAACATACCCTTTTCCTTAGTCGTAGCTTGAAAACCCTTTTGCTCAATTTCTTGAATTTGACGATAAATGGCATCATACCCCTGACAGAATATATCAGCATCGAAATCCTCTGCACGGACAGTAAAGTACGTTGAATAATATTCAATAGGATAATTCAATTTGAAGTAAGCGGTGCGAACAGCTGAGATAACATAAGCTGCAGCATGCGCCTTCGGGAACATGTATTGTATTTTAAGACAAGAATCAATGTACCAAGTAGGTACTTTACATTTCTTCATCTCATCTATCCATTCTGGAGAAAGTCCTTTACCTTTACGAACACTCTCCGTTATGGTGAAAGCAAGTCCCGCATCCATTCCCGCTTTATAAATCAAAAAGAGCATTATATCATCACGACAGCCAATCACGGTCTTAATATTACAGGTTCCACTTTTAATTAATTCCTGTGCATTTCCTAACCATACACCTGTTCCATGCGATAATCCGGATATCTGAAGTAAGTCAGCAAAAGTAGTCGGCAGTGCTTCTATCAACATCTGACGCACAAATTTAGTTCCCATCTCGGGTATCCCATAAGTGGCTACTGGGGTCCGTATTTGCTGGGGTGTAACTCCAAGTGCTTCTGTAGAGCTGAATAAACTCATGACTCTAGCATCGTTCATAGGAATGCTTGTCGGGTCTACTCCGGTTAGATCTTGCAGCATCCGCATCATCGTCGGATCATCATGACCCAGAATATCTAGCTTTAATAAGTTAGCATCAAAAGCATGGTAATCAAAATGAGTTGTCTTCCACTCCGAACTCTGATCGTCTGCAGGGTATTGAACAGGCGTTATATCTTCAATTTCCATATAGTCAGGAAGAACGACAATGCCCCCTGGATGCTGTCCTGTACTCCGTTTAACACCTGTAAAGCCAGCTGCAAGCCGACTCAATTCAGCTCCACGCCACTTTTTCTGATGTTCTTCTTCATACTTTTTGGTATAGCCAAATGCTGTCTTCTCAGCGATGGTACCGATCGTCCCTGCACGGAACACATTTTTTTCGCTAAAGAGTACTTTAGTGTAGTTATGTGCTGTCGGCTGATAATCACCCGAGAAGTTAAGGTCAATATCGGGAACCTTATCTCCTTTAAATCCAAGAAAAGTTTCGAATGGAATATCCTGACCCTCACCCTTCATTTGTCCGCCACAATCAGGGCAGACCTTATTAGGAAGGTCAAATCCACTCGGCACACTGCCATCTAGGAACCATTCGCTATGTCTACAATCTGCATTTTTACATATATAATGCGCTGGCAATGGATTTACTTCAGAGATACCCAGAAAAGTAGCTACAACCGACGACCCTACAGACCCCCGGGAACCAACCAGGTAACCATCTTGGTTAGATTTCTTAACTAAACGTTCAGATATGAGATAGTTGGCAGAAAAACCAAACTTGATAATTGGTGCCAATTCTTTCTCCAAGCGTGCAACCACCACATCAGGTAAATTCTCGCCATAGATGCTCTTGGCTGTATCATAACAGGTGTTACGAATCTCTTCGTCAGCACCTTCTATGATCGGCGTATATAACTGATCAGGGAACAGTTTTATCTCTTCGAATCGTTCTGCAAGCGCAACTGTATTGGTGATAACAACTTCAGTGGCTTTATTCTTGCCGAGAAACTCAAACTCTTCAAGCATCTCATCCGTTGTGCGGAAATGAGCATCCGGCTTTTGAATATCTTTCAGTGGGCTGAATCCGGTAATGCCATTGATTGCAATATCACGGAACAACTTCTCGCGAGGCTCTAAATAATGGACATTTCCCGTTGCAATCACAGGCTTATCTAATTTCTCTCCAATTTCACATATTCTTTTCACTGCCGTCTTCAGTTCAAGCGCACTACTGACAAGTCCCTTTTCCACCAAATGCATGTACATCGTCAAAGGTTGAATTTCTAACACATCGTAGAATAGTGCTACATCTTCTGCCTCTTCAACTGACTTATTCAATACTGCCTCAAAGAATTCGCCCTTCTCGCATCCAGAAATAATAAGCAATCCTTCGCGAATCTCCTCAAGCTTAGATCTAGGAATGCTTGGAACACGTTTGAAATATTCCGTATGCGACATGGAGATAAGCTTAAATAAATTTTTCTTCCCTATCATATTAAGCGCATATATGCAGCAATGAAAAGGTCTAGCATTAGATAGATCCTTACCCACATAGTCATTGAGACGATCTAACATCGTAATCCCTTTCATTTTCTCAGCATCTACAAGTAAACCGTTCAATATACCTGCTAACGCAATCGTATCATCTATGGCTCTATGATGACTTTCAAGCAGAACCTTGTATTTAGCCGCCAACGTGTTTAGACGGTGATTTTTCATCCCGGGGTATAACAAGCGTGCAAGTTCCAATGTATCCAGAACAGGATTAGTCATTTCAGACATTCCATATTCCTTCAAAGAAGTTTGTATAAATCCCATATCAAATCTAGCGTTATGAGCGACTAAAATACCATCCTCAGCAAATTTCAAAAATTCGTGTAACACAGGCTCCAAGTCAGGTGCATCTCTTACCATCTCATCCGTAATGTTTGTAAGCTGCTGTATATGATATGGAATCTTCTCATGAGGGTTAACAAAGGTTGCGTAACGATCAATCTCTTTACCATCTTTTATTTTGACAGCCGCTAATTCCGTAATATTGCTATTGGTTACCGATAAACCCGTAGTTTCTATATCAAATACGATAAAAGTAGCCGTCTTAAGATCAATAGATTGTGCTTGAAGTACAATAGGAATAGCGTCATTAATAACATTCGCTTCTACGCCATAAATCATTTTCATTCCGTTCTTTTTTGCAGCTTTTGCTGCATCTGGAAAGCCTTGAACGCCACCGTGATCCGTAATCGCAATCGCTGTATGTCCCCACTTGGCAGCTGTTTTGACATAGTCACCAATTGGTGTTATTGCATCCATCGTACTCATGGTTGTGTGTAAATGAAACTCCACTCTCTTTACATCTGCTTTATCTTTGCGAGTTGCTGGGGCTTGTACTTCATTCAGATCTGAAGGAATCATAACAAGCTCCGGTATCTGCATGAAACGATCTAGTTCCACACGTCCCCGAGCTTTTACCCACTTACCATTCTCAAGCAGATTCATGACCCGCAGATCTTCTTTGGTCTTAGCAAACATCTTCATTTGCATGGAGTCACCGAAATCCGTGATATTGAACATGAATAAAGTACTGCCGTTACGCAGCTCCTTCCGGTCAAGCCCAAATACAGTTCCTTGAATTGTAATCTTCTTCTCTTCATCTTGAATTTCCTGAATGGGAACTGGCGGCTCCTTGATGTCATAACCCACTTGAAGTCTAACGTCACCTGCATCTTCATCATAGCTCTGCGCTTCTGCTTCCATGCTACTGATCATATTCTGAACAACTTCACGTTCTTCCTCAAGTCGCTTCTGTTGAAATTCCTTCTGAGCTTCTTTAGCCGTATCTCCAATGAGAAGTTTAACTCTCAAAGGTAGCGCAAAATGCTGCACATAGTAACGTGTAATTGCCTGATCTATTTGCTTCTTCTTTGCTAATTCCAACGTAGTGGCATCCGTCATTTTCAGAAGTATTTGATCCCCTTCTAATTCGTGCAAAGCTCTGACCATCCACCCATTGACCGAAGGAATTTCACGTTGTACCCATTCTATAAATAAGTCCCAATAAGTGTCCACGATATCAGCTGCAGGAACATTGTCGCTATACTTTATAATAAAAGTGATCTTGGCTATATGCTGCAGCTTTTCTTGAATCTTGAGACAAAACGCTCGATAAACCTCACCTGGAATAAGTGTATCTTTGATGATACTGATAACCCATTCCTGACTGCTGTGGCTGGTTTCCACTTGGTCAATATATCCGTCCATAAAATGAGATTGAATAAGTGCGGGTGGAACTTGACCTTGTTTCATAAGAAGTTCGAATCTCTTTCTCTTCTCTTCCTCGTTACTCAATGCTACTCCCCCTTACTCCCATGCTGTAGAAAAAATGAAAAGCTCCTGTTCACAAAAATGTTCTCGATCTCTTGCCCACCGACTCATTCCTGCCCAGAAGCTCTCCATCATTTATCTTTATTCGTGACTCAACACTAAAATTAGCGCTTAAAAACAGTCGTGTAGGAAGACCGCTACGATGACGGATTATTCTTCCGATCGCTGTTGCCCTCAGATTTCTTGATTATATCCCGCTTATAGCGGTAGAAATCCCAGGGCAAACATATGCTTTCGAAGTAGTTTTCCAAGTAAAACTTGTAGCGAACGGCTATCGCTTCTACAGAACAATTCCGTCCTCTTCGCTACCCTCTGCATGAACCATCGTTCTCTGCAAGCTCTGATTTCAGTTTCGAGCCGTATTTATTATTTATTAATCTTTATTTAGTAGGCTCTGGCAAAAACCACCGTATGTTCTGCTGGCTTCCCACATACAAGACATGTGTGCTTTTGTTCGGCAGGTTCAAATGGAATATTACGACTTGTTGCTCCCGTTTCTTCCTTCACCTTGCTCTCACATTCTTCGGAACCACACCATCCCGCTAAAGAGAACCCACGACGTTCTTCCATGCTTGTCTTCATTTCTTCCAAAGTATCTACGGAATAGAAGTTATCCTGCATAAATTGTTTAGCCCGGGTAAACATTTCTTGTTGTACTTGCTCTAACATGGCATTGATTTCTTCAACCAAGTTATCTTGCTGAACGATTTTTTTCTCCCCAGAGATACGGGATACTAATACACAGACGCCATTCTCCATATCGCGAGGACCCAGCTCTAATCTCACGGGTACACCGCGCATTTCATATTCATTGAATTTCCAGCCCGGTGTCACATCACTACGGTCATCCACACGAACACGAACTCCTGCTTTTTTCAGCTCTTTAAACAATTCGTCTGTGCGTCCTATAACAGCTTCACGAGTCTTCGCTGGTCCAATAGGAATCATGATAACTTGCGTTGGTGCCACTTTGGGAGGTAAAGCAAGACCACGATCATCTCCATGAACCATGATCATAGAACCGATCAAGCGAGTACTCGTTCCCCATGAAGTTGTGTGTACGTATTCTTGTGTATTCTCACGACTTAAATATTGAATATCAAAAGCTACAGCAAACTTCGTTCCTAAATAATGTGAAGTTCCGGCTTGTACAGCCCGCCCATCCTTCATCATAGCTTCAATAGAGAACGTATCTACCGCACCAGCAAAACGCTCTGAAGCTGTCTTCTGTCCCGTAATAACTGGAATGGCAAGATACTCTTCTACAAAGTCACGGTAGACTTCAAGCATACGCATCGTTTCCTCACGAGCTTCTTCCTCAGTCTCATGTGCCGTATGACCTTCCTGCCAAAGAAATTCACTTGTACGAAGGAACGGTAACGTTCTTTTCTCCCAACGAACCACATTGGCCCATTGATTAATCAATACTGGCAGGTCACGATAGGATTGAATCCATTTGGAGTACATGTGACCAAACATCGTCTCCGAAGTTGGACGAATTGCCAAGCGTTCTTCCAACTTTTCACCTGCTGCTTCCGTAACCCAAGGTAGCTCTGGATTGAAACCTTCGATATGCTCTTTTTCTTTTTGAAAAAAGCTCTCAGGTATAAACAAAGGGAAATAGGCGTTTCTGTGACCTGTCTCTTTGAAACGTCGATCTAATTCTTGTTGGATGTGTTCCCAAATTTCATATCCATCCGGACGGAATACAATACATCCGCGTACTGGAGAATAATCCATTAACTCAGCCTTCTTAATAACATCAATATACCAGCGTGAGAAATCTTCACCTTGTGGTGTGATTTCCGTTACAAATTGTTTATCTTTTGACATAAAAATGGACTTCCTCCCAAGACTTGGCCCCACATCTCGCATATAGAACCTATCAATATTTCCGTTATCCGTTAATTAATCTTAATATATCGTTATATGTTACAGCTATCATGAGTAAGAATAACATCGCAAATCCGATGAAATGAAACATACCTTCATGATTGGGGTCAACGGGTTTGCCGCGTACCCATTCTACGCCGAGAAAAGCCAGACGACTTCCGTCAAGTGCAGGAATTGGCAATAAGTTGAAAATACCTAAATATAGACTTAATATTGCCGTCCATTGCGTAAGTTGCTGAATTCCCTGCTTAGCAATTTGGCCCGTTACCTCAAAGGTACGTACAGGACCTCCTAAATCATCCATAGAGAACTTAGCAATCAATTGGCTAAAACCTACAAAAATCATTTCAGTTGTGGTTACCATCGCTTTACCTGATTTAGTAAACGTTTCTCCAAACGAAGCTTTACGGGTCGGAAGCTCAGACGTAATACCTACTTTACCGCCTTCTTGTCCAGCCATTTCACGTGGAGTTAAGGTCACATTAAAGGTTTCATCATCACGAATAATAGTCCACTCCATAGGCTTACCTTTAGATTCAGATGTCATATCAACCATCTTCTGACGATCCGCACCAATTTTAACACCATTAATGGATTCGATAATGTCTCCCTTTTGCAAACTAGCTTGTTCAGCAGGCATGCCTTTAGTCACTTCAGCAATTTGTACATACTGAGGATTATCTATGGGTATCCCAGCCATCTGAATGTGCACTGCAAAAAGAATAAACGCCAGCAGAAAATTCATTAGCGGTCCTGCAAAAATAGATAGAGCACGTTGTCCGACTGTCTTACTGCCAAATTGACGATTTTTCGGTGCAATTTGTGTTTCTTGCCCCTTAGTCACCATCATGGCTTGTGGATGCACCTGATAAGATTGGCTATCTCCATCCACATTGAGTTGGATCGTTAACGCATTGTCCAGATCGATAGATTCCACTTCACCGCGAATCACATTCTTCCGATTATCAAGCTGATCCAAATAAATTTTCTTAGCTTCGCCATTTACGATACGAATCGCAATGGTCTGTCCAGGCTGAATTTCTACAAGTTCAGGATCTTCTCCAGCCATACGTGCATAGCCACCAAAGGGTAGCAATCGCAGCGTGAACTGCGTTTCATTACGTTTATAAGAAAACAGCTTCGGACCGAAACCGATCGCAAATTCTCGAACGAGTATTCCAGCACGTTTAGCGAAATAATAATGACCCCATTCATGAACCGTCACAATCGTGAAAAACATCAGTACCGTTAAAAATACTACTTGCACCATTTCCAATAGTCTCATCCCCCTTTATTGTCTAAGATCGAAGTATGTCCATATAGATTATCATTATTCTCCGACCCAACACAAGAGAATCACTTCTGAAGCATTTTTATAAAAGGAGGAGTCTTATGGTGTTCAACTTATAACTTCGAAGCTAACTCACGCGAACGAAGATCGCATTCCTCAATACCATAAATATCCGGTTCCGAAAGGTTAATATGCTGTTCAAGCACCCCTTCAATAATTTGTTCTATTTGTAAGAAAGAAATTTGTCGATTTAAAAAGCGTGCCACGGCCACTTCATTAGCAGCATTAAAGGCTGTTGTTGCCGTGCCTCCCATTCTACCACATTCGTAGGCTAATCTTAAACAAGGAAATCTTTCATAATCCATCTCCTTGAAATGAAGGCTCCCTGCTTGTGCTAGTGACAATCTGGCTAAAGGAGATGACCAACGCTCAGGGTATGTTAATGCATACTGAATCGGAACACGCATATCTGGATTTCCAAGTTGAGCAATAATCGAGCTATCACAATATTCGACAAATGAATGGATGATGCTCTCTGGATGAAGAAGGACATTAATTTGATTATAAGATAAATCAAAAAGCCAATGTGCTTCAATGACTTCAAGCCCTTTATTGACCATCGTAGCGGAGTCAATTGTAATCTTGGATCCCATCGACCAATTGGGATGTTTCAGTGCATCCTCTACGGTGACATGCTTCAATTCCTCACGGCTCAAATCTCGAAATGAACCTCCAGAAGCAGTTATTGTAATTCCTGCAACATCTTCTCTACGTTCCCCATTCATACATTGAAAAATAGCAGAATGCTCACTATCAACCGGAAGAAGTTTTACACCTTTTTGATGAGCAAGGGATGTGACCAGATGACCTGCAGTCACTAACGTTTCTTTGTTAGCGAGTCCAATATGCTTACCAGCTTCAATGGCCGCAAGAGTTGATCGCAAGCCCACACTTCCCATAACTGCTGTCACAACCGTATCTGCATCCGTGCCGGCCGCAATTTCTATCAAGCCCTCATTACCATAAAATACTTCAGTCGTAGCAGGAAGATGCGGCTTGATTTGGTCTGCTAAATCTTTCGTAGATACAGATACTTTACGTGGCTTATATTGACTGACTTGCTGCATTAACAATTCAGTATTATTTCCTGCCGCCAATCCCTCGACTTGAAACTGCTCTGGGTGCATCGACACCACGTCAAGGGTCTGTGTTCCAATGGAGCCTGTGGAACCCAGAATACTAATTTTTTTCATAATGCACCTTCTCTCGTGGTTAGTAAGGTAACAACATCACGATATGTACAAACGGAAATACAATAATCCAACTGTCGCAGCGGTCTAGAATTCCACCATGTCCTGGGAGTAACTTACCAGAATCTTTAATATCATATACTCTTTTATAAGCAGACTGAACTAGGTCACCTAATTGACCAACAACAGCACAGGTAAGCCCTATGAGTACAGCTCTTCCTACACTCAGAATATCCCCTGAAAAAACTGAAAAAATGATAGCAACAATAATAGCAACCGCTACCCCACCTAACGCACCCTCAATGGTTTTGTTAGGACTAATTGAAGGCCATAACTTGTTACGCCCAAACATTTTCCCTAAAAAATAAGCTCCTGAGTCGCTTGCCCAAATACAGGACAGAATTAGAAATGTCCAGAAAAGACCCTGACCATCAGGTGAATTGCGAGACCCCGCAATATAGGAAAAACCGATTCCTACATAAAGGGCACCTATGAATAACAATGAAATATGTTTAATTCCGATTTTATTTCTACTGAACACAGTAATCAACATGAACAAAAACATTAGCGACCATATTCCATGTTCTAGTGTTGGTGTATATGTGATATGTAAAAGTTCCCAAGGAAACATGAACATCAATACGCCTAAGTAACCTACGAGGGCCACTATACTAAAGGGTTGTATTTTAATCATTTTGACAAATTCATAATAGCCTATAAAAGACATAGCCAGAACAAGAAGATGAAATGGGTAGCCACCAAGTATACAAAATCCCAAGAATATAGTTCCAGCAATGATTCCGGTAATCAGTCGTTGTTTCAACGGTTTCCATCCTCCACTTGAGTTATGACAGGCCGCCGTATCGCCGAGTTCTACGCTGATATTCAGCAACCGCTTCGTGCATATGTTGTTTATTAAACTCAGGCCAGTATATATCAGTGAAACATAATTCACTGTAAGCGAGTTGCCAGAGCATGAAATTACTGAGTCTCATCTCTCCACTTGTTCGAATTAGCAGATCGGGATCCGGTAATCCATGTGAATGTAGATGATCATCAATCCACTCTGCTGTAATCTCTTCTGCCTTCATTCGCCCTGCTTCAATTTCGCGTCCCATATGGGACACACAATCAGTCAATTCCTTACGACTACCGTAGTTAAGAGCAAAATTCAACACAAGTCCATCATTCTTCGAAGTGAGCTTCATAGCTTTCTCCATAGCAAGTAACGTGTGTTTAGGCAATCCTTCTTTGTCACCCATCATACGAATCTGAACATTTTTTTGTATTAATTCATCTAACTCAATAGCTAGAAATTCTTCTGGAAGCCGCATCAAGAAATCAACTTCATCCTTAGGACGTTTCCAATTCTCGGTCGAGAATGCATATAATGTCAAATATTTAATTCCAAGATCATCTGCTGCTATCGTAGCACGTTTAACAGCTTTCATACCATTTTGATGTCCAACAATACGAGGTAAACCGAGCCTTTTCGCCCAGCGCCCATTACCATCCATGATGATCGCGACATGCCGAGGAATATTGTCCGCGGATATGTCCATTGGCTTCTGAGTGTCTTTCTTTCTCCACCACGACCTTATTCGTTTGATCATTCCATTTCCTCCAAGCCACATTGTGCAGGTTGAAACAGCTATGCCAATCACTATGGACACCGTTTCTATTAGAAAGAGACAAACCCCACCATAAAGGAGGGGCTATACGTCTCTTATACTTCCATGATCTCTTTTTCTTTTGCTGAGAGAACTTTGTCTACTTCTCCGATAAACTTGTCCGTGAGTTTCTGAATGTCCTCTTGGTGTCTATGGGATTCATCTTCGGAAATATCGGTTTTTTCCATTTTTTTAATTTCATCATTTGCATCTCGACGAATATTACGAATGGCTACCTTTGCTTCCTCACCGAATTTTTTGGTTGACTTCACCAAATCCCCACGACGCTCTTCTGTTAGAACCGGGATAGATAAACGAATCATAGATCCATCATTGGAAGGTGTAAGTCCAAGATCCGATTTAGAAATAGCTCTTTCGATATCTGAGAGAGAAGATTTATCCCACGGCTGAATCATTAGCGTACGTGAGTCTGGTGTAGTTATGTTAGCTAATTGATTAAGTGGCGTCGGTGCTCCGTAATATTCTACTTGAATTCGATCAAGTATTGCAGGTGTTGCTCGTCCTGCACGTAGAGACGAAAGATCACGTTTTAACGAAAGAATCGCTTTTTCCATTCGATCCTCAGTATGTTTTTTTACGGTTTGTGGCATCAGTCTACGCTCCTTTTACAGTAGTTCCGATTTTTTCCCCTAGAACGACACGTTTAACGTTTCCTTGTATCGTTAAGGCAAATACGATTAGCGGGATGTTATTATCCATGCACAAGGATGTTGCAGTAGAATCCATTACACCTAAATTTTTGTTCAGTACATCCAAGTAAGTTAATTGCTCGAACTTCTCTGCAGTACTATCTATGAAAGGATCAGCTGAATATACGCCATCCACTTTATTCTTAGCCATTAGAATAACTTCCGCTTCAATTTCTGCAGCTCGTAATGCAGCTGTTGTATCCGTCGAGAAGAACGGATTGCCTGTACCTGCAGCGAAAATAACGACGCGACCCTTTTCTAAATGGCGGATAGCTCTACGCCGGATATACGGTTCTGCAATTTGTTGCATAGCAATTGAAGTCTGAACGCGAGTAGGTACATCAATTTGCTCCAATGCATCCTGTAGCGCAAGCGAATTCATTACTGTTGCAAGCATCCCCATATAATCAGCTGTTGCACGATCGATACCTTTAGCGCTTCCAGCAATCCCACGCCAGATGTTACCACCACCACAAACGACGGCTACCTCAACGCCAAGTTCTACTACTTCTTTAATTTGTTCTGCAATAGAAACTATGGTATCGGCATCAATACCGTATCCATTCTGACCCGCGAGTGATTCACCACTGACCTTCAACACAACTCTTTTAAATACAGGCTGCTCCAATATTCTACCTCCACTTTAAGACAGCACCTCAATAGGGCGGTGCCAAGTTATAAAAATTTCATTTAACATTCAAGAAATATAAGAAAATATGGGACGATACTCTATACTTTCTTATATTTTAAAAAAGAAGGAACACACTGTGTTCCACTCTTCTTTATAACTTATATTGTCGTATCCATACTTATTTATTAACTTGAGCCATAACTTCTTCCACGAAATTATCTTGTTTCTTTTCCAAACCTTCTCCAAGTTCAAAACGAGCAAAGCGACGGATTGTAATGTTTTCACCAATTGTGCTGATTTTTTCTTTCAACAAAGTGCTAATTGTTTTGTCAGGATCTTTGATGAAAGATTGCTCCATAAGACAAAACTCTTCGTAGTATTTACTGATACGTCCTTCAACCATTTTTTCAACAATTTTCTCAGGCTTACCTTCATTCAAAGCTTGGGCCTTCAAAATTTCTTTTTCTTTCTCAATGGCATCAGCTGGTACTTCTTCACGACGTACATAAAGAGGATTAGTTGCTGCAATATGCATAGCGATATCACGTGCAAACTCTTTGAACTGATCTGTTTTACCTACGAAGTCAGTCTCACAGTTAATTTCTACAAGTACACCGATCTTCCCGCCTGCGTGAATATAAGATTCCACAGTACCTTCAGTAGCTGTACGTCCCGCTTTGTTGGCAGCAGCTGCCAATCCTTTTTCGCGAAGCAATACGATTGCTTGGTCCAAATCGCCATTAGCTTCTTCAAGTGCTTTTTTACAATCCAACATACCTGCACCTGTTTTTTCACGAATCTCTTTAACCGCACTAGCATTAACAGCCATTGAATATTCCCTCCAAAATAATATTATTTAGTATCATATCTAGTTTCAAGAGTAAACGCCGTACGCTTACTTATGAAGCATTAGAAAGTGTACACTACGACCTAGCAACTATTCTCTAATGTCTTTAAAAAAAGGGCAGTGAGAGGTTATCCACCTGCCAACCACCCTTTTCATTTTATTCATATAGGAATTACTTAATCAAAATTAAGCAGTTTCTTCTTCACCTTGATGTGCTTCAACAATAGCATCAGCCATTTTACCTGTTAAAAGTTTAACGGCACGAATAGCATCGTCATTACCAGGAATAACGTAATCAATTTCGTCTGGATCACAGTTAGTATCTACGATACCTACGATTGGAATACCCAATTTGCGAGCTTCTGCAACTGCAATACGTTCTTTGCGAGGATCAATGATGAACAAGGCACTAGGAAGGCCCTTCATGTTCTTGATTCCGCCCAAGAATTTCTCAAGACGATCTTTTTCTTTGCGAAGAAGGATAACTTCTTTTTTAGGCAGGACGCCAAATGTGCCGTCTTCTTCCCATTTTTCAAGTTCCTTCAAACGGAAAATACGTTTTTGGATGGTTTCAAAGTTTGTCAAAGTTCCGCCGAGCCAGCGTTGGTTAATGTAGAACATACCACAACGTTCAGCTTCTTCTTTCACAGAATCTTGAGCTTGCTTCTTCGTTCCTACGAAAAGAATAGTACCATTCTCTGCAGAAACACTTTTAATGAAATTGTAAGCCTCTTCTACCTTTTTAACCGTTTTTTGCAAATCAATGATGTAAATTCCGTTTCTTTCTGTGAAGATATAACGATCCATTTTTGGATTCCAGCGGCGGGTCTGATGACCGAAATGTACCCCTGCTTCCAAAAGTTGCTTCATGGATATTACTCCCATTGTAAAGCACCTCCGAATTGGTTTTTTGTGTCCTCCGCCAACCGTCATTTTCCTTCAGGACTTTCTATGCAGAAAGCACCCCTGTAAGAATCACTTGGCGTGTGTTTTTAACACCGTCAATTAATATAACATAACTGGATGATGTATGCAATCTCTTTTCATATAATATTAGCTCTACCTATAATGATATCACAAAAACCGTCCACTATACTAAAGCTTAGCGTGACGGTTTCGTTGTGATTTTGGTTATAATCGACTTATGGGTATCCTCTTCCGTAAAAGTGTAGGTACCTTCACGTAACTTCCTATTCACTTTCTGTGAGGTAGCTTCCTTAATGAATTGCTCTGAGTTCGTGATAACGCCAGCCTTCTTCAAACCCTTTGCAATTTCAGTTAAATTGCTCCCCCCCTTAATCCTAAAAGGAATAACTTCCGAAGATTTAGGTTTAGCTGTCGGTGTTATGGCCGCTGATTTGCTTGGGGTTGTTGGAGCCTTAACGGTTGGCTTCGTTGTCTTACTGTCCTCACTTGAGGTCTTAGCAGGTGCTATAGGTTCACCTGGGTTCGCCGGTTCTACTGCAGGGTTACTTTGCTTGGGTTCTTCCGTAGGTCCCCCCTGTAGTTTACCACTCTTCTCCACCATCACCTCTGTCCACTCTGCTTCGGTTAATAGTTCCTCCGATGAATCTACTACTTTCAGATCTAACACTTCCGCTTGTTCCACAATCTGCTCTTTCGTTAATGGAGTTGTAGATTTATCATTTGTTGCTAAACCCTCAGCTTTGCCCATAAGAGCCAACAAGAGTGCTCCAATCACAAGACCAGCACCAAGACCCGTCATAAAAAAACGATCTTTTATCACATCGCTGCCTCCTGTTTCGCAAGTTGAAGAATAAGTTGTATCTCTCCACGCTGAAGACCAACTGTCTTAGCTATAACATCGATAGACTTACCTTGACCATGCAATTCGAATAATTCCGAATAACGATGCTTGATGGTGTCAATCCGTTCTTCCGGCGTATCAAGCAGTTCAATCGGCTCCACTTCAGCAACTATATTCCCGCCTATTTGAAGATCATTAGATTGTTTGTTCTCAGTTATAGTAATACGATTAGCATGTTCAATTAAATGCTGTTCAACCTGAACTAGTTGTTGCTTCAGTTCAGTCAATTGCTCTTCAAGGACTGACTGTTTCACGGATGAGTCTTTCTTCATTTGTGAGACTAATTCAACTAATACATTATTTTCCTCTTCAATATCAGCCATATACTGTTCTAATGTAGCCTCTACTTCCTTTACTACACGATCTGATGAAGACTTGTCCACAGGTACTGCTCTCTTCGGTAACATGAAAGCATACACTAAGGCTGCAGCCCCTAACAGGACGATAATTATCCACGGTTCCAAAAGATTCTAGTCTCCTTTTGCTCCTATCATTTAATCATAAAGACAGGTCAATGCGATGCCCCTTATAAGGATGCTCCGCCGGATGGTGCTCTGTGACTTGTTCTTGTTCATGTGTGTGTGACAGTCCATCTTTCTGTGAAGAATGCTGCTTCCCTTCTTCACGAATCGATGAATTCGCTGTCTCATCTACTTCAGTACTGCGCTGGCTCATTTCTCGGCTTTCCTTTATACTCTGCGCAGCCAATTGAACTTGGTCTTGTACGGGCCGCTGAAGAAATTCGTTCTGTATTTTCCCTGCTTCATGGGTTCTCGGCATTGCAATTTGCATTTCCACCGATTTCATACTCACGACATCCACCTCTTCCTATAAGACTTTGACATTGGCATTCGTTGCAGTGAATCATTAGATGAAGGGAACCATACTAATATCTCCTTCATGATAATAAAAAGAAACGCGTTCCGAAGTATCCTTCACATAACGTGTATATCTTCCAATGACTATTTTGGAACCTCCGTAAATGGTTTTCTCAATATCAACTTTGGCTCTTCCCGTATCTTCTAGCATTTTCTCAATTTCTAGAATACGATCCTTAGTTTCAGTGTTCTCACGAACATAGGAGCTTTGTGTTGCCTTAAGTTTAATTCTCATACTGAGTTTATCCGGCGTCAATTGACCTAAAGCAGCCAACTGGTCTAACATGTTTAGACCTTTGCCTGTTTTCTCCATATTGTCAGTAAGAAGCTTTAACTGATTACGAAGCCCGACCAATTCATTTCTGAGTTCAGGCAAGACACCTACTTCGATAATCGTCACTGTAGACATCGTATTTCCAACCGTTCTTGCAACCGCTCTCTCGCCTGCCTGAATACATCCACCCACGATTAGCCCCTTTGTTCCTTTACAAATAACATTTTTGCCTGCTCTAATATTGGAATGCATGATGCTTTGAGATACAATGACATCTTCTCCAGCTATTACATTTCCATCCTGTATGAAGGAGCTCTTAACGTTATGTCCTGCCTTCACATATCCTTTGTTATAGCCAATAATGCCACTTGAGATCTCTATAGACCCGTGGGCTTCGAGCTCAGCTCCTTCTACTCCACCGATTACACGAATATCTCCTGCTGCCTTGATCCTAAATCCACTCAAAACATTACCTCGAATAACTACAGTACCTACGAAATCAATATTCCCTGTACTGTAATCTACATCGCCATTAATTTCATATATTGGAAAAACATTAATTTTATTTTTGTCAGTTGTTGTAATCATACCATCAATTGCCGCATACATTGCTGTTTGTTCCGCATTAATAAGGACGTTTTTTC
>DASXLR010000002.1:0-53539 GCA_036496075.1 Paenibacillus sp. | reverse complement strand
TTTTTTTTTTTTTTTTTTTTTTTTTTTTTTTTTTTTTTTTTTTTTTTTCTAGGTGTCGCACTTCATATTACAATCCGTCAAATAAAAAAGCTCAAGCGGTATCTCCACTTAAGCTTTAACAGGCTAGATAAAAAATCCGAGAACGAATTTTAAGAAAGGTACAAGGTTTGCTTACGTTGTCTTTTCATTCATCAACACAGGATTCGATAGTTTGTAAGCTGCAAGTTTTAATAAACAAATGCACGAGATATAATAACCAACAGAATAAATAATACGAGGATTGCACCTGTATTATTAAACATGCCAGCACAGCTACAACTACAACTACAGCTTCCTATTCCACCCAGTTCTCCCATCGCGATATCCCTCCCTTCGCCGTTCATTCTAAATTGTATGAATGAAAACGACTTGTGGATTGGACTCTTTTATAAAAAAATCGGCGAATGCCTTAAGAATATTGTCCCCGTCTATGGAAATGGATGCGGATAAGGGTTAAGCTCCTGCGGAGCCAGCCTGTGATTTGCGTAACCTAGCTTCATCGGTACATCCAGTACCCTATTCAGGCCAATGAGCCGGGTAAGATGATGTCCGAATGTCATGGGTAACATTCCCGGGATGAGCACCTTCACACAACGCAGTCCGTTGCGGAGTGTCTCACTTGATGACTGGTCAACTACAATGACATCCATCTGAAGACTGTGGAAAACTCGAAGAATTTGTTTTAAATCCTCTGTTAAATCTTCTTGCCACGGCAGTGAATGAAACTCTTCAGCAAAAGTACGGACTGGGTTCCGTTTCTCTAATAAGAAGTTAAGCCGTTCCTCTGCCTGTGGCAAGCTATAGAGCAAGGAGTGATCTTCCATTTCCTGCACAAGGAACGAGTCATCAAGCATAGCTTCGGCTTCTAGCCTTCGTTCCTTCGATCTCCTTTCAACCGTCGGGATCATGCCGGCCAGCTCATGGATGGCGCTCTTGGCCGCCCGAATCGGATCGAGATGAGCTCCAGCAGCACATATGAGGTTCACGCTGTGTTCGGCCCCTCCTTTTGCCAGTGCCCATATGCTCGGAATTCCGTTTTCCATCGTGGTATTGTATAAGCTCACTTCATAACCAGTAACCGCTCTTAAACGTTGGATCATCAGGATCAGTTCCGAATCTCCCGATGAACTAATGTCAAGCCGCGGAACCTGTAGTCTTGCATACCAGGTCAATAGAAAGGAATCTCTCTCAACCACCTCGAAAATCCCGTACAAGATGGCCTCCTCTAAGCTTCCTCCTACCGCGCACCCGTTGGAGATTTCATATACAAAGCCCCCTACATCGCCCGTACTGTAATAAGCCAACAGATTGGGAACTAGAATTGGACGTGCCTCTAAAAACGAATATCCCCAGACCCATTCCATTGGAGAATCAGGATCATATGGGATGAAGGGAAAATCAGGTTGTTCGAATTGCTCCTCCGCATGAAGCCCTACCGTAGACGGATCCAGCGCAGTAGCTTTAAGATCGGAATAGCTGCCCCGCACGATCGTTTGTTTACCACGTGGAGTTACGCCACAATAACGCTCCAGCCCTTCTAATATCCCCGCGAGCTCGCTATCCACATATGAGTGTGAATGCCCCCCCGTGATCTCATCGTAAAAACCTAAAGGAAGATTTATAGCGGCACTGGCAAAGGCTGAGGCGAGCCCCCACTTCTTATCATTAAAGAGTCCGGTACGACTATCCCAATAATCTCTGAGCAGAACCTTCTTCAAATCACTCATCGAACGGCAGCGATAACTGTTGCTCTGTTTTAGGCACTTCTGTAGTGATATCTCCGCTAATTCCGCAGAATCATCAAGCAATTTCCCGCAAACCGAGCAGGTCCCAATTGGTATGACATAATGGATTGTGCTGCTCAAATTACTCAAGTTGATCAAATAGAGATGTTCTTCCGTATTCGCTCTGTCGCCCCGCAGCACCTTACCCGTTTCCGCTGAGATAATGTGCGCCATATAACTAGCTCCCGCTGGAGATATTTCAGAAGTATAACGGGGAACATAATCATCAGACATGAGCTTCATAAGATAATCCTCGACTTCTATGCGATTGCTCCCTGCCAAAGATAACCGTGTTTCTGCACATTCGAAACATCCAATCTTTCCCGGAACAATCAGTGGCCCTATGATTCCTTCTCCCAAAGATACATAGGCACACAACCAAGGAATGCCACGCGGCCCTAGCATCTGTTCAGCTTCATAAAAAAATGAGGAGTTATCCTCGTCCTGCAGCACCAATACCAAGTCTACAGCGGGTATATCTTCACTGAAGTCCTTTCTTCGGACAAGCAAGAGACCAGGCAGACGCTTACACACGGTATCGGCAAGCATACCCTCCCCAATAATAGCGACTGTATTCAAGGGGATTCCTCCTCTCCGAGAACTACTCCATATGCTTCAAACGGCCCTTTGCTCCACAAAGATTCGCTACGTAGTTCAAACACCTCAAGATGCTTATGGTTCTGCTTCAGAGTCTCAATGGCTGATAACATCAAAAAGCTATAGCTTAGAGGACCGCCATCGGAAATTGTAATGTCTTGCACTTCATGATCCTTCCAATGGACAAGAGGAACCGCAGTGCGCTCGGTCTTACTCAACGCCTTCTGCAGGGATTGGCGAAGTGCAAGCGTGAAACTAAGATCTACGCTGCCATACCACGAGGAATCCGAATAGACCCACACTGTCGGAAAACCGAGCAATGGCTCACCTACTGTAATAAGAGATTCCCCCTCTAGGATGGTTAACGCTTGTAAATAATACAGGCAACGGACATCTTCGATTTGCGGGCATGCTATACGCTGAACAACAGTCGGCTCATCAGACAAAATCCGCTTGCCTAACTCTTTAGTTAAACATGCCCTAACCCCCCGCCCAACGGCTTCAGTTATATCGCACCCTGCTCCGATGCTGATTCCTTCCTGCTGATGTGGAGGCAAGCCAGCAAACAGCAGCGGGATTATGCGGGTCACATAGGCTTCTAGCCCAGCCAATCCCGACTCTAGCCGAGCCTCTACATGCGTTAGTCCACTTCGGACAATGGTCGGCAAAAGATGTACAGGTTCTTTTGACAAGGGGTCAACAGGCTGAACAAGACACTGTGCCAGCGGAAGCTGGATTAAGTCCGCCTCTTCCCATGCATGAAAAATGCCTGTTACCCTCGAAGTCAGTTGGTTGAATGCAGAAAACCATACCTCCGGGCTTACCTGCTCATGATTTATTTTTAGGTTAAGCTCCATATTTTTCACCGGACGGGCCGCGTCATACCCGGATACTAAAGGATGAGATAGAAAAGGATGCCAGCTTCCAGTTAACGTGACAGGGTCAAGTAAAAAGCATTGATTTCTACAGCCCAATTCATGCTCACCCGTAATCGCTTTATCCCATTCATGGACAATAAGATTGGATAAGATGCCTGCGGCCGCAGTGGAGAAGACCTCCGGCGTTTGTTTCTCGGGAAAGACGGACGAATGAATTCGCAGCCATGCCGACTCCCAGCGTCCGTCCCCGTCAGGATGCAATAGCGGGCCTATCATTCCCATTCCTCTTATCGCGATGGCAGGGAGCATCTGTTTCCTTTCTGCTATACAAGCATGCTGAACACTCCGAAGCTCCTCCAATTCGCCATGCTCCGAAGCATACAAAATAAATTGAAAAGGTCGAACGATCGCCCTCCAATTTAGCTCCTCATCTCCTGCTGCAGCAATAATATTTAACGTGGCCTCGGTCTCACTGCTTAGAGCATGTTCGCAAAGTTCCGTGAGTTTTCCCGTGTCTGTTGGTTCCTTGTTTGTTACATAAACCGCGAGTTTGGACAAACCGGATTCATACCATGATTCAGCAAGCGAGAGCAGGATTCGGCCGGAACCGACCGCAAGCGCACCTTCCTCCTGAAGATACATCCTTCACAACTCCTTTCCTTCTCCAACTTTGTGAAGCTTAAATGAACTATTCAAGCTGGTCAAAACCCTGATTCTCACTAACGACAAAATTCATTTTAAGGATATGTGGCCTGCTATTTTTCTATGACTATTTTCCTCGTCGGACAATGGAATGCTTAAATGCTTCCCACGGTATATAAATTTCTACGGCTTCCTCAATATCGGGCTTTTGCTCCATTCCATATCTGCTCATAGTCATCTAAAACCATTACAGTCCGTATCAAACATCTTTCTTGCCTCATCTCTATAAATCTCAGCATGAACCCCTTTATTAACTAGGTTATTTAATTTTTCAACTTGTTCACGCAATAAATTTGTACTAGCAACTATGGCTCAACCTCGAAATCAGTGCTTGATTATTTAGTTAAGCCGATTACGATTACATTCTACTAAAATCCCAGTCTTATAACGGTCACGATTACGTGTGAAGTAATGTCTGCGTTGATAAGCTTTGATACGATTATGACGACCTTTTACAGTTGCATTCGTCCATCGACAACGATGGTAATTGACGATCTCATCTTGCCAATTACGCATCGTTTTCAATCCGCTTTTAACAGCTTCGTGGTCAATTTTCTCGCCCTGCTCACACCAACGACTGAATCCATGTGTTGCAACTTCGACATTCGGTGAATAGTTATACCAGGTAGTAAATGCTTCTTTCCATTTTCAACCTTGGATTATTTCGTCAAGCTCATGTCGCTGATCTCTATTTTTGTTAAGATATAAGGTGGATTCAGAGGAAAATCAATTTTGAGCATATTATTCTATTGACATTAGTGTTTTTACGGTGATAGAATTCAATTCATTATAATTCATATTAATCTCATGGGAATTATAATAATAAAATCATCTAGGGGGATTGTTATGACAAGGTTACATGCTTCATACACGAAATTACTAGTGGCACTCCTATTATCTTTTACTGTTATCTTCACACCATCTGCGACTTTTGCAGCGGAATCAGTGACGACTACATCACATGCGGATGGTGTAGCACAGTACAAACAATTTCTACAAGAGAAATTTGATGTTAGTCTAAAAGGAACAATTACGAAGGGTGAGTTCATTCAAGCTGTAGCAGATATTTTAAATTTGAAGCAATCTGAACAAGAGGTTAGTTTTACTGATTTGAAGTTGGATCATCCATTGTTTTCTTCAGCAGCGGCACTGTATGAGAATGGAATTATATTAGGACCAGAAGTTAAGGGAGAACAAACGCTGACACAATCTGTAGCAATCTCCATCGCTGTGAGAGCTGCGGATATTAAGGAACTGGCGTATACATACCCAGCTGAGAAAGTGAACAAAGTACTTGATAAACTGAATATACCAAGCAATCAACTGGATAAGAAAGTAGCGCAGGAAATTGCTGTAGCGGTTGATACAAATCTAGTCTCAGTTAGCTACCTAAATAACTTTAAATCTAGTAACATTGCTGATGATAAGTTAGTTAATGAGCTTTTAGGTAAAATTCTTATTACGAAAGGTTTGTACAAGAACTATATCGGATACACAAGCGATAGTGACATCCATATTAAGCTAAGAAATGCTTACCTGACTTCCGATATTATTAAAGCTCCTAAGTTACAAACGTTAGTGAATACCGCATTAGAGCAGAAACTGATCACGGGTTATAGTCTAAAGGATGAACGTTTCGATCCTAACTTCATCGATTCATTGTCTCTTACGTATGGACATTCAGACTTTAAACACGCTGTTCAACTCATCGGTCTATTACATAGTGAAGGATTAGATGCCAAAGTACAATTTGAGCCAAAAACATCTGCTTTCATCCATTTATCGGAGTGGGGAGACCCCGGACCGAATGTTGTGAAGATTGCAAATGGTAATTATATTGCCTATGCAAAGGAATATGATCTAGAATTTGAGTTCTCTACAGTACAAGAGAAAGCTGCTTTTCAAGATGTTATATTAAAGTTCGCTAAGAAGAATACGGTTGATCAGACAGGCCTAATTTCCAGCTCTTGGTGGCAACCCCTATACTATTCATCTACACCATTGAAAGATTATGAAATCATTACGAATAACTTAATTACAGATAAAGATAGCCATTATACCGTGAATCCATTCTCACTTAACGAAGATTCCGCCAAAGTTGTAAAGGGCTTAAAAGCCATCGATCCAGATGCTGTGATTACACCTTTCCAATTCTGGGTGGATAAGCCTTTCTTTAATTACTTGCACGGCGAAGCCTTGTAGTTAGCTTGAAGTGTGATTACCCTAGAAAAACTTAAGATCAACTGATCTTAAGTTTTTTTGCATACTTCATATGGTGCGGGATCTATGAGTTGCAAATACAAAAAGAGTATGATATATTCATGTGGTACCGCTACCATATGAATATTAATCATGTTTATAATAATAAATAGTATATTTGTGGTACCGATACCTCATCGGGAATATTAGGAGTGGAATGAGATTGGCAACAATACGCGACGTAGCTAAACTGGCGGGAATCTCGGTTTCTACCGTTTCTCGCTACTTAAACAATAGTGGGTATGTGAATGCTGAGACAGAACTAAATATTAAACATGCGATAGAACAATTAAAATATATACCCAGTGGAGTTGCCAGAGGACTTGCGGGTAAGAATACCAAAACATTCGCTTTAGTGTTGCCTGATATTTCTAACCCTTTTTTCCCTGAGTTGGCGAGGGCAGTTGAGGATGTGGCAACAACGTATGGATTTACCGTTATTTTTTGTAATTCCGATGGGGATGTGGAAAAAGAAAGGAATTATATTGATATTTTAAAGGGTCAATTTATCGATGGTATTATTTTTGCCTCCAATACATTATCACAAGGTGATGTAGATAAACTGGCCGCATATAATATTCCATATGTCTGTCTAGATCGGGCGCCTACGAATGAAGCTTGTAGCGTCGTTCGATCGAACAATTTCGAGGGTGCGGAATTAGCGGTTAAGCATCTTTTGGAATCGGGTTGTCGCAAAATCGGACATATTTATGGTCCGCAGGAACTGGTTACGGCTAAAGAGAGATTACTAGGCTATGAGAAATCAGTAAAAGGGTTTGGGTGGTTCAGTCCATCTCTTATGGTCCCAGGTGATTTTAGTATTAGAAGCGGTATTGCAGCTACAGAGTTACTCATGCAGCAACATCCTGACATAGATGCCATCTTTGCTGGGAATGATCTGATGGCGGTTGGTGCTTTGAAAGCATTACACAGGTTAGGAATACAAGTGCCTGAGCAAGTGTCTGTCTGTGGTTTTGATGGAATATTCATGACTGAAATTACAGAACCTGAATTAACGACTATTGCACAGCCGATTTATGAAATGGGAGCTATGGTTTCTAGAATTTTAATTAAAAAAATAGAAGGTTTTATCATAGAAGATAAAGTGCATGAGTTGGATGTAAGGTTAATAGAGAGAAGTTCCACGAAAAGGAGAGAAGAGCATGAAGGTTCCTAACATAGTTGTGATTGGTAGCTTGAATATGGATATTGTGATTGAAGCAGACAGACAACCAAAGCTGGGTGAGACGATTCTCGGGTCTAAAGCCCAATTTATTCCTGGAGGTAAAGGGGCTAATCAAGCTGTAGCAGCGGCGCGTCTTGGCGCCAAGACAACAATGATTGGGGCTGTCGGTGGAGATAGTTTCGGTCAGGAGCTACTGAAGGCTTTGGATGATAACGGGATCGATAGACACGCCGTGAAGATGGTAGATAGTAGTTCTACGGGCATTGCTTCTATTTTTCTAGCAAGTGGAGATAATAGCATTGTTGTTGTTCAAGGAGCTAATCAGGATTTACTACCTAAGGATATTGATCTGTACGATGATATTATTCAGGCAGCAGATATTATTCTAATTCAATTAGAAATCTCATTAGAAACCGTTTGCTATGCTGTCAGCAAAGCGAAATCATATGGCAAGATTGTCGTTCTTAATCCAGCACCAGCACAGGATTTACCGGATGAGTTATTTCGTCAGGTAGATTACATGACGCCAAACCGCTCTGAGTTGAGTTTACTTACGGGACGGGATGCTGAAGGCGATGAGTTGGAGGCAGCTATACAAGAATTAATGGACAAAGGTGTAGCTAACGTCATCACTACGCTTGGTGCGGATGGATCAGCCTTCATGGATCATCATAAATTGCGCACGATTCCAGCGTTTAAGGTACCTGTGATGGATACGACGGGTGCGGGAGATTCATTTAACGCAGCACTAGCTTATTCATTGGCATTAGACCTTAACTTAGAGAAAGCTGTCTCATTTGCAGCCAAGGTCTCGGCGTTAGCGGTAACGAAGTTTGGAGCTCAAGCAGGGATGCCGACTATGGAAGCTGTTCATCAGTTTGCTTCAGGTGTCGAGGAGACATCTAGGCTAGATTGATTGGACTAAAGTAGAATAGCACATATCATAAAGGTAAAAGGCTATGCACATCGAGGTTATTTATCGAGTGCATAGTCTTTTGTGATTAATCCCAGACAAGTTACATTATAATGTTATATATGTCATCATAAGAGTAAAGATACCCAAATAGCTATTCTACTTCTGACAGCGAAAGATTCGATTGAAGATAAGGTCTCAGGTCTTGATCTAGGGACTAATGATTATATTACTAAACGCTGCTAATTCTAGTACAAGTAACAGCACGCAGAAGCAAGTGATTGGAATAGAAAAGGCCGAACAACTAGCGCTTGCAGTGGCTAAGGGTCAAGTAGAAAGCAGAATTCATATATTGAGTTCTGATTCTTTTTTGTATTGGAGCAAGGGTAATGGACAAAGAAGAGTTCGATATATACAGCGCGATATCTATTTGGTTGGGTTTGGTAATTATGTTGACTGTTCACATTCTGTCGTGTTAAATTATAAACGATAATGATTATCATTTTCATAATGGAGAGGGAGTATTCATCTTGTCCAATACGTTTCTACATGATGAACATGTAGATGTTTCTCTGGATCATTTGTTGTTCAAAGTTAGAAGTATCGAACACCTACGTGGTGGTCAGATGGAGCAACAGCTTATTGATTCGCATGTTCTGATCATCGTGAAGAACGGCGTGGGTCGGTTGACGATGGATCTTCATGATTATCTATTGAAGAAGGATATTGTACATATCGCTCTGCCTGGACAAACGATCGGAGTATCTTCGAAAGAGGTAGATGGGCTAGATCTATATGTTATCAAGTTCGAGGTATTTCGAGATGCGGTACCGATGGATTCGTGTCCGCTGAAGGGGGAAATTTTAATTTATCCCCAGACTCAGCCAATCATATTATGTGATTTGATGTACACCCATTGTCGGAGTGATCTAGCATTGGAACGCTTTCGTGGACAGTTTGTTTTTCAGGAATTACTATATTGGATCATGACAAACATTCGACTGTCGCCTGAGACAGACTCACGAACGGCATTAGACCGCACGAAAGCTTATATAGAAAGCCATTATAACGAGAATCTGACGATTGAGCAATTGGCCCGTATGGCGAAGGTTAGCCCTAAATATTATGTGGATTTATTTAAAAAAACGTACGGTAAAAGCGCCATCGATTATGTGACGGAAGTGAGGGTCAATTGTGCTAAACAGTTCATGGTACAATCGGACGCACGATTACGTGATATCGCTCATCAAGTGGGCTATAACGACGAATTTTATTTCAGCCGCAAGTTCAAGCAGGAGGTTGGCGTATCCCCTACAGCCTATATGAAGAATCGTCGTCGTAAAATTGTAGCCTATTCCACGCCCATTCTTGGTCAGTTACTTGCGCTTAAGATGATCCCGTATGCGGCTCCACTTCATCCGAAGTGGTCAGCTTATTACTATAAGATGTATCGAAAGGATATCCCCTTACACCTCAGTGGGTACCGCTTTAACAAAGACTGGGAGGCGAATATTGAAGCACTAAGCCAGTCTGGACCGGATATGATCATAAGCTTAGATAATTTAGATTCTCATGAGAAGGAGAAACTGGAGGAAATCGCACCTGTCTCTTTTATTCCTTTGATGGATAAAAATTGGCGAGAGCAGTTGCAACTGACAGCGCAATTACTAGAAGTATCCCAAGAAGCAGAGTCCTGGTTACATAACTATGATCAGAAGGTGAAGTTCGCTAGGGGGCGCTTGAGTCAGATATTGAGTGACGATACGGTTCTCGTGATGAGTGTTCATAAGGAGTGCTATTATCTTTGTCCTGCTCGAGGGATGAGAGATGTACTTTATGATGATTTGCAACTCAATCCACCATCTGGTTTCGATCCTGCTAAGTATAATCAGATTATGACAGCGGATCAACTCACACAATTCGATGCAGATCGAATTCTATTAAATATATGTCAGGAACCAGAGTCACTGAGGTATTGGGAACTATTTCAGTCCTCCTCACTGTGGCAGGATTTGAAAGCAGTCCGTAGAAACCATGTTCATTTCATTTCCTCAGATCCGTGGCGGGAATATTCCGCCTATGCTTGTGAACGAATCGTAGATGATTTGTTGAAGCTTCTAGATGGAGATCGTCCAAATTGATTCTGGATATTGTCCATGTTCGGTGGAGAAGACGTGGTCTATAATTCAATTGAGAATAGTTATCAGTAGTGGAGAGGGGAATTATAGATAATGAGTAAGAAAGTGTTAGCAATGGTATGGGTTTCAATCATGGTGTTGGTGTTAGTAGCTTGTGGGGATAAGAAGGATGCCCAACCGGTAAACGGTGCAGAGGCTTCAAGTTCAAATAGCGAGAACGTCGTTAGCAATAATTCCACTGAGAAGCAGACAACCGATTCAACAGAAGACAGAACGATCACATATTTAGGTCAAGACTATACCGTTCCTGCCAAGGTGGATAACATTATCATTGCAGGGGCTATGGAATCAATGGAAGATGCACTCGTACTTGGCGTTAAACCGATAGGAGCGACAACAGTAGGTGGGAAATTCCCACAGATGTTCGCCAAGATTACCGATGGTGTGGAAGGAATCGGGGAAAAAATGCAGCCTAATATCGAAACCATGTTAAAGCTTAAACCTGATATTATATTGGGCAGTACCAAGTTTCCTGCGGAGTCATTGGAGAACTTCAGGAAGGTTGGAACGACGATTCCCGTATCTCATATCTCGACAGATTGGGAAACAAATCTGAATTTGCTTGCAGAGCTTACTGGGAAGCAGGAAGAAGCGAAACAGGTACTGCAACAATATCAAGATGAACTCATAGAAGTAAAAGCAAAGGTAGGACCCCTTTTCAAAGACAAAAAGGTGCTAGCGATTAGAATCCGGGCAGGTAACATTGCCATTTTTCCTGAGGATGTCTTCTTTAACCCGTCCATTTACGCAGAATTAGGAGCAACGGCTCCGAAGGAAGTATTACAGGCGAAGGCACAAGAAATGATTTCATTAGAAAAATTCTCGGAGATTAATCCGGATTATCTCTTTATTCAATTTTCGGAAGAAGAAAATAAAGATACACCTAAGTTTTTTGAAAATTTACAAAGTAACCCAATATGGACAAGCATCAATGCGGTAAAGAATAACAATGTATATGTTAATTTGGTAGATCCGATTGCTCAAGGGGGCACGGCTTACAGCAAGATATCGTTCCTTGAAGCCGTAAAAAACAGTAATTTAATCCAAGCGAAGTGAGTAGTGTAATATGCGATTAAGAATTCCTACACCTACCCTAATCATATGGACTTCACCGGCTATCATTGCGTTGACGATGTTGCTGTCGATCCTTTATGGAGCTAAAAGTATAGACATGAATACGATTCGGGATGCGCTGTTCCATTTTGATCCTGGTAATGTAGATCATCAGATCATTATGCAGTCTCGAATTCCAAGAGCGGTCGGAGCTCTACTCATTGGAGCCTTTCTGGCCATATCCGGGGCACTTATGCAGGGGATGACAAGAAATTATCTTGCATCCCCTTCTATTATGGGGGTTACCGATGGATCGGCATTTGCCATTACGCTCGGCATGATATTCTTACCTAATTCATCTAATTTGGAAATGATATTGTACTCATTTGTGGGATCGACACTTAGCATTGTCATCGTTTTTGGTCTGTCACTCCTGCTACCCGGGGGACTATCGCCAATAAGGATGGCGATTATAGGTACGATTATAGGCACGTTTCTGAGCAGTGTTTCCGCAGCATTAGCGATCTATTTCCAAATCTCGCAAAATATTAGCTTTTGGTACAATGCGCGATTACATCAGATGGACCCTACACTTATTAAACTAGCGATCCCATTTGCAATTGTCGGAATTCTGATAGCGCTCTGGGTTTCTAAGTCGATATCGATTCTTGCTCTAGGTGAAGATGTTGCTATGGGCTTGGGACAAAACACAATGATGATTAAGTTCGTTACTACATTGAGCGTTGTTATTCTAACAGGGATATCAGTAGCCTTAGCAGGTAAAATCGGCTTTGTCGGTTTGATTGTTCCTCATATTGCGCGATTCTTGATAGGACTCGATTATAAATGGATCATTCCATGCTCGGGTTTACTTGGAGGGATCTTCCTAGCGCTTTGCGATGTGCTCAGCCGTTTCCTCAATTATCCGTTTGAGATGCCGATTGGAGTCGTGACTGCAATGATTGGCGTTCCTTTCTTTCTCTATTTAACAAGAACGAAGGGAGGCGGGAAGTTTGAATAATGCTTCCAAGCAGCGTTATGTCACGGTGCTAGCCGTTGGTATCGGAATGATACTGGTTACGATGTATGTGAGTCTGACGAATGGTGTATTCGATATTACGGTTCAAGATGTCATACGTACTTTATTGAGGATAGACCCGAAGCCGGATCAGGATTTGGTTATTCTGGAGTTCCGTCTACCACGAATTCTAATTGCGGGACTCGTCGGTATGGGATTAGGCATCGCGGGGGCTGTGATTCAAGGGATCACGAGAAATGGACTAGCTGATCCAGGAATACTAGGAATTAACGCCGGTGCTGGTGCGGCGATGGTTCTATTCTTGTTTTTCTATCAAGGCCAAATAAAAGGAACGGGATGGGGATCGATTCTGGCGATGCCTTTGTTTGGATTGGTGGGCGGACTAATGGCTGCACTACTGATCTATCTTTTTTCTTGGAAGAATGGCAGGTTAGAGTCTCAGCGGCTTCTACTGACGGGTATTGCGATAGGTACAGGGTTGGGTGCGGTCTCACTTTTTTTGACCTTAAAAATGAATGCTTCAGATTTCGAGATGGCGGCAGTATGGACTTCCGGCAGTATTTACAATGCTAATTGGAGATATATCGTGTCTATTCTACCGTGGCTTGTGTTGTTAATCCCAGTGATCGTTAGAAGGTCATATATTCTAGATTTATTTCAGATGGATGAAGATAGTGTTAGAAGCATTGGGGTGTCTACAGAAAAAGAAAAAGCGGTGCTCCTTCTAAGTAGCATAGGTATCATTAGCGCATGCGTATCTGTGTCGGGAGGAATTGGCTTTATCGGACTGATGGCACCACACATCGCGAGGCGTCTTGTCGGCAGAACACATAAGCGAATTATTCCGGTGTGTGGAGTGGTCGGTGCACTGCTAGTTATCGTATCTGATTATTTAGGCAAAATGCTCTTTGCTCCTGCTGAATTACCTGTTGGCATCGTCGTGGCTATCATTGGAGTACCCTATTTTATATTTTTACTATATAGAAACAAAGTACGGAGCTAGTGGATTGAACATCTGGTAAATTCCCTATGAGTGAAATAGGGAATTTCTGGATATTGTCCAATAATAGAACCGGATATCATCCATGGTGAGAAAAGAAGACGTGATTTATAATCATAACTGATAATGATTATCATTTAATGAAAGGAATTAAATACGGTGGATCACAAAATAATCGAACACGCTCAAGTCATCGTCAAGAACAGTACAGGTGATAAGGTCACCATACCCAGAACAGAACAAAGCATAATGCACGCGCGTGCTGGAAACCGAGAATATCGAATCTATGTGGCTATGCCAAGTGGAGAGCCACCTTCCTCGGGCTATCCGGTGATTTATTTACTGGATGCCAATGCGGTATTCGGAACGATGGTGGAAGCGATGCGCGTACAAGCACGTAGGACTGAACGAACAGGCGTAGTTCCGACGATTATCGTAGGCATCGGTTATTCAACAGAAGATCCGTTTGCTTCGGCACGTCATTATGATTTCACACTACCTGTGTCCGTTACAGAGCTACCTGCAAGTCCAGACGGCCGAGCTTGGCCGGAACAAGGGGGAGCAGAAGATTTCTTGACATTCATTCAAGAGGAGCTAAAGCCGGAAATCGAACGGAGATATACGATTGACCGCGGTAGGCAAACGCTATTTGGTCATTCACTGGGTGGTCTCTTCGTGTTACATGTGCTTTTTACGAAGCCAGAAGCATTTCAGACCTATGTTGCAGGTAGCCCATCTATTCATTGGAACAAGCGAATCATGCTTAAAGAGGAGCGACAATTCACGGTTCGTTTGGAAGAGGAGCCTGTCAACGTCAGAATTCTGCTAGGGATGGGGGAATTGGAGAAATTTCATAAAAGTCGGATATACGAGAACGCGAAGGAGCTTTCAAATCGTTTAGCAACTCTCGTTAATCAAGGCGTATGTGTAGAATTTAAAGAGTTTGAGGACGAAGGTCATGTATCGCTTCTACCAGCCTTGATTAGCCGTGCTTTGAGATTTGCATCACGTCCTTCTCTCATTTCTTCTGAAGATGTTAAAGTGCTACATGGATCGAAAATATAAAACAGTACTACGTTGTTGCATATAGGGGTCACCGGGGAATGATTGGTGTTCTAAATTCGATGGTGGCCCACTATTTGAAATGGTATATATTATCGATCCTTTTAATTGATAATGATTATTATTATCGAGCAATCCGCATCATCCTAGTGAAAGAGAGGAATTGAATTTAATTAATGGACACTATGGGAATCTGGGGAAGAACTGCTCTAGTGACAGGTGCCGCTCAAGGCGTTGGAGAAGCGGTGGTGCGTGCCTTGGTTGAACAGGGCGCTCTCGTTGCGGCTGTGGATAACAATGCCGAGGGGCTAGAGAGACTTGTAACTGAGCTTCGTGCGGAAGGCCGCGATGTGTCAGCCTTCCCAACAGACGTGAGTGATAGCGTTGCTGTTGATGAAATGGTAAAACGGATTGAACATGAAATCGGACCGATTCAGATGTTGGTCAACGTGGCGGGGATACTGCGGACAGGTTCGATCGAATCACTCACTGACGACGACTGGACTACAACTTTCGCGGTCAATTCTACGGGGGTTTTCTACGTATCTCGTTCTGTAATTAGACATATGGTACCACGGAGTTCGGGTTCAATCGTGACGGTGGGCTCGAATGCGGCAGGGGTTCCACGAATGCATATGTCTGCTTATGTTGCCTCCAAAGCTGCGGCGACAATGTTTACTAAATGTCTGGGACTTGAGAATGCCGAGCACAACATTCGCTGCAACGTCGTATCACCCGGATCAACAGAAACTCCCATGCAGTGGTCACTTTGGTCTGATGAGAACGGAGGGCAAGCTGTCATCGCTGGATCGCCTGAAGAGTACAGGCTAGGTATACCGCTCAAAAAGCTGGCCACACCTACGGATATTGCCGATGCGGTTCTCTTTCTACTCTCTAATCAGGCACGACATATTACGATGCATGACCTATGTGTCGATGGCGGCGCTACTTTAGGGGTTTGAACATTTAATAAGGAGGCGATTGAAATGATAAAACATGATGTTATCCCAGTGCCAATAGCAACACAACTTCTTGATAACTATCAGCCTGGCTCGTCCTTCTTCTTATCTTCACCACAACGTACTTTGCTCGCACAGGGGACGTTCTCGGAGATGCCTACCTATGAGGGAACCGAGGAGTTAAGTAGTTTGCCCAAACGTGTTACAGCGTTTCTAAATCATGTGAAACAGTCCCAACACAACATATCAGTCGTCGTAGGTGCGGTGCCTTTTGATCATACGAAACCTGCACACCTGACCGTGCCAACGACAATTCAGTGGGGGGATGGATTACATTTCGAATCAACGAATCAGAAGGAACAATCATTAACGTCTAAGTATGAGATCTGTGCAATTCCAGAGCCAGCGGAGTATGTTCGGGGTGTAGAACAAGGATTGAACCATCTGGAGAGTAGTGACCTTTGCAAAGTTGTTCTGTCGAGAACATTGCAGTTAACCTCGTCTACAAAGATCGATACCCATCAGTTACTGTATAACCTTGCTCGCAACAATACTCGTGGCTACACCTTTGCCGTGGATTTACCCATTCAAGAAGCGGAGGAGTGGCCATTAGGAGTTACTCCTCCAAGTTCACGGCGGCGAACGCTGATAGGAGCTAGTCCCGAATTACTCGTCTCAAGATCGGGACTGCAAGTGTTGGCTAATCCATTGGCAGGGTCCACGGCACGGAGTGAGGATCCTGCAGAGGATCAGCAAAGAGCGGCGGCACTGCTCGCATCTGACAAGGATCTGTATGAGCATGCATTGGTCGTCGATGCCGTTGCTGCTGCACTTCGTCCGTATTGCAACACATTGGATGTTCCATCTAAACCCTCGTTGGTACAGACAGCTACCATGTGGCATCTCTCCACTGAGATCAGTGGTGAACTTGCTGATCACTCAACGTCTGCGCTTACGTTGGCGGTTGCACTTCACCCGACACCCGCTGTCTGCGGATCTCCGACTGAAATGGCAAGAGAGGTAATCCGAGAGATCGAACCGTTCGATCGAGGATTCTATGCGGGGATGGTCGGGTGGTGCGATTCGAATGGAGATGGTGAGTGGGTTGTTACGATCCGTTGCGCTGAGGTGGATGACCACTCCCTACGTCTGTTTGCTGGAGCTGGAGTCGTCCTCGGATCAAGCCCAGAGGGAGAACTCTCTGAGACAACGGCTAAGTTCCGTACAATGTTAATCGGCATGGGGCTGAATGACGAGCAGCCTAGATAAGATCAGGAGGGATAGTTTATGTTGCTTGGATGCGCCACGTGGCCTGAAGAATTTGCAGATCGGTATCGCCAGGCTGGCTGCTGGAGAGGAGAAACTTTCGGACAAATGTTGCGAGAACGTGCGACTAGACTTGGGGATCGTACGGCGATTAATAGTGGTGAGAATCGCTGGAGCTATAGAGAACTTGATGCCAGAGCAGATCAGCTAGCTGCTGGGTTCCGATCGCTTGGAATCAGGCCAATGGATCGTGTGATCGTTCAACTGCCTAATATTACGGAGTTTTTCGAAGTTGTCTTCGCATTGTTTCGGCTGGGGGCCCTACCCGTCTTTGCTCTGCCATTGCATCGAAGCAGTGAGATCACCTATTTTTGTGAATTTACTGAAGCGGTTGCTTACATTATTCCTGACCATTACCTGGGATTTGACTACCGGGAACTAGCAAGACAGGTACAGAACAAGGCTTCGACCGTGCAGCATATTATCGTTGTAGGCGATCCGGAGGAGTTCGTGGCATTGACTGATCTACATACAGAACCCATGAGTCAGCTAGATGTAAGTTCTAGTGATGTTGCGTTTCTTCAACTGTCTGGGGGAAGTACAGGGTTACCTAAGTTAATCCCTCGTACTCACGACGATTACATGTACAGCCTGCGAGCCAGTGCCGGTATTTGCCATCTTAATTCGAATAGCGTGTATCTCGCAGCCCTCCCCATTGCGCACAATTATCCACTCAGTTCGCCGGGTGTACTTGGTACGTTGTATGCAGGTGGCAGAGTTGTTCTTGCACCTAGACCAAGCCCAGACGATGCGTTTCCACTTATCGCTCAGGAACGCGTCACGATAACAGCGTTAGTTCCACCCCTTGCTCTAGCATGGCTTGAGGCAGCATCATCGCGCCATTACGATTTATCCAGCCTACAGGTACTGCAAGTCGGTGGAGCTAAGTTCAGTGCAGAAGTTGCGCGTCGGGTAAAGTCAATGCTGGGTTGTACTTTGCAACAGGTCTTTGGGATGGCTGAAGGACTGGTTAATTATACTCGCTTGGATGACTCGGAGGAGACTATTGTCAACACCCAGGGAAGACCGATGTCACCATACGATGAGATACGTATCGTAGATGAGGAGGATCAGGATGTCGAACAGGGTCACGTAGGACATTTGTTGACGCGTGGACCGTACACAATCCGTGGTTACTACAAGGCCGATGAGCATAATGCCAAGGCGTTTACTTCAGATGGATTTTACCGTACGGGTGACCTAGCGAGCATGACTTCGTCCGGCTACTTGATTGTGGAGGGGCGTGATAAAGACCAGATCAATCGTGGTGGAGACAAAGTTGCAGCCGAAGAGGTAGAGAATCACATCCTTGCTCATACCGCAGTGCATGATGTAGCGGTGGTTTCTATGCCCGATGAGTTCCTTGGTGAGCGATCCTGTGCTTTTGTAATAGCTCATGAATATGAGCACCCTCCTACAACAGCTGAGCTCAAAATGTTTCTGAGGGAACGTGGAGTGGCAGCTTACAAAATCCCGGATCGGATGGAGTTCATTGCATCATTCCCAAAGACTGGAGTAGGGAAAGTAAATAAAAAAGCGCTACGTGAGGTCATTGCGCAGAAGATTACAACAAAAGTTGAAAAGAGGGATTAAATGGCTATTCCAACGATTTTACCGTATCCGATGCCAACCGAGTCAGACTTACCAAATCATAAGGTCACGTGGAAACCTGATCCGAAGCGTGCTGTCCTTCTTATTCATGATATGCAGCAATATTTCCTAGACGCATTCACTTACAGACAATCGCCAGTGGTCGAGCTTCTTGCGAACATTCAGCTCCTAAAGAGTCAATGTCATGAATTAGGTATTCCTGTGATCTATACGGCACAACCAGGTGGACAGACCCCGACAGAACGAGGCCTGCTGCAAGATTTCTGGGGGGCGGGAATCAACGATGGTCCCATTCAGAAGAAGATCGTGGAGGAGCTTGCGCCAGATGAGCATGACATCGTCCTTACCAAGTGGAGATATAGTGGATTCCAGAAGACAAATCTTCGGGAGATTCTGCACGAACAAGGTCGTGATCAACTTATCGTAAGTGGAATCTATGCTCATATCGGATGCCTTCTAACGGCGTGTGATGCATTTATGATGGATGTGCAACCATTCTTCGTCGCAGATGCAGTGGCGGATTTCTCATTGGAACATCATAAGATGGCTTTGACCTATGCATCTGAGCGGTGCGCAGTCACGCTTACAACGCAGCGTCTGCACGATGAGCTGAGAAGTGCACAAGGAACGAAGGGGGAGACTGGAATTCGAGCTGACTTCCCATCGTTGACGCTGGAATCTGTACGTGAACAGGTCGCTGAGATTCTTCACGAATCACCTTCAGATATCGCGGACAACGATGATCTGATTATTAGCAGGGGGTTGGATTCCATTCGCATTATGAGCCTGGTTGAACGGTGGCGCCGTAGTGGTGTTGAGGTGACCTTTGCAGAGTTAGCTGAACGTCCAACGTTGGTCGAATGGTGGAGACTGTTGATCACACGCTCACAGCAGGTGTTACCGAATATAGATTATTTTGCATTTTGAAAGGGAAGGAGGTAGATACTGATGGTTGATAGTGAGGATGTTCGCTGGTCTTTGTCAGGTGCACAGTCCGGCATATGGTTTGCTCAACAGATTGATCCAGATAACCCGATCTACAACACTGGAGAATACATCGAGATTCAAGGGCCAGTTGATCGAGTACAGTTCGAGACAGCGCTACGCCAGGCTGTTATGGCAACCGAATCTTTGCATGTTCGCTTCGGTGAGGATAAGGATGGACCGTGGCAAGTCCTTGAATTGTCTTATGATTGGCCGCTGCATGTGATCGACCTCAGTGCAGAACAGAATCCACAGGAAGTAGCTGAAGCATGGATGAGGGCTGATTTGGCCCGTTCAGTCGATCTTACACAAGGTCCACTCTTTACCGAAGCTTTGTTCAAGGCTGGACCTGATCGTTATTTCTGGTATCAGCGCATCCATCATATTGTGATGGATGGGTATGGATTTTCACTTATTGCACAGAGAGTGGCCAAGAACTACACGGCACTCGTAAATAATCTGTCACTTGAAGAGGATAACTTTGGTTCCTTACGTTCGATCTTGCTAGAAGATTCGACCTATCGCTCATCAGAGCAATTTGAGCGGGACCGTCAATTCTGGTTAGATCGCTTTGCGGATGAACCTGAAGCGGTAAGTCTGGCGGACCGAGCACCGAGGACGTCTAGAAGCTTCCTACGCCTTACAGCACAGCTATCATCCTCAAGTCAGAACCACTTGCATACGGTAGCGCGTCATACATCGGCAACTTGGCCTGATATTGTGATTGCTGTGACGGCTATTTATTTACACCGGATGACAGGTTCGCAGGATATCATTCTAGGATTACCGATGATGGGTCGTTTAGGTTCTGTCTCGCTTCGTATTCCCGGTATGGTCATGAATTTGTTGCCACTACGCCTGTCGGTAAGACCAGATATGAGCTTGGTAGAACTAGTACGTCAAGTCGTTCAAGAGATTAGCGAGATACGAGTTCATCAAGGGTACAGGCACGAAGAATTGCGCCGTGAACTTAAGTTAGTAGGTGAAAACCGGAGATTGTTTGGTCCACAGATTAATATTATGCCGTTTGATCATGGGTTGAGTTTTGCCGGTCATCGTGGTATGACACACAATCTCTCGGCGGGTCCAGTGGATGACCTATCTTTTAACGTGTATGACAGGTTCGATGGTAACGGATTGCGTATTGATCTGGATGGTAATCCGGCGGTTTACACTATCGACGATCTTGCCGGTCATCAGCGGCGATTTCTACACCTCTTGGAAACTGTTGCAATGACGGATCAGCATGAGACCATAGGACGATTGAAGCTTCTCTTGCCTGAGGAAAGTAACCAGATACTAGTAGAATGGAATACAACGGAGCAAGTGTTCTCTCAGAAGAGTGTGTCAACGTTGTTTGAAGTTCAGGTTGCTCGTAATTCTGAGGCTACTGCTCTGTTATTCGAAGGGGAACAACTGACTTATGCGGAGCTAAACGTTCAGGCGAATCGGCTTGCACATTTCTTGATTACTCAAGGTGTGGGACCGGAGCAGATTGTGGCTTTGGCTTTACCTCGGTCTGAGGAGATGGTCGTTGGTTTACTGGCCGTGCTTAAGACGGGAGCGGCATATCTGCCATTGGATCCGGATTACCCGTCTGAACGAATCAATTACATGCTCACTGACGCAAGACCCGTGTGTATCATCTCAAACACACAGACTGCTTCTAAATTTCCTGAAGCGACAAAAGCGCCATGGATTATACTCGATGAGTCTACCACTATTGAAAAGTTAAAGCGTTATTCTGATACCAATCCGAGTGATGCTGACCGAATTACACCTCCATTACCTCTCAATCCGGCTTACGTCATTTACACTTCTGGCTCAACAGGCAAACCTAAAGGTGTTATCGTCTCGAACGAAGGCTTGACCAATTTCCTCTTCGCAATGCAGGACCAATTGCAACTTCATGAAAATGATCGGCTAATGGCTGTTACGACAGTCGCATTTGATATATCAGCTCTTGAAATATACCTTCCTCTGCTCAGTGGGGCGAGCATTGTCGTCGCTCAGAAGGTAACCATTCAGGACCCACCAGCCCTGACGAGGTTGATCGAAGAGACGGGAACCACGATGATGCAGGCCACACCCACACTTTGGCACGCGCTCGTTACTTATGATCCCGATAAACTTCGGGACCTTAAGGTGCTCGTCGGAGGCGAGGCGCTCCCGAGCGGTCTCAAGCTTGCTTTGCGAGAACTTGGTTGCCAAGTCACGAATCTCTATGGACCGACTGAGACTACGATATGGTCAACCGCAGTGACTTTTTCGTGTGAACATGCAGTGACATCTCCCATTGGCTGGCCAATTTGGAATACACAGATTTATGTGTTGGATGACAGTCTACAACCCGTTCCACCCGGCGTGTTAGGGGATCTTTATATTGCGGGTGCTGGATTGGCTCGTGGTTATTTGAAGCGACCAGATTTGACCGCGGAGCGCTTTGTTGCTAATCCGTTTGGACAGCCCGGTACGCGGATGTATCGCACAGGGGATCTAGCTCGGTGGCTGGCGGACGGTTCTCTAGATTATGCAGGCCGTGCTGATCATCAGATCAAAATTCGTGGTTTTCGGATCGAATTAGGCGAGATTGAGGCTGTATTAGCCCAACATCCTGGTGTGACACAGGTTGCAGTTGTTGTTCGTGAGGATCAACCAGGGGAGCAACGTTTAGTGGCTTATGTCGTTCCATCCACGGAAGCTAATCCCGATTCAGCCGAACTTCGCCAACATGTTGCCGGTAGTCTTCCTGATTATATGGTACCGACGGCATTTGTGATGATTACAGAGTTACCGTTAACACCTAACGGCAAACTTGATCGTAGGGCATTACCCACACCTGACCTTACTATGACTGTGAAGGGGCGGGAGCCTAGAACTCCTCAAGAGGAGATCCTATGTGATCTGTTCTCTGAGGTTCTAGGTTTGCCCTATGTAGGAATTGATGATGATTTCTTCGAATTAGGTGGACATTCTCTGCTCGGATCTCGTCTGATGATCCGAATTCGCGAGTCTCTTGCTGTTGAATTGGGGATTGGCAACCTATTTGATGCTCCAACCGTCGCTGGTTTGGTTAAGCGACTCGACCAAGCTCAGCATGCCCGGCTGGCTATTATGCCAATAGCTATACGACCGGAACAGGTTCCTCTTTCCTTTGCTCAGCAACGATTGTGGTTCTTGCACTGTCTAGAGGGGCCAAGCCCGACCTACAACATTCCACTCGTGGCGCATTTGACTGGCGAACTAAATAGGGAAGCACTGCAGGCCGCCCTAGGTGATGTCGTTGATCGACATGAGATATTACGCACCATTTTCCCAGAGAAATCAGGTACGTCACATCAACTCGTCATGGATGCAGCACTGGTAGAGCCTGAGTTAATCGTTGTTAAGATGACTGAGAACGAACTACCCGAAGCTCTCGCTGCCGCTGTACGTCACAGTTTCGATCTCGCAACTGAACCTGCCATTCGAGCTCAGCTATTCGTACTTGGATCGAACGAATATGTGCTGTTACTACTGTTGCACCATATCATTGGTGATGGCTGGTCACTGACTCCGCTGGCTCGTGATCTTACTACTGCTTACACCGCACGATGTAAGGGGGAAGAGAAAACATGGTCGCCGCTGAAGGTGCAATATGCTGATTATGCACTCTGGCAGCACCAATTGCTGGGTAGTGAGAGTGATTCGGAGAGTCTAATTGCAAGGCAACTCGAATTCTGGACCAAGACACTGAAGAGTCTTCCAGATCAGTTGGAATTGCCTACCGACTATCCGCGTCCAGCGGCGATTAGCTATCTTGGTGATACCATTGATTTCCGTATTGACCCGGATCTACACCATCGTCTATTAGATCTCGCTCGTGATAGCAAAGCCAGTCTGTTCATGGTGTTACAGTCTGGACTTGCTGCTCTACTCACTCGACTCGGTGCAGGTACCGACATTCCGATGGGGAGTCCGACCGCTGGGCGTAGCGATGACGCATTGGATGACCTCGTCGGTTTGTTTGTAAACACGTTAGTGTTACGTACCGACACGTCTGGAGATCCAAGTTTCCGTGAGCTTCTAGGCAGAGTCCGTGAGGTTGATCTTGCTGCCTATGAACATCAAGACGTACCCTTTGAACGACTTGTTGAGGTTCTCAATCCAATCCGCTCCCGTTCTAGGCACCCATTATTTCAGGTTATGTTGGCGTTTCAGAACACGTCCGAAGCGACATTGGATCTGCCTGATCTCACAACCCACCTTGAGATCAACAGTGTAGGTGCAGCGAAGTTCGATCTTACTCTGGAACTTCGTGAGCATCGCACAGCGGATGGATCACCTGCTGGTATCAACGGTTTACTCGAATATAGCAGCGATATATTTAAGCGGGATACTGTCGAAGCGTTAGCGGATCGTCTGCTGCGGATATTAGAGGCTGCAGTAGCTGAACCTGATCAAGCGATCGGATGTTTAGAGATTCTTGCACCTCAAGAACGGCAAAAGATTCTTGAAGAGTGGAATGAGACTGCTCATGATGTGGTGCCACAAGCGACAGTTGCTGAACTGTTCGAGGCGCAAGTTGCTCATAGTTCTAACGCTACTGCAGTGATGTATGAGGGTATATCATTGAGTTATGCGGAATTAAATAGGCGTGCGAACTGTCTTGCGCATCTGCTGATAGCTCAAGGTGTGGGACCCGATTGTTTTGTGGCTTTGGCATTACCAAGATCTGTGGAGATGATCGTGGGAATACTGGCCGTACTCAAGGCTGGCGCAGCGTATGTACCTGTAGATTCAGACTATCCAGCTGACAGAGTCGCTTTCATGCTCAGCGACACGGATCCTGCGTGCATCATTACGAATACACAAGTTGCTTTCAAGTTACGCGTGACTACTGATATGCCGCTGGTTGTGGTCGATGAGTCAGAAACAGTCAATAGATTGGGGCAGTACCCGAGTACCAATCCATGTCATGCTGATCGGATCAAACCCTTGTTGCCTCTTCATCCTGCCTATGTCATTTATACTTCTGGCTCTACAGGTAAACCGAAAGGTGTAGTCATACCGCATCAGAACGTCGTTCGATTGTTTGCATCAACGGAGCAGGGGTTCCATTTCTGTGCGGATGATGTCTGGACTATGTTTCATTCCTATGCTTTCGATTTCTCCGTTTGGGAAATATGGGGTCCGCTCTTGCACGGCGGTCGTCTGATCATAGTGCCTCATGACATTAGTCGATCACCCGCAGAGTTCTTGCATTTGCTAGCCAAAGAGGGTGTGACCATTCTGAACCAGACTCCGTCAGCATTTTATCAATTAATGCAAGCGGATAGGGAGAATCCCGATCTTGGACAGAGCTTATCTTTGCGTTATGTCATTTTTGGTGGTGAAGCTTTAGAGCTTGGGCGCCTTGAAGAATGGTATGATCGACATCCTGACAATGCTCCAACGCTGATTAACATGTATGGCATTACAGAGACGACGGTGCATGTCACCTATAATGCACTTGATCGGCAGAGTGCGGGTCTGGGTTCCAATAGTCTTATCGGCCGAGGGATATCGGATCTTCGGATATATGTGTTGGATGCTATTCTACAGCCGGTTCCACCGGGTGTGATGGGAGAAATGTATGTTGCAGGAGCTGGGTTGGCGCGTGGCTATTTAGGGCGACCGGACTTGACGGCGGATCGTTTCGTCGCAGATCCATTTGGTCCACCGGGTACACGGATGTATCGCACGGGTGATCTCGCCCGCTGGCTTCTGGACGGTACTTTGGATTACTTCGGACGTGCTGATTACCAAGTTAAGATCCGTGGATTTCGGATCGAATTAGGAGAGATTGAGGCTGTAATTGCAAGACATCCTAACGTGACACAGGTCGCGGTGGTCGTTCGAGAAGACCAGCCGGGGGATAAGCGTCTGGTTGCTTATATCGTGCCTGTCTCCGATGTTAGCTTAGAGTCGGCAGAACTTCGCAGGTATGTTGCTAGCAGTCTGCCTGATTACATGGTTCCGTCCACTTTCGTAGTGGTGGCTGATTTACCATTGACATCGAACGGCAAGCTTGATCGTAAGGCGTTGCCTGTACCAGATCTCACCATAGCAGTTACGGGGCGGGGACCTAGAACTCCACAAGAGGAGATTGTATGTGATTTATTTGCCGAAGTTCTTGGTTTGTCACGAGTCGGTATTGATGACGGATTCTTCGATCTTGGTGGTCATTCCCTTCTTGCAGTCCGTCTTATGAGCCGTATTCGTGAAGCCCTTGGCGTCGAACTGAGTATAGGCAACCTCTTCGAGGCTCCAAACGTTGCGGGTCTAGTTGAGCGACTCGAATTGGGTAACAGTCAAGGGAGTCAAGGGGCATTGAATGTGTTACTACCGCTTAGAACCAAGGGAGAGAATATCCCATTGTTTTGCGTGCATCCTGCAGGTGGACTCAGTTGGTGTTATGCGGGGTTGATGAAGTCACTGGGAACAGATTATCCGATCTATGGACTACAGGCTCGTGGTATCGGTCAATCGGAGGAGCTGCCTAAGACATTGGAGGAAATGGCAGCAGATTATATTGATCATATCCGCTCGGTGCAGCCGACAGGACCTTACCATTTACTAGGTTGGTCACTCGGAGGTAATGTCGCGCAGGCTATAGCTGTCCAGCTTCAAAATGAAGGTGAAGTGATTTCACTTCTAGTCATGCTAGATGCTTATCCGAGTCACTTCTTGCCTCTAAGGGGTGGTCCTGATGAGCAGGAAGCGTTAATTGCTCTACTGGCTTTGGGCGGTTACGACCCAGATAGTATGGGAGACAAACCACTAGATATGAACAGCGCAATCGAAATCCTTCGTAGTGACGGTAGCGCATTAGCGAGCCTTGAGGAGTCAACCATTCTAAATCTTAAAGAGACATATGTGAATTCCGTTCGCATTTTGGGGAGTTTCGTTCCGAAACGTTATCATGGTGATCTGCTGTTCTTCAGATCGACTGTCATACCAGACTGGTTCGATCCGATCGCTCCGGAAACTTGGAACCCTTATATCGATGGACAGATCGAGCAGTATGATATTGATTGTCGACACAAGGATCTGTGTCAGCCGGAACCACTTGCTGAAATTGGGCGCATACTTGTAACTAAGCTAAACGGAATGAAAAGTTCAGATTCACAATTGCATAGGAGGGAAATAATCTATGACCAATCCTTTTGAGAATACGGACGGCATTTACCTAGTACTGGTGAATGACGAAGGCCAGTATTCACTGTGGCCTGCTTTTGCGCAGATTCCAGCTGGATGGATCGTTGTCTATGAACAAGATAGTCGCCAGGGGTGTCTGGACTACATCAACTCGCAATGGACTGATATGCGACCAAAGAGCTTACTATAGTAGAGTCTGTTGAAGGCGAGTGGCGATGGATGTCTATTTAACCCAAAGTAAATTGCGAGTATCGGGTAAGTTGTGATCGCTATGAAAGTAGCTCGTTAAGTTTTATTGAAAGTGAGAAGAAGACCATAATGGTCAATAATAACTAGGAACTCGATATAATGTTACACATTTTATCTATGGATAGAGAATCAGAGGTTATCTGATGACTCTATCCATTTTTCTTTCTTGATTTACAATTACTTTTAAATTGGTAGTCTTCGGAGAACACGGAATCATTTTTACCATAATAAGAAAATGGACGACGAGGTTGGTTATTCTTGGTCTTTATAAATTCCTTAGAAGTTCTTGTTACGATGGTTGAGCAGTAAAAGACAACTATACAATGGTTTAGAAGGAGGATAACGATCCATGAATGCAACCAAACTATTTACAAGTGTTATGGCAGTGGGGCTGGTATTTTCTCTATCACTGTCGCCGATAACTGTCTCTGCGACCCCGCAGAAGAACACAGAACTGAAGCAGAATATTCAAGAAATTAAATCTCTAACTTCAGAGGATTACAAGGATTTAGCGTTTCTAAAACCTATACTGAAGGATAAAACCGTCGTTAGCCTTGGTGAGAACTTCCATCGCGTCGCAGAATACAGCAGTATCAAAACAAGGCTGATCAAATATTTGCATGAAGAGCTTGATTTTGATGTCATTGCTTTTGAGTCGGGGCTTGGCGATTCCTTCGCCGCCTATGAAAATGCTGGGTCTTTGACTTCTAAAGAAATGATGGAGCGCTCTATTTTTCCGATATGGCATTCCAAAGAGACGCTTGGTTTGTTCGATTATATTAAGAAGCAGCATAAGACGGATAAGCCCTTGTACCTTGCGGGCTATGATATGCAGTTTACGTCGGGCTATTTAACGCAATTTATCGGGAATTGGATTTCCAAGGTAGATAAGGATCAGGGCCAGGATTATTTCAAATTTGAAATGCAAGGGATAACCGATTTCTATACAGTCCTCAACAAATATGGTCTGGACTTCGATAATAACCCCCAAGCCAAGAAGGAAATCAAGAAAGTCAAGGATGAATACGAACCGAAATACAAGGCATTGATCCAGTTCATAAAAGATAACAAAGAACAGCTCGCGGCGGCATATCCGAAAAATCCACATATGGTTGATATCGCTGTGAAAACGCTAGAAGATCGCATCAAGTTTATCGAAATGGGGATGTACGGAACTAAGGAAAGTTATGAATTCAGAGATCGTATCATGGCTGACAACGTAGAGTGGTTAATGAAAGTGATGTACCCAGGCAAAAAAGTGATTTTATGGGCGCATAACGACCATCTTGCGAAGAATACTTCCAAAATCGCTACGAAAGAACAGGGAAAATGGATAAACAGCTTCACCAGCATGGGAGAACTGCTTCAGAAAAAGCTCAAAGATAAGGAATATGTGATCGGTCTGTATATGAATAGCGGAAAGGCGAGTACGATCTCGACGCAGAAGCTCTTCGATATCAAGCCTATGCCGAAGGGAAGCTTAGAACATCTGATGATGCAGAGCGGCTATAAGGTTGCATTCGCCGATCTATCCAAGCACAAGTCATCGAATAAAAATAACGCCTGGATGTTCAAGCCGATTTATGCTGCCGAGGACGGAATGACATCCGAGATCATTGCACCGATGTCGATGAGGTTTGTTCCTAAAGAACAGTATGACGGCATTATCGTCTTTGATAAAGTAAAGGAGCCGACTACGAAATTCTAACGATATAGACACCCGCAAGTTTAATCGCTCCTCCTGAAGTGGACACGTACAGCAATCAACGGTATGTTTCACTTCAGGGGGATTTTTGGCACGCAAGCAGGTAAAATGAATTTTATAGATGAGAAGACCAGAAAGGATAAAGGCGAGATGAGAGAAAAGATATTGATTGCCGACGATGAGAAAGAAATCGTAGAGTTTATGCGAGATGCGTTGCAGGATGAAGGTTACGAGGTTCGTGTAGCTTATGACGGCAAGGAAGTGTTCGATAGACTTGGAGAAAAACCGGATCTGATCATTCTTGATATTATGATGCCTTATCTGGATGGGCTCGAAGTGTGTCAAGTCATACGGAATCGGGTAACATGCCCTATTTTGTTCTTAAGCGCACGTTCCGACGAAGCGGATCGTATTCGAGGACTCGCTGTCGGTGGAGATGACTATATCGTCAAGCCTTTCAGCATGCAAGAATTGAAAGCGAGAATTCAAGCACATCTCCGCCGCGAGCAAAGGAACCACTTCGACCATCAACCTAAGCTGCTGCATCACGGCGATCTCACGATCGATCTGGACAGCTTGCAATTATTTTATCAGAACATCCATATTCCTCTGACCAGTCGGGAATTTGAATTGTTTCGGCTTCTCTTCATGCATCCCAATCAAGTATTCTCCCGAGAACAAATGTATGAGAAAATATGGGGATACGATGCGGAGGGAGACTCGGCCACTGTCACAGAACATATCAAAAACATTCGGGCGAAGCTGGCGTCGGCTGCACCTGAGATGACATTTGTAACGACGGTATGGGGGGTAGGATACAAATTAGAAAGAAAGTGAAGACAAGTAAAAGACCGCTGCGCAGGCAGTTTATGAGTGCATTTACCCTCGTTCTGTTTTTCAGTTTTTTATGTTCGGCGTTGGTGTGGGGCAGTACGCTCTATGTTTTGATAAAACAGACGGACAAGAGCATTCTTCCAGCCAATTATTACGAGCAGAAAATCCCTCAGATTCTAAATTATGTGGATAAGCAAAAAGACACCTTGCTATCTCCTCATATGCAGGAAGCGCTGGAACGGGTCATTCCGACGAAAGGCATTCAATATCAAATTATTAATCTAAAGGGACAAATTGTTTACGGTTGGAAGGGACACTCTTTCGTCAACAGCCCGGAAGATGTGCCAATCAAGCTGAACAGACTTGAGAAACAGGGCGGGAAATATATCAAGTTCTACCCCATTCTCAATTCGCAAAAACAGCTGAAAGGTATGCTTGTTCTGCGATACAGTCTAAGTATGTCTTCCAACAACCCTGGAAATTGGCTGCTCGTTGTTCTCATACTGAGTTGTTTGATTGCACCATTCCTTTTTATCGTCTTGTTTGCATTTATTTTCGCGAGAAGATTAGGAAAAAGGCTGGAACCGTCTATCGCCCGGATTATTGGGGGAGCCAGACGGATTCAACAGAATGATCTAAATTTCTCCGTAGCAGGAGCGGGTGGTTCTAAGGAACTGACAGAGCTCTCAGATGCCTTTGAAGAGATGAGGAAAGCGCTGGAGCAATCATTGATGCGGGAATGGAAGCTGGAACAGGAAAGACGCGATATGATTGCAGCTATTGCGCATGATCTGCGGACGCCGCTTACGATTATTCAGGGACATGCGGATAATTTGATCGAGAGCGGTGCGCGCCATCCGGAACGGCTGGATAAGTACTTGTTAACCATTCGAAACAGCACGCAACGTGCCGACAAGCTGTTGACGGAACTGTTGTTTCTGAATAAAATCGACACGCCCCATTATGTCCTTTGTTTTGCACCAACGGATTTGCTTGCTTTCTGTGAGCGGAAAAAAGAAGAATATGAGTTGTTATGTCGTGAGAAGGGGATTACCCTCCGTTTCTCGTATGAAAATCGGCAGTGCAATCAGGAGTTTCAGCTTCTTCTGGATGCAGCCCGATTGGAACAAGTATTCGATAACGTTATCACGAACAGCTTAAGATTTACGCCGGCTGAAGGAGTAATCGAGTGGTCGATACACACAGAAGAGAACCGGATTACTTTTGAAATAAAGGATACGGGACCGGGCTTCAGCGATCTAGATCTGCGGCGTATGTTCGATAAATTCTACTCTGGTGATACATCGCGGTCTCAGGAAACAGGCCATTCCGGGCTTGGTTTGTATACGGCGAAGGTGCTGGTGCAGAAACACGGCGGGACGATCGCAGCTGGAAACCGTGCCGAAGGCGGGGCATGGGTGAGGATCACTATGCCATGTGATTTGGCGTCTTTCCCTGTTCATGCTCGTCTATCCTAAATCATAATGCTTGCTAAATTATCCTGCCCGATAGCGTAGTTAAAAGCTCCCATGGTATCCTATTGGGTATTAGACTAACATCCCCCATTAGTTGAACAATTATCTAGCATCAAATTTCAAAGCATCAACGTATTTCTTTGCTTCTATTAATGAAAGTCCCATGTTTTCTCTTACAAGTTTAACTGCTTGTACATCTTTTTCTACTTTTAAAAGTTTACGTAAATCATCGTTTATCGGTGCCTCAGGTATTTCTACCTTTTTAGCCACCTGGTCTAAAGTGTATTGCATACTCTTGATGTGTCCTTGAAGTTTATCAATCGTAACAATCAAATAAATTAAAAGTAACAACACTATGCTCATTAAAGTATATTCCATCTAAAAGCCTCCCTAAAAAATATCAACAGAATGTGATCTTACTATGAAAATACAAATAGCTCCTTATCCGAAGGGACGAGGAGCCCTGGTACCACCTAAATTTAAAAGTTTCTGTTAAAAAACACAGAACATTTTTCTTTAATAATTTAATGGTTAAAGCGGTTGCCTCTACACGCTAGCGAACTAGTTTCAAGAACTGCTCCGGAGTGAAATTCAACCAACCTATTCCTAAGAAACACTCTCAATCTGTGGCGTTGCATTCCTGTAAAGGAGTATTAATTTTCTTATCTCCATCTTTGCATATACAATATTCAACTTTTTCTATTGTATGTTAACAACTGGAACAGGTCAACTTTTTCATTAAAGTTATGATTAAATAACCGTAACAGATAGAACATGCGTCTCGAGTGATTCAATCCTTATAAACAAAAACCAGCCAAAACACGAAGCTACAGTGTTAGACTGATTTTTGTTGCACTATCGTTTCACGACCCAGGTTGGTTTGAAACTTAAGAAGGAATACCCTTAGTTCGATATTAGTGGAGTTAGGATTGACGAATCGAGAGCTGTGCAGCGACACCTGCCGGATTATCTGCCGTTCTACGGCCGCCAAAATTAAAGGCGATAATGACGATGTCGTTTGATCCTCTCCGCAAGAATCGTCTTATGTTAAATGTTCGTCCGGGATTAAAAAACGAGGTATTGGCCTGCGGGGTATCAAATACGACGAATCGTCCGTTAATGAGCACGATGGCGTAATTATCGACAGACAGGAAAAGGCTCGCGCTCTGGATGCTTCTTCTTGTTGAGAGTGTAAACGGTCTGGAGATAACGGCCACCTCGCTGCCCAGATCGCGCGAATTCTAGACGTATCTTGCATTGGCTACTGGAACCCAAGCCGGATTTCTCTCAATTTCCTGAGCATTGAACCATGTATCATCTGTACCAATAACTACGTTTCGCTGGTTGATGATGATGGCTTTTCCGGCTTGCTTCTTATGAAACCTGGATAAGTGTTTTTTGTACATCATCATTGCTGCGGTTCTAGGGATTCTTTTTACACGGCGCACCACTTTTTTCTGGGTGGCAGGCGCTGCACCACAGATGATGGAAATGGGTCGACGAATCTGTCCATACTGCTACTATGGCTGGGAGAGGAGGGTCGATGAACTATGGTGCCTTGGAGCCCATCCGTTAGTCTGACTCCAACGATCACGTGCTCAGCATATGAAAGCCCAGACGTAAAACAGATGTCAAGATTCGGAATGGAATGTAAAACTTCTTCGTCATGGACTCCTCAAAGCAAGTTTCATTCCAGATCGAAGTCAACGGGAGCTTCGAGAACTTGTTCGGTACCGTCGCAGTATCATTGAAGAAAGAGCCAGACAACACAATCGAATTCAAAAAGTGCTAGAAGGAGCAAATATTAATCTCGGCTCTGTTGTGTCAGACATTATGGGCGTTTCTTCTCGTGATATGTTGCGTGCCATAGCAGAAGGTGAAGATAATCCCGCGGATATTAAGAAGCAGTTTCCGAGTGCAGCTGCACCCTTTTTGAAAAATGAATGAGCTGCGTCTTCTTTACTTATGTCTTTTTCCAGTAACAGCAGATTTAATTTTCATGGGAGTTTAACTGATTGTTCCTGCATCTTATGATTAAATTGTCTGTTTGGATATCGCTCCAAAATATTCTACAACGACCTCACGGAATTCCAGAGCAGCCCGCGAAATATACCGACTCCTGTGCCATAATAAAGCTATCTCCCGTACCAATTCGTGATTCTCTACTTGGAGATATTTGATATGTTCCCGTGAATTCCTTGCCGTGCTTGGTATGAAGGCTATGCCAATTTCGGCTTCCACAAGAGCGCTAAGCCTTGCAGGTTCATCCCCCTCATATACATATTTAGGTACAAATCCAACCGATTTGCATACAGAGTCAATTAAATCGCGAGTACCGTAGCCTCTCTTTACACCGACAAACCATTCATCCCTTAGCTCTGTCAAGGATATGGTGCTTCGATCTGCCAGCCGATGCCCCTTAGGAACGGCTACAAGGATTGGGTCGATAAACACGATTTGACATTCAATGTCATCTCCTTGTATAGGAGGTGAGGACAAGCATAAATCGATCTCTCCTCTATGAAGAAGCGTAACCATTTCCTGCGTGGTCAACATTTGCACATGAAATTGGATATTGGGCCGCTTTTTTCGAAACTCTCGAAGGATATTGGGTAACGCACTTGCGGCGGTCACCGCCAATTCGAGTGTGCCATGTTCCGGGCTGGATAAATCGCTAATCTCCTGCTTCCCCTGTTCCAATTCAAATAAAGCCCTTTCTGCACGGTGAAGGAATCTGCTTCCGAACTCATTTAATCGCAGCTTCCTCCCTGTTCGATCGAATAGAGGGACCCCTAGATCCTCCTCCAAGCGTTGAATCGTTTTGCTTAGTGACGATTGAGTAATGTGCAGACTTCGTGCAGCTTCGGTCACATGTTCCAATCGAGCTACCGCGAGAAAATATTGCAGTTGAAGAAGTTCCATATCGTACCCTCCATTCATTCCTTCAAGTCAATGAAATCATAACATAAAATGCGTTGGAATAAATACTCGATTTCAAGTACGATGACATCAATACACGTTGGGGGGACCAAAAATGAGTGTTCGCAGCAGGTGGTTAATGATTTCAGTTGGTCTAGGGATACTATTGAACCCATTAAATTCTTCGATGGTTTCTGTTGCTATTCCAAGTCTGCAAAATGTGTTCCAACTTGACTTTACAGGTGTTTCCTGGATTATTTTTTCTTTCTATATTGCAAGTAGCATCGCTCAACCTGTCATGGGAAAGGCCAGTGATTTATTCGGTCGCAGAAAAATATTTCTTGCCGGGCTTGTTGTAGCCTTCGTTGCCTCATTATTAGCCCCACTATCACCAAGCTTTGGGTGGCTCATCGTGTTCCGCATTGTGCAAGCCATCGGAACAAGCATGATGGTTGGGGTTGGAATGGCCATTGTTCGAATTCATATTACGGAGAAACAAGCGACAGCGCTGTCTGTTTTGTCCATATTTCTATCCGGAGCGGCAGCAATTGGGCCCTTTATTGGCGGGGTCATAATTCACTGGTGGGGCTGGTCTGCTATCTTTTTCGTCAATATTCCATTCGTGGTGGTGAGCTTTCTATTATCTTGGAGGAATATTCCTAAGGACGAACCGTCAACATCCGTGCTACTTAGTATGTCCTTTCGTAAATGGTTTGATTTGATTGATGCGTCAGGGATCCTGCTCTTCACAGTGGGGCTGGTTGCCCTGCTCGCTTCATTACTCTCAGCAAAATCATCTGGGCATATCTCATTAGGAAATGTCATTGCCTTGCTGATAGGCCTCGCTCTGCTGGGGGCATTCGTACGACATGAGTTAAAAGCGACGTCACCCTTTATTCCTTTACGCACATTCGCCAAATATCCTGCGATGACTTGGGTTAATGTGGAATTCATGCTCGTTAACGTACTTTATTACTCGCTCTTTTTCGGGCTTCCGTCCTACTTGCAAATGGTACGTCATGTCAGTGAGTTCCAAACAGGGATTCTCATGCTAAGCTTAGGCTTGTGCTCGCTAGTTACTTCTCCAATAGCAGGACGATGGATCGATAAATCAGGACCAGGGCCGGCATTGCTGGTGTCTGCAATTCTGATGACATTTGGGTCGGTGTGGCTCGTGACATTGAATCAAACTTCACCGGTTATCAGCGTGTGTTTGGCTTTGGCTGCATTCGGTATTAGCAACGGGTTGAACAATGTAGGTATGCAAGCAGCCTTGTTCCAAAGTACTCCAAAAGAAATAATCGGTGTAGCATCCGGATTATTTAATACATCAAGATACCTGGGAACCATTCTCTCTTCCTTGTTGATAGGTATCGTAATGGGAGGTAAGTTCAGCTTCGAGGGATTTCAAGTTCTTGGGATTATCCTCACGGTAATTGCATTGTCTTTGGTATTCATGAGTCGGCGGCGCCGGGAGTCAGGGCAATTGCAAGAGTCGTAGGTTCACCAAGTTCAAATCTACAAACCATTGCGTGGTACGAATCATCGTGCACCAAAAACCTCCCGATTGGAGGTGAATGAGTTTTTTATTTTCATAACGTACTAAGCCGTAGTTCATAAAAATACTGCACAATGGGATGCTTTAACTTCATCTTCTCGGTCATGTTTAAAATTCTCTTTTTTCCAACTCGTCTGTCCACCAAAGCTAGAATATTCAATAAGATATCATTGCTCTCTATGCTTTCCTCTATAGAAATGGATAAAAACTTATTAGCTACAACGATAAAATTTGATTTACTTAATGATGACTGTGCTGACAAAAGCTCCTTTGCATATTCTGATATTTTTCTACTTCTTGCAATTACTTTTAGACGATCCTCTGGAACTATCCCTTTGGTATCTTTTCTGACCGCTTCAATTTCTTCATTGTTGATAGGAATTTGGATATCTGAATCATTCTTAATTTCCAGCTCCGTCTGATACCATCTGATTAAGGTAGTTATATCACTCATATTGAGTACGTTCTTTTTATCTACCGCAATATAACAAAGTCCTGCTTTATCAGGTAAATAACGGTAGCTGGTTGCACGGTATTCGACCCTTCCATATAACGCCGGACAGAGAAAACTCTCCAGATGTTGCTTCAATTTGCTCCAGGACATGTATCCTCCTATGTTATATATTATAAATACCTATTGAGGCAGTCGTTCTATTATCCATAATACAATAACCAACACATCGATCATACTAAATACAAGCAACCTTGCGTTTCTCAATTTTCTTCTGAATAGGCTTATAAACGTAGTAGATCATATTAGTCAAATTAACAATGCCCAATCCTCTATGTTTGAGAAAACCTTGACCGCTGTGTGGAGAGGTCAACATAATGCTTGCTATCAATTAGAACAAATTCTAAAGTCATCTCTATCATTTTTTGGATGGGGCACTATTTCTAAAATGTCCACGACTTTGAATTGTTAAGACAGTAGCTCCACATGTTGTTATTTCACTAATTCTTGATTTTGGGTTTTATGTTTAAACATTTTTCTAAACTCGTTATTCTTAAAGTTAAGAGCGACATATAACTCTTCATCTAATTCTTGGAAAAGGCCGATTAACATAAGGTCAGTATGCTTAGCATTCATAAATATTTCGTCTTTTTCGTCGATTTTGATATGGAAAGGAACTTGAGGGATCGGGATTCTCTTATCCATCTTTGCAAACTTTTCTGAAATCATCACTGCCCACTTATCTTTGCCTATCTTACTTGAACTTAAATCATCAATGTAACGAATCCTTTCAAAGTTATGGTACAGTAAATCCAAAATCTTTAAAATGTACTACTTTTCTTCTTCATGGTTACCATTCAACACATTGCCTATGCTGGTGTCATAAATAAATTCAACTTCTTTCATTTTAACTATTAACTTTTTAGGATAGTTCATAAAAGAAAAGCCTGCTTTCTCAGTAGACCTTGTTGAAACATTTACCTTTCAATGTCCCTCGCGATATATTACTACCACACACTCCACATGTGTCGAGGTGACAGGGAGTACAGGCTTTTATTTATACTAATGGAATGGCATTTACCCACGACTTTATAGGCGCCCTTATACGGCGTCTTTTTTAATACGAAGAACACATTGTCTTAGTAGAACATCGTACCACTTTCATGCTAATTTCCTATTAATTAGGTCAAGTATAAACGATTTCTTCATAAATAGTAGAATCAAACATATATAAAATTGCACGTAAACTGTTGACACCTTTGGGACGGCATATTGCCCCCCGTTTCCCCTTTATACCCCTTCGTCATATAACCATCTACAATCCCGCAGTCGTTTCGAATCTAACGAGTTTTATTTCTATAACCTAACCAAACAATAGGCTTCATTCGTTTGTATCATGTATTTTCGTTCGTTATTCCATTAGAATTGTTTCATTAGGGTACACACCTGCGGGACAATGGTGGAACAACGAAAAGCGTTACCACGATAAGCACGAGGGAATGAATCACGCGGTCGAGATGTACGTTAAAGGTGAAACGGTCGCTAAGATATGCAAGGTAACAAAAATCGGTCGTTCGTCGCTGTATCGTCGTATTGCTGAATTGGGAATAAGTCGGGAAGAAAGTCGTCAAGCCTAACGGTTCGACGGCTTTTTCTTTTGGATATTACTATATCGCAATAATGTACTAATGTCCGCTTGAACATATATTCGGATTGAATGGACATGCCGAAAACCTAATAACGGCGCGGGTTTGTATTGATATTTGCGAAAAATGGTATTTTCAAAACAGGACATATTGGCCATGTCTAGCGTATGTTTCACGACATGTTTTTGCTAAAACTTTCGTTTCCTGATAATGCTTTATATCTGACCAAAAGAAAAATCGCCCTACAATTAAGGCGGTCAATTCTGAACTATCGTTCCCAGTTAGTTTAATTGGAAAAAATTATAACGCTAAGCATGCGCTAGTACAGGTACACAGAACTTTGAATTTTTATCTAAGGCAAAGTTAGCCTTAATAAATAGCATATCGTCATTATTATCCATCGTCTCATACTGAGCTTTCTCAGTGAATTGATCTGGTGTGAAATGAAAGTGAATACTCTCTGTCTGCTCATTAGAAATACGATTAAGTAAACTATTTACATGAACGTCACCTTGACTAACTACATCATATAGATGTAGCGTATGACCTTCTTGTTGATAGACGATAATAGCCTCGTCCTCTTGCGAGTAATATATTGATTCGGGAAACACATTTAAAGCGTAAAACATAAAAAGTCCTTGGTTATTGCTAACACCAAATTGTCCTGAAATAGGTTTGCGGGACAAAACCATTCGTTTGATAAATTCCAAGTCTTCTTCATTGGAACAATTCAGCTTGCTTATGGTGGAATCCTCATTTGGAGCGGGATTAAATTTCAGTTTGAATTGCGATTCACCAAAGGATTCAAATCCGAATTTCGGATAAAAGTTAATCGCAGTGCTGTTAGCGAATAAGAAGAAGATATCACATTCTTGCTCGTAAATATCAAGAACATGCTTCATCAATGCTCTAGAAAGCCCTTTACCCCTGAAATCAGGGTGAGTAATTACTGTTCCGATTTGAATCGCTTTCTTGTTTAATCCATTAATCACTACGTCCATTTTGCTGACAGAAACATTAGCAATGACTTCATTATCTCTAAGGAATGAATAGCAGATATAACGATCATCCCAAAAACCTTTCTGATACCAATCTTCTAAATTAAAATCAAAAACTAAAGTCGTTAGTTGATTAAAACTATCTCTGTAAGCCTTATTATCTTTATAATCGGAAACTAGGTCTATTCCAACTTCAATATTTTCATTAGAAAACACAAATATACCTCCTATTGTCTTTATGACACGCAACTTCAATTTTACCACATAAAAGTACTATTGCTTAAGGTAAATAACAAGTATAACTAAACTGGCTGTTACCTTAACGTGAATATCGATAGGAATATTAACATATTTAACGGTAACGGTTCTACCTAAGGTTAGGTTCGATACAATGGCGACGGCTTCGAGTTTAATGGCATGGCACTAGCGGGTTTCAGCGTATCCATACGAAGCGGGAACGTATACATCCAATCTGACACAATAACCGCTATAATTACGATTCTTAACAATACGTATACATAAACGTCCCTACGCTTCGCTTCGTGCCGTTGTCGTCCGCTATCGCTCCCGCCGCTGTCTATATAAAATCCTTTCATATCGTTAGATATTTAACGTTCTGAATACGGTAGTAGGTTATACGATGGCTAGGCGAAGCCGTTGCCCCGCTTCCGTCGGTACAGGCGTAGCCGAAACCGTTAGGGGCGGTATTATTCCATACCTTTTCTTTTCTAAGGGAAAGCGCCTGAAACCCACGCCATTACTGGGTTTATTAGACGTTTTTCCTTGTTTTGAAAAGCGGATTATATTTCGTTATCTAACCAACGTTGAAGTAGAATACGCATTCTTCGACTTGGAACGTATATCTTAACGGGTTGACCATCACGTATTGCTGAACGAAATAACCATTGAAGTAAGTCCGATAATGCAAGCATTTCTTCGTTAACCGTTACGTTGTGCAAAGAAGTGTTTTTCAATTGGATTCATATATAGGTTATTCTGTGACTATTTCAGAAGTCTCGTAATTTTTCAAAGATAGCCATATTCTTTATTTCGGGCGCTGCACCCTTTTTAAAAAATGAATGAGCTGTGTCTTCTTTACTTATGTCTTTTTTCAGTAACAGCAGATTTAATTTTCATGGGAGGGATAGAATCCTCTAGGGCTATTCCCTGTATCTGGATTTTATAATAGAATGAGACTGTAAGACGATAAAACCCTAAAGCATAGGGAGAACTAAGGGGATTGGATGAAAAAAATAATAGTGGTTTTTATGGCTTTAATTCTTGTTGTGGGAACTTCTTCCTCCGTTTACGCACATTCAGGTAGATTAGATAAACAGGGAGGTCATAAATGTTCAGCTAAATCGAAGCAAAAGGGGCTTTGTACCGGCTACCATTACCATAAGAAAAGATAGACAATAATAAAAGGATACAACTCAACATTGTAATTACATATAGAAATGTAGGAGATACCTATGACACAGGAAGAGTTCGATATTTACAATGAGTCTGTACTTGTACAAGATTGCGTCATGGACGATAACGCTGGAGAGGCGATTCAGAATAGTAGAAGAGTGAAACTAACTGATTTCGTGCCTCACCAGCAAGCATATTATGATTTGATATTTAATAAGATGGAGAGCTTAACCTTCACGTTCGACCGGTTGTGATGTTATCTCTAGCATAAAAACATTTTGTGAGTAATGATCTTAGAACCTTCTTTCTGTAGCTTGACAACTTATGTGCCCTTATATTGGCTCAAAACAGAAATCAGTGGTTGACCAATATATCGAGTGGATAGTTGACCGCTACGCGGATGGATTGTCCTTCCGATCGCTGTTGCCCCCAAATTTTTTTGATTAACCGTTCTTTACGGTAAAAATTCAGGGGTAAAGGCGAATGCTACGCTTCTCCACGATAATTCCATCCTCTCCGCTAGCATCTGCATAGATCTCTATTTACTGCAACCACTAATTATGATTTAGAGCCCTTATATTTGTTCTGCAACTTATAATGCATAGCATCGTATTACAAAATATCGGAGGTAGGTAGTGACATGTACCGCGGTACTCCAACTTCACTATAAATAATGACTGACGAACAGTTTTATACAAATGTAACTAACATCACGGAGGTTGAACAATGGGACTATTTTCTTTCTTAAAAGGTCAATTTATCGAGGTCATCGAATGGACGGATAGCAACGGTTCGATGGTTTATCGCTTTCCCGTTTATGATAATGCCATCAAGATGGGAGCTAAACTGGTCGTTCGCGAATCGCAAGCGGCGATATTCGTTAATGAGGGACAAATCGCTGACGTATATGGTCCAGGAACTTATACATTAAGTACGCAAAACATGCCGTTACTGACGGCTTTGAAATCTTGGCCGTACGCCTTTAATTCTCCTTTTAAAGCAGATGTGTACTTTGTCAGCACCGCTAATTTCACCAATTTAAAATGGGGAACGACTAACCCGGTTATTATGCGCGATTCCGAGTTTGGCATGATTCGGCTAAGGGGCTTCGGAACCTACTCGATACGGGTAGGGGAATCCGCTGTATTCCTTAAGGAATTATTTGGGACAAGCAGTAATTTTACAACAGAACAAATCTCAGGTCATTTAAAATCAATTATCACAACTAGTATCAGTGATCTAATCGGCGAATCCCATATTCCGGTCATGGATCTATCCTCGTCTTACGAGGAATTAAGTTCCAGTGCGATGGAACGTCTGCAGCCTCATTTGCAGTCTATGGGACTTATCCTGTCGTCGTTAATGATCGAGAATCTGTCATTGCCGCAGGAAGTTGAGCAGATGATAGATCGCAAATCATCGATGAACATCGCTGGTAATATTGATCACTATATGAAGTATCAGACTGCGGAAGCTATTCGCGAGGCAGCTAACAATCCCGAGTCAGGAGCGGCAGGTGCGGGTGCAGGTCTCGGTGCTGGAATGGCGATGGGGCAGATGATGAGCCAAATGATGAACCGTTCTACCGAACCTGGGTCAGAGGGTAGTGTAGACAGCCGGAACGAGGGAGGTACACGTTCAAGCGCAGGGAAGAAATTCTGTACAGAGTGTGGTGAGTCATTGGAGGCAAGTGCGAAGTTCTGCTCTGGCTGCGGCACAAAGTGTAGGGGATGACGATGGAGGATTTAGCGCAAAGGTCTCCACTCACTTTCCCTTGCTCTGGCTGCGGGGGGCCCATGCTCTTTGATTCTGAAGTACAGAATTTGAAATGCCAATACTGTGGTAATGAGCAAGAAATTGAAGATTCGATGGAAATTCCAACTGAGCACGATCTCGATCTATCAGACACAGATGATGACATGGGACAGACGGATTGGGGGTTCCAGCAGCAGACGATCCACTGCGAAAATTGTGGAGGGGAAGGTCTTATTCCTAAACTTGAGACGGCGACTTTATGTGTCTTTTGCGGTTCGCCAAAGGTGCTTGTGCAGGGGGATACAACCAGTATTCGACCAGAGACAATCATTCCGTTCCGAATGTCCTTGGATAAGGCCTTGACTTCCTTTAAATCGTGGAAGAAAAAGCGTTGGTTTGTTCCTAATGCTTTAAAGAAGGAGGAGCTCGTGTCTCGTCTAACGGGCATTTATATCCCCTACTGGACCTTTGATTCGATGACGTCATCATCTTATAGTGCGGAAAGAGGGGATTATCACTATCGTAATGAAACGAGAACCCGAGTCGTCGATGGGAAAACAGAAACCTACACGGAGCGGGTACGGTATACGGTGTGGCATTCGGTAGATGGACATTATAAGGACGTGTTCGACGATATTCTGATTCTTGCGTCCAAAAGATATGACAAAGCGTTGCTTAAGAAAATTGGCGGTTTTGATCTGAATCAGCTGAAAGAATATAAACCAGAATATTTGAGTGGTTTCATTGCGGAGAGATATTCGGTCACTCGTCAGGAGGGGTGGCAGATAGCAAGCGAGAAAATCGACAATTCGCTTCATAGGAGCATTACTGGAGCAATTGGTGGGGATGAAGTTAGGAGACTTAGAGTCCAAACAAATTATTACGATCGTACATACAAACACCTATTGGTCCCTATATGGAACGCAAATTATATTTACCGTGGAAAAACTTACCACTACATGGTGAATGGACAGACAGGGCTAGTATCAGGTGAAGTTCCACGTAGCCCGTGGAAGATCACATTGTTCGTGTTGTTCTGGGTGATTGCATTAGCGGTACCACTCTATTTTTCCACACGATGAATAGTTGATTCATTATTCTCAATCCTTCGCAGTCCGGAAGTCTTGTTCCCTTTCTGAGTGAATTAGTGATATCATTTGATGATATAAGGGAAACCCATAGAGGGTATCCTTGCACTTAGCGAATTGCACTCATACTAGATCTATTTGAAGGGACGTATAATGATGAACTATAAAATGATCGTACTTGATTTAGATGATACGTTACTGCGGGATGATCTTACAATCTCATCACGAACCAAGCAAGCATTAATGGACGCGCAAGAGGCAGGGGTTAAAGTTGTCCTCGCATCAGGTCGTCCTACTTTTGCAATGACGCATATTGCTAAGGAATTGGAGCTTGAGAAATATGGAAGTTTTATTCTATCTTTTAATGGTGCCAAAATTACAAACTGTGCAACCAATGAACAATTGTTCAGCAGCACACTATCACCCGCAACGGTACATGAGCTATACAATATTAGTAGACAAGAAGAAGTGGGGATCCACACTTATGTCGGGGATGATATCGTAACGCCAGCAAATAACGAGTATACCGATATCGAAGGTGAAATTACGGGAATGCCCATTGTAGAAGCAGAACATTTTGCTGAAGCGATCCAAGAGCCAGTTGTAAAGGTGATAATGGTAGCAGCACCTGAAAAACTAGTTGACTTAGAAAAAAAACTGCAACAACAACTCCAGGGTAAATTAAATGTAGTACGTTCTAAGCCATTTTTCTTAGAGTTCACGGAAGCTGGCGTAGATAAAGGAACAAGCTTACATCATCTTATTCAGAAACTAGATATTGAGCAGGAAGAGGTTATTGCTATGGGAGATGGCTACAATGACCTTGCCATGATTAAATTTGCCGGACTTGGTGTGGCCATGGGAAATGCGCCTGATGATATTAAAGAAATCGCTAACTATGTAACAGATACGAATATGGAAGATGGCGTGGCGAAAGTAGTTGAAACGTTTATTTTAAATACAATTGTACAAACCCAATAAACTCTTATGATGAGGTTAGCCTGCTGGATGGGTTAACCTTATTTTTTAGCGGGAATAGCTTGATTGGAGGGAAACATGAACGCACCTCAGTATGAAATTAAAAATCCTCAATCCGCAAGGACATTGATATCCATATGCTTCTCAATGAGTTTATTTTTATTTCTTTTACTACATAATACTGCTGATAAACATCTGATATTATATTCCGTTGAAGTCTTATTTTTAGTTTTTAGTTTTGTTACGATCGTAATCATAATAATGAGAATGTTTGAGAAACCATCTAAGTTACAATTTGCTTCGGAATGTTTAATTGTAAAAGGCACAACATTAGAAGCTACAGCTATAAAATCAATCCTAATCCAAGGATATTTCAAGCCTGTTATTGGGATCAAGCCATCTGGTAAGTTGCTAGTTCCAATACGCTTATGTTTTAGATTTAATGAGAATGAGGATCAAGCGATACTTGAATTAAAGCAGTGGGCAGAAAGAAATCAGGTGAAGATTTATAATAAGAGCTTTATTAGATGGATGTAGAAGCGAGGAGATGCTCATCATGTTCACCCGTAAAACTCCAATTATCAAGAATGCACCGAATAACATCGCCTCCCTTGAAATGCATATCATCGGCGGCGTAGAACAATGGCTTCTCATGCGAGGGCATGACCATAACAAACCAATCCTTCTTTGGATACACGGCGGTCCAGGTGGTGCACAGATAGGCTTTATTCGTCAATATTGTTCTGATTTAGAAAAGGACTTCCTAGTAGTGAATTGGGATCAGCGTGGTGCAGGATTATCTTATTCCAAAAATATTACTGCGGATTCGATGACTATTGATCGGATGGTAGACGATTTGATTGAAGTCGTCCATGAACTGTGTATTCGATTCCATCAACAAAAGGTTTATCTCCTAGGGCACTCTTGGGGTACCATTCTCTCACTCTTGGCAGTTCAACGCCAACCCGAACTATTTCATGGTTACTTTGCAGTATCCCAAGTTGTGAATTTGTTGAAAAATGAACGGATATCCTACGAATTCACTTTGCGTAGGGCTAAGGAAACGGGCAACAAAAAAGCTTACTCTCAACTTGAGCAAATCGGCTCTCCACCCTGGAACAAACTGCGATACGATCACATACATAATAAATGGTTACAAAAATTTGGTGGTGGACTTATGTATGAAGGTAATTTGATGAACCTACTTTTCAAGCCACTTTTATGGAGTACTGAATATCGTCTTTTAGATATTATTAAATGGATGCGAGGGCAATATTTTTCCATGAGTATATTGCAGAAAGAATCACTCAAACTCGATTTCTCCCAAAATGTTCGGGAGATTAAGGTGCCTATCGCATTTTGCTGTGGGCGACATGATTATACAGCTCCAAGTGAACTGGCAGAAAGTTTTTACAATGGGCTGGATGCACCAAGTAAGCGATGGTTATGGTTTGAAAAATCGGCTCACACGCCCATGCTCGAAGAGCAAGAAGAATTTATGAAGTTCATCCGTAATACAGTGATTGAGTGGCAATAATGAAAATATTCAAAGGGCTAGCGGGCATAGGGTGAATTGTAGATATGGAACAAGAAGAGATACTCATGAATATACTATAATCTCAAACTAGGATGAGAGGATTGATCGCAATGCAGGAGTACGTAAAGGAAATGCGGAGTTATATGGGAAGGTAGCCACTCATATTTTGTGTTGCTAGTGATTATTAAGATTCAAAGATTAGAGTGATAATGCTTCATAGAGCAGGTAATGACTGCTGGTCTTTTCCAGGGGGGCACAACAATACTGATTAGGATGAATGATAATGAATGATATGAATACTTATGAATACTTATGAATGTCAGATTGAAAATTAGCATTTACGGCGAAGCTTGATGGTGAGATTGTTGGATTTATTGTGGGGTGGGAGAAGAAATTTCATCCTTTTTGTACATATGTTACTTTAGTGATCCATCCAGCGTGGCGTTCATCAAGTACAGACAATTACAATTAAAGATCACTATCGAAGTAAAGCATAACTGAAATTCTAAACGAAGAGGAAGTGGTTCTGATGTTATCCCAGATCGTACTCATTGTCATTGTTATATTGTCATCATTTATTGTGTATAAAAGCGCCGTTTCAAAGAAAAAAGCTGGAGATGTTTTATTCAAAGGGAATGCTAAATTTAAAAAGGGTCTTGTCTGGTTGACTACAGGTCTGTGTTTAGTATACTTCTTTCTTGAAGCAGGATGGTTTAGATATGTCATCCTTTTATTCATTGCTCTGCTACCTGTTATGACTGATAAATTTTATGTTGGTAAGCATGGGATTAAGATAGGATTAACATTTATTCCCAAAAGTGAAATTTCTCATTATTCTCAGGTTGAGGATAGTAACGAGATTCATATGTATGTAAAAGGCATCGATGATAAATTGGTATTGAACCCTGAATTAGGCTATAGGAGCAAGATATTAAAGGAAGATATGGATGCTTACTTGAAATCATAATTTGATGGAGGGATTATTGTGAAAAAGATTGTCGCGGGTGGTTTTATGATGATCGCGGGTATTATCCTTTATATTGGATTTCATATTCCAGCAGCTATAAATACGTTTGAAATCACGGGTTGGAGCAATCCACCAGGCAGGTATGGAACGGCATTGCTAGAGACAGGCGGTAGAATCCCAATGATCTTGGGGATTATTCTTGGTATTGCAGGGTTGTTGATCTTATTATGGGGGACTTTTTCTCAGGAACTAGCCACGTTAGCACACAATATCAAAGAAAATAATACGGAATATGAAAAAACTAACCATGTAAAATAATTTGAACTGGAGCAAAAAAAATTCGGAAACAATCATCAAATCTATTTGAAGGCTGTAGCATTGCTGAAATCGAACAGATCGTTCTTAAGGCTGAACGCGAAGCTATTATAGAGATTAATCCATTAACCTATCGAAATATATATGGCTCATTTGTAGAATATAACCCCAAAATCAGTGTATAATTACAGTCTAAGGGGACGATAACGATGATGTCGGAGCAAATTCATATCATTAAGCGGAAAATGTTCGATCAGGGTTATAAGCTAACACCACAACGGGCGGCGATCATTCGTGTTCTACTGGATCATTCAGATATTCCAATAAGCGCTGAAGATATTTTTATGATATTCAAAGGCAAGTTACATAAGATGGGGTTCGCGACCGTATATAGGACATTAGAGCTTTTCTGTGAAATGAATATTATACAGAAAGTGAATGTTGAAGCGGGGATGGCTCGTTACACGATGAGCAACATCCAGAATGATTCGTATAGTCATGAATACTTGATCTGTACTGCATGTGGGAGAAAGAAAGAAGTGAAGGCAGATTGGATGGGGCCGTTAGAGAAAAGAATTGAAAGTGAGCTAGGATTCACCATTACAGATTATCAACTCGATATTATGGGGCTTTTTACTACTTGCTCAGGCAAAGGATGCATCAAGAAAAAAGTGTCTACACCTTCGAGACTAAGCGTTCCATCATTGTGATGGCAATCTAATAGTGTGAGAGAATGAAGAAAAGTACAATGAGCTAGATATTGGAAATTGTAACTTCACATGATAGAGGAACTAGTAATAACAATGGAGAGTAAAAGCATAGAATATTACAAGCAGTCGATCCGAGTTTATTCGGATTGAGCTGCTTTTTTATTGTTTATATGTGTCCGGGATTAGCAATGAATAGGAGATGGGAAGATGACTGATATTGTCAGAGACTATTATGATACATGACTTATACAGGGGGGATCAATTACGCTGGAGATGATCGAACGATAGACGTACATATTAAACGCCTGCGCGAACGGTTCGCGACTACACTTGATTTTCGTATCGAAACGGTGCGTGGGCTTGGCTACCGGCTTGAGGTATACGAATGATCAAATCCTTATATACACGTGTTGTCCTGACATTTCTAGTCTCCGTGATCGGGAAAGCGAGCCCGGCCGAGGAACGACTGTCATTGTCACCTTGCCAATCACAACGCCGACAGCGTAATTAGATTCCTATTGTATCATTCGGTTTGTCTAAACGCTGTCCCCGCATTCTTCATGTTACGGCATCATGTGCAAGCTTCCTTGCCCTTGCATGTGACGTCGTAGCATTTTTTTGCTTGTTCATACTCCGTTCATATTGTCGTCATAGGGAGTACATCTTCGTCGTGTAAGCTTTCCTTAACGGCTTGTTTAAGGTAGCCCAATAGACAGATGAGGACAGGAGAAGATACGAGTGGAACAAAGAGAGATAATAAAAAGGAGGGTAGACACGAGTACAGGTAGAAAACGAGCTTCAATTGTCGTTCTAACCCCTCGTGCATAAATGATGAAAAAAGCGTTTATCATTATACTTAAATCATTAGGAGCTATAGCTATATTAATAGTACTTTTTCTAGCCATTGTTTTTATAGTTAATATTGCCTGCAACAAATCGGAGCAAGGAAAAATAGAACCCTATGGTCAGTCTGTAACCGTCGATGGGAAAAATATGAATGTTTTGATTCAAGGAAAAGGCGAAGAAACAGTCGTGCTCTTACCTGGTTATGGAACAGCAGCACCAGCTCTTGATTATAAGCCGCTAGTGGAAGAGCTATCTCCATTTTACAAAGTAGTCGTGATTGAGCCTTTTGGTTATGGATTAAGTGACGTAAGCGAAAAAGAACGAAGTGTAGATAATATGGTAAGTGAAATTCATGAAGCTTTACAGCAGCTTAATATTAATCGTTACACGCTAATGGCCCATTCGATTTCAGGCATTTACGGATTGGATTATGTGAACAAATATGAAAACGAAGTGAGTGCATTTGTCGGGATCGATAGCAGTGTTCCAACGCAGGGTGGTACAGATGATCCATTCCCAACAGAAACATATAAACTGCTCAAAAAGTCAGGGTTCTTCCGATTGTTAATGAAACTGACCCCTGACCAACTGGTTACACCAACCGTTGATGATGAAACAAGAGAACAAATTAGAATGCTTACACTCAAAAATACGTTTAATCCGAACATCCTAAGTGAAGGCGAAAATTTTGGTCCTAATTTCAAAGCTGCTGAAAACTTGACCTTCCCCAAAAATCTTCCTGTTATTTTCTTCTTACAAGCGAATGATACAGAAACGGAAGGATGGATACCACTGCATGAAGAGCAAGTCAAAAATTCTGTGCATGGAAAAGTGATGACATTTGAAGGAGGACATTATTTACACCATACTAGATCAAAGGAAATCGTTGAAAACTTCAGAGCATATATGGAAGGAATTAAATAAGTGCACTGAAAAATGTCCCTCCACGATTCTGTGCATGTGCATAAGTGATACAAAACCGTCCTTTGGGACGGTTTTTTCACTGTTTGTTTGTGAAAGCGAACCCGCTCGAGATTCATATTGTATGCCGTAGCATTTTTTTTGCTTGTTCATACTCCGTTCATATTGGGTTCACGGGGAGTACGTCTTCGTCGTATAAGCTTTCCCTAGCGGCCCGTTAAGGTAGCCCATTAAACAGAAAATGACAGGAGAAGATGAAAGTGAAACTAAGAGAGGTAACGAAAATGAGGATGGGCACGAGAACAGGTAAAAAACGAACTTCAATCGTCGCTTTAACTCTCGTGCTAACGATGCTTGCTCCAATGTCTGCAATGGCCGCAACGGCCACCAATAACAGCAATAAACTTACTTTTGATGCGACTAAGAAAATAGCTACTGAGAAAGCCAAGCTGCTAACAGAAACTTACGGCACTACAAGTCTGCAATATGCGCTCATCGATGATGGAGAGATTGTCATCTCAGGGCATGCTGGCAAAAACGACACAAAGGGTAATGTACCTCTTACTTCAAATACAGTGTATGGCATAGGTTCAACGAGCAAAATGGTGCTCACGGCGGCTGTTATGAAGTTTGTAGACGAGGGCAAGATAGATTTGGATTTGCCCGTTGTGAAATATATACCTGATTTTAAGATGAAAGACAACCGTTACAAACAGATTACACCACGCATGCTGCTGAATCATTCCTCCGGTCTTCTTGGAACCTCGGGCAGTAATGTATTCTTGTATGAGGATAATGATACTTATGCACACGATACTTTGTTAGAGCAATTGGCGACTCAAAACTTGAAGGCAGATCCAGGAGCGTTCTCGGTATATTGTAACGATGGTTTTACGCTAGCTGAGATTCTGGTAGAGAGAGTTAGCGGCATGGGCTTTACAGCATTTATACACAAGTATTTGACAGAGCCTCTGGAAATGAACCATACGAAAACACCGCAGGATGTTGTGGATCCAGCGAAACTGGCCGGGATCTATTCCCCTGCTTATAAGGGACAACTTCCAAGAGAGACTACTAACATCATTGCAACTGGCGGCATTTCCTCAACAGCTGAAGATCTCGTTAAATTCTCACAAATCTTCACGTGACAGGTCGATGATATTCTTTCTAGTAAATCGGTAGAAGCTATGGCACAAGAAGAGTATAAAAGAGGCATGTGGCCGGAGGAAGCTGATCCGTCCTTCATCGCATACGGGCTAGGCTGGGATAGTGTGCGCTTGTTCCCATTCAACGAATACGGCATCAAGGCACTCACGAAAGGTGGAGATACGATGAACTATCATTCATCGTTAGTTGTGCTCCCGGAGCACAACATGGCTGCGGCCGTTATCTCTTCAGGGGGTGATAGCGCAACAGATCAATTGATAGCAAATGAACTGCTGCTTAGCGCGCTGCAAGAGAAGGGTGTTATTAAAGAACGGAAGCCGGAGAAGTCGCATGGCGTGCCTATAAAGGCAGATATGCCGCAGGAAGTATCCCGATATGCGGGTATTTATGGTGGTGGTTCAGGTAAGTTCATGAAGGTAGAAATGAATCCAGTGGGCGAATTGTCTGTATCCACGGTTACCGCTCCGAACAATCCTGTCCAAAAGTATACGTATACGGCAGATGGTTCTTTTGTAAACGATGCAGGCACAGAAAAGATAAAATTCGTTGTTGAGAAAAATGGGCGCACTTACTTATGGTCCAGCTTATATATAACCCCACCGGGGTTTCCACAAATGGCTGTCACAGGGTATAACGCTGAGAAGCTCGAAGAGAGTGTATTATCCAAAGACGTAGCTGCCGCATGGAAGAAACGTGAAGGTAAAAAATATTACTTGGTGAGTGAGAAATATACATCGATGCTTTACCTCAATTCTTTATCAATCATATCCATTGATACCGTTAAAGAAGTTCCAGGATATATGTTAAGTAGTAAGATTATTGGAGCAAACAAAGCAGTTAACCAACTGCAAATCCCTAGCATGGCTGGTCGAGATACGATGGAAATCAATTTCTTTAAGAAGAATGGATTAGAGTATGTTACGGCAGTAGGTAGCGTATACGCTAGTGAGGAGCTTGTAAAACCGCTCTACTCTAGTAAAGGATCTTCGACAACGATCGAAGCTGACGGCTATGCCAAATGGTTTTCAGTGCCAGCGGCTGCCAAAGGAAAGGTCATGACAGTTAAAATGCCTTCAAATGGCGCCTTTGCTGTATATGATCAAGCAGGTATTTGTATTGACCACACCGTGGTCAGCGGTAAGAATCAGGTCTTATTACCGGAGAACGGTAGGATCGTATTTGCAGGAGAAGTTGGCTCTAAATTTGAAATTTCATTAAAAAAATAAATACGGGCTTGTCTAAGAGGCTGTCCCTAAGGTCATTTCTGATCTTATGGGACAGCACTTTTTTTGTGCGGCCATAAAGAGTAACATCAAGATGATGGATCAAAGATTGAACGAACAATGAAAGCAACCTTACCTACGGCGAAATGGTTCGCGGTCTCTTTCACACTCGTTGCCAGGTTCGCACAATAAACCGCAAGGGATTACAGCGGATCTACAATGGTTCAGGATCAGGAAAATATTCTATTGAACTACTTAAACGTGGATACCAAGTTAGTTTATTGAGATATCACAGCGAGAGCTTGACTTAGCTTCAGATAAAATAAATGAGTTAGGGCTTAAAGCAGAAGCTTATATATGTGAATTACCACAATATAGAGATGCAACAGAACATTTACTTATCGTAGCCAGAAAAAAATAAGGTGACACAGTATTGTTAGGTCGCGCTATGTAGGGTAAAGATGTTATTATTAATGATTGAAAGATTGATGTATTTAGGGGGTGTAGGTCATACGTTTTAAAGATGTGTTTTCAATAATAGGACCCGCAATGATTGGTCCTTCGAGTTCTCATACAGCAGGTGCTGTAAGATTGGGGAGGATGGCTAGGGCTGTACTTGAGGCTACCCCGGATCGTGCAGAAATAGTATTCTATGGATCATTTGCTGACACGTATAAAGGTCACGGAACAGATTTAGCAACTACTGCAGGCTTGCTTGGTTATGAAACAGATGATCCACGAATTCCTCATGCCATTGAGCATGCAGAAGCAGGTGGAATGTCGCTTACTCTTTCCATAGGCAGAGAAGCGGCGGTTCATCCTAACACGGTAGAATTTCGAATTGGATATGGTGAGCGTGAAGTACGTCTTCGTGGAATTTCTGTAGGTGGGGGCAATATTAAGGTAGAGACCGTCAATGGATTTGACGTTGCCTTCAGCGGTGCATATCCGACATTGTTAGTATATCATGCTGACCGTGAAGGCATTATTGCTGAAATGACAACACTTCTTACAGACTATGATGTAAACATTGGTTGGATGAAGTTGGATCGTAAAAGCAGGCGGGAAGAAGCACTGACGGTTTTTGAATCAGACAGTGGCTATTCGCCAGCACTACTGGCTCAAATAAGGTTAATCCCAGAAGTACGAAGAATAACCGTGATTGACAGAACGGAGTGAACAGATGAGGTTTGAGACATTAAAGCAACTTGCGTCCCTATGTAATAATGAAGAACGAACCATTGGACAAATGATGATGAAAGAGCAGAGCGCTGAATCGGGTCAGAATCCAGAAGATGAGTGGAAAGCAATGAGTCGCTATTATGAGATTATGAAAGAGGCGGTTCATAAAGGATTGACAGAATCCACGCTATCTCGCAGTGGACTTACGGGTATGGATGCTCAGAGAATGGCTAGTTATCGGAATGAAAAAGATGGAAGTCTACTGGGGGAGGAATCCTCACGAGCGATGACCTATGCGCTTTCTGTCTCTGAAGTGAATGCATCAATGGGCCGTATTATTGCAACACCAACGGCGGGTTCATGTGGTATTATTCCGGGGACATTTGTCAGTGTTCAAGAGAGATTCGGTTATAGCGATGACCGGATGGTAGAAGCGTTATTCTGCGCCGGAGCCATTGGTTTCGTTATTGCGAATAATTCTTTTATCTCGGGTGCTGAAGGGGGTTGTCAGGCTGAGGTTGGATCTGCCATTGGGATGGCTGCCGGAGCATTGACAGAGTTGCAGGGAGGTACGCCGGATCAAGCAATCCATGCGGTGGGATTAGCCCTCAAGAATACACTTGGACTTATTTGTGATCCCGTCGCGGGACTCGTGGAAATCCCATGTATCGTTCGTAATGGTTTCGGCGCTGTGACGGCATTAGCAGCAGCGGATATGGCACTCGCAGGAGTGCGCAGTGTTATTCCATCAGATGAGGTTATACAGGTCATGCTCGAGGTAGGTGGAGCCATGCCAGATAAGCACCGAGAGACGGCTAAGGGTGGTCTAGCTA
>DASXLR010000001.1:0-9415 GCA_036496075.1 Paenibacillus sp. | reverse complement strand
GATATACTGAAGTGGCATCTGTCATTTCCTTTTGTTGTTTGGTAGGACTTACAACAATACAGGATATGCAGGTGTTTTTCCATTTTCATCCTCATTTTATGCTCGCTTGGATTCGTCAACCGCTAATTTCGGTTTTGAGCCAAATTTATTTACTAAAATGTTGAAAAGGGTGCAACAGATTAGTTGATCCGTTACACCTTGTTTATTAATTAATCATTCCATGAGTCGAGCACACCATTATAAAAATATAGATAAGTATTGCCATACACCCATTGCTCAACTCGTATATAAGATTTATTATGCGAATTTATTCTATCTGGGCCTCCCCAAGACATTAATACTTGTTCCGCATTCATGCCTGTTGCAATCTTTTGGCTTTGGATAGCTTTCCAAATCTTATCACTCCATGAAGGATGAGTTTTTCTAGGGTTGGAATAGTAAAATTGATCATACATGACTTCTTGTGGATAGCTAGAAAATGGAAGACTGAAAGTGAACTTATTTCCATTTGAGCGTTTTGCAGTTACATTAATTTTCTTGTTGTCTACTTTTAAAGAAATAATATAAATTTTTTCTATATTATACAAAGAGACATTTGAAGAGAAAGTATTCTTTTTTACCCAAGCAGTTCTATTCGCATAAGCACCATTCAATAGTTCAATTCTTTGATAAAGTGTAAATTCAGTTGGTGAATCCAAAAATATTGTTTCTTCAATTGTTTTACCTGATTGCAAGACAATTTTCACATCAGTAAAACTTGAATCTGTGTTGCTCATTTCAGATACCCAACCTATTTTATTTCCTTCGTAGACATAGACTTTTCTTCCCATAAAATATCTAATATCCTTAGGAACACTAGATATATTATTAATTAGTTTTTTTGATTTTTTTTCGCCATCTTCACTGCCCCATATAAACAATGAATAAACATCATTAACATATTTACCCTCTAAATTAGTCATTTTCATAAAAAATTCAAAAGGTATATATGTACGATTTTTAAAAATATAGGAATTTGATTTATTAATCTTGTAGGAACCGTTGGAAGTACTTATTGTGATACCATTTTTTGTTTCTATACTTATACTGGGAAGTTGGGCTAACAACTTAATGGGAACATATGTAGTGCCGTTAATTGCTAGATAAGATTTACTATCTAAGATTTTTAGTTTCCCATCTAAAAATATAGAGATTTCCTCTATACCTTCTTCAGAATCTACTAATGGGTTTGAAGCAGCGTAAATTGTTACTGGAAGAAAACCTCCTGCAAGACTAACTACAATGAATAAACTTAAGATGAACTTTGATGCAAATTTCATTTCTTATCCTCCTTACTAATGATTGCTTACTAACCTAAGCATACTAACATAATGTTATAAGTAAGAACAGGTAACTTTAGTAAATATATACATGCTTATAATATAACAATAGGACAAGAGTGAGGTCGAATTTCTAAATATAGACCAGATAGATACAGACGGATTTTTTATGGATTGGAGAAATGAGTACTGCGGAACTTTTACCTCAGATGAGATTAACCAAGCTGAGAAAGATTTGAGAATAAGAATTTACGGAAACGAGCTATTCAAAAATATTGACGGAGAGGTGTTTTCTGATCAAGATGATTTACGTTTAATCGTGACAAGAATTAGGGATTCTTTTGTTGCTGGACTAAACTATGAATCATGTAAATCTATGATCAAAATAGTTTCGAAACGACACTCGAAGCACTTCGTGAATCGTTATCGAACTTAAAGTTTCTAAGTCAGTAGAGTCATGTAAAAAGGGTTGTCCAATAAGTCTGTGAAGACTTACCGGACAACCCCTTATTTAATATTTATTCGATTGTTACGATGGCTGTGATTTCCTCATCTAGATCAAGTGTCACTTGCTCACGATAAGCGCGAACTTGGTATTCACTTTGTAGATAACGAAGGATTGCTTCGATCATGTTAGATTCTACTAAGAATTGGCTTCGACCTTCAGCCCATACCTCAGCGGAATAACCGTCGTCTTCATCCCAGCTAAGCTCGACCTTTACATCTGTTGGTCGAATTCTTTTGCGTTCAGCGATGTGAAGACAAATTGCGTTAATGATTTCATCCATACTTAGAACCATATTAATCAGTACCTTCCGTCACGATCGTCTGCAGGTTTGCGACGATTCTTGTATGCTCTGAATCCTGCACGTGCGATGACGAAGAGAACATAAATAGCTAGAATATTAATGACCAATCCCATAAAGTCACCCATGAAGCCCATGTTACCGAACATACCGCCAAATAACATTCCTGCTAAACCACCGATCATTAAGCCCTTCATCAAGCCACCGCCGCTGAAAAATCCACGTTTAGCAGTCGTTCCAGCAGTTGAATTGGTATTCGACTTCGACTTCGAAACATTGTTATTCGTTGTTGATTTCTTAGGTGTGTTCGTAAAAGATTTAGTACCTGACTTGAAACCACCACCACCGCCACGTCTTGCGTCTACACTAGATGGTGCAATTGTTGCGAATATTAGTGTAAAAGCCATAACAATCATGATCCATTTCTTCATTGAGTAGAGTACCCTCCTAAGGTATAATGTGTATTTTTACTTTACGCATGAGATGTAATACGTAAGAGATGATTCAAAGTTTCAAAATTAATATGATTAAAGTTGTTGCTGTTTCGTACGTTGATTTTTCAATGTTTCTAACATCATACGGGTCCACTCAAGTCCTGCTGACACGCTGTAGACACCCTTTTGTACGAGTAGATAATCGTAAAATTCATGATTTCCGAATTCCCGTTTCTCCTCAGGCATGTCTTCTAATAGAAGATTAAAAATATTTAAGCGCTTAAGGTAATAAGCTTCTCTCCTCTCAATAATATCAATAGCATTGTCAATGTTAGTCATCCACATACAATATGTTTTCATAGACAATTCATCACGTGTGATGGGATCCGCTAGAGGAATATACATCCACTCTTTTAGCATACGAATTCCATTCTCTGTGATATTATAAATTTTCTTGTCGGGTTTCTCACATTGTTTGATCCAAGTAGAGGTCAGAAGATGATCAGACTCCATTTGGGATAGGATGGGATAGATCTGACTATGCTTAGCAGGCCAATACGGTTGAAGCTTCAGCATGAGATCGTAACCAGAGTAAGGGGCCCGGGAAAGAAAGGCTAGTAAACCGTAAGAGAGTGTATTCATGAGTCTATAGCTCCTAAAATGAATAAATTTTGCAATACGAAAAGTGTACACTTAAACTGTATGCTTAGCAACCAATGGATCATTTGGACAAAAAAAAGACACGAAAGGAAATCTTTCGCGTCGGCTAATTATTATACTAAAACACATGATCATACCCATTTACAACAAGCTCCAAAGACCCATTCTCAGGGTCAATGATCATTCCGTGAACAGGTGTGTTACTGGGTAGTAATGGATGTTTATTAATGACACCTACAGTATGAATTATTCCTTCTTTTATGTCGCTAAATCCTCGTAACCATTTCGTTAATTTAATGCCTGAGTTTTCAAGTGTGGATAATACAGTCTCAGGAATGCCACGTTCTTTCATTGAATTAATCATGTGATCTGCATTCAAGGCTGCCATACCGCAATCTAAATGACCAACAACGAATACTTCATCTGCGTTTAGTTCATATATAGCGACAAGCACACTCCGCATAACACTTCCAAAAGGCTGTGAGATGATTGCCCCAGCATTCTTGATTACTTTTACATCACCATTCTTAAAGTTCATGGCTTTGGGTAGTAGTTCTACTAGACGAGTATCCATACATGTAATGACAACAATTCTTTTGTCAGGAAATTTGCTAGTTAGATAGGGCTCATACTCTTTGTTTTCTACAAACTTACTGTTGAAATCCATGATTTCGTTAATGTGACTCATATGGCATCTCGTCCTTCCTTGGGATAGTTTATAAATGATTGAATAGGGCTAATTATCTGAAAAAGGTATTCGTAAAAGGTGCTTGCACAACGATCGAATGATGTACTCCTTCAAATTAAGGATATGTGTTAAAGTTGATTATACTTTTTGCAAAAAGTATCATCAAGAGGTAGAAGAAAAATAATTTGTGAGGTGAGCCAAAAATATGGAAAATGATGTAAAAGTAAAATTGGAACAATTTAAAGAATTGGTTCGAAAAATACGAAGTTATTACGAGGCAGTAGCTTTGCTTCATTGGGATCTTCGGACTGGTGCTCCACGCAAAGGGGCGGAAGTTCGCTCAGAAACGATTGGGATGCTGGATACAGAAATGTTTAAACTTCAAATTTCAGATGAAATGGGAGAATATTTGGATTACTTTACCAATACCGATGTAGCTGCACAGTTGGACGATATTGACCGTAGAATCGTTCTTGATTGTAAAAAAGAGTACGAGCGCAGTAAACTAATTCCAGCCAAAAAGTTTCAGGAATACTCAGTGCTAACCGCGCACGCCCAGACTCTTTGGGAGGAAGCTAAAGAGAATAGTGACTTCGAAGGCTTTGAGCCTCATCTAAGCAAAATTGTGGAGATCAAGCAGGAGTTTATCAATTACTGGGGAGTCAAAGGAACGCGTTATGACACACTCATCGATATGTATGAGCCTGATATGACTGTAGAGAAGCTGGATCAGGTGTTCAGCAGACTTCGCGGTAGATTGGTTCCCCTTCTTGAAGCTATTAAGGCATCGGGAAATCAGCCGGAGAGCGAGTTCTTAGATCAAATATTTGAGAAGGAACAACAAGAGAAATTTGGATTGTTTATATTAGAACAGATGGGCTATGATTTCGAGGCAGGTCGTCTAGATGAAAGTGTGCATCCATTCGCAACTGGATTGAACCCAGGCGATGTACGGATCACAACGAATTATCTGCAAGATGATGTGACGAGTGCATTGTTCAGTTCCTTACATGAGGGTGGACACGCTCTATATGAACAAAACATTGATGCAAGCTTGGCGGGGACTTCACTGGCCGAAGGTACCTCTATGGGGATTCATGAGTCTCAATCTCGCCTTTGGGAAAATATGATTGGTCGTAGTCGTTCCTTCTGGGATCGTTATTACAGCGATTTACAGCAACATTTCGGACCTCAACTGCAAGATGTGGAGATGGAAGACTTCTATCGTGCAGTGAACCGTGTGGAGAATTCTCTCATTCGCATTGAAGCGGATGAGTTGACTTACAATCTACATATTATTATTCGTTATGAGATTGAGAAGATGTTATTTAACGAAGGATTGTCTGTCAAAGATCTACCTAAAGTGTGGAATGAGAAATACGAGGAGTATCTTGGAGTTACACCTCCAAACGACGGATTAGGTGTCTTGCAGGATGTTCACTGGTCAGGTGGGGACTTCGGTTACTTCGCATCCTATTCTCTCGGTAATATGTATGCTGCACAAATTGTGAATACGATGCGTAAGGAATTACCACAATTCGAACAATATATCGCGAGTGGTGAATTGTTGCCGATCAAAGAATGGCTTACAGACAAAATCTATCGTTATGGAAAGAGCCGTACACCGTCTGAACTTATACTTGCCATTACAGGTGAGGACTTGAATCCAGATTATCTAGCTGATTATTTGGAAGAAAAGTATAAAGAAATCTATAAACTGTAATTCATCACATCACTATAAAATAATATAAAGCTTCTAAACAACCCTTTGCGATCATTGCAAAGGGTTGTTTATTGATCAATATAAGTTAGATTAAAGAAATGAGAGGAAGAAAGGGGAATAGCGATTCATTAGGATACTTTAACCTTTTTTAGGCTGATGCATATGATGGTTTAAATCAATGAAGAAGAATGGAGGGATAACGATGCGGAAAAGAACGCAAGGCTTAGCGGCTGCGATATCTGTTCTTCTCCTGTGCAGCATTGTGGCTACGGGATGCGGTGATAAGAATTCTGTAACCAAGGTGAAGATTGGTGAAGTGACTCGATCGGTATTTTATGCTCCTGAGTATGTTGCTTTGGAGAAGGGTTTTTTTAAGGAAGAAGGATTAGACGTTGAACTCCAGACAACGTTTGGTGGGGATAAGACGATGACCGCGTTGTTATCAAATGCCGTAGATGTGGCACTAGTAGGTTCGGAGACGTCGATTTACGTGTATCAGCAAGGATCGGAGGACCCCGTTATCAACTTCGCCCAATTGACACAGACGGACGGAACCTTCCTTGTTGCTAGGGACAAGAGCGGAACATTTGCTTGGGATCAGTTGAAAGGGAGAACTTTTCTTGGACAGCGTAAGGGTGGAATGCCACAAATGGCAGGAGAGTTTGCACTGAAGAAGCAGGGGATCGATCCACATCAAGATCTGGAACTCATTCAGAATATTGAGTTTGCCAACATTGCGGCTGCCTTTGCGTCGGGTACAGGTGAATATGTGCAGCTATTCGAACCACAAGCCTCTATTTTTGAAAAAGAAGGAAAAGGGCATGTGGTAGCTTCCTTTGGTGTAGAGAGTGGACATCTCCCTTACACGGTGTTCATGGCTAAACAAAGTTTTATCAAGAAAAATCCGGAAACGGTACAGAAATTTACAAGTGCTTTGCAGAAAGCACAAACTTGGGTCGCGGAACATAGCCCCGAAGAGATTACGGATGTTATTCTGCCTTATTTTAAAGATACAGATCGTGATATTGTCATTTCTGCCGTGAAGAGGTATCAAGAACAAGGGACATATGCGACAGATCCGGTACTTGATGATAAGGAATGGAACAATCTTCTAGATGTTATGGATAGCGCAGGAGAATTGAAGGAGCGGGTAGCTCCAAAAGCCATTGTAGACAATAGTTTTGCTGACAAAGCTAAATCTTCCTCGAAATAATTTGGCTTTTCAATGGAAAGGAGGGTGCCCATGCTTCCCGTTGTTGAATTGAATCATGTCGCACATGTCTACGTTACGGATCGAGAGGCCTCTCTAGCTGTAAATGATCTTCAAATCACGGTTGCTGAGAGCGAATTCGTCAGTCTTGTAGGTCCTAGTGGCTGTGGAAAGACGACTATTCTATCTATTATTGCGGGGCTTATTATTCCCACTCTTGGGGAGGCTCTCATATATGGACACAAACTGGAGGGACCTTCTCCAGAAGTAGGGTATATGCTCCAACAAGATTATTTATTTCCTTGGCGAACCATTATGGATAATGCGCTGCTAGGACTGGAATTAACCAATAGATTAACACCTGAAAGTATAGGGATGACTTCTAAGTTATTAGAAGAAATGGGACTCGCAGGTAAAGAAAAGTTCTATCCATCACAGCTCTCAGGGGGGATGCGTCAACGGGTAGCACTCGTGCGCACGTTAGCAACAGAACCCGGTCTATTATTGCTTGATGAACCGTTCTCTGCGCTTGACTATCAGACGAAGCTCCAACTGGAGGAGCTGATCGTAAAGACTTTACGAGCACGAGACAAGACGGCTGTGCTCGTCACTCATGATTTATCTGAAGCGATTGCGATGAGTGATCGTGTGATTCTTCTAGATCGAAACCCGGGAACGGTTCGTCGGATGTTCGAAGTACCGGATAATATACGGGATGCACTTCCTTTTGATGCACGTGATCAAGTAGGATTTCAAGAGCTTTTTCATGAAATATGGAGCGAGATGGAAAGTACAAGTGCATAGAGGGGGTGTTGGCCAACATGAGCACGAGGAGTGATAAGGGCCTGCCTGTAGAGCAAAGTTGGCTTGATGAAATATATCAAGGACAACTAAAGCATCAAAAGAAACAGCGCCGCAGCGTGTTCTCTGTACAAATGGGAATATTGCTGCTCTTTTTCACCTTGTGGGAGACGGCTGGACGGTTTAAATGGATTGATGTACTTTTATTTAGTTATCCAACCCGAGTATTCGAACAAATCTGGAAAGATATCGTTAGTGGAGAGTTATGGGGGCATCTAGCGATCACTGTAGGAGAGACGGTTGTTGGGTTCATTCTAGGCACCTTGTTAGGGACCCTACTTGCCGTGCTGATCTGGTGGTCGCCATTCTTATCCAAGGTGTTAGATCCTTATATGGTTGTGTTCAATAGCATGCCGAAGGTTGCTCTAGGGCCTCTATTTATTGTCATATTCGGTGCTGGGTTTGTAGCTATTGTCATTACAACGTTATCGGTCATTGTTATTATCACGACCCTTGTCGTCTATAATAGCTTCTCAGAAGTGGATGCTAATTTAGTTAAGGTGGTGCGAACGTTCGGAGGCTCTAGATCCCAAGTGTTTCGTAAAGTGATCTTCCCAGCCTCTTTTCCGGCCATTATTTCTACTTTGAAAGTTAACGTAGGTTTGTCCTGGGTAGGCGTTATTGTCGGTGAATTCCTAGTCGCACAGATGGGGCTTGGATATTTGATTATTTATGGATTTCAAGTGTTTAATTTCACGCTCGTATTGGCTAGTTTATTTGTAATTGCTGTTGTCGCTACATTGATGTATCAGCTTGTTGTATATGTGGAGCATAAGTTAGTGTCGCACAGGTAAATATTAATGGGGTGACATGTTACATTGTACAGAACGATAAAATTTAGTACCATGAGAAGACATTTGATATGAACAGAAGAGGGGCGTTCTCATGGGGTTTCGAGTGATCAAAACAGCGATTGCCACGCTAATGTCCATTCTGATTGCTAACGCGGTGGGGATTCCTAATCCTCAATCAGCAGGTTTACTGGCAATACTTGGCGTGGAGGTGACGCGCAAAAGAAGTCTTAGGACGGTTACGGCTCGTTTTTTTGCCTCACTAGTGGGGCTTCTTTTTGCGTGTGGTTTATTCGCGCTATTTGGATTCCATTTCTGGGTACTTGCTCTGTATGTGTTGTTTGGATTTCCACTGATTGTGAAGTCCAGCTTCAAAGAAGGTATTGTAACGAGTTCAGTCGTAGTATTCCGTGTGTTTGGTAGTGGGAATGTGTCATTGGATACGTTGCTCACACAAATCGAATTACTTGTCATTGGATTAGGGTCTGCGATGATTGTGAATATGATCTATATGCCAACAGGTGGAGAACAGATGGTGGATATTCGCAAAAAAGTGGACGGACTGTTCGCCGTTATTTTCAGTCATGTGGGACGTACACTACGCGATCCGAATTACATATGGAATGGAAATGAAATTATTGAAGCGGGTAAGGCTATCCAAAGTGGGGCTCAAGCAGCCGATCGTGCGATGGAGAACCAGTTGGTTCATCCGGATGAGGCGTGGAATATTTACTTTTATATGCGAAGAGAACAACTAGATTTAATGATGTTGATGATGCAGATCATTTCCGAAGTGTACCAGAAGCTTCCCCAAGCTGATTTAGTAGCCGAGCTGTTCGAGCAATTAAGTGGTGATGTGACTGTAGAACAATACACAGGGCGTACAGAACAATTGCTAAGTCAATTGGAACAGGACTTTAAGA